>MGFA01000001.1:0-398 GCA_001791645.1 Candidatus Uhrbacteria bacterium RIFOXYB12_FULL_58_10
CGAACTCGATTGCGACCCAAAGTCCGACGAACACGATAATCAAGCCCCAGAATGCGGACCAGGCGCTGAAGCCTTTCCGGCGCCTCGGCTGCCATACCATTGCGGGCGGCGGCGCGATCGGCGACACCTGCGCACCGCAGGCTTTGCAATACAGCGCGTCCTCGTCGTTTTTCACACCGCATTTCGGACAAAATGACATGAGCCATCGATGGCAGTCGCCCTATTTATTATTTATGAAAATTGAAAAGGAAAAGGTTTTTATTCACTGCGCTCACCAGTTGATTGTCCAGGTCGCGTCCGTGGGCACGTACACCCAATAAGCCTCGCCCTTCTTCAGCACGTAGGCATCGGCAAGGATCTGCGTTTTGTATGTCGCCACTCCGCTGAATCCCTCGACG
>MGFA01000001.1:431-4400 GCA_001791645.1 Candidatus Uhrbacteria bacterium RIFOXYB12_FULL_58_10
ACGCGGACGCGACCCCGAGCGCGGCCCGCGCCGCCCGTTCTACCGCACAGGATCGCGTCGCTCGTCTCGACGGAAACGGACGCGGCCGCGAGGTCCGCAAGCAGGCGGTTATAATCGATGAACCAGGTCCCGAACGCGCTCGAGGCGACCGTTTCGAAGTAGCCGACCAGATGGTTGCGGACGAACCGCGCGTTGAGCGTCTGCGCCAGCGCGAACCGCGTGAACAGGTCGTCGACGCGCAGCATGCGCAACGTGTCCGCGAGGTACTTCCGCGCGTCCGTGTCATCGGGCGAAAGCGTCCACGCGGAAAAATCGTGCGAAAAGACGATGGGGCCGTTGCCGTCGTGGAACCCCTGGGTAAGCTGGTTATGGCTGCCGCGAATGATCTCGCCGAACACGCCGTGCTCGTTCACGACGAAGATGGTGGACCAGACGTGGTCCGACGGGTGCGGCACGAAGTCCGCGCGATACTTGCCCGGGTCGATCCCCTGCGCCGGAAACCAGTCGCGCGTGACGTCCGCCACGCTCATCCCGCGCATCCGCAGCTTCGGCAATTGGGCCTCGGTCGGGATCAGCCGCAGCGCACACAGTTCCTCGCCGTGCTTGGAGAGAAACGCAACAAACGCCGGCGTGCGCTCCGTGATGTCCGCCGCGGTGAACTGATGTGGCCGGTCGTATGGCAGTCCCACGTGCTCGTTCAACACGCGCAGCCGCTCGCGCTTCTCGTTGTCCTCCAATCGCATCTCCTCGGTCTGCGCGTGACCGATCTTCTCGAACCACTCAGTGAGCGAGATCTGTTTTTTGTAAAGTTGTTTGAGATCCATAAGAACGCAGTGGACAGGTGAAACGAAGGGGACAGATGGGACAGAGGGGACAGAGGACGTGGAAATTTTCTAACTAGATTGTCGTAATTGGCCTTGCTTGCAGCACGTAGATGATACCACGCGCCATGGCCCACTCCATGTCCACGGGATACCCCAGAAAACTCTCAACGCGCAGGACGAGCCCTGCGACCTCGCGCGCCTGCTCCGCGGTGAGCGCGTCGTCCTCCGGCTCGGCGCGTCCTGACACAAGCGCGTCGCCAAGTCCGCGCACAGCCTCGATGACCGGCTCGCGTGCACCCGTGACCGGATGAACCGAAAATGCGACACCAGCGACCTCCGCCGGAACCATCACCTGTACGATCACGGCGACGCACGCAGCCGCGACGCCCCGCTCCTCCGCGTACGCCTCCGCGCGCGCCGACCGTGCCGACGCCCGGCATCGCTCGATGTTTTCCAAAAGATGCTCCTCGTCCGTATTCAAGAACGTCTCGAGCTGTCCGGCCCATGACGCCGCGCCACCGTCTTCCACCGTGGCGCTCGACCGCACCGCGACGCGAGGTGCCATGAGCACGCGGAACGCGGCGAGGATTTCCTCATCGCGGCGAGGTGCGGGGATCCCGCCTATGGTCGGAATCACGAACCCCTCGGGAACCCGAAACCCGGCCCGCGCGAGCGCCCCAAGCGCCGCGGCCTTCCCTCCGACGCTCACCACGTCGTCAAACCCCACCTCACGAAGCCAGCGGATCGTCCCCATACGACCCCATCATATTCCCTTGCCAAACCAGCGCAACTTCGCTACACTTCCCTTCGTATATGCGCATTCATCGCCGACGGCATCAAAAGCCGAAACTGAACATTCCGACGTTCCGGGTCAACGAACAGATTGACAACCCGGATATTCGGGTCATTGATGATAAAGGTGAGCAGCTTGGCGTCATCCCCACCGCAAAGGCGCTTGAACTCGCGCGCAGCCGCGAACTCGATTTAGTCGAGGTTTCACCGAAGGCCGAACCTCCCGTGTGCAAAATCCTTGACTTTGGGCACTTCAAGTACCAGAAGGAAAAGGAGGTACGCAAGCAGAAGGCACAATCGCACGAGGTTGAAATCAAAGGCATTCGCCTTTCGCTTCGCATTGGCGACCACGACCTCGATATCCGTCGCCAGCAGGCGCGAAAATTCTTTGAACGCGGCGACAAGGTCAAAATCGAACTCCGCCTTCGCGGACGCGAGCGCGCGCATGTGGACGTGGCCAAAGGGGTCGTTGCCAGGTTTCTGGAGCTCGCCAAGCAAGATTTCCCCATTCGCGTGGAGCAACCAGTGCAGGTCATGGGCGGAACCATCACCATGATCCTGGCCCGTGGGTAAGTTGACACCTTTTTGGCTTTCCTTTATACTCCCGACGACTAGAATAACCGTATGAAACTCAAGACCCACAAGGCGCTTTCCAAGCGCATCAAGATCACCCCGACGGGAAAGGTCCTGAAGCGCCACAGCGGCCAAGACCACTTCAACAGCCGTGATTCTGGAAAAATCACCCGCAAGAAGCGTCGTGACACGGAATTGTCCGGTGCCTACACGCGCGCCATTAAAACACTGATTCCGGGAACATAATATGCCTCGCGTCACGCGCGGTACACAACACGTCAAGCGCCGCAAAAATCTTCTGAAGAAGACGAAGGGCATGATGTGGGGCCGCAAATCAAAAATTCGACTTGCCCGCGTCGCCGAGCTCAAAGCCGGAAAGTACGCGTATCGCGACCGTCGCGTGAAGAAGCGTACATTCCGCCAGCTCTGGCAGGTGCGTCTCAACGCCGCGGTTAGACCGCTCGGATTGAGCTACAGCCGCTTCATGGATGGAATCCACAAGGCCGGCATTGAACTCGACCGAAAAATTCTTTCCACGCTCGCCAAGGACCAACCGCAGGTGTTCGAGGCTATCGTGGCTCACATCAAGAAATAACAAAAAGGTCGACCCTCATTGACGGGTCGGTTTTTTTGCGTTATCGTTTTCGCTCCTGAGAACTCGGCATCCTCGGGACCAGTCTTTCGAACAACCTTTACGGTGACAAAAAAAGGAGGCCACGGTGACCGAACCTGCACAGACCAGTACGTCCAAGTGGGTCGTGTTCCTCGGTATTCTCACGGCACTCGGACTCTTGATCGGGTTCGCCTATGTGAAGACAAGGCCGAACCACCCCGAGCCCATGCCCGAACCGCCCAGGATGGAGACTCCGCCGGCAGTGGCCGCAATGCCACCTCCGGAGGCAGAGCCGGAACCTGCTTCGGTGGCCCCCGAGCCCGAGGCAGAATCCGAACCTGCCGAAGACACTCCGCCCCACCACGCCCAGGTTCCGACTGTCCCCGCGTCGCTCGTCGTGTCCTCGATGGGCGCAAACCCGAGCTGCGTGGCAACCTGCTCCTGGGGCGACCTCGCGGCCAACGGGTACCCGAGGACCGTCGAGGGCATGCGGGCCGTGGTGTGTGACGACGGCAATGCGTGGTTCACGTCGTCCTGGACCAAGGTCGAAGGCGGAGACCAAGCCCGTTGTTATACGGCAACCGGCATCTCTGCCTACACCGACGACGGTCCCGACGGACCGTGACCCTTCCCGGCCACTCCCCCTGGCCGGATTTTTCTTTTCAGCGTATGATCACGGCTATGCAAACGCGCATCAACAAGTACCTGGCCGAACAGGGGTATTGCTCACGCCGGGAGGCCGATGTGCTCATTAAGGCCGGGCAGGTATTCGTGAACGGAAAGCGAGCCGACCTTGGGGACAAGGTGTCGGATACGGACAAGGTCGAGGTGCTGCGCCGACGGGTAAAGCCGCCGACGGGTAAGATTTATCTCCTTTTGAACAAGCCGGTTGGGGTTTCTTCGACCGCGGACCGCCGGAAAAAAGAATCCGTCATGAACATTGTTCCGACGAAGGACCGCCTTTTTCCCGTCGGGCAGCTCGACGTGGACACCTCGGGCATTCTGCTTATCACGAACGACGGCGACCTCACGAATAAGCTCACGCATCCGCGTTACGAACATGAAAGCGAATACGACGTGACCGTCGAAAAACCGATCTCCGATTCTCATCTGAACCGACTGGCGGAAGGCATCGAGCTCGACGGCAAGCAAACGCTGCCGGCGCAT
>MGFA01000001.1:4416-21872 GCA_001791645.1 Candidatus Uhrbacteria bacterium RIFOXYB12_FULL_58_10
CGACACGTTTCACCGTTGTCATGCGGGAAGGCAGCAACCGCCAGATCCGACGCATGTGCGACGCGCTCGGGTATACCATCGTGTATCTCCGTCGCATCCGAGTGATGAACCTGAGGCTCGGTGATCTCTCTTTGGGCAAATACCGCGAACTCTCCAACGCCGAAATCGCCGCGCTCAAGAAATAAATATTGACAAGCCGGTTTCGTTGTAGTATGTTCGTTTCGCTCTGAGCAAAGGAGAAACACGTGAGGCTGTTCTTCATCATCTCGATGCTCGTTACCGCCTGTTCCTACTTCCTTGCCGGACCGACATGGCTCACCCTCGCGGGATGCTTTGCGACCGGCATCTCATTCATCTTTGTGATCACTTGCGGCGGAAGAGCAAGCGGATTTCTCGAAGAGGTCGTAAGTATATTAGATTCCTTCGATCTCTGACCACTCGACTGAGTGAAGCGTGCCGCAGTCGGACGCTTCTCGCCTCGCCCCGCGCGACAACAGCCCCGTTTCGGGTGGCCGTCGTCTGACGCGGGGTTTGTTGTTTGTAAAAAAACCTCAGCGTGAGCTGAGATTTTCTCCTGGCCGGACGGAGGGGTTAAGTACCAAAATTGTAGCGGCCTTTAAAGGGGTTTTGGGAGATTCGTCCTTTGGCAATTTTGAGGCGGACGGGTCGCTCCCTTTGGGCAACTTGGTACAAAGTGGAACACGAAACGGCACTTTTCCAGTTTTCGCGACTGATGGGGACTTTCGGCTTTCGTTCGGCTTTCTCTCACACCGTATCAACTCAGGCAACATTGACGAAATGTCTGTTTTTTGCTATCCTTCGCCGTTATTTCGACATACAATCAACCCTATGAAATCACTCATGCTCGGACTGCTCACCACCACGCTGTTGCTCACACCCGCAATGGCGGTGTTTGCTGATGGAAACAGCCAAAACTATACCGTGCAAAAAGGCGACAGTCTTTGGGAAATTGCCGAAAGTCAGCTTGGTAGCCCTTGGTGCTGGACACTAATTGCCTCCATTCCTGAAAACGACCTTGATTACCAAGGTTTGCTTTATGCTGGCGACACCATCACCTTGCCATCGGTAGAGGATTGCAACGCGATTATCCATTCTTTGAGCGTTGATGCTCCGCAAGTCAGCGAAACTGTCCTCGTCTATCTTCCAAATCAGCCCTGGCATGAGAAAAATTTGGTGATTGGAGACTACATTGAGCGCACCTATCGCGATGTCGCTCATATGCAAAGTTATTCCAAATACGACGACATGGACGTTAACGACCCGTCACTCTATCGCGAGCGTGATGGCAATATTTGGTATGTCGTCCACGACAGCGAGCGCGGTCAGGCTTGGGACTACGTTGACCACGTGCTCAAGAATGATGCCACGGGTTCTGTTTTTTACCGCGCCCGTGACATTCGCGGCGAGTGGTACATCGTCAAAAACGAGGTTGTTACTAAGCTCTCGTTCGAGCCAAAAGAATTATATTTGAATCCTTCCCTTGATGACGTGTTTGCGTTCACGCCCCCTTACTCGTCCACCACCGAGCAGAACGAAACACACTTGTGGTCGCCAATCGAGGAATGGACGATTCCCGTAAAGGCCGTCCCTGTAGCCGTTGACCCGATCGGTCACGTTCTCTTCCGAGCAGAAAAAACGGTGGCCGTTCACACCTTGAATGCCGACGGAACGATTATCGATGTGTGTAGCTCCTCGGTTTGCTCGTTCGAATATACCTATTGGCTCAACGGTAAACAGGTCGCAAGCGCGACGAGCCAAATGGTGCCGATGTTCTCCGATAGCGACGTGCCTGTAAAGAAGCCGTTCTTCTACGAGAGTGCGGAGAAGGCGTTCAAATATTACGGCGTATTCGGCCGCCCTTCATTCGACGATGCTGGTAATTTGGTCTTTTATGTCGTCACGGACACGAAGGTCACCAAGCGGGTCTACGAGGTGAAGTAAAACTTCTCGATCCGATAACAGAAAAGCACCTCTCGAAAGAGAAGTGCTTTTCTGGCGGGACGTCGTGGAACAGGTTGGAACGTTTTTTGTGCAAGAAACGGCTGGGTTCAAGTACGAGCCGATGAAGTTGCATTGACATTTTTTGCTTTTTTGAATAAGATTATCCGTCGACACTCCCACCCCCCACGTCGACTGGAGGAATTCATGTTCACCGTTTCTTGGGCAGATGCCCAGCAGCCTATCGAGACAACGCCCTACACGGAGCCGGGGCAGGCGATCGGGATCCTCATCATCATCGCGATCATGACGATCTTCGCCATGCTCCCCGGCAGGTCCAGCTGGTTCGGTCGTGGTCTCGGCCACATGACCGACGTGGAGGTGAAGTGATGATCAGCCGAGAGCGCCTGGCAACTTACCTCCAGGCCGTCCTGAACGAACCCGAGTGGAGAACACGGATGCTTCCGCCGCTCAAGATTCACGAGCTGACCACGGAGGAGATAGACGCCTTCAAGAGCCACGCTCGCGAGAAGGGCATCGTCGGACGGCTGTGGAAGAAGATCGTCAAGGCCATCGAGGAAGACGACGGCACGCTCCCCGAGGAGATGACCGACAAGGGTCGCGCAAGACGGCTCGCGTGGTTCATCGCAAGCAGCTGGGTCGAGCTGTGCGACATGGCCAAGAAGCGCGGAGCAACGCACTTCGATGAGAACTATCTGCCATCTCCGTTCGCTCCCGAGCTTGCAGATGCCTGGAACATAGGAGCTCTACAGTTCGGCCTCACCGGGCAGGACTTCTCAGCGCTCGTCTGCGAGACGCTAGCCCGCACACAGGGCCGCGGGGACGAAGTCGTGACATGGTGATCTGCTCGAAACCACTTGCCGGTCCGTTCCACACGGACTGGCTTTTTAATTTCAATCAAAAAACCTCCGCGAAATGCGAAGGTTTTTTGGCGGACCGGAAGGGATTCGAACCCTCGATCTTCTCCGTGACAGGGAGACGTGTTAACCGGGCTACACCACCGGTCCATACGGTGACGGGCAAAATAGTAACATATGCCAATTTTCATGGCAAGGGGGGTGTGGACGGAGAAAGACGGGAAAAATGACAACCTCCGAGATCTCCGCACGGCCGCCCTTCTTTTTATCCGACGTCCACGATGTCGAACCCGGCCCCGTGTTCGCCCCCGATAACGACCGCAAGGCGCATGCCTTTCTTTGTCCACTTTCGTTTCTTCAATTCCTGAACGGCCTTCGCGGAAAACTCCTTCGAGGTCTTCGCGTTGAGCGTGAACGGACGTATGCCCCATCGGATCGCATTTTGACGCGCGACGATTTCGTTCGGACACGCGAGGAACAGCGTGACTTCCGGCCTCGATACCATGAGCATCTCCGACCACGGCGCGAATCGCGCGGATGCGATGACCCCGTCGATATGATTGCCAGCTGCCAACATCTTTAGCGCGTGACTCACATCGCTCACCTGAGATTCGATGAGATGCTCGTCCATCGGAACGTCATCGAACGTCGATGCTTCGGTTTCCGTTAAAATCCTTGCCATCATGGCCACGGCCTGCCGAGGATATTTTCCTGACGCGGACTCCCCCGAAAGCATCACCGCGTCGGTGTGGTCACACACGGCATTGGCCACGTCGGACACCTCGGCGCGCGTGGGACGCGGATTGCGAATCATCGAGTCGAGCATCTGCGTTGCCACGACCACGGGCTTCCCGGCCAGACGGCATTTCTCAATGATCTCTTTCTGGCGCAACGGAACGTCCTCTGCCGGCGTTTCAACACCAAGATCGCCGCGCGCGACCATCACGGCGTCAGTGACCGCCAGGATCTCGTCGAAGCGATCGATAGCCTCGTGCTTCTCGATTTTTACGATGATGCGAACGGGTGCCTTCCCGATCAACCTGCGAAGCACAATCACGTCCTTTGGGCTTGTCACGAACGACAGCGCCATCCAGTCCACTCCGAGCTTCACCGCGAATTTCACGTCCTCCCTGTCCTTGGCGGTCAGCGATGCAATGCGAAGCGTCGAGTCGGGAAAATTCATTCCCTTGTGCGAGGTGACCTTTCCGCCATTCATAACCTTGACCGTAATCTTCCCGCTCACGCCTTTCACGTACGCGGCCTCGATCAGACCGTCGTCTATCAGAATACGGTCACCTTCGCGCGCGTCCTTGTACAATGCGGCATAGGTCACCGGAAGCGTCACCGTTTCTCCGACCTTCAGTTCTACCCCCTGTTCCGGAAGCGTGCCAACGCGAATCTTCGGTCCTTGCAGGTCGCCGAGAATCGCCACGGGCTCGCCTGCCTTGCGTGCGGCCGCGCGAACCATTCTGTACAGCTTCGCATGGCCCGCGTGCGTCCCGTGCGAGAAATTCAATCGCGCCACGTTCATCCCGGAACGGATCATTGAGGAAAGAATGGCCGGCGTCGCGGATGTCGGACCAATGGTGCAGATGATCTTCGTGCGAGTCATAACTATTCGATTTCTAATTCCTTGAGCGTCGCCGCGAGCGTGAGCAGTTCGTCGCCGCGAGCGATTTGTAGCTCGACGGTCTGTTCGGGTTCCAGTTCGCTCACGAGTGATCCGAGCGACCGGTCTTCGTCGATCGCGATGCCGTCAATGGAAAGGATGATGTCCCACTCCAAAAGTCCGGCCTGATCCGCTGGGGAACCAGCAGACACGGCCGGCTCTGTTTCCGAATCAGATCCGGACACGAGAAGCGCCCCAGTGTCATACGCGAGTTCGAACTCGTCCGCGACGTCCGCGTCGACCGGGAGATAGCGCACGCCAAGCCATGGTCGGACAATGCGACCATAACGTTCGATGTCTTCCACGACCTTCTTGACGTCGTCGATCGGGATGGCGAACCCGATGGACTGCCCCTCGTAACTCACGGCCGTGTTGACCCCGATGATCTCGCCGAGCAAGTTGATGAGCGGTCCACCGGAGTTGCCCGGATTAATGGCCGCGTCCGTCTGGATCGCACGTTCGATTACCTCGTCGTCGCCGTAGTCGCCCGCAACCACGCGACGATTAATCCCCGAAACAACGCCCTTGGTAACCGTATTCCGATATTCGGACAACGTATTGCCGATGGCGATGACGGTTTGACCGATGCGAATGCCGTCGGAATCGCCAAGCGCGGCCACTGGATACCCATCCCCCGCAACGTCAAGCACGGCAATGTCCAAAAATGCATCGCGCGCCACGACGGTTGCCGGAAGTTCCACTCCGTCATTCGTGACCACGACGAATGTCGCGTCCAAATCGCTGACGACATGACGATTCGTCACGACATAGCCATCCTGAGACATGAAAAATCCGGTGCCTCCCCCGACCTCGACGAGCTCGCTCGCCTCCCTGTCCGTAAGCGTGGGTGGCGCGGAATAGGAATCGAAAAAATACGAATCGAATTCATCCGCGTAAAACGCTCCGCGCGGCCGTTTGATGACAACGCTCACAACCGACGGCGCAACGTCGTTCACGACGGAGATCGTCGCGCTCTCCTCCTCGATCAGCTCGACGATGTGACGGTCCACGCCGGAAAAATCATCGCCCGACGAAAGGCGACCGAACAGGTCGGACGCGTTGATGGCCCCGGTCATGATGACCGCGCCGACCGCGCCCGCGACCGAACCGATGATCGCGGCCGCGGTCACGGAAACGACAAGGATGGTTTGATGCGCTCCGGAAAGTCGGGATGGTTCCATAGTTATTTCTTTTTACGGCGGATGCGCGCGACTTTTGTCGGAGAAAGCAGCGAACGCAATTCCTGTTCGAATGTTTTCACGTCGTCAAATGAGCGGTACACGGACGCGAACCGAATATACGCGACCTTGTCGAATCCCTTCAGGTGCTTCATCAAAATCTCCCCGATTTCTCTGGAGGTCAGTTCTCCCCGGCGCTTCTTTTGAATGTCACGTTCCATTTTATGCACGAGTTGCTGCAAGTTCATTTCCGTATACGGACGCTTCTCAAGGGCCTTCTCAAGCCCCTTTACCATCTTTTCGCGGGAGTAACTTTCACGCCGGCCGTCTCGCTTGACGACGGTCAGGCCGAGCAGTTCCATTTCCTCAAGCGTGGAAAACCGAAAATTACATTTCTCGCACTCGCGACGGCGTCGAATGTTCATGCCGTCCACGGACAGGCGCGAATCCACAACCTTGGTATCGGAGTTGTTGCAAACAGGACAACGCATAATAAAAAGTGGTGGAGGTGCAAAGTTATGGAGTCACGGAGATCTTCCACGACTCTACGACCTTACACCTCCACCACTAGTATACTACATCATCTTTTTTCGAATAAAGGCCGGGATCTCAATTTCTTCCTCTTCGGTCGTCTGTTTCGGGGCCGGCATTGGCTGCGGGGCCGGCTTGGGCGTCATAAAGACGGGCTGCGTCGGGATGGGCTGCTGCGGGACCGATCGAGGAACCGGCTGCGGAGTGTACCCAACCGACGGCTTCATGCGACGCTCATGCGACTCGTCATCCCGCACGCGCAGCGGCGTCGGGGTCCATGTGTTCTGCGCGGGGATCTCAACGGCGCCCGGAGCGGTCGTCCGGCGCTCGCGGCTGTCAAAGCCGGTCGCGACCACCGTTATCCGCACCTCTTCCTTCATGGCCTCGTCCACGTTCGCGCCAAAAATAACCTTGGCGTCTTCGTCCGCGGAACCGGTGATGATCTTCGCGGCTTCGGCGACTTCATGCATGCCAAGATCCGTGCCGCCAGTGATGGTGAAAAGAATCCCTTTCGCGCCGTCGATGGCAACTTCGAGAAGCGGCGAGGCGATTGCCTGCTTGGCCGCCTCCACAGCGCGATTCTCGCCAGTGGCGCGTCCGATGCCCATAAGCGCGGACCCAGAATTTTCCATGATCGCCTTCACGTCCGCGAAGTCCACGTTGATGAGACCAGGGATGGTGATCAGTTCCGAAATTCCCTGCACGCCCTGGCGCAGCACATCGTCAACCACCTTGAACGCGTCGAGCAAAGAGGTTTTTTTGTCAATAATCTGAAGCACGCGGTCGTTCGGGATGGTAATAATGGTATCCACGTGCTGAAGCAACTGCTGGTACCCTTCCTCCGCAATGCGACGGCGCTGGGCCCCCTCGAACGAGAACGGCTTGGTGACGACCGCAACGGTCAACGCGCCAATGTCCTTCGCGAGCTTCGCCACCTCCGGCGCCGCGCCCGTTCCGGTTCCACCGCCGAGCCCACAGGTCACGAACACCATGTCCGCGCCGTTCAAAATGTTTCGGATCTCATTCTGGCTCTCCTCCGCGGCGCGACGTCCCATGTCCGGATTCATCCCGGCGCCAAGGCCGCGCGTAACAGTCTTCCCAATTGGAATTTTATTCGGGGCAAGATTTTGGTGAAGGGCCTGGACATCCGTATTCACGACAATAAACTCAACGCCCTTGATCTTGTCGCTGATCATACGATTGATGGCAGCGCCGCCTCCTCCGCCGATCCCGACGACCTTGATCTTGGCAAACGTTTCAATGTCAGGCTTCACTTCGGCCATATGCTTTATCCGTTTGTTCACAGTGAACAAATTAGTTGTTCAAAACGGTGCTTACCTGAGCAGAATTCTTAAACACTGTAGGTCTGGGTACCTAGGGTGTCAAGCAAAAACAAAAAACACGCTAAGATCAGCGTTCTTGGCGCATTACGGTTTCAACGACTTGAAAATCTTTTTGATCCCCTCCGCAAACTTATCCACACCTTTGAACTTGGCCAGGACGCTCCCAAACTTCCCGCCGTCTCCGGCGCCTCGGATATTCTGACCCCACAAAACGAGCCCGATGGCCGTGGACATCGCCGGATCGTGCGCGCGTTCAATGACGGATGAGACACCGATTGGAGTGCCAAGCGACACCGGAAGGCGCAACGCGTCCTTCGCCACTTCCAGGATCCCGGCAAGTTTCGCGCCGCCTCCAGTAAGTACGACGCCGGCCGGAAGCATCCCGGAACGATCTACCTTTTGCAATTCGCGGTCCACCAGCTCGAAAATCTCCTGCACGCGCGCCTCCGTAATATCCGCGACAAAGCGTCGACCGACAATCTCGGACTGCATCCCGCCGAACTCCAAAAGATCCATTTCTTCTTTTTTCGTGACGTCATCCGGGCGACACGTGGCCGTTCGTAGCTTGACCTGCTCGGCAACGTCAAGCGACGTCCGAAGTCCAATCGCGATGTCGCTTGTCACGTGTACCCCACCCACTGGCAATACGGCCGTATGAAGCACGTCCCCTTCCTCAAATACGGCCAGGCTCGTGGTTGACGCTCCGATATTGAGAACGCATACACCCAATTCCTTCTGCCGGCCGGTGACCACCGCTTCTGCCGTGGCCAAAATGGAATAGACCAAATCTTCAATGTCCAAACCCGTACGATAAACGCACTTGGTAAGATTCCGAATTTGCGAGGAAAGGCCCTGGATAATGAGTGCATCCACCTCCAGACGGATTCCGTTCATGCCAACCGGATCCTTAATGCCACGTTGCCCGTCCACGATAAAACTCTTCGGAATCACGTGAAGAATCTCGTAATTCGTCGGGGTCGCGACGGTCCGCGCCGCCTCGATCGCTCGTTCCACATCTTCCTCCCGAATCTCTCCGTCCGAACGGGCAACGCCAACGACGCCACGGCTCTCCTGCGAGAGAATATGGCTCCCCGTGATCCCCACCCAGGATGCCGAGAGGGGCAGGCCGGTCAAACGCTCGGCTTGCTCGAGCGCCTTCGAAACAGAAGAGACGGCATCCTCAATGCCGGTAATCGTTCCCTTGTTCACTCCCATGGAAGGCACTTCAACCGCTCCAATGATGTGCACCTGCTCCTTCCCGCCAACCGCTGGAACAGATTTTCCGACGGCGACGCGGATAGCATGGGAACCAATATCAAGCCCCGTATAGATTTCCTCAGCCATATGCGATGTCTACGACAGTATACCCGTTAAGTGCCCGTCACAACAAGCGCCGCGACATATGGCCAGAAGATGACGACCCCGACCAAAGCGGAAATAATGGAAACAATGAGGACGGCGCCGGCCATCGCGTCCTTTACGTCACGGACGATTGGATGGATACGCGGTTTGAAATTATCGATGATTCGCTCGAATACGCTGTTCACCATCTCAAGCGACAACACGGCCGCGATCATGACGAACATAATAAGCAATTGCGAACGTGGAACGTGAAAAACGATACCAAGCGCAATCGCGCAGACCCCGGCACCAACCTGCAGCCGGAAACTTTGCTCGTGCCGAAAGACGACGACAACGCCCCGAATCGCATGTTGAATGCTGGCAAAAAACTCGGAAAATCGAATCATATGCGCGAGTCGACGCCAAGACGGGTGAGAATCTTGGTTTGGATGGAAAACATGCGTTTAGCGTCAACCGAACGTTCGTGGTCATGCCCGAATACGTGCAAGACCCCATGAACAAGAAGGAATATGACCTCGTCGCGCGTCGAATGACCGCGCTCCATGGCCTGGCGCTTTGCCTGCGTATAACAAAGCAAGATTTCCTCGACTTCCTCAAAGGACAGCACGTCCGTCACGCGGTCGCTTCCTCGCCATCGCTTGTTAAGACGCCGCATGTCACGAGCCCCGATAAAGGCGATGGAAAGGGCCATGGGCACGCGCGGACGCAACGCGCGTTCGCACTCGGCCAGCGCGCGCTCAAACACGCGACGAGGAAGTCGCTGTCCTCCCTTCAAAGGGGACTGATTCAATTCAGCCGTGATCAAAGCCATTCAATCGAGTTCACCATCATCTTGAACGTCTGCAAATAATCAATCGTTGCCTTTATCCCAGGATCATACTCGATTTTCGCCGCGTAACCCGCTCCGGCAACGGACGCGGATCCATCCACGTACACGGTGAGCTGGTCCTCGCTCACTAGCGACCCATACCCGTTCTTCGTCGTCGACGCGGAATAGATACCAGTGTCAATTCCTTTCAGCCAATCCGCGAATGACGTTCCTTGTTGTCGTTCCAAAACAGAAACGGAAATTTTTTCTCCGGTCGTTGCCACGAATGTCGTCGGCGTTCCCCAATCCTCCGTGAGGAAGGTCGGCGCCCAAACCGACGGATACGAGACATGATACCAGGACGCATCGGACGCAGGCCCGGTAAAGATCTTCACGAGACCGGATTCGAACAGCGTGCCTGGTGCTGTCCCACCCGGATTATACCGATGGAACACCTCATTGCCGTCAAGAAATCCATCTCCGTCCGTATCCGGAAGACGGACGTCGGTTCCGTAGACAATCCGTTCTTCCAAATCGGTCAGGCCGTCGGAATCGGAATCCGCGCCAGAGGTCGTCGTGGTCGGAAACGGGCTTTCCGTTTCCGTCGGTGTCGGCGTCGGTTCCGGTTTTGAGGTCGGCTCGGGCTCCTCAGCCGGAGCAGGCCGTGCGGAAGGCGTTGGGCGTTCTTCGGGCGTAATGGTTGGGGCTTCCGTGCTCCGCAACACCAGATACCAGGCAATTGCAAGGCCAGAAATCAATATGCCTCCGGCAATAAGGAGAATCTTGTTCTGCCTGGACAGCCGTTTTTTTCTTCCGCTCGTGGCAACCGCTGGTGCAACGGGCGGAGGTGGCGGAGCTATCGAAACAACTGGTTTTTGCAGTTCTTTTTTTGGTTCTGCCATTTTCTTACCAGTGGCACCATGCCGATAATCCTCTGGCATCACGAAAAATGCCGGTTCCGCGTCCGGACCCATCGCGCGTGCGGGTTTTTCGATTTGCTGCTGCGGATTCGGCTGGTCGGCCATACAACTCCTTCTTTACTCGGTTGGCACCTCGAACAATTTGCCGGGGCCATCTGGATTATATCCGCCCTTCACTTCCGCGCCATCTTGGTACCCATCGCCGTCCGTATCCGGATTTAACGGATCCGTACCGTATGTCCCAACTTCTTCCTTGTCGAACAGTCCGTCCGCGTCCGTATCCGAGGATGTCGGGCTCGTCCCAAGAACTGCCTCTTCCGCGTCACTCAGCCCATCCTTGTCACGATCCGTCGCGGGAGGAACGGTCGCGGTCGTCGTAGGGATAATTGCCGCCGCTGGCGCGGGTGCTTGCGTCGGAACCGGTTCAGGCGTGGGGGTAACTTCCGGAACGGACGTGCTCACGTTCGGGACGCCCGGCGTGGCCGGAGCGCGAGAGGCAAGCAAGAAATAGGCAAGCGCCGCGGCCGCACCGACCACGACGACGATCGTCACGATGATCGCGACCAACTTCCACGGAGAACGTCCGCCAGAAGATTCGATCGTCGACTCGGAAGCGACGGGCGGCGGGACCTCAACAGACGGCATAACCATGCGCGGCGGTGGTGGCACGGACGCTTCTACTCCCTCAAATATGTCCTCAGGTTGTTTGACGTTTTCGAACATACGCGTTTAAAGGGTTCCAGGCCCGTTTGGATTATACCCGTTTTGCACTTCCGATCCATCGGAAAATCCATCACCGTCCGTATCAGGATCCGCCGGATCCGTTCCATACACGTTTACCTCCTCCGCGTCAGTCAGTCCGTCCAGATCCGAATCCAATGATTCGTCCGATGTGCCATAGGCATCCTCTCGTTCGGCTTCAATGCCGTCTCCATCCAAATCAGCGTCGCCCACCTGGTCAATGCACCCCATGCGCCGGTCTTCATTTTGAATCTGCAAACACAAACCGGGATTGCGCGCGGATTTTGCCTGCTCGATAATGGTGAGAGCCGAACAGAAATCCGAATCGGAAACGCGTTCGGCACAATTCGTAGAAGTGACAGGGTCCGCAAGAAGCGCGACGCATCGTTCACGCCGGTCCGTCTCCTCAATGAATTCGCACTGCGCGGCGTCCCCGGAGGAGACCGCCGTTTTTACGCGTATGTCATCCGCGCATCGAATCCTATTTTTTTCGTCCCGGATCGGCGCGCAATCATCCGGATTCTCACGATCTCGCGCGACGAGCCAGACGCAGTTATCGGCTTCTTCGCCAGATAGATGCGAACAAAGGGAAACCGCGCCCACGGATCTGGCAGCAGATTGAACCTTGCTTGCCCTGCAGGCATCGGGATCTGAATCCATGGCACAACGCTCGAGCGTTTGTTCGAGTTGCGACTCGGCACGCGTGAGGTTTTGCGCATCAATGCCGACCTGTTGCCGATTACGGGCAAACAGAACGGCAACGAGAATGATCACGCCCGCAAGAGCCACGGCCCCGACGATCAGGATCATCATCTTCCGGGACGCATGAGGGGACTCCATTGTTTGGTCGAATCCATCCATAAGGCTACGGTGCCGGACAATAGGTGAAGCTGATGTCGCTTAGAGCAATGTACCCGTCCCCGTTGAACGTCACGGTAAACGGAACGCCCATCTCAGAACCAGAACACTCGAAATTCTCCGGAAATGGGAGCACGTTGTCTTGACCTTCCGAGAGAGATCCGGACGTCACCTGCGCGACCCCGTCCGTCTCCGTGGTGATGTTCATGTTGAGCCCCGTGATACCGCTGAAGATGGAATCATACATTTCGGAGATGCCGTCAGCGCTTTCCGCGCTAAACGCGTATGTTCCGGTCGTACAGACGTCGGAAGATACGTCAGACACCGCGGAGGACCAGCCGCATTCTTCGCTTGAAAGATGATTGATATAACTGATGCTCGAATCTGCGGTCGAGATCGTCGCGGTATAAACTTGAATCGTCGTATCGCCAGTAAGCAGGTCCGCTGCTTCCGCAATGCAGGCGGAGGTACCCGTGTACGTGAGGGATCCGTAGGAATACGAGGTGTCGGCACACTCGTCATACGGCGGCACCGCGCCATCATCATCGCTATCCCCGTCAATGCGGAAGTCGGAATTATAGTTCGGCGCTCCGTCCGCAAGCAGAACGATCATTCGCTTGTCTGCCGTAGACTCTGCCAACATGCCATACGCAAGTTCAAGCCCGGCGTATGTTGACGTTCCCGCGCCATAACTTTCTCCCACGACACATTCCGTCGCATAGCTGGAAATGATGCTAAGCAACGTGGACTCGCTTGACGATGAGGAAATGACCGCATCAATGTTCCCCCCGTCACGCGATGCGCCATCGACCGTTCCATCGTCGTCGTTATCGTATTCATTGCAGAAATCAGAAGTCGCCGCGGCGCGAAAATCCGTCGAGAAGGAGGTTAGGCCAATCTGAACGGAAATCCCTTTTTCAACCCCGAAATCGAATAGGTTCTCTACGGCCTCTGAGGTTGCCTCGACGACATAGTCAATACGTCTGTATGGGGATTCCACACTAGTGCTCCCTCCCGGACTCTGGGCCATGCTCCCGGATAAGTCCGTCACGAAGACGACATCCATGGACGGAAGAGTCACCCCATCCGTGTTGATGTCAGCGGTAAGCTCCGTACCGACCGTGCAGGCTGGGAGGAAGAACGTGGCGTTGTCCGGCGAATTTCCGGAGAGATAGCTGTACAGTTCGACCGTATCCGACGCATCAGCCCCAATCGCCTCCGTTTGCGCGACGACCGAAACGGTTTCGAATGAAAGCGGGCACATGCTCGAGCAGTCATCGGCACAGGTCGGAGTTACACACGTGCCTCCGTACACGGTACATTCTCGGTTGATGTCCGGATCCGTCCTCGAAAAGGAGTACAGGCACTTAGACCCGTTCTTCGTGCCACCGTTGCACGCCCCGAGCAGGTGGCAGGTGTATCCGTCTTCGCAGCCCGTACTCGTGCCCTTGTTTGCCGCGTCGCACTTTCCGGCGACGTCGATCACGCCGGTTGACGTGTCAATGCAGTAGCCCGGGAGGGCGGCGCCGTCGCAGGATTCGCTGCCATTGATGGTTCCGTCGCCACAGTAGGCGCCAGACGAGGTCTTATAGGTGCATGACGAGCTGCAGTAGTTGCAGGTGCTGTCATAGTCCGGATCACACCCATCCCCATTTTCACTCCCGTCATCGCATGACTCGACGCCAGAGTAAACGTAATCGTCGCCGCAGACGTTAAGCGCGCAATCGTTCGTGCAGACGTCCGTGTTCAAAGCGTTTCCGTCGTCGCACGCCTCGTCGCCCTCGGTCGTACCATTGCCGCAATACTGGGTGGTACTCGCGCATCCGGACCACGTATTCCAATCGCACATGTTGGATCCGCTGGTTTGGCAGGTGCGGGTGCGCGTCAGCTCGTAGGTAAACGACGAGCACGAACCGCTGTCGCAGGTCGATCCGCTCGTACACGCTTCCCCGACGTCCGTTGCCATGCCATCGGCGCTATCCTCGCACACGGAACCAATGCCGCACGCGGTGCCGCCGGAACCGCAGAGTGAGCCGTCGTCACAATCGCTGTCTGCCAAACAGGTCGTCTGATCCGTGCACAATGCTCCATCCCACTCCTCGGAGTCGCCGTCGCATTGCTCTGCGCCGTTCACTTCCCCGTCGCCGCAGCTCGGCCCAGGAGATGTACAGTCCCATGCGCACGTTCCCGCCGGATTTCGTGTCCATTGCCCATTTGAATTCAAACAGGTGTTGATCGCGGCCCAACTTGCGGTATCCGCCATGACGCTCGTGAAATTCGACGTCTCGCCGCAGTCGCACGATTCGCCGCCGGCCAAATATCCGTCGCCGCAATAGAACGCCGTGTCGAGCGTACAGTCGTCGCCGCAATGCCCGTACGAACCGTTGAGCGACCCGTCGTCGCATTCCTCGCCGTTGTCCGATTCCAGGACGCCGTTTCCGCACTCGTACGCAACGCATGACGCACCGAGGTCCACGACATCAGAGACGGACTGGAACCCCTTGCAATCGTCCTCGCATGTGACGGGAATAGTCCCGCTGCCGGACTCGCACGATATCAACTCACATGTCTGTGGCACCTCGCACTCCGAATCCGAAGCGCATGGATATCCGTCGCCAATCCCATCGCCGTCCGTGTCACACGCGCTGTCCGTCGATATGGTTTCCCCAACCTCGCAGTTTTCTTCGGAACCGACCACGCCGTCGCCGCAAATCGCGGATTCGCCGTAAACGGTTTCATCCTTGCAGAAGACCGGCGTTGCGGAAAAACCATCGGCCATGTAGGTGGTCGCGCCCATCCATGCCTGCTCGACCACGTTCGTCCCGAGCGAAGGGACGAGATCGAACGCCCACAAACCCGCCGCATACTCCAGCTGCGCGTACAACGCGTACGAAGTCCCGCCAACGCTCCGATATCCGTACACGTGCGACCCCTCCGGACACATGAAGGTCGCGGCGGTCGCGCTCCAACAGGTCGCGGATTCGTACCCATCGTCGTCGCACGCGTAAAACCCGTTCACAGGATCCTCCGGGAGCGCGGTCCCGAAATCGTTGCCAAGCTCGGAAGCCCAGGACGGCCACGTGCTGGTCGAGTACGACCGCACGAACGTCCCGGTGCTCATCGTTGGGACGGCCGGCTCGCAGGTTTCGTCGCCCGGGCACTCGCTGTCGCTCACGCAAACCTGGTTGGTCGTGACGGAACAGGCACCGTTTGAATCCCCGTAGTCCTCCAAAAGTCCGTTCAAATACGTGACGTCGGACAAACGCCGCATGTCACGCGTTAGTTTCGCCTTGTCCGCGTCACAAACGTAATCGGAACCAACCGACGCGAGACAGTCACCGTCCCATGCGCAGGAAACTAACGCTCCGTCTTGCGTCGCATACGCGCCGTCCTTCACGCACACGTTCACGTCCGTGACCACGTCGTCATTCGAGTTGAACTTCCAGTTCGACAGTATCTGGTCGAAAATATTCTGCGCCTCGTCGGAGGCTCCCTGGGTGTACGAAATCACATAGACGTTCGGATAGATGAAGTCCGAGTCCCCGTCATGGTTCGCGGCGGCCACATAGATCGTATTCCCGTCGCGCACCGCGTCATATCCGTCCAATGACGCTTCTGTCGTCGTCCCGGTGAATCCCTGCTCCGAGTACCAGGCGGACGGCGATAGATAAAATTCGTTTTTCAGCACGCGCACGCCGATCGCGTCCGAGGTGCCGGCGATTCGGAATATGATCTCCTGGATGAAATCCGTGGAATAAGAAGTGACATCAATCGGACCCCCGAGCTCCGGAAGGTCGTCATCGGTGGTTTCATCTCCGACGTCGCGACAATAGGAGAAGCTGAAATTTGAAACGGTGTCCTCGTAAGGAAATCCGACGGTCGGCGGATTGTCGCAGACGTTCGCGGTTACCTGAAGCCCGCCGCTCACGCCTCCCGACGCGTCGCCGAACGTGTTCGTGCTCGCAAACGATGCTGTCGCGACGATCGTTTCGCGACCCGTGTTCCCCTCGGCCGTCGCGGTCGTTTGCGTCGCGTCCGCGTCGATCATGTCCACGATGTTGTCCGCACATGCGTCATCGGATTCGTCGTCGCATTTCGTGGAATCCCAGCCCAACGACCATTCGTAAACCGCCGGGATCTCCGCGATGGCATCGAGCGACCCGCCGCGTACCGTGTAGGCGGCCGCCTGAACCGTATGTTCCTCTCCGTTCTCCGTAAAATACTTTGCGCTCGGATCAAGCAGATCGTTGGTAAGCGCCGCGGTCAATCCAAGGTCTTCCACGACCACTTTTTCCAATTCGCACACCTCGCTTCCCGTATAAAACGAAGACTCATCAGTACCGTCGCTCGGCCCGACGATCCCGACCGCGTACGCGGAAAGCACGCCTTCGTCCGTGGCATCCGAAGGATCCGAATCCTCTACGATCACAAACCGATACTGCGAGTTCGCCTCAAGCAAGGCGGTAAGTCCAAGTGAAACCCGCGAGCCATTGACGTCGTTTGAAACGAGTGAGTATCTGACCGGCGCGATGCACGCGTATGTCGCGGCTGTTGCCGGGCGTCCGAATAAAGACCGGACGGAACCCACGACCCACTGCCAAACGCGTCCGATCCACGCCCCTGCCCCGTCGGTTGAGAACGCCAGTGTCGCATCCGTGTATCCTTCCGGGCAATTCGTCGAGTCAACGGGCGAACCGTCCATGGAAACGAGCTCAAGATACAAGTTCGGATTCGAGAGATCGTCGGATGGATCAAGAGAACCTTCGTCCATGGTCTGCGTGAAATCCACGTAAACGGATGTATTTCGACACACGTCCGTCGCGCCGGAAATCGGATACCTCGCGTACTCCTTCGGTCGCTCGAAACAGCAGCTGCCAGTTCCACAGCCATACGCGGATTCGTTCCCACAGCTGTCATCGCTGTTGCACGAACAAGAAAGCGAAAGCGCCGCGGTCCCCTCGTTGCTGCCAGACGCCGCGCTAATTTCCGCGCCAGCCTTGCCATTGAGCACGTCCTGGGGCGCGGCTGACTTGATGACCGAGATACCGAAGTTATCCACGTTGAAATCTGCCGTGGTCGGAGCCTCGCATTCCTCGGCCGTTCCCACGTCACCGTCCCCGCAATAGCTGGCATCGTCGTAGGAAACCGATGACCCTTCGTTCAGGCAGGAAGAAGAACATCCGTCGCCGCTTGTCGTATTCCCGTCTTC
>MGFA01000001.1:21892-42068 GCA_001791645.1 Candidatus Uhrbacteria bacterium RIFOXYB12_FULL_58_10
GGCCGTCGCCATCGTAATCCATCTCCAAGTCGCCACAACACGGAGTTGAACGCGCGAGACAGGTTCCGGAGGAACAAGTGGTCGCGCTCACCCCGGAACAGTTTTCTCCGGTCCAGCCATCGTCGTAACACTCGTACGCGCATGCGCTCGCGCCTTCGAACAGACAGGAGGAAGAGCAGCCGTCGCCATCGTCCGCGTCAACTTCGTCGCAGTCCTCGCCATCCTCAATGCTGCCGTTGCCGCACGTCGCGAACACGCCGCTGACCTCCCGTCCTCCCTCATACAGGCACACCGAGGAACAGCCGTCGTCGTTCGACGTGTTGCCGTCGTCGCAGTCCTCTCCACCGGTCGAGGAAGATTGGTCCGTGATGGAGTCACCGCACGTTGTTCCGGCCTTCGAGGAACCCGCGTTCAGACACACCGAGGAACAGCCGTCGGTATTCGACGTGTTTCCGTCGTCGCATTCTTCGTCTGAATCCAGGACTCCGTCGCCGCAGCAGCCGCTTGTCACGGTCGAGGAACATGCCTCGCTTCCTTCGTCCAGACATTCGTCCGTGCAGCCGCTTCCCCCGTCGCATTCCTCGCCATACGTAATGTCGCCGTCGCCGCACACGGCATCGTCGATCGTCACGCTTGAACCGGTATGCAGGCATCGTGAAGAGCACCCGTCCTCAAGCTCATAGGAAAGATGCAACGCGCCAGCACTCACCATTTCCGCGACATCGGCCGTGGTTCCGGCCACGTTCGGCGCGTCCGTTGCCGTCCATGCGTCCCAGGAATAATCCGTCGCGTCCAAAAGTTGGCCGGACGCGGAACAGTCGTCTGGAGCGCCGTACGGCATTGCTTCGAACAGGGTTTGTTCCCCGATCACGGTCGCGCTCGCTTCCGCCGGCGCAACCTCGACTCGATCGATCGCACAGGGGACGTCGGAGTCCTTTGTCTTGAACGTCCAGGAAAAATCATCGGAGTAATACCGGTTCGCGTCGGACCCGTAGTTGCTTCCTGACTCCGATAAGGCGACTCCGGATACGGACTCGACGTCACCGGACAATACGACGCGATACCAGGTATTCGCGGCAAAATCATCATGCGAAACGGTTAGGACGTACGTGTCGTCGTCCGGGTAGGAGACTGAGTATGTCCCGGAAAAATCCTCGACCTCCGAGCTGTCACACAGCGAATCCTCGCAAACGTACAGGCTCACCGTATCCCCGGCGACAAAATCCGATTCCGTCATCGCGGCGTTGAACTCCGCGCGCAGTCCGGCATTCAAACAGGCCGTCGAGCAGCTGGGTTCCCAGCTTGTCACCTCCGGGTCCGTAAAATTAATCGTCAGGTCACCGGTGTCCGTTGGGTCGTTATGAACGTCGTCGGGGCCCGCCTCAATCTCCACTGGCGTGCCCGCGCTGGTTTCTTCCAGAGCCCTCGCCGTGTTTTCACACGCGTCGGTTTCCCCGAGATCGTTTCCGATCAGCTCCGCCCGGACGGAATCGGATACGTCCCAGTTCCAAGCGTACGACGTGCATTGCAACGGGACGCATTCGTCCTCATCCGAGATCGGCGTCGCGCTGTAATCAACGCATCCCGGGTCATCGGAATCGCACGTGGTTCCGATCGCCGTAGCCGTATACTTCGAAGGACTCACGTACACCTGCCCGACCTCGCACAGATCCGTGCTGGAGGACGTCGTGAACTCCCAAGAATAATCGCGCGCCAGATACGCGCCGGCGGCCGATTTGATCCCGGTCGAGTCGAGCGTGACGCGGTAGGTGGTGCTCGACTTGAAATTCTCGTCCGGGTCCCACTCAAATGCATACTCGTCTGTCGCAGCAATCGATCCCTCGACGTCACCGTCGTTCGTATCGTCCCCGTCGTCAAGATTCGCGCACGGATCCTTCGAATCCTCGCCATCACAAGTCTGCACGGAAACGTTTCCTTCAAACGAATCCTGATCCATGATTGTCGTAAATGTCGCCGTCACGGACGCGTTCACGCAAATGTCCGAAGCGATGCTCCACCGTTCCCACGGCCCCGGCGAAACGCCGTCGTAATTTCCATCGCCATCCGTATCTCCGCAAAATACCGAAACCTTCGGCGTGGCCGGGATGTCACCGGTCGAGAACATCCAGGCGTAATGCGAAGGGGCGACCTCGGCAACGCATTCCGCGGAACACGTCCCATCGCCGCAGCACTCCTCGCCCGTTCCGCACAAGGCGGCATCTTCCCGACAGTCGCCAACCTCGAAATTCACCGTATTTGACTCGTATCCATTATTCGTCACGACGAAGACCGGGCCGGTGGAGGCGTCCGCGTCAACGACCGATTGAATTTGACTATTGTTCCAATAGTCCGCGTCGGACACGTCCTGTCCATTGTAATATTCGACGTACCCGGAGCCATGCGTATTTCCAAAGTTGTCACCATCAAGCGTAATCGTCGTTGTCCCGGCCGGACCGGAAGACGGTTCCATGCTGCAAATGCCAGGACCCGGTTCGTCGTCAAGAATTACGAACTCCACACCCTCCGACGTGGCCCCGAGCGCGGTTTCGATCGTCAGCGAGTACGTTGCCGCGTCAATCGCGTCTCCGGTCTGGTACTCCGACGGAACCTTCACCGTGATTTCGGTGTCGTCCCACATGTCATCGCCGCATGCGTCCGGAAATGTCGTGTCACCATTGGCATACCCCAAATCGCCCGTGAACACGACCGTTCCCGTCGAAGTACCGAAAGCCGACCCATAAATGGTGACGTACTGCCCTGGCGGACCCCAGTTGTCCGCGCTGTCGCACGTGCCAGATGTGCAATCGCTGTCCTCGCCGCAACGGCTGTCGTCGTTCGAGCACGCCTCCCAGCCGGTGACCACCTGGCTGATAACCGGCGTTTCGCCCGCGGACGCGTCCTCGACGGTAAACGTCACCTTATTCGAACCCTGGCGCAGCGAGACGCAGCTTTCATCCTCGCCTGAGCAATCGCCGCTTGAGTCACAATAGGCACCGGATTCCGAACACTGCTTTGTCGCGCATGATTCCCCCTCATCGGTCGCGCAGTCGTCATCGGTCGAACAGGTCGTCCCCGTGGATGCCCCGACCGAAGTGACGCACTGATAATCCCCGGCCCACACCTGGGTACGGTAGCTGCGAGCATTCAGGAGCGGGACGACCGCGGAAAGGATGTCGTTGGACCAATCGCCGTAATCGGACGCCTCGTAATTCGTGAAATACACCGTTGACGTCCCTTGGGAGGAGCCGAAATTGTTTCCCGTGATTTCCACCGGGCTGTTTCCGACGTCTGTGTCCGGATCGAGCATGCAAATGCCAGGGCGCTCGACGCCGTTCACGTCGAAATCGGAAATGGTCGGGCCGTAGTCGTCATTGGTTTGGTCGGCATAGCCGTCGGACGTTTCTACGAGAACCGGGCCGTCTGTCATGGAGCTGTCGATTTGAACGATGATCTCCTCATCCGACCACTGCGTGGAGGAATTGCATTCATACGCCGAAACAACGACGTCGTCCGCGGTCGTCGATTCGTCGCCGAGGAACGTCACCGAATCCGCAGTCGCCCCAAAGTTGCTTCCGGAAATCGTCACGAGGTTCCCTCCGGCGCCGTCGCCAGGCGAAATGTCCTCGATCTTCGGAACGCCAACGCATTCTCCGGTGTCCTCGTCGCAGTACCCGCTCGAGCAGTCGTCGTCCGAAGCACAGGATTCCCCGTCGCACGACCCGCAATCGTCTCCGCCGCAATCTTCCCCGGTTTCGTCTTCGTCTTCAATCCCATTCGCGCAGTGGGCCGGACGCAACACCACGGTCACCGACGAAGACGTATCGGAATGGCCCGCGCAATCCGAACCTTTCGCGCGAATCGCGTAAGACCCGGTTGAAAACCCGGAGGTGTCCCATTGCGTCCCGTCCGCGGTGTAAAAATAGTTGGTCGCGGCGAGCGCTCCTTCCGTGGAATCCGTCGACAACGCGGCTTGGTACACGGTGTCTCCGTCCACCGTAAAATCCACGCTCGACACGCCCGTATCGTCGGTCGCGAGCGCCTGCAAAAGTTCAATGTCATTCGCGTACACGGATGCGCCGTTGTCCGGGGCGTCCATGGACAAATCCGGCCCCTCGGTATCGACGGCCGTTCCGGTCGTGAACGCATACGAGCACGGATAATCACTTGAACAGGTCAGCGACTTGCCAGTCGTGCTTTCCAGCACGCTCGCATCAAGCGTGATCGTATACTCCGTACTCGCGTCAAAACAATATTCTCCGGCAACCGATTCGCATGCGGCCGCCGGCGTAAATGTCACTCTCTTTCCAGAAACCTCATACGTACCGTCGACTTCGACGCCGCCTTTTTTGACCAAAATGCCATCTGCTTCCACGGACGTCGAGCTTACGCGCTGGCTAAACGTGAACTGCAGCTGGAGGTTCATCATCGCCTCCGCGCAATCGGTGTTGACGGACGTAAGCGAAAACTGGCTGGACGGGTTCCCCCCGTCGACATAAATACCGCCGGGGCCCGAGCTGCCGCCAGGGCTTCCGCCGCTCAGCGCTGACGTCAGCTGCGACAAAATGAATTGCACGATCGCGAACGCGGAAAGCACGATAACGAGCCCGATGAGCGCACTCGTAAACAGACGCTTCGCCCTCTTAACCTTATCCTCACTCCCGGAAGCGGTCATGAACAAGAAGCCTCCGTAAAGCACCATCACGACCGCGATCACGCCAAGAAACGAAATCGCGGTTCGAATCAACCGCGCGATAATGAGAGTCAGGTCACCCTGCGTGGAAAATCCAGCCGCTTCCGCGAACGTATCGAGTCCCGAAGTGGGATCAACCGTCTGCGCGAACGCATGCGAGCCGAAAGCCAACCCAGCACCGACCGTGAGGACGATCCCGAGAAGGAGAAATGTAAACCGGCGGTTTTCCATAAGGGCAGTGAACAACTATTCGCTTGTATCGGGGAGATCGACGCCTTCGACGGAAGTCGGGCATGCCTCGTCGGATGACACTCCGTCGCAGCAATACGGATACGCCTCTGTCACGTCGCATACCCCCGTGCCGGACTCGTCTGGCCCATATGCCGGGAACATGCAAATCTGCGCGTTAGACTTGACCCCTCTGGTCACGACCGGAAAATACATCCAGCCCTCATCGTCGGAACTCACCATGGTTGGGTGGCTGATCTGGGCCGTCGTGTATAACGTATCGCCGTCTTCGTCGGCCACGTCGGTCTTGCGAGTCGAAAACCAAAACTCGTACCAAGGATCGGGCCAAAGCGAGACGTTGGACGTGTTGAGCGTAGAAGATCGCATGGCCACGTTGAACGTGATCTCGATGTCCGCGTCCTGGTCTGCGAACGTATCGCCGATTCCGGGGCTCATGTCCGTAATCGCCGGAACGGTATCGTCTATCTCGCTCGTGGTTTCAAACGACCACGCGTAATCGTCCGTTCCCGTGACATCGTCGGTCGAGGATCCCTGTGCCTTGCCGTCGCCGTCGCCGTCAAGCGAGTTCGCGGCCGCGTCCACAAGCCCGTCAAAGCTCACGCCAACGGCCTGCGCTTGCGGCGGCTCGTCGGTAAGCGACGCGGCATGCGCCTGCACGGTCAGGTCGTCGGACCCTGGCAAACAGTAGATGGTGTCGCCGCACGGATCCTCGCCGCAGGCGTCGACCGGAGTGAATTCCAACGTCTTGTATCCATTGCTGATCGCGAACGTTCCCTCGACGTTATTCCCGCTTCCGTCCAACACTTCTATGTTGGTCAAATTTCCGGAGCTTGCTTCCGCATAGGTTCCAGTCGATGCGACCGGATCCATCGCCTCGTTGAACGTAATGGAGACGGTCACGTTGCGCGCCGCGCTTGCGAGCGAACGCGGAATCACGGACACCACCTTTGGAGGAGTCAGATCTACTTCCGTCGAAACCTCGAACGTCCATTCGTATCCGCCGGAGTAATTTCCGGAAAATGCCGATCCGCCATCTTCCAGCTCGATGTCATTCGAAAGGGCAACCGTGTAATTCACGTCGTCAATCCCGTCGCCAAGAAGCGGAACCGGATCAAAGACGAAAATGGTGTGCTCGTCATTCGTCGTGACAAGGACTTCCGAGGCGGCGAGCTTGCTTCCGTCTCCTTCTGCCGTGGGGTAGATAAGAATGTTGTCTGCGTTCAAATCCGTTGCCGCGGAACTCGTCGCGTACCCGGAGATGATCGACGCGGGGTTGATGGCCTGCTTGAACGTCACCATGATGCGTGTATTGCGCGGAATGTCGATGGCGTTGCGTTCCGGATAGTGGGAATCGATGATGCCGGCTCCGAGCGAACCGGACAGCGGCTCGCCGTATTGGTCGGCAATGGACGAAATGGATCCTCCTGCCCCGGCCGCCGAAAGTAGCCGATTCAAAATGAACTGCGTGATGGAAAATGCCGAAAGGCAAATGATCATCCCGATCACCCCGTTCTTGATCATGTCCTTTGCCTTCTTGATCTTGTCCGGATCTCCCTGTGCCGTCATGTAGATGAATCCGGCGTACAGGACCACGATGGTAAAGATAATGCCGAGCGTCCCGAGAAAAACGCGGATGACGCGCGCGATCATGATCCCAATGTTGGCGGTTGGCAATCCGCCACCGGCGGCAACGGCCTCCAGCTGATCCGTTGCGCTCTGCGCGAGCACCGGATGCGCGACGGACAAAACGCAAAGCGAGAGCACGCACAAGGCGGCCCCGGCAAAAATTCGGTTACGCATGTTGGTTGATTTGAAACGCATCGGAAGAATATAACCAGCGTCCCCACCATTGTACACAAAAACCGCCTGCAGCGCAGCAGGCGGCTCTGTGGATATCACGCGCCTAATCGAGCTTCATGATCGTCGCGCTCGCGATCGCGATGAGACCGGCCGTCAGAATGGTTCCGAAAATGCCGACGGCGATCTGCTGAAGGCCGTGGTGGTGTCCGTGGTCGCGCCCAGAGGCGGACATGATCGAGATCGCGCCCATGATAATAAAATTCACGGAAACGATTCCCATAAGCATCAGAAATATGCGCAGGATGCGTGCGCTGGACACCACGACCTCGGCGTTCTTCGTTGCCGCGTTCGCCGGATCAGAAGAAAGGGCGAATACGGCGAGCAAGGCGAATACGGCGAGAATCGATTCCACGATCGCCTTGACGCGCGTGCCGTCGGCGCGACCGGCCACGGCCTTCATGGCGGCCCCCATTGCCCTTCCGGCATCGGCCTTCGATACGGCACCCGCCTGCGCGAGCGCGTCCTTGACGATTTCGGTCAGGGCGACGTCCTCCAGCTGCGACGGAAGATATTTTTCCAATACCATGATCTCGCGCTTTCCGGACTCCGCCATTTCCTCGCGCCCCGCCGTCTGTGCCATCTCGACTCCTTCGCGCAGCTGTTTGATCTGCGTCTTCACGACGGCCATGGCCTCATCGTCGGTCGGCGGACGCAGGAGGTCGATCTGCTTGTTCTTTAACGCGGCATGAAGCATGCGTAACGTTGAAAGCGTCGCGGCATCCTTTGACTTCATCGCCGTTTTCATGTCGGTGGAGATCTGTTCGGTAAGCATATTGCAAATAAAGATAGCATCGAAAATCAAAAGACACAAGAAACGAGATTGAACGTTTGTCTCTTGTGTCTCCTGACGTTTTGTTACCTTCGGTACGATTTCTTTTCCGGTTCCACGAATTTGCCCGCCTTGATGAGATACTCGCGCTTTTCCTTCATCTCAAGGCGTCGCAGGGCGCTGACTTGTTTCGCACGGCCGTTAGGTTCTTTTTTATGGAACCGAAGTTTGCGTGCTTCCAAAATATTCCCGCTCTGCTGGACACGACGGGTAAACCGGCGCAAGAGAGCTTCGAAGCTTTCGCCTTTGCGGCGTTTAACGTCTACCACAGGGATTTCACCTTCCTTTCTAATAATAAGATGACGGGAGCTTACCAGAAGAGGGTTGGAACGTCAAGCGTCATTGCACCACGTCCTGGCTCGGCCGGCTGACGCCTTCGGGGGCAGACAGCTTGCGCTGCATGATGGAAACGATCTTGGCGGAATCGACGATTTCCTGCGCGCCCGATTCCATGTCGCGCACAATGATGGTTCCGTCAAGCACTTCCTTCTGCCCGAGAAGGAGCGCGTAGGAAACGTCAAGCTTGTTGGCGACATCGAGCTGCGTCTTGAGCGCGTTCTTGCCGAATGCTTCCGCGACCGGAATGCCAGCCGCGCGGAATTCCTCGAACAGACGCAGGCCAACGCGACGAGCCGCGTCACCGAGTTGGGCGAAAAAGATAAGCGGCTTTTGGCGCGGCTCCGGGTTCACATTGCGGTCGGCCATGGCCTTCACGATTCGTTCCATGCCGATCGCGAACCCGCACGCGGGAGTCGGACGTCCCCCGATCAATTCAACGAGCCCGTCATACCGCCCGCCGCCGCCAAGCGCATTCTGCGACCGTTCTCCTTCGTCGCCCGCCTCCCAAATCTCGAACACGGTCCGCGTATAATAATCCAATCCGCGCACAAGGTGCGGATTCAGCTGATACGTGACCCCCACCTCGTCAAGATATTCTAGCACCTTCATGAAGTGCTGCTTTGAATCCTCATCGAGCCAGTCCACGATCTGCGGAGCGCCCCCTAGCAATTCCGCGAGCGCCGGATCCTTGCTGTCGAGCAGGCGCAACGGGTTCTTCTGCAGCCGTCGCTTGTCGTCCTCGGACAGCTTGTTTCGGTGTGGACGGAAATAGCTCGTGAGCTCCGCGAGATAGCTCTGGCGCGATTCGGGCGTTCCGATCGAATTGATCTGGATCGTCACGTCGACGCCAAGCTCCTGAAAAATGCGGGAGGCGATCAGGATAAGCTGCGCGTCCACGATTGGATCCGGAACGCCGAGCGATTCAAAGCCAAACTGGTTGAACTGACGGAACCGTCCCGCCTGCGGGCGATCGTGACGGAACATGGGACCCTCGTACCAAAGCTTGACGGGCTGCGGGAGGTTCAACATGCCGTGGTTTACGTACGCGCGGGCAACGGAGGCCGTGGCTTCCGGACGCATGGCAACCAGGTCGCCGGAAGGATCCTCAAACGCATACATTTCCTTTTCGATCACGTCAGTCTGTTTCCCGAGCGTGCGCTGGAACAAATCTGCGCGTTCCAAAATGGGCAGCTCAATGCGATCGAAGCTATAGGCTTCGGCAAGCGCCCTGACTTTATCGCGTGCCATGGCCCAACGTCCCTGTTCCTCCGGAAGCACGTCACGAAATCCGCGCAGCAACTCCGGGGGGCCCTTTCCTTTTTTGACGGGAACCTCCTGACCAGTCACGACCGGCTTTTCCTTTTCCTCTGCCTTTTTCGGTTGCGTCGGTTTCTTTGGCATATCAAAAGTTATATTCCGGAATTTCGAACGTTCCAATGCGAGAAAGCGGCAAACCGCGGACCCAGACGCGACCAATCATCTCGGAACGCATCACCGGGCCAAAGCTGCGAGAATCCAAACTTTCGTCACGATTATCCCCAAGGACGAAATATTCTTCGTCCCCGAGCGTCAGCTTCTTCTTCCCTTGCGTCAGCTCGTCGTCGAGATATACCTCTTCGTCAAGCGCCTTCCCGTTCGGATACTCGTCGTTATAAATCACGACTTGTCCTCCTGAAACCTCTACCGTTTCTCCTGGCAGCGCAACCACGCGCTTGATGAAAAACTGGCTCGGATCGCGCGGATAGCGGAACACGACGATCTCCCCGCGCATCGGATCGCGCATCCGATACGAAAGTTCATCGATGATCAGATACTCATGGTCATAAAAATTCGGCTCCATCGACGCTCCCTTCACGTAAAACGGCTGAATGAGAAAGTAGCGAATCGGGATGATAATCGCCGCCGAGATTATGACGATCTGCACGACCTCGAGAACGAAGATTGCGAACGCGCCGGCAACAGGACCGAACTTACGGTGCCAGAAGGTATCCGACGACAGGTCGTGCTGGTGGGTAAAACGGAACATGCAAAATGCGGCTAAAAATGAAATCGTCCCCACCATATCATGGATTTTGCCCCGGGGCAAGGGGTGAAGGCCGTCACTCTAACCGTGCGCCGGCGAGAAACCGGACGGCCTCCGCGGCCTTCTCAAGCCGAATCTGTTCGGCCACGTACTCGCGATACGCGTCATATATAATCTTCGCGCTGACAAACTCCGGCTCAAGCGCGAGGATCTTTTCATGCTGCATGCGAAACACCTCCAGAAATTCCATGCGACCGCGCTGCACGTGCGGCACGGCATACTGCACGTACCCGATGCGCTCGACCGCTTCGAAGAACCGCCCCTCGAGCGTGTTGCTGTTGACCAGCTCATACGCGTCCCAAAAAACGACGCGTGCCGCTTCCGGCAAATCACACAGCATGTGCTCGACCTGCTCGCGCTCAATCGCCTCGAGATGCTCGCGCACGCGCGGATCCTGCTTGACCGCGTAACGCACGTCGCCGATGCGCCCTTCGCCGATGTCATGGAGCGCCGCGGCAAGAACGACCTTGCCGTGATCCATCTTTCCTTTGTGAAGACCGTGCGCCTCCTCAAGCGCAAGCATCGCGGACGTCAACAATACCGAAATATAACTGTGTTCGAGAACCGTCTCCCGTTCCGTGGCCGGCAATGACGGAAAATGCGTCCAGCGATGCACCCTGGAGAGCATCTCGGGAAGCTGGGCAAGCAACGCGCTTAAATAGTCTGGACGACATGTGTGCATAACTACACCAGCATAACAAAAGCCCCGGTCTTCACAAGACCGGGACGTTTGGTGGATGTTGGAGGACTCGAACCTCCGACCTCACCGATGTGAACGGTGCGCTCTAACCAGCTGAGCTAAACATCCATTTTTCCACTGCTTTCTAAGCACCGAGAGAATATCACGGCCAATTGAAACGTTCAAGCGTTTGGTGTAAAATGTCGGAAACGGTTATGGAAAAAATTAAAATTGATCTCCTGCGGCAAAAATACCAGCTCGACGCTTCCCCACGGAGGCCGTTTATTGTGTTTGGAAGGGTTATCTTGACCTTCGCCATCTTCGTTTCCGTGGCCGGGGCGGCACTCTCGTACAACGTCGATTCATCTGCCGATGCCAACGGCTTTCCAAACCTTTCCCTCTTTTCCACGATCCGTCACCTGGTCGGCGCGGGCGATCGCATGCTCAAGGGCGAAAAGGACGATCGCATCAACTTTTTGTTACTCGGCATCGGCGGCGCGGGTCACGACGGGCCGCAGCTCACGGATACCATCATCTTCGCCTCCTACCAGCCGTCCACGGACAAGGTCGGCATGCTCTCCGTCCCACGCGACATGGCCGTTCCGATTCCCGATGAGGGATGGCGCAAAGTAAACCATGCGAACCACTTTGGAGAACAAAAGGAACCTGGATACGGGCCCGTGCTCGCAAGCGAGGTCATCGGAGATATCCTCGACCAGGACATTCACTATTATCTGCGCGTAGACTTCAACGGATTCGCGAAACTCATCGACGACATCGGAGGCGTGGACATTTATGTCGAACGATCGTTCACAGACGACTCGTATCCGGTGCTTGGCAGCGAGTATGCCGATTGCGGAACTTCGACGGCCATCGAGCAACCAAACGAAGAAACCGGCGAAATGGAAACCGTCGAGATTCCGACGTACGGGTGCCGTTACGAACGCCTATCGTTCGCGGAAGGATGGGTGCACATGGACGGCGACACCGCGCTCAAATACGTCCGATCCCGCCACGGGACAAACGGTGAGGGATCGGACTTCGCCCGAGCTCGCCGCCAGCAAAATCTCATTGCGGCCGCCAAGGAAAAAACGCTGTCCGCCGGAACGCTGCTGAACCCGGCGCGCCTTACCCGCATGATGGATACGCTCAAGGACAACATTGCCACGAACATTTCGGCCTGGGAACTCTTGCGTCTTGCGAACGACTTCAAGGACATCGACACCTCGACCATCGCGAACCGCGTCCTGGACTCCTCAGAAACGTCGCCGCTCTACGCCACGTCGCTTAATGGCGCGTACGTGCTTCTCCCAAAAAACGACGATTGGACTCCCGTTCGCAAGATGGCGTTAAATCTGTTGGAGGAAGATGCGTCGACAAGCACGATTGCCGCCGAAGAAAAACCAAAATTCGTGAGCGTGGAAATCCAAAATGGAACGACCATCACGGGCCTTGCCTTCCGTGCGTCCCAGCTTCTTGAACAACAAGGATACGAAGTGACGAAAATTGGAAACGCCGTCGAACGAGGATACGAACACACGGTGATCTACGACCTTACGAACGGGGCGAAACCTGATGAGCTCAAGTCGCTCAGTTCCTTTCTTGAGGCGGATGTCACCATGTCCGCGACCGGCTGGCTTATCTCCGGAAACATCGTTCCAAAGGGGATTTCGGTCTCATCCGACGAATACAAGACGCTTGCCACGGATGCAGACATTGACTTTTTAGTGATTTTGGGAGAAAGTTCGGCAAACGTAGCGAAAAAATAGACTGTGCCAAGACCCCACATCCCTACCGTCGCCCTCATTGGTCGCACCAACGTGGGAAAATCAACCTTGTTTAATCGCCTGCTGGAACGCAGGGCCGCTTTGGTTTCGGACGTCGCGGGAACGACGCGCGACCGAAAGGAAGGAATTTGTCTTTGGCGTGGGACCGTCGTGAAATTCATCGATACGGGCGGCCTCGACATGGACAACACGGACGAAATCGAAACGAACATCAAAAAACAGGCGTTGATCGCCATAAAAAAAGCCGACGTCATCTTGTTCGTGGTTGACATGAAGCAAGGTCCTCTTCCTCAGGAACGCCAGCTCGCCGAAACGCTCATGAAGTCCGGCAAGCCCGTCATCGTCGCCGGAAACAAGGCGGAAACGCCTGGTGCCAGAAACGCGGCGCAGGACCCCACGTGGCGTCTGCTTTCCCTTCCGGCCCCGATGCCTGTCTCCGCGTTACGCGGCACGGGCACGGGCGACCTGCTCGATGCCATTTACGACGCGTTCGCTAGCGTCGACCTCAAGCCGGCCGAGCTTTCGGAAGTGAGTGCCGTGCGCGTGACCGTCGTTGGAAAGCCGAACGTTGGCAAGTCGTCGCTCATCAATGCCATTTTGGGCGAGGAGCGTTTCATCGTGAGTCCGATCGCGCACACGACACGCGAACCAAACGACGTCATGATCGAATATGGCGACCGCGAATACCTGCTGATCGACACCGCAGGACTGTTGAAGACCGCGAAAATGAAAAAACAGGGCCAACTCGTCGAACAGGGCGCCGCGCGCACGGAACGCGTGCTTCCAAAAAGCGATGTCGCGCTGTTCGTCGTTGACATCACCGAGCCGATCGGAACGCAGGACAAAATGATCGCGGGCCTCATTAAGGAAGCGGGGGCGGGCGTGATTATCGTGGCCAACAAATGGGATCTCGTGAAGGACAAGACTTCGACCACCATGAACCGCGTGCGCGAACAGATCATGGCGTCCCTCCCGTTCGTTGCCTGGGCGCCGATCATCTTCGTTTCCGCAAAAACGTCCCAGCGCATCCCGGATCTGTTCAATCTCATCGACGAGGTACAAAAGCACCGTCACACGGAAATCCCGGAAGCCGACCTGGAAAAATACTGGCGCTCCGCGATCCGCGCCCACCTGCCTAGCCGCGGCAAGGGACCGAAGCCGCCGGAAATCATGGGCATGACGCAGGTCGGCATTGCCCCTCCTGTTTTCAACCTCAACATCAAATCCAAGCGTCTCGACGTCCTGCACCCGAGCTATCTCAGATTTTTGGAGAATCGGCTTCGCGGCCGGTTTGATCTCGCGGGAACGCCGGTCGTCATCAACGTTCGTGGTCTGACGGCGCGCGCAAAATAATATGAAGCTCATCGTCGGTCTCGGCAACCCCGGCAAGGAATACGAACGCACCCGTCACAACACGGGATTTCTCGTGATCGACGAATTGGAACGCCGCGGCATTGACCGAATGAGGGCGCGCACGCTCAAGCCGGACACCTTCATGAACCTCTCCGGCACGGCCGTCACGGCCGCGCTGCGACAAACCAACATGACGGCCGCGGACGTCATTGTCGCATACGACGATGCGGACTTGCCGTTTGGCGAAATCCGCGTGCGCGACGAGGGAGGCAGCGCCGGACACAACGGAATGAAGTCACTGTTCGAATGTCTCGGTACGGAAGCAGTCAAACGCGTGCGCGTCGGCATCGGACGAAGCGAACATCCGGAAGTTCCCCTTGAAACCTGGGTGCTCGGCCGATGGACGAAGGAAGAGGAGGAACAACTGCCCGGCCTCATCGCGCGGGCGGCAGATGAAATTGAAAAAATGATTTAGGCGGCCTTCGGGCCGCTTTCGGTATGGATGACCTTGCCTACTGGATCGCGCTCGCGCGATTTCCAAAGTTCGGAGCGGTGCGCATCAAAAAGCTATCCGACGCGTTTCCCAGCCTGTCGGACGCGTTTTGCGCGACCAAGGAACAACTTGTCGCCGCGGGCATCGAACCGAACATCGCGGAACACTTCGCATTCGAGCGCGACGCAATCGACCCGGCGCGCGAGCTCGCGCGCCTTGCCGAGCACGACGTGCGCGCGATCACGCTGCGCGATCCAGACTACCCGGTCGAGCTCAAGACCATCTATGATCCGCCCGCCATCCTATTCGTTCGCGGCACGCTTCCCGACCAAGGCCGCCTCCATCTTGCCGTCGTCGGATCGCGCCACCCGACGCGTTACGGCGAGCAGGTAACGCGCGCATTCGTCGAGCCAATCGCGAAGAGCGGGGCGGTCATTGTCAGCGGACTCGCCTACGGGGTCGACGCCATCGCGCACCGCGCAACGCTCGACGCTGGAGGAACCACCGTGGCTGTGCTTGGCGGCGGGCTCGACGAGGAAAATGTGTACCCGTCGCAGCATCGCACGCTCGCCGCGCACATCGTCGCGGGCGGCGGCGCGGTCGTCTCGGAATTCCCCATTGGTACGCACGTGATGAAACAGAACTTCCCTTTTCGCAATCGCGTAATCTCGGGCCTTTCGCGCGGCACCCTCGTCATCGAGGCTAAGGCCACGAGCGGATCGCTCATCACGGCGCGCTGCGCCATGGAAGCAGGACGCGACGTGTTCGCGGTGCCGGGCTCTATCCATTCCGAACTCTCCGAAGGACCGAACAACCTCATCAAAACCGGAGCCTTCGCGGTCACGACCCCTGCCGACGTCCTCTCGAGACTCGGGCTCGAAGTCCGTGAAACAAAGCCCGACTACGCGCCGGGAAGTGCCGAAGAAAAAACAATTTACGATGCGCTCACCCGCGAACCGCAACACGTCGACGAACTCACGGCAAAAACCAACCTTGCCCCGGCAACCATCTCATCGACGCTCACCCTCATGGAAATGAAAGGCTCCGCGCGACATTTGGGAGGATTATATTACGTGCGGGGCTAGCATCAATTTTGACAAAACTGTCAACGCACGGCATTATCAAAGCCATGTCAAAGCATCTTGTCATCGTCGAGTCCCCGACGAAAGCAAAAACAATCAACAAATTTCTTGGAAAGGATTACCGTGTCCTTTCCTCGTTCGGGCACATCCGTGACCTGCCGCAAAAGAAAACGGGCGTGGACGTCGAGAAACATTTCAAGCCGACGTACGAGGTTCCGGACAAGGCAAAGGAACACGTGAAGGAACTCAAGGCCGCGGCAAAGGACGCGGGTGAAATCATTCTCGCGACTGACGAGGACCGCGAGGGAGAAGCGATTGCCTGGCACATCGCGGAAACGCTTGGGCTCGACCCGGAGGAAGCGAAGCGCATCACGTTTCACGAAATCACGCAGAGTGCCATCAACCACGCGCTCGAGACGCCGCGCCGAATTGACATGAACCTCGTGAACGCGCAGCAGACGCGGCGTATCCTCGACCGACTCGTGGGCTACGAGCTGTCGCCGTTTTTGTGGTCAAAAATCCGACGCGGTTTGTCGGCCGGCCGGGTGCAATCCGTGGCCCTGCGTCTCGTCGTCGAGCGCGAGCGCGAACGGACGGCGTTCAACGTGGAGGAATATTGGACCATCGACGCGGAATTTGAAAAAGACGGAATGGCGTTCCCGGGTGCCTTATTTGCCATCCAAGGAAAGAAGCTCGACAAGCTGGAAATCAAGACGGCCGATGGCGCGAACGCGATCGTTGAAACCCTCAAGGGCAAATCGTTCGCCGTAACCAACGTCGAAAAGAAAGAAGTGTCAAAGGCGCCTCCGACCCCGTTTACGACGTCCGCGCTTCAAATTGAGGCAAACTCACGTCTCGGATTCGGCGCGAAGCAGACGATGACGCTCGCCCAAAAATTATACGAAACCGGTCGCATCACCTACATGCGTACGGACTCCGTGAACCTCGCGGACGCCTTTATCACCGAAACGCAAGGATTCGTGAAAGAACAGTACGGGGACGCATACGCCATGGGCGGGAAAAAATACGTCACGAAGGCGAAGGGCGCGCAGGAAGCGCACGAGGCCATCCGACCAACCAGCGTGACAAGCGACCCGGAAGCGCTCAAGGGGTCCATCGATGCGGGCCTATGGAAGCTATACGATCTGATTTGGCGCCGCACGGTCGCGTCGCAGCTTCCGCCCGCGAAGGTGGAGCGCACCTCCATTGATCTCGAGGCCGGCGGCCACACGTTCCGCGCCAACGGCAGCATCGTGAAGTTTGATGGGTTCATGAAGGTCTACCGTGCAACGCAGGAGAAAATCCTGCCCGCGCTCGCAAGCGGCGACGCGGTCGCCAACACATCCATAACCCCGACGCAACACTTTACCGAGCCGGCGGCGCGTTACTCGGACGCAACGCTCGTCAAGGCGCTCGAGGAATACGGCATTGGTCGCCCGTCCACCTACGCCCCGACCATTGCCACCATCGAGGCGCGCCAGTACGTCGAGCGCGACGACAACAAAAAACTGTTCCCCACGGACACAGGCATGATTGTCAACGACGTGCTGGTCGAGCATTTTCCAAACATCGTGGACTATGCCTTCACGGCAACCATGGAAAACACGCTAGACGAAATTGCCGATGGGAAGGTCGAATGGGTTCCCACGCTCGAGGCGTTCTACGGGCCCTTTCACCGAACCATCCAAGAGAAATCCGACGCGGTTTCGCGAGAGGACGTCATGAAGGAACGCGTGGTCGGTGCGGATCCAAAAACGGGGCTTCCCGTTATCGTACGCTCTGGCCGCTTTGGACCGTTCGCCCAGCTTGGCGAATATACGGCCGAGGACAAGAAGGAAAAGAAACCGAAACCGAAGAGCGCGTCGCTTCCGAAGGGCGCGAATACCGACACGGTCACGCTTGAGGAAATCCTTCCGCTGTTCGAAATGCCGCGCGTCGTCGGCACCACGGAAACGGGCGACGAAATCGTGGCAAACCTCGGACGATTCGGACCGTATCTCAAGGCGGGCGACGTCACCGCGAGCATCCCGCCCGACTTTCACCCGGCCACGATCACCGAAGCGCAGGCGCGCGGCGTCATCAAAAACAAGGCCGAAACCAAGGCCAAACAAATGGCTCCGCTCAAGGAGCTCGGCAATGGCCCGGACGAAAAGCCCGTGATCATCCGCAACGGCCGCTTCGGCCCGTACATCACGGACGGGACCACCAACGTGTCGGTTCCAAAGAAGCTGGACCCCATGGAGATCACGCTCGAGCAAGCGCTCGAAATGCTCGAAAAGAAGCGCACCTCACCCCCGCGAAAATTTCCCCGCAAGAAAACGCCCGCCGAATAAGCGGGCGTTTTTCCGCCTTGCCCTTCCCGCCTGGCTCGACTACCCTGTATCACATGCCCGAATCGAACCGGACAATCGAGGATCTTCTGAAACTGGTTCGCTCCACGTACGCGAGTCCTGACTTGGATTTGTTGACGCGTGCATACGAGGTGGCCGAACGGGCGCACCGCGACATCACGCGTCTGACCGGCGACCCATACATCGTCCACCCGCTTGCGGTCGCGTACAAGCTCGCGGAAATGGGCGCGCATGTCAACGTATTGGCGGCCGGATTGCTTCATGACGTCATCGAGGACTCCGAAGTGACCATCGACGAGGTCAGCACGACGTTCGGCGAGGACATTGCGTCGCTCGTTGACTCCGTGACGAAGCTGAAGAAAATCAAGTACCAGGGAACCGACCGTTACGTGGAGAATCTTCGCAAGATGTTTCTTGCCATGGCAAGCGACGTGCGCGTGGTCTTTATCAAGTTCGCGGACCGTCTCCACAACCTGAAGACGCTCTACGCACAGCCGCGCCACAAGCAAGAACGCGTTGCAAAGGAAACGATCGAAATCTACGCGCCGATTGCCGGTCGGCTCGGCATGAGCGAGTTCAAGGGCGAGCTGGAGGACCTTTCGTTCGCCTACCTCTTCCCGAAGGACTACGAACGCGTGCACGACATTATCTCCACCAAGGTCCGCGAAAAAGGAGCCTATGTGTCGCGCGTCATCGATCAGACCGAAAAGCTCCTCGCGGAATCCGGCCTCGCGGAAATCCAGGTGCATGGCCGCGTCAAGCGACTCTTCTCTTTGCATAAAAAACTCGCCAGATACGATAACGATCTTTCTAAGATCTATGACCTCATCGCGGTCCGTGTGATCGTAAAGGACGTGGAGGAATGCTACGCGGCGCTCGGCATGCTTCATCAAAAATGGACGCCGATCCCGGGACGCATCAAGGATTATCTTGCCCAGCCGAAACCGAACGGCTACCAGTCATTGCATACCACGGTTTTCACCGAGGGCGGCGAAACGATCGAGTTCCAGATCCGAACGCGCGAAATGCACGAACTGGCAGAATACGGCGTTGCCGCCCATTGGAGATACAAGGAAGCCGGAATGTCCCCGCTAAAAAATCTCTATTGGATGGAGGAACTGGCAAAGATTCAAAAGGAGCTGTCGGACAAAAAGGACTTCATGGAACAGCTCGAGATCATGAAGATCGAGGTATTCAAGGATCGCATCTTCGTATTCACGCCGAACGGGGATGTCATTGACCTGCCGGACGGAGCGACTCCGGTCGATTTCGCGTATGCGATCCACACGGAGGTCGGAAACAAATGCTCGGCCGTGCGCGTGAACAGCCGGATGGTCAACCTCGACACGTCGCTCAGGTCGAATGACGTCGTGGAAATCATCACGGATAAAAATCGCCGCGGCCCGAATCCGGACTGGATGAAATTCGTGAGAACGCATCAGGCGCGTTCAAAAATAAAAGATGCCACCCGATCGTCCGTGAAGGGGTGGCTGTCAAACATGATGGGTCGGCATTAGTTGGAAAGACGATCGAGGAGCTCGAGCAGCTCCTCTTTTGAATAAAAGCTGATCGCGATCTTTCCCTTTCCGTTCTTTTCCTGAATCTCAACTTTCGTCCCGAGGATCTCACGCAGACGCTTCTCATGCGCCGCGACGTTCGGATCCTTTGCGTATTGACCTTTCCATTTTGACCTTTGACCCGTGCCTCCCACCCGTGCCTCCACCTCGCGCACGGTCATTCCTCCGTTGAGCATCGATTGGAACAATGCGTGCCTGCGCTCCGCATTCTCCTCTGAAAGCAGAGTGCGCGCATGGCTCTTCGTGATCCTTCCTTCCCGCAACGCGGCGATCACCTCATCCGGCAAATCAAGCAACCGAAGGATGTTTGCCACGGCGCTGCGGCTTTTACCCACGCGCGCGGCAACCGCATCCTGGGTCAGGCCGAACTCATCCACGAGCGCCTTGTACGCGATCGCCTCCTCAACCGCGTTCAGGTCCTGACGCTGGATGTTCTCGATGAGCGCGAGCTCGAGCTTTTCCTGCTCGCTCGCGTCCCGCACGATCGCCGGAACCGTCTTGAGCCCGAGCGCGCGTGAGGCGCGCAGACGGCGTTCGCCGGCGATCAGCTCATACCCGTCTTTCCCGCTCGTCACGATAAGCGGCTGCATGATGCCGTGTTCCTTGATGGACGAAATCAAATCCTCCAGATCTGCCGGCGAAAAATGCTGGCGCGGCTGGCGCGGATTTTCACGGATCTTTTCCGTGGGAATGTCAAGAATTTCCCGACGCGCGGACGGGATAACCTGTTCGGTCATCGTCGGCCGCGGGGCGTTCGGAATCAATGATCCTAGTCCCCTCCCGAGTGCTGGTTTGATAATGTCC
>MGFA01000001.1:42084-80345 GCA_001791645.1 Candidatus Uhrbacteria bacterium RIFOXYB12_FULL_58_10
ACCGAACGCGGAATGACGGATCGGAAAATCTTGTCCGGAAAAAATCGATACAATTCCTGTAACACCTCGTTCGACAGCCGCGTGCGCGAATCGTACATGGTAATGACCGCGCCCATCACGCTTAATTCCGGCTTGATGTTTTCCTTGACCAGATTCACCGTGTTCATGAGCTGTCCGAGTCCTTCAAGCGCATAGTATTCGGCCTGCACAGGAATAAGCACGGAGTCGGATGCAACCAGTCCGTTGATGGTCAACAGACCAAGCGTTGGCGGATTATCGATCAGGATGTAATCGTAATCGTTGCGGATCTCAAGAAGCGCCTTACGCAAATAGTGCTCACGCTCCTCCACGTTCACGAGCTCCACGGACGCGCCAGAGAGCGCCTGGGTTGCCGGAATAACCTTCAGGCCCTGGTGCGAGGTCGCCATCACCACGTCGCGCATGGAACGTTCGCCAATGAGCCCCTCATAAATGCCATGCGGCAATTCCGCGTGCGCAATCCCAAGCCCGGAAGTCGCGTTAGCCTGTGGATCGAGATCGATCACCAGCACGAACTTTCCGATCTCAGCCAAATACGCGGCCAAATTCAAAGTCGTCGTGGTTTTCCCCACCCCGCCCTTCTGGTTCACCACGGATACGATATGCGCCATATGAACGCTCGCAGTATACCAAACGCATGCACAAACAAAAAGATCCGTCACGAGGACGGATCTTTTTGGTTGCGGGGGCCGGATTTGAACCGGCGACCTCCAGGTTATGAGCCTGGCGAGCTGCCTGGCTGCTCTACCCCGCGGCCTATGCCCATACAGGCACACGCCGCGAGGCATTGCGGATCTCTTGGTAGCTGGGGCCGGAATTGAACCGGCGACCTAGGGCTTATGAGTCCCTCGCTCTAACCAACTGAGCTACCCAGCCCCGATGTGTCAGGATGATATCACTAGTCCCTTGCCTTGGCAAGGGCTTTCCTTCGTCAAAAACTGTTTAATTTTGATGGCAAAATAAAACGGTTTTTGGTGCCGCGGGAGGGAATCGAACCCTCAAGCCCTTGCAGGCACGGGATTTTGAGTCCCGCGCGTATACCAGTTCCGCCACCGCGGCAAGCGACAAGATCATAACAGGACATTGACATTTTGCCAAGAAAGACATAGGTTCTTATCCAAGGAGTGAACCATGCGTACCATCACGGCGTTCTTTCTGGCAGCCCTCTTTGCGGGAAGCGCATCCGCGAAGCCGGTCGTGGATGACTTTCACACGTATGGCGATCCCGACGCCTACTGTCGCGCCGAGGAGTTCGGCACCGCGATCGGATGGTCGGAGCCCAATCCCTGGACGGACACGCTCCTGTGTCTCAACGACGAAGGGCTTCGAGAGATCACGGCCCCGCGGCTCGGCGGCACGCCCACGGTCATCCTGATCGTGGGCACGGCCAGCATCCCGCAGGCCTCAACATGGATCGCGCGATTCAACGGAGACCAGCGGGTCGAACTCGCCGATGCGATCGGCAACGGATGCCTCGACGGGTCCATGCCATTCGCCGTCATCCCAACCGAGGCGGACGTGTACCAGACTGGCGCGACAATCAGGCGCGGGTTGCGTCTGTGCGCCAAGGACGGTAACCTTGTCGCCTACCGCGATGACGCGGTGGGCAGTATCGTGGAAACCTTCCGGATCCCGAACGTCGCGATCATGCGCTGATCGTCCGTTCCGTCAGAGGACCGCCTGGTCCTTCTTTTTATTGCACTGAATCGACAAATATGCTATCTTTTTGTCGTATTATGACCCTGACCACGCACGCGACATTGGGGGCCGTCATTGGAAAAGCATTCGGAAATCCGGTCCTCGCCTTCGTTTTCGGTTTTGTCTCCCACTTTCTCATCGACATGGTCCCACACGGGGACACGGGCATTTCGGACAACTTTCGCGTTCACAAACGACGTCAAAAACAGGCCGTGGCCTACGTGGTCGTCGACGCCATCGTCGCGCTTCTGTTCGTGCTTCTCCTTGCCAACACCCGCGACATCGACTCCATGCGCACATTCACATGGGGAATCATAGGCGGTGTGCTTCCCGACCTGATCGTCGGGCTATACGAGGTGACGAAGACACCGCTTTTGCGGTGGTTCAACGTGCTGCATTTCTTCTTCCACGATTATTTCGTCAAGCGCCGTGGCGAGGTTCCCCTCTATTATGCGCTCCTTGCCCAAATCGTCCTTATCGCGTACTTGCAGACAAAGTTGTAATCACGTCCAGAATCTCAGAAGCCGCGCGTTCCCAGGTGAATTGGTCCGCGCGGTTTTTTGCTTGCGCGGTCATCTCCCGCATCGCATCCGGCAGCATGACGCATTGCGCGAGGGCGAGCGCCATTTGCTCGACGTCATCCGGCTCCACGTACATGGCCGCATCCCCGCACACTTCCGGCAATGCCCCGCGGTTCGACGCAATCACCGGAAGCCCGGCTGCCATTGCCTCTAGGGCTGGAAGGCCGAATCCTTCGTACCAGGACGGAAAAAAAAGACAGACGGCTTGCGCATACAAGGATTGCTTCTCCCCTTCCGTCACGTACCCGAGCAGACGCACCACGTCCTCTCCGGCCTTTTTTCTCCATGCGTCGTTCGTCTGGAAAATTGCCTCCAGAATTTCTTCCGACTTCCAGCCTACCTTTCCAGCCAAAGCGAACCTTGCCGTCGCGGATCGCTCCGGATGCATGCGCAAAAAAGTATCGAACGCGGCAACGGCGTTTACCAGGTTCTTCCTCGGCTCAATCGTTCCCACGAACAATACCGTCTCATGACGGCTGGTTTGTGCCATTTGACAGACATCAACCGCCGGATAAACGACACGTACTTTTGATGCGACCCCAGGAAACAGCCTGGCAATTTGATCGCGCGTGGCTTCGGAGACCGCGATAATCGCATCCGCGCGCCGAATGGATCGCACCGCATTGTCCAACATTTTGTGTTGGAATCCTTTGTGCGGAAACCATTCGGGATGCTCATACACGGCCAAGTCATGGACCACGATCACTGATCGGCCAAGCCATCCAAGCGGAATTTGTCCCGATGGACAGAACAAAATGTCCGCGCCAAACAGATAAGCACGGAGGGCGACGGACAGGTGTCGCGAAAAGATTGGCAGGCGGCCGATCGGCAAAGCGACAAAGATGAGATCCGGGGCAGCCGCAACGAGCGCGGAAGAAATCATCCGCGTATACTGTTCAATGCCGGCACCAGGACTCCCGTCCCGTGCGCGCAGCGTCGTTCCGTCGATGGCAATCTTCACAAGAACGAAGCGTACGCGCCCAGCGTTCCCGTCGTAATGGCCAGGACAACGAGCCCGGCAGCGAGCACGCCCACGGCAATGCCCGGAATCGAATACCTCGGGCGAATCGCAAACAAGACGGCAAGAATCGAGGCTGTCCACGCGCCCGTTCCGGGAAGCGGGATACAAACGAACGCGGCAATCACAACCATCCCCGCACGCTCGAACGTTTGGCCGTGCTTGCGCCGAAGGCGTAGAAAATATGCGTCCAGGACGCGATGCGCCCATGTCCAATGCCGCGAAGTCCACCGAACCACGGGAGGCAAGAGCCAAAGGATGAAGGGAACCGGGATGAGGTTCCCAATCACGGAAAACACGTAGGCCGGTCCCACGCCTAGTCCAAACGTACCGATGGCAATCGGCAACGCGGCGCGCAATTCGGTCAATGGCAACGCGGCCAAGGCCACGGTCAGAAGTTCGGGAGATACTTCGGTCATAATGGGAAAGATGTCGCATCGGATTCATCGGGCCACTGGAACGCCTTGTAGGCCCACGCGGCAAGCGCCTTCACGTCCTGAAAACGACCGGTAATCGTCTCGGATCCAAGCACGACCACGATAATTTCGTGCACGTCATTTTCCGAAACAAGCGAGCCCAGACAGTATCCGGCTTCTGGCAAAAATCCCGTTTTCCCCCCGATGATCTTATACGGAGATTGGTTTAAAAAACTATGAAGGAGGTCGTCCGTCGTTCGAATGGAATACATGCGTCCGGAAGAACCTTGAAATGTGACCGCAAAGAGCTGGGTGGCCTCCCTGATCGCATCGACCTTCATGGCCTCGTCAATCAGCCGGACGACGTCTGGTGCGATGGAACGATTCTCCGGGGAAAGGCCGGTCGGATCGTAAAACGTCGTCGCACGCATGCCAATTTCGGCGGCAACCTCGTTCATACGACCAACAAAGTCTCCCTCGCTCATGCCAGAAAGCCTCATAAGCGATACCGTCGCCGAATTGTCGGATCCGACCAAGCTTGCCCGAAGCAGGTCTCCGATCGTCACGACATCACCGACGGAGATATGCTGAACGCCGCCGGCCCGCACGTCGCTCGCCGCAATCGCCGCGGGTGAAGTCAGGTCAGGATTTCCCCGAAGAAATACGAAGGCGGTCATGAGCTTGGTGATGCTTCCAATCGAACGCGGTTCTTCCCCGTTCTTTTCATACAGCACGAATCCGGTCGCGCGATCTACCACCACGGCGCTTACAGCCGAGGTCACGACGCCAACGCTCGTCGAATCCACTTTGGTGGGAGCGCGGTTCGCATCAGGGGCAGAAGGCAGCCGGCGATGCAAAAGGGCCAGCGCGTCATAGGCGCCGGATTGTCTCATTTCCGCGGCCGGAAGCGTGGCGTAGCGCTCAATCATCCCGGCATCGGACGGGTACAATTGCAACAGCGTCGTCGCGAGCATCAGTTGTACCATCAGACGGATCACCACAAGAAATGTCGTTAGGCCTCCGAATCGCCAAGCGACTCCATGAGCTCCGTGATTTTTTCGCTTTGATGCAACTCATCGAAGTCCGGCAGTTCCGAAAGATCATGTAATCCGAGATGCCGAACGAAATTCGTGGACACCGTATATACGGGCTGCAAGCGTTCGACATCGTCCATCTCGTCAATCAGCCCACGCATGAGCAGGTTACGAATGATGAGCGTGCAGTTCACCCCGCGAATCTGCTCGATTTCCGGCTTTGTAATCGGCCCACGATACGCGATGATCGTCAGCGTCTCGACGGATGGGCGCGTCAGCTCTCCAGACGTTTCCTCCCTAAGAAGCGCCGCGATGAGTTCCGTCTGCGACGGATTGGTCACAAATTGAATTTTCCCCTCATGTTCGACGATATGAATCCCCGAAGTCTCGACATTAAATCGTTCCTTCACGCTCGCAATTGCCTCATGAAGTACCTCATCAGAAACAGAAAGGATTTTTTTCAGCGACGAAATCGCGATCGGCTTCGAAGACGCGAACAGAATCGATTCAAGGGAAGTGAGGATCATAGAAATGTCTTCGCTACTCAGTCGCTTTCGTGATCACGATATCGTTAAATGTCTCCCCTTGCACGGCCTTCACGATGCGTTGTTTCATGAGTTCCAGAAGCGCAAGGAAGCTCACGACCACGTCCACCTTGGACGCGGCGCCACCGACCATGTCGCGGAAGACCAGATGCGACCGCTCGACAATGGCATCGCGCAGCTGTGTCATGCGCTCCTGCACGGATACGACGCGCGCGAGTGACGCTCTCTTCAGGGCGAAGAACGGTTCGAGCCGTTTCAAAAGCGATTGAAAGGCCTCCTGGAGCACGCCCGGCGAAACCTCCGAGGGAGGAAGAAACTCCCTGGTCTTCACAAGCACGGTCTTTTCGCGGGGGAACATGATTTTCTCGGAGAGGTACAGCGACTCAATCGCGTGTGACGCATCCACGAACTGCTTGTACATGCGCAGCTGATCCGCAAGCTTGGTCCCGTCATCCTCGTCATCGAGCTGCAACTGCGGCAGAATCGCCCGCGACTTGATGAGCAAGAGTTTGGTCGCGACCACGAGAAAATCCGCCAGCTCCTCCGGGGGAACGTCATGCGCATCCATGTGCTTCAGGAAGCCCTCGGTGACGCGCGCAAGCGACACTTCGGTAATCGGAAGCTTCTCCCCCTCGATCAGCTCAAGAAGCAGTTGCAGCGGTCCGGAGAATTGTTCGAGCTTGATTTCGAAGGACACAGTTATTCGGTCACGCGGATGTGCGACTCACGCAACGCTTTTTCTGGCAACGCGCTCGGCGCGTCCATCACGGACGTATGCGCGGAACCCGTCATCGGGAATGCCTGAACCTCGCGCAGGTACGTTTCCCCCGTCAGAATCATGATCATGCGCTCGATGCCAAGCCCGATGCCACCGTGCGGCGGAGCCCCGTACTTGAATGCCTCGAGCATATGGCCCACGGATTCATCGATCTCCGCATCCGTGTATCCCATTGTCTTATACGTTGAGCGCAGCACCTTCGGATCATGGGCGCGAATGCTCCCGCCGCCGGTTTCATATCCGTTGCAAACGAGATCGTATTGCGTCGTCAGAATGTTCTCGGTATTCGCTCCGGCCAAATGGTCGGCCAAAAATTCCGGCTTTGGCTGTGAGAACGGATTGTGCGTAAAAATCCATCCGCCTTCCTCGGTCTTCTCGAAGAACGGAAAATCCACGACCCACGCGTACGCAAGGACCCCATGTTTCTTGTCCTCCTCCGTACGCATGTCGAACTTGTCAGCGCCGTACCGCTCCATTGACTCCTTGTAGGTAAGACGCGGGAACGGTTTTTCCTTGAGAGTGAACCCGAGCGATTCAACGGCCTCGGTGATCATTGCCTCGATCGTTTGCATCACATCCTCCCGCTCCACGAAACTCAGTTCGATATCGATTTGCGTATGCTCGAATCCACGATCTGCGCGCGGATCCTCATCGCGGAAGCAGCGCGCCATTTGAAAATACCGCTCAAATCCGGCGACCATCGCCAACTGTTTGTACTGCTGCGGGCTCTGGGGAAGCGCGAAGAATTTTCCGGGTTGAAGGCGCGACGGAACAACGAAGTCGCGCGACCCTTCCGGTGTCGCCTTCGTCAGATACGGCGTCTCGATCTCGACAAAATGATTCTTCAACAAATGTTGCCGACACGCCTGCACGTACAGGCTTCGCAGGCGTAGATGATGCTGTAAACGTTCCGTACGCAGGTCAAGATATCGGTACTTCAACCGCAATTCCTCATTCACGTCCATGGTGTCCTTGGATACCTCAAACGGAGGCGTCTCGGACGTATTCAAAATCTTCAATGTCTTCACGCCGATCTCCACCATTCCCGTCGGCATGTCCGGATTCATCTGCTTCGCGCCGCGCGCGTTCACAACGCCCTCGACCTCGACAACGTATTCAATCGAAAGCTCATCGATGGCCTTCATGGTTGCCTCATCGAGGTCGGGCCTGTAAAACACGACCTGCACGATGGCGGATCCGTCACGCAGATCGATAAACACAAGCTTGTCGCCCATGCGCCGAATCCCATGAACCCAGCCGTTCAGCCTGACCGATTCTCCGACCATGCCGGTCGTTTCGATATTCCACGTTCGTTGCATATGCGTTTATCGTACGACGCCGACGTATTCAATCGTGGCGTCCGTTTCATTCGTTATTTGCGTTTCAGTCTTGGTCGCCAAATCATACAGGTACAGGTTTCCATCCCGGTCAAAGACCACCGTATCACCGAACCAGTCTTTCATGATGCCATTAATCTCCCAACCACTCGCGACACGACCGTATTCTAACGAAAGGATGAGCGAATATGCCTGACCGTCCTCTCCTCCAAAGAGCGGGCCGCTCTCATACCATGCCGTTCGTCGACCATCGTCTGAAAACATCGGGTTCTCGAAGACACGTCTGGCCGCCGATTCGAGTAGGCGTCCTCCCCCAGTTGAAAGATCGACCAGATGAACCTCCGATGGACCGCTTAATTTCTCTCCGAGGCCATCCGGTGGCACGAATGTCACGCCAAGCAGCTGCTTCGTGGCTGGATTGATATCGTACTGGTACAAGTGATGCTCGCGAACATACTCTATTTCGCTCACTTCTCCGGTCGCGACGTCGAGCTTCCAGAGCCCCGCCACCCACGACTCCGTCTCCACGCGTCGGCCGAGGTAAATCGTGCTCTTATCGTCCGCGACCGCGACGGGCACGAGATATCCTTCCGCGGCGCCCGGCGTGATTCCGAGGTCGCGCGGGTCGATGTTCGCGGTCACCACCTTCTTGTCGCCATCATAGGCGACAAGCAGAAGCGCGTTGTCACGGCCAATGTCGCACCGCACGCACAGCGCGGTCGGGGCGGTTGCCTCGTCGGCAGTCGCGCAGATAAACGCCGCCTGCGTGTAACGCGCCGGCCACAGCGGGCCGACCGTCGACGGGTCGACAGCCTTCGTCGTTCCGGACGCAAGATCAAACGCCCGAATCTCAACCGTCCCGTTCTCAGACCGGACGACGTACCGCACTGACGCGTCCGAAGCCGACTCGGAAGGCATAGTCTCTTCGACTGGCGATTCCGGGCGCATGACATTCGCGCGAATATACAAGACCCCCGCAAGCGCAGCGACGATCGCAACGACGACAAATAATGCAAGATACCGATTCATATACCAGTCAATAAACTGACTTCATCACAGTATCGCTCCAAGTCTACGACGAATTTCCAAGTCTTCCCTTTCACGGTTTTGAAGCGCGAGAAACCATCCCTCGACGATGTTCTCACGGTTCAAATTTGGATTTTCTAGATTCTCCTCTTGGTTTTTCATGATTCCCTCCAGGGTTCCAACGAGCGATTCGTCCAGATACACGGCCAGCCGTTTCAGCCGTTCCGTGTTCTTCTGTGAGACTTCCTCGCCCAATGCTACCTGTACCCGGTTCACGAGGCCGACGGTGCGCTGAGCGGTTTTGGAATCAACTTGCATAGAATGCCTAGGGCGTAATGCGATTTATAAGCCGTGGAAACGGAATCGTTTCGCGGATGTGCTGAAGGCCGCAGACCCAGGCGACGATGCGCTCGAGGCCGTAGCCGAAGCCGGAGTGCGGGACGGAACCGTACCGGCGCAAGTCAAGGTACCACTGGTACGGCTCGACTGGCACGTCGTGCTCCTTCATGCGCAACAACAGCGTATCGTAATCATCTTCGCGCTGACTGCCCCCGATGATCTCGCCGTACCCTTCCGGCGCAAGCATGTCCGATCCCAATACGCGCATCGGGTCTTGCGGATCGCGCTTCATATAAAACGCCTTCACCGCCGCGGGATATTTCTCGACGAAGATCGGCCGATCGTACAGCTTGGTCAGAACGGTCTCGTCGTCGCCGCCGAGGTCGTCCATGTCGCCGATGTCACTGCCAAGCTCGCGCAGCTTTGCCACCGCTTCCGCGTGCGTCATGTGCACAAACGGAGCCCGCACCTTTTCAAGCGCGGCCACGTCGCGTTCCAAAATCTCAAGCTCCTTCCGATTCTTTTCAAGCACGTCCTTCACAATGCGACACACAAGCCCTTCTTGTATCGCCATATTCTCTTCATGCTCCACGAATGCGGCTTCCGCGTCCATCATCCAAAACTCCGTGAGATGACGGCGCGTCTTAGACTTTTCGGCACGAAACACCGGCCCGAAGTCAAATGCGCGACCAAGGCTCATGATGCCAGCCTCGAGGTACAGCTGCCCTGACTGCGACAGGTACGCGTTTCCCATGTCGAAATACTCGATCGAAAACAGCTCGGTCGTTCCCTCGCATGCCGTCGGGGTCAGAATCGGCGTATCAAACTTCACGTAACCGTTCTCGTTGAAGTACGCGAACGTCGCGTTGATAATGGTGTTGCGCACGCGCTGGATCGCCCACTGCTTCTCGCTTCGCAACCACAGATGACGCTGGTCAAGCAGAAAGTCCGGACCATGTTCTTTTTTTCCGATCGGATAATCTTCCGGGGCAACATGAACTGCCCTGAATGAAATGCCCTGCAGCTCGAATCCCGATGGCGACCGAGATTCCGCCTTCACTACTCCGGTCACGATCACGGACGATTCAATGCGGATACCATTAAGCGCATTCCATTGATCCTCCGGAAGCTCAGAGTTCGAATACACGGCCTGAACGCGTCCAGTCCCATCACGAAACTGCAGGAAAAAAATTTTGCCGCTGGATCGAAAATTATACGCCCATCCCTTCAATTCGACTTCTTGGCCAACGTAAGCACCGATTTCAGCAGCAGTTGTGGAAATCATACCGATAAATAGTAACCGATTCGCACGTCTAACGCAACCGGATAGACAGATTTCAAAAACGGGGCTAAGATAACGCTCGCTCTGTGGAGCGGAGGTGCTTCGATGTTCCTGATGGGTTCCCGTCCCCACTTCTCGGACGGACAGCTCTCGTACGTCTGTCAAAACGGGCCGGTGACCACCGTAATCCTGTGGAATCCAACCACGAGAAAGGAGACTCTCACGTCAACCGCGAGCCCTGCAAGCGTCGACAAGCCCCTGCCCAGGCGCGCGGGCGTCATCGGCCCAGAGCCATTGACTCGAACCTTCGTCCTGACCCACCTCGGGTCTTTTTTATATAATCGAACACGCGGCGCGAATCGAATTCGCCGGGATCACCGGAAAATGCGATACCATGAGCGACTCCACTGCCTCGTGATATTCAGAAAGATGCGCGCCCACCAAATGTGGTCGCAATTGTGAGGCAAACGACTCGGACATCCCGAAGCGAATGAGCTTCAATGCTTCGTCGGACAGCGCCCGCGCCGCGAACCACTGCTCCTGATCATGATCCACGCACGAACGACACACTACCCCGCCCTTGAGCGCATGCCAACGATATGCCCCGGGTTCGATGGCGAGTTTACATGAAAGACAAAGGGACAATTCGGGACGATATCCGATGATTGTCAGAAGCTTCAACGCGTAACTGCCAAGCAAAAATCCTGCGCGCTCGTTCGTGATGGCCTGCGTTTGCTCAACTGTTTCCAACCACTGGACGAGCAATTCGTATAAAATTGGGTCCGTCTCATTCGGTCGAGTTCCGATGTCCGTGAGATGCAGGGCGTTTTGTACAAGGAGGAGCCGTGACGCGTCCGCATACACGGACGGAAATGCGCGCAGCCGATCCGTTCCCGCGATGGTATCGAACTGGCGGCCGTTCACGACGTAAAAATCCACGATGGCCGGCATCTCCAAATGCGGGGTTAACTTGGCGAGCATCTTATGCCCTCCGCGCGCGAGCATGTCTACTTTTCCGAACTCGCGCGTCAAAACGGAATACCACCGATCCGCTTCGCGGTGGTCTTTGCGCGAAAGCACGATCCCAGTGGCACGATATAGGCTAGCCATGTTGATCGATATATGCCTGTACGATCAGCATGGCGGCAAGAGCGTCCTCGTCGGCCTGAGCTCCCTCCTCGCGTTGAAGCCGGATACTTTCGGCAGTGGTAAACGACTCATCTTCTTCCACCACAGGAACCGAAACAAGTGATTCTAATTTTTTAATAAAGGCACGAGTTTTTTCAAGTTGGTCGGACGAATGATGACTTCCGGTAGACAACGGCACCCCGATCACGATTAGGTCGATATCTTCTCCGGTCACACGTTTCGCGAACGTGTGAAGCGTCGCGTCGCCCATGTTCGGCACCACGTCGAGCGGAACCGCCACGCGTGCCTCGGAATCGCCAAACGCAAGCCCGATCTTCTTATCGCCGTAGTCAATGCCAAGAATGCGCATATTAATCGAACCGCAACAACATGTAAGCAAACCAAAACAATGTGCTTGCCACAAAGGCCAGCAGAGCAAAACCAAACAAGGGGGCACGCTCCTTTTCCGGTTTCCGAGACCATCGAATCGCGAGATAGGCGACCGCAAACCAAAAGAAAAAGTTCGCCAATAGCGGAGTCATTGACTGGCTCGGTCCTGGCCCAAGCGGAGGCATGGGATATGCGAACACGCGCATGGGAAACCCTCCATATCCCATCACGCTTGCCGGAACATCCGGATTGAATTCAAATGCCTTCTGTGTGTCGAAAAACTCATTCGTTCGATGTGAAAAAACAGTAGACCAAACCGTAAGCGTCCAACCAAAACAAATTGCTGCCCCGTGTTGATAGCCGATCTTCATACGGGAAGCGGAGTTAACACCTCAATTCCATCCTTTGTCACCACGATCGTTACTTCAAAGTGGGCCGCGAGTTTGCGATCCTTCATGACCACTGTCCATCCATCCTCGGCCGTTTCCACGTCCCATGTACCAAGTCCGATCATCGGTTCGATGGCCAGGCACATTCCCTCGACGATCTCCACCCTTGGGTATCGATGATCGGAATAATTTGGGATGTGCGGACCCTCATGAACCTTGTGTCCCACCCCGTGTCCAACCAACGCACGAACAATGCCATATCCATGTGGTTCGACGACCGATTCGACGGCCTTCGCCACGTCACTCACCAACCCGCCAACGTGCACGACGTTTGCCCCTGCGAGACAGGCTTCACGCGTTACGGCGATCAACTTCGCGGCCTCTTCCGATACATGACCGACCGGGACGGTTGCAGCCATGTCCGTGCACAATCCGTTATACCAAAGGCCAATATCAAGTCCGACAATGTCTCCTTCCTTCAAGACGATTGGGCGATCACCGCAGCCGTGCACCACCTCCTCATTCACGGAAATGCATAAGGTCGTTGGGAACGGTTCGTCGTCCGCATGTGATTTGTACCCCTTGAATGACGGTTCTCCGCCCCCCTCACGAATCACCTGTTCGGCAACGGCGTCAATGTCCGAGAGGGTTACGCCCGGCCGTACCGCGTCGCACGCCGCCTTCAGCGCACGCGAAAGCAGGTGTCCGCCCTCACGCATCGAATCAATCTCATTTTTTGTTTTCGTCAGCGCCATACGCCTTCCCAACCAAGAAAAAGTTACATTTCCAAGCCAGCTAAAATTCGATCTTGTACTTCTTTGACGGTTCCTACACCGTTCACGCGGCGCAGAATGCCACGATCCTCAAACTTCGCGAGCATTGGGATCGTATCGTGATCGTAGATGTCGAGACGACGATTAATCGCCTCCGGCACATCATCCGAACGCTGAAGAAGCGACCCTCCGCACGCACACGGGTCGCCGATGCTTGAACCGGACGACATAGCATAGACCTTCCCGCACCGTTCACACGTCAGGCGACCGCCGAGCCGCTTAAGCGACTCCTCCCGTGGAACTTCAATCACAATCGCATGTGTCGGCTCATCGAATGTAAACATTCCGTACTGCTCCAAATTACGGGGATAACCGTCAAGGATGTATCCGTTCGCGACATCCGGACGCTTGAGTCGCGCCTGAAGCACCTCCGCCGCGACAAGGTCAGAGACCAGATGGCCACTTTCTAGAATCCATTTTACCTTCATTCCAACCTCGGTCCCAGCGGCAACCTCGTCACGCAACAATTGTCCCATCGCAAACGCTGGGACGTTAAGCTTTTCGGATAAAATCTGAGCCTGGGTTCCTTTTCCGCTTCCCTGTGGTCCAACGAGCAAAATCTTATGGGTCATAATGAATTCAGTATATCAAAAAGTCGTGGAGTGACGGAGTCATGGAGCCGCGGAGTGACTCGGTGACTCCCAGGCCTTACGAACTCAAAATCCCACGACATCTCCTTACATCTCGTACTCGTGCATGCTCATCTGTGCCTCAACCTGTTTCAGCGTTTCAATCACCACGTTCACAACGATCAACATCGACGTTCCTCCGATCACGAGCGTCGCGTTCCCGGTAATCTGCTGGGCGAGCAACGGAAGCACCGCGATAAGCGAGAGAAAGAGAGCTCCAGCCAAAAGAATTCGATTGGTCACCCACGCGATGTATTCGGCTGTCGGCTTGCCCGGACGGATGCCGGGAACGAAGCCGCTTTGCTTCTGGAGATTTTCCGCGACCTGGTCCGGATGGAAAATCACAGAAGTATAGAAGAAGGTAAAGGCAAAGACCAAGGCGAAATAAACGATGCCGTACACCAGTTGATTCTGAAACATCTGCAATGCCCATTCGGCCGCCGCCCGGAGCGCCGGAGTACGCGCGTTCATGAAAAACTGCGCGACAACGCTTGGGAACAGAATGATGGAGATCGCGAAAATTATCGGGATCACGCCGGCAATGTTAAGCTTAATGGGAAGATTTGAGCTCACGGCTCCAGACAACCGAGATCCGCGCATCTGCCTGGCATATTGCACGGGGATATTGCGCTGTGCCTCTTGCATAATGACCACAGCCGCAATGGTCACGAGTGTAAGCACCACAAAAATGATAGCAGTGATAAGCTGAGAACGGTCATAAAGCGCGAGAGACTGGCTGAAGTAACTCGGTAATCCAGCGATGATTCCAGCAAAAATCAAAATAGAAATTCCGTTACCCATGTTCTTTTCAGAGATAAGCTCCCCCATCCACATGAGAAAGATCGTTCCGGCCGTCATGCTTACCATCACCAAAAGCGTTGTCATGAGATTCGCGCTTCCACCGGCAAACAAGGTTGATCCGGACTGCTGTTCGAACAAGAGGACCAGACCATATCCCTGCAAAAGAGCGAGTGGAACCGTAAGCATGCGAGACCACTGGTTGATCTTATTTCGACCCTGTTCCTCTTTTTGCATTTCCTCAAGCTTCGGAACAATCATCCCGAGCAGCTGAAAGATAATGGACGCCGTAATATAAGGAGCCAGTCCAAGGGCCACGACCGAAAAATTCTCAAGCGTGCCGCCAGAGAAAATGTTCAATAGCCCAAAAAACTGATTTCCTTGAAAAAAGTTCATCAGAGCGCTCGGATCTACCCCTGGAACAGGGACGTGGGCCACGACGCGAAAAATCACCAACATCGCGAAGACGAACAACAAACTTGTTCGCACTTCCTTCGTTTTCCACACGCGAGCGAATGAAAACATAGCCAATGTTTAGAGGATGGAACCGCCAGCCTTCTCAATTTTTTCCTTGGCCGTCGCAGACACCGTACATCCCTCGATGATCACCTTGATCGAAATCGCACCGTCCCCAAGAATCTTCACTTTCTTTCCCTCGAATGGAATAAGACCCTTGGCTGCAAGCATCTTTGGGTTAATTTTTGCCCCGTCCGGAAACGACTTTGAAATGATGCCGAGGTTCACGACCGCTGCCTTCTCATGTGGACTCTTAAATCCACGCGATTTCTTCATCGACAACATGATCTGGCGAATACCCTTTTTCTGAAGTCCAGAACGACCACCCGAACGAGAGCGCTGACCTTTCACGCCCTTACCAGAATACGAACCGCCTTTCGAAAGACCGCGGCCAATACGCTTGGCAGATTTCCGAGATCCTTTTGCCGGCTTAATTGTATGAAGGGAGATAGCCATATTATTCTGCCTTTACCTCAACTTTTTCTGTCGGAAATTCCTTTTTCTTTTGAATCCGCAAAGACTTGATCGCCTCCATCGTGGCTTTTGCGATGTTAATTTTGTTCGATGAGTTCAAAATCTTCGACGATGCGTTCGGGACCCCGGCGAACTCGAGCACCATACGCACAGCACCGCCAGACTTAAGCCCGGTCCCACGCGGAGCCGGCTTCAGCAGCACGACCGCTGAACCGAACTTCATCTGAACCGGGTGTGGAATCGTGTCGTAAACGAGCGGAACGCGAATAACCTTCTTTTTTGCCTGACGATATGCTTTTTCGATCGCAATTTGCACGTCAATGCCTTTGGCGACCCCAATGCCAACGCGACCCTTTTTGTCACCAATGACCAATGTACACCGGAAGGACATGCGCTTACCACCGGCAGTCACACGAGTAACCCGAGAAAGGTCGAGAATTTTTTGCTCGAATTCTTTCGGCTCGCGACGAGGGCCACCACTTCGGCCGCCACGTCCCATCGGTTTTCGTTTCTGCTGTTCGTCCATATGATTTTAGAAATTCAGTCCGCCCTCGCGCGCGCCCTCTGCGAGCGCTGCGACGCGGCCAATGTACCGATTCGAACCACGATCAAACACAACCTGCTCAATGCCGGCCGCCTTTGCCTTCTCGGCAAGTTTCATGCCCACGATCTTCGCCGTCTCAACGGGCTTGCCCTTCTCGGACACGTCCTTGTCAGACGATGCCGCGAGGGTGCGTCCGGCCGCGTCATCGATAAGCTGGGCATAAATATGCTTCAGGCTCCGTTTGACAGAAAGACGCGGGCACTCGGCAGTACCGTGAATACGCACACGCACGCGATGTGCGCGACGCTTGGTCCGTTCGTGTTTAGATTTCATGACGTTCGGCATATATTCTATTCGCCCGCCTTAGCCGCCTTACCGGCCTTACGACGGATCGTTTCATCGGTGTATTTGATGCCCTTCCCCTTATACGGTTCAGGAACACGGAGCTTGCGAATGTGGGCAGCCGTCTGACCGACCACTTCCCGGTCGATACCAATAATCGTCAGAACGTTCTTTTCGACCGTCGCGCTCACGCCTGCCGGGAGTTCGTACTCCACATCATGGGAAAATCCAAGGTTCAAGACAACCTTCTGGCCTTGAACGCTGACACGGAACCCGACGCCGTTGATCTCAAGGGACCGAGTAAAGCCCGCTGTCACGCCCGTCACCATGTTGGCGACAACCGCGCGAGCCGTTCCCCACTGCGCCCGGTCGCCGACAGCATCCGGATTTCGCACGGACACAACGATCCCCTTTCCTCCATCAACGTCTTCAATCGCAACAGACACATGTGAATGAAGCTTGTGGCTCAAGGACCCCTTTGGCCCCCTTACATCCACTCGGCCATTCTCAAGCGTTACGTCAACACCGGAAGGGATCGGAATAAATTTTTTTCCTATACGGGACATATGGTTATGACACTTCGCAAATCACTTCGCCGCCGAGCTTGCGGGAACGTGCCTCCTTGTTGGTCATCAAACCGTTTGGGGTGGAAATGATGGCGATGCCCATGTCGGATTTGACGCGCGGCATCTCCGTGCACTTCGTATATACACGATGCCCAGGCGTACTTACGCGATGAACTTCAAGCAGAGCCGGCTCACCATCACGGTAGGCGAGCGACATCTTGAGCGACGGAAACTTACCCTGCGTAACCTTCTCTACGCCGCTCACGTATCCCTCCTTCTCGAGAATCTTGGCGATTGCGAACTTCACGTTCGAGTATGGCAAGACCACCTCGCGCTTTCGCACGGCGAAGGCGTTTCGGAGACGAGTCAACATGTCAGAAATTGGGTCGGTCATCATATTACCAGCTTGCTTTCACCACACCTGGGATTTCTCCTCGGTTGGCCAGCTCACGGAAACAGATGCGGCAAAGCTCGAAAGCGCGCATGAATCCGTGCCGGCGTCCACACTTCCAGCAGCGATTAACCTTGCGGCTTGTGAACTTTGGCTTCCGATTCGATTTTGCGATCTGATTTTCCGTTGCCATATGGCTTACTTGGACTCTTTATTTTCATTTCCCTCCGCGGCCGCGGCGCCCCCGACGGTAAATGGGAAGCCGAGATTCACGAGAACCGCCTTTCCTTCCTCGGCGGACTTCGTCGTCATACCGATCGTCACTTCCAAGCCGTGAATCACCTCGATTTCATCCGTTCGGATTTCTGGAAAAGCCGTATGCTCGGGAAATCCGAGCGTATAATTTCCGCACTCGTCGAACCCGGTCGCTGGCAATCCGCGGAAGTCACGAATGCGCGGGATGGAAATTTTCACAAGCTTTTCGAGAAAGTCCCACATGCGCTTGCCGCGTAGCGTGACCTTCATCCCAACGACCATTCCTTCACGGATTTTGAAGGTTGAGATAGATTTGCGGGCCTTAGTCTTTACCGTGGCCTGTCCCGTGATACGACGAAACGTATTCTCGGCGGTTTCAAGAAATTTTGCATCCTTGATCCCCTTTCCGAGACCGACGTTTAGCGTGACCTTCGTGATCCTTGGCACGGCGTTCAAGTTCATGTATCCGAACTCGGACATTAGCTTGGGGATCACTTGATTTTTGTAGGTTTCTTTCAACGACATATTATTCGATCTGTTCGGAGGCGCCCTTTGACCGGATTACGCGCACCTTGTCCTTACCGCCATCCTTAGCAACAATATCGAATCCGATCCGTCCAGACTTTCCACTTTTCTCGGAAACAATACGGACATTGGAAACATGCAGTGGCGACGGGAACTTGATCGTCTGTCCCTGAGTCGTCCCGCGGCGCTTCAGATGCTTTGTCATGAGGTTGATGTTCTCGACGACAATCCGTTCAAGCTTCGGGAATACCTGAAGAACCTTCCCTTCCTTGCCCTTATCTTTGCCCGCAGTGATGCGAACGTTGTCACCAGTCTTAATCTTCATATTAAAGCACTTCAGGGGCAAGAGATACGATCTTCGAATACCCGAGGGCACGCAATTCACGTGCGATCGGCCCAAAGATGCGAGTTCCCTTTGGATCCTTCGAATCCTTATCAACGATCACGCCGGCATTCTCGTCGAAACGAATGTATGTTCCGTCCTTTCGACGCGTTTCCTTACGGACACGAACGAGAACGACCGTTACCACGTCGCTTTTTTTGACGGCGGCATGCGGCACGGCTTCCTTGACGACCGCAGTTACGAGATCACCGATTCCTGCGGCGCTCTTCTTATATCCGCCGAGTACGCGAATCACCTGAAGCTTTTTTGCCCCACTATTGTCCGCGACTTTCAACATTGTGCGATGTTGGACCATATTAAGCGTTCTTCTTCACAATCCTCCACCGCTTGTCACGGGAGATCGGCCGACACTCCGCAAACGTGACCACGTCTCCAACGTGCATCTCGTTTTTTTCGTCATGCACCTTGTATTTTTGGCTACGCACGTAGCGCTTCTTATACTTCGAGTGCGTCACGGTTCGGTCAACCTGAACCACGACCGTCTTCGTCATCTTGTCAGACACGACGACCCCCGTAAACGTACGGGCGACTTTTTCGATTTTAGGGGTGTTGGCTTGCATAGGATTACTTCTTCTCACACAGGATCCGATGGATGTTCGCTGCGCGTTTACGCAACTCACGAACCTGACGAACCTGTTTGAGCTGATGGGACGCGAGTCGGAAGCGAAGTTCACGCAGCTCGGTTTCTGTTTCCGCAAGAAGACGTTCAAGCGCCTCGGCGGATTGGGTTGAAAGCGTTTTGATGTCCATATTAATCGCGGAAAACGACTTTTGTCTTACAAGGAAGCTTGTACGATGCAAGATCCATCGCTTCCTTCGCAAGCTCAGGCGAAACGCCATCGATCTCAAACATCACGGTTCCTGGACGTACCACGGCCACGTAATGATCAACGGCACCCTTCCCCTTACCCATCGGCATTTCGGCACCCTTCGTGGTTACCGGCTTGTCAGGAAAGATACGAATCCAGATCTTGCCACCGCGTTTGATCGCGCGTGTCATGGCGCGTCGGGCAGCCTCAATCTGTCGGGAGGTAACCCACGATTCGGTCATGGCTTTAAGTCCGGCCTGCCCGAACGCAAGATTCGTGCAGCGCGTCGCGACACGCTTGCCGCGTGCGCGTCCTTTATGCCACTTTCGATGTTTTACTTTTTTCGGAATCAACATATCAGTTGGTAGTTGGTAGCTGGTAGCATTGGCAGTCGTGACCACTCACTACTCACTCTTTGTCTTTTCTTCAAATACCTCTCCACGATTGATCCATACCTTCACGCCGATCGCGCCATAGATCGTCTTTGCCGTCACCGAGGCGAAATCGATATCCGCCCGCAGATTATGAAGCGGAATTTTTCCCTGGGCGAGCGTTTCCGTACGAGCAATCTCCGCCCCATTGAGACGCCCCGACAAGGTAATTTTCACCCCTTCGGCACCGCCCTTCATCACGCGTTCGATTGCCATCTTCATGATACGACGGAATGGCATGCGCCGTTCGATGTCCATTGCGATTTGGAGCCCTGTGACGCGAGCGGAAAGCTCCGGATGTTCAACCTCCTTCACGTTGAGATTGATCACGGTACGACGGCCGGAGAAGAACTTTGTTTTCAACTTTTTCTTGATATCCTCGATGCCAGCGCCCGCTCGTCCAATGATTACGCCAGGCTTCGCCGCAAAGATATTGATGGTGACGTTCTGGCGCGAACGCTCAATCTCCACTCGGTCCACCTGAGCCTCACGAAGATCCTTCAGGAGCAACGCGCGGATACGGATGTCTTCACGCAGCAGGGAGGTAAAATCTCGATCTGCGAACCAATGCGCGTGCCAAGCATGCGTAACGGCTAGACGAAATGCTTTCGGATGTGTTTTTTTACCCATACTATTTCGTCTTCTTCGCGGCCGATTTCTTGGCTGCGACCTTATTCACCTCCTTTGGCTTCACCTCTTTCTTCTTCGCGACTTTCGCGCTCTTCTTTTTTGGAATTTCCGCGTCCGATAGAACGATTGTTATGTGGCTCGTGCGCTTACGAATTGGCGCCGCGCGACCAAAGGCCTTTGGTGTCCAACGATGAATCGTCGGGCCGCCGTCCGCGGTAATAGTTTTCACGAACAGGTTCTCCTTATCCAACTGGAAGTTATGTTCCGCGTTGGCAATCGCCGAATTAAGAAGCTTCAACACGGGCAATACCGCTGCCTTTTTCATAAATTGCAGCTGTGTCTGCGCGCGCATCACATCCATCCCACGGATGACATCAATAACCAACCGGACCTTCCGGGGTGACATGCGGATATTATTTGCTTTCGCGATGACTTCCATATCAGAAGGTTATTTCTTCGCGGCCGGAGCGGCGGCGGCTGGAGCGGACGGAGTCGACGCGGCAACCTGTCCGCCATGACGAACAAACTTACGGGTCGGAGAGAACTCACCGAGCTTGTGTCCGACCATGTTCTCGACAACGCGCACAGGAACAAAATCCTTGCCGTTATGAACGCCGATCGTGAAACCAACCATCTCCGGGGTAATCGAACACGCTCGAGCCCAGGTCTTGATGACGGTCTTGTCACCAGCCTTAAGCTTGAGAATTTTCTTCAGAAATTTTTCGTCCACGTATGGACCTTTCTTCAAGCTGCGAGACATAGGTTTATGCTCCTACGAACCGACCTTTCGGACGTCGTTGAATGATGAGCTTATCGGAAGCCTTCTTGCGGCGCGTCTTAACGCCGAGCGCCGGCTTACCCTGAGGAGTCTTCGGATTCTTGAGACCAATGGAGTTACGTCCCTCGCCTCCACCATGCGGGTGGTCGACCGGGTTCATGGCCTTTCCACGAACGGTCGGACGGATACCGCGGAGACGCGTGCGTCCCGCTTTTCCCCAACGGATCAAACGACGGTCTGGATTGGAAACCTGGCCAATGGTGGCCATGCATTCCTTAGACACCTGTCTCAATTCACCAGACGGAAGTTTCAGAGTGGCGAAAGAACCTTCTACGGCCATGATCTGTGCACCTACGCCCGCGCCACGCACGAGCTGACCGCCCTTTCCAGCGACAATCTCCACATCATGCACGTTCATGCCAACCGGGATGAACTCAAGTCGATAACGATTTCCATCCGCGATTTCTCCCTTCTCCTTCGAGGAGATAACCGTCGCACCAACCTTGAGACCGAGCGAAGCGACCATGTAGCGTTTCTCGCCATCCGCATAATGCAGGAGGGCGAGACGGGCTCCTCGTCCCGGGTCATACTCAATCGCTACGATCTTTGCCGGTACATCGTATTTGTCACGACGGAAGTCCACCACACGAATGCGACGTTTTGCGCCGCCTCCACGATGACGGACGGCGATCTTTCCGTTCGAACGACCGGCCTGCTGCTTTCGCGCGATCGTGAGTTTCTTTTCCGGCTCGAATTTCGTTACGTCATCAAATGCGTCGACGGAAGAAATTCGGCGTGCGTTCGTTGTTGGATTGTATTTTCGAACTGACATAGGATTAAACGCCTTCGTAGACGTCGATCGTCTTTCCCTTCGGCAGTGTAACAATGGCCTTCTTCCAATCAGAGCGCTGGCCCACCGTCCGGCCAAATCGCACGAACTTGCCTCGGACGCGCTGAATGTTTACGGACGTGGGAATAACTCCGTACATCGCCTTGATTGCGGCGCGTACTGCCACGCGATTCGCATTCGGTGCGACCAAGAACGAATACTGACCGACGTGTGCGATAATCGCGGCCTTTTCCGTAACAAGCGGGCGAACAATCGTTCCGGAGAGATCAGTCGAAATCACCCTGGCTTTCTTGACCGGTTTCTTTTCGACGGCCTTCTCGGTCCTCACGGCATCTGACTTCACGACTTTCGTTTCCTCAAGGATCTCCCCCTTAAGCTCTTGCTCTTTCTTCGATTTGAACTTGTCGAGAATACCCATATTAAGAGCGCTTAAAGGTCTTCGTGATCGTATCGATCGCTTCCTTTGAAACAATGACAAACTCATGCGCGAGCAAATCACCGATGTTCAGCGAGTGCGCCGGGAGCGTGGTCACACGAGGAATATTGCGCGCGGCGCGGGCAGCGGCCGTGTTGGCCGTTTCAAGCACCACGAGCGTTCTCTTTCCGGCGGCCGGAAGTTTCTTGAGGACATTGACGAACACCTTGGTCTTCGCCTCCGGAAGCACCATGCTTTCAATCGCGACGAACTTCTCACTCACGACCTTGTCGGTAAGTACCATGGCAAGCGCCTTGCGCTTCGCGGCCTTGTTCAATTTGACGGAAAAGTTACGGTCACTGCGCGGTCCGAACGTAATTCCACCACCGACCCAAATTGGCGAGCGGCGAGAACCATGACGGGCCTTACCAGTTCCTTTTTGTTTCCAAGGCTTCTTACCCGTTCCAGCGACCTCTGAACGATCCTTCGTGTGAGCGAGCACCTGGCGACCATTCGCATGCTGGGCCACGAGTGCCTCATGAATGAGCGCAGGGTTCGGCTTCACGTCAAAGAGGGCGGCATCGAGCACAAGCTCACCGACGGAAGCTCCTTCCTGATTATAGAGGGTTACTTTTGCCATACGGACTTGGCTTCGCGCGACACCACGAGGAGAATGCCTCCGCGGGCGCCAGGCACGGCACCTTTGATTGCCAAAATATTGTTGACAGGATCAACCGAAATCACCTCGAGATTCTTTACCGTTACGCGATCATCGCCCAAGTGACCTGCCATGCGCTGACCCTTTGAAACCGGACCTTGTCGCTGAGAAGCGATGGAACCAGGCATACGCATCTGGTCTTTCTGACCATGGGTGGCGGGACCACCGGAGAAATGATGGCGTTTCATCACGCCAGCAAAACCGCGGCCTTTTGAGGTACCAACGACGTCCACGTGCATCCCCACAACGAAGACAGACGCATCGATCATATTCCCTCGCGCAAGATCAGTGGCATCCACGCGGAATTCGCGCAACGTCCCGACCGTCGAGAGATCCTTGACGTGTCCTGCTTCTGGTTTTGGGAGGACGCGCTTTACGTCCGTACCAAGCTGAACGGCAACATAGCCGTCTTTTTCTGTCGTGCGTACCTGCGTCACGACGTTCGGATCCGCCTTAACAAGCGTTACCGGAATAACCGTCCCATCCTCACGGAACTGCTGCGTCATCTCGAGTTTTCGACCAATAATGAATGGCATATGACAGTGGTCCTCTTAGGACATATCTCCGGCATAAGTAAAAGCCAGAAGTCGGTCCGTCTTGGAATATTCGCTGTATCAACTTGATTCAAGACAAAACGGCTTCTGACCTGTTCGCGTCACGGAACAGAATGTGTCGGGGGATTCGTAAATGAATGGCAATATGTCCTTTTCGGTCTTCGGAAGCCCCAGGATGTTTTGCACTGCATCTTATCCTGTGTTCGTCGACCGACATTGATCACGGGTGACCGATCGTATGGACCTCCATTGAGATCCATACTCTTCTGTCATCCGTGCGGGATCGTACTATGTCTTGATCTCGACGTCAACCCCCGCAGGAAGATTGAGCGACATCAGCGCGTCAATGGTCTTTTCTGTCGGCTCCGTAATGTCGATGAGACGCTTGTGAATACGCATCTCATATTGCTCACGCGAGTCCTTGTGGACGAACGTGGAGCGATTCACCGTGTACTTACGCTTCTCGGTCGGAAGGGGCACCGGCCCATGCACCTTTGCCCCGGAACGCTCGGCTGCCTTGATGATGGTGAGCGTTGCCTGGTCAATGATTTTATGGTCATAGGCGCGGATTCGAATGCGAATACGCTGTTCTTCCGGCTGCTTTTCGGCTTTCTTTGTTGCGTTTGACACAGTGTTTATAGAAAGAACGATTGCCACGCCAGCGGCGGGGCATTAATGGTTATTTGATGATCTTCGTAACGACGCCAGCTCCAACCGTGCGACCACCCTCACGGATGGCGAACTTGGACTTTTCTTCAAGAGCAACTGGCTGGATAAGCTTAACGGTAAGGTTCACCGTGTCGCCCGGCATGACCATTTCCGTGCCGGCCGGAAGCATCACGTCACCCGTCACGTCAGTGGTGCGGATGTAGAACTGAGGCTTGTAACCGTTGAAGAACGGTTTGTGGCGTCCACCTTCTTCTTTCGAGAGACAGTAGATTTCCGCCTCGAATTCCGTGTGCGGCTTCACCGAACCCGGCTTGGCAAGAACCATGCCGCGCTCGACATCCTCTTTCTTCACGCCGCGAAGGAGAAGTCCCGCGTTGTCGCCAGCCATGCCGGAATCGAGGTTCTTGTTGAACATCTCGATACCCGTGACGACCGTCTTCGACGGTTCTGGCTTCAAACCGATGATCTCTACTTCCTCGTTAATCTTAATGACACCGCGCTCGATGCGACCGGTCACCACTGTTCCACGACCTTCGATCGAGAACACGTCTTCGATCGGCATGAGGAACGGCTTATCTGTCTCGCGAACTGGCTCCGGAATATAAGTATCAAGAGCCTCGATGAGATCGACGATCGGCTTGGCAGCCGCTTCGTCGGACGGATTCGCGAGCGCCTTCGCGGAAGAACCGCGGATCACCGGCACCTCGTCGCCTGGATACTCGTACTTGGTGAGAAGCTCGCGAACTTCTTGTTCGACGAGATCAATGAGTTCCGGATCGTCCACCATGTCCACCTTATTGAGGTAAACGATGATGGCCGGAACGCCGACCTGGTGGGCGAGAAGGATGTGCTCGCGGGTCTGCGGCATCGGACCGTCCGCGGCGGAAACCACGAGGATAGCACCGTCCATCTGGGCGGCACCCGTGATCATGTTCTTGATGTAGTCGGCGTGTCCCGGACAGTCGACGTGCGCATAGTGGCGCTTGTCGGACTCGTACTCACAGTGAGCGGTCGCGATGGTAATACCGCGAGCCTTGGACTCCGGCGCCTTGTCGAGGTCGTCGACGCCTTTGTTCTGGGCAATACCGCCGCGCGCGGCGAGAACCGCAAGAATCGCGGCCGTGGTGGTGGTCTTCCCGTGGTCAACGTGACCGATGGTTCCGACGTTCACGTGCGGCTTGTTGCGTTGAAACGCTTCTGCCATAGCATTTTTTTGAGCTTGACCGCCCTTTGCGATCTTGCCCGGCCGGATCAAGTGGCCACATCCTTACGTGCACTTGGTCCAGGCGGGCAAAAAATTGCTCTAGTTAGATTAATTTCTTAATTAATGTCGTAAGACGGCGAAATTATAACAAAAGGACTCGAGTTACGCAAGGCCTTTGGCGCAGATTATTCGACCGGTTCTAGATAAAACTGTTCCTCGCCGAAATCCTCGTCAGTTTTCATGTTTTCAGCCGGTTTTTCATGTTTCTGCTGTTCGGTCGCTCCAACGACTGATTCCTGGCCTTTTTGGCGTTGATATTCAAGAAACTGTCGCTCCAGATCGGATTTCTCAATTTCTGACATTTTGCTGAGATCCCATGTATCCCCAGGCTCACCGGCCGATTGCATGGCTTCCCAAATGTCCGATGGCTGGCCGAGGGCTGATTCCGGCTCCGGTGACGGAGAAGTCTCGGGTCTGACGGCGTCGTCGGGAACATCAGGACCATTATTCGGTTTGTCTAACCCTGTGTTGTCATCCCACCACCCTTCTTCCCATTCACCGCCATCTTCGGATGACTGAAAATCAACCAATGTCTCGTACTGTTCCAATCCCATGACAACGTAAACGTCCTCCCCGTTGGTATCGGTAACAACCATTCGGTCGCCGGTACGTCGAATCAGATCAAGAATGCGCCGAAGTTGTTTGTCCATATTGCAGGCATTTTAACCCACGAGGCCAGGGTGTCAAATCAAATGATCCATGGTTGACAATTTGGTCTTTCTCTGGTAGACCAATGCTACGACTCCAACAACGAAGGAGGGCGCATGCCCAGCGAAAAAGAAGAACTCAAGGGCGCGTATATCCCGTTCGGAAAGAACGACGTGCTGGCGCTTCCGATCCACGTCGACGCGGATCTGGTTGCGCTGTCAATCGCCGACGCCAACCCTGGAACATTCCTGGTCTACGCGGCGGTTGCCAAGGTCGACGGCAAAGGATCGATACTTCTCAGGCACGATCGCCTCGACGGATGGACCGAGACGCACAGCGGTGCCATCGAGCGGGTCGTGGCAATCGACGACGACGTAGAAATCTCTCAAGGCGATTCCACTACCGGAGAGTACGTGATGTGGGGAGGAGAACCAGTCACCATCCCCGATGGTGGGCGCTGGTGGATCGGAACCGATCAGCGGACGCCTACCCTGATCGTTCAGCACGGAGCCGTGCTGACCAGACACTTCGTCTCCGGACGCACAGAGACGTTCGACGCCTCGAACGTCATCCCGGCGGTTGCCGTGCTCGACGAGGAATTGGACCGCGTGGTATTCCGCGACGGCATCCCGTACTTCGAAGCGCGAAGCAAGGAACCGCGCGTCGTCGGCGACGCGCAGACGCGCGTCTTCGAATGCGGGGGCGAACTCGTCGCCGTGGACTACAAGGATCCAAAACGGCCGTGGATCAACACTCTCACCTCCGTCGCGGACGGAAGCGAGACCCTGATCGCAGACGCGCCGATCCGCGTCATCGACATTTCCGGAACGGACCTCCACTGGGTCATCACGTTCGACGTGAACGTTTCGGGCAAGTCGAACGCGCCCGGTGACCATCGTCGCCAGATCATGGTACTGAACCGCGACGGAAGTCGGCGAGTCGCCGAAGAAGACGACGCCATTCGCGACCGATGGTCGCCGACCGACGCCACCAGGAGCTTCGTTGCCCCTGACGGGTTCCGCGTGGTACTCGTCGAAATGGGACGGCGCACCGAAAACGGGGATGCCCAACGCGGCGTCATGATCTACACTGATACCGGACACATCTTCCACGTCCTGCGCGGCGTGGCGTTCGAGACGCTGCACCTGGTCGAGGATGAGATCTGGGGCTGGCGGCGCTGCCCCGGCGGCGTCATCCTCTCACGCTTTCCCTTCCTCCGCGACTAGTTCGCGGAATTTTTTTATTGCGCGGTTGTTCTCGCCTTGCCGTCACGATACACTGTACGCATATGAATACTTTCAAACTGACGGTGGCAATCTTGTGCGGTGTGGCACTGATGGGATTCGGCTGTTCACCGACTGACCGGTTGGCCGAAAAGGCCACGGAGTCCGCGATAAACGCGCAACTTGATGGTCAGGCGAACGTGGACATTGAGGAAGGAATGATTCGATACGAGGACGCGGAAACAGGAGCCGTCTCCGCGTGGGGTGAGAACATAGATGTTCCAGAAACCTTCCCTTCCGACGTTCCGCGGTACGAAAATGGCAATGTCGTTGGCGTCACCATAAGCGAGGATGGCGCATGGATCTCGTATGCCACGTCCGACTCCGTTGAAATGGCCATCTCCTGGTACGAAGACCGACTTGTCTCCGAAGGATGGACGCGACAAGCGAGCTACTCCATACGGGGTTCCGAGATGCGCTCCTTCGCGAAGGACGACGCGACCATCACCGTATCCGCCAGCACGGACGAGTCGTCAGACGCAAAGACATCCGTCATGATCGTTCGATCAGCTAGCTAACCTATGGGAAAACACCTTGCCGACTACGGTTCCGCGCCAATCGATTTCGCGCGCGGGAACGGTTCGTACCTGTTCGACAAACGCGGAAAAAAATATCTTGATTTTCAAACTGGCTGGTGCGTGGGTACGGTCGGATGGAAAAACGCGGAAATGGCCGAGGCCATTTCCGCGCAGGCACGCGAGGGCCTTCATCTTCCCCCGTGGTTTCGACTCGAACGCCATGAATGGTTCGCCTCGCGACTTGTGAAAATTGCCCCGGGCAAGCTCGATCGAGTGTTCCGCGCCTGCAGCGGATCCGAAGCGGTTGAGTTTGCGATCAAGGCCGCGCGCGCCGCAACGCGGAAGCCAACCATTGTGACAATCGATGGCGTGTATCACGGCCACACCTATGGCGCCGGAAGCGTCGGGAACGGATTCGGCCGCGTGTTATCGCCATGCGACGGATTTGTGAAAGTCCGCATGCCTCGATCACGATCGTCGGAACAAAATGTGCTTGCCGCGATCGAAGAACGCTTCGCAATTGGAGACGTGGCAGCCTTTCTTTCCGAGCCAGTTTGGACGAATGCCGGATGTGTTATTCCTTCCCCAAATTTCTATCCATCCGTGCAATCGCTCTGTCGCGCGTACGACATTCTACTTGTCATGGACGAAGTTGCTACGTGCATGGGTCGGTGCGGCAAGATGTTCGGATCGGAACTTTGGAACATCGAGCCGGACATTCTCACGCTCGGCAAATCGTTCACTGGTGGATACGCCACCATGGCTGCGACCATGGTTACCGAACGGGTGTTCCAAGGGGCACGTGGCATCCCATCGCATCCGACGTTTGGCTGGGCATTCCAAGACCTCGCCGCAGTCGAAAAGAACGTCGAGATCATCGTACGCGATAACTTGGCCGGCAACGCGGCGGCGGTCGGGACGTACTTGCTCGATCTTCTGAAGCCGCTCGAATCGATCAAAAAGGTCAAGGAAGTCCGCGGCGTCGGCATGGTGCTTGCCATCGAATTCCGCCTTCCAATCGCCCCGCTCGTCGCCGCCAAATGCTACCGCCTCGGCCTAGTCGTGGAGTATACGAACGTCCGTACGCTCTTCATTTCTCCGATGCTCAACCTCACCAAAAAAGAGGCAAAAATGGGAGCAAACATGATAAAACAGGCTTGTGGAACTTGACGGAATCCGGGTTTTGTGGTATCCTACGTTCTTGTGATGAGGGTTGATCGCTTGTCCCCTCAAGGATTCAAAGGTACCGTAACGGAACTTTGCACAGGAAAGTCGAAAGATAACACGCAGGATCAAGTAACACTGTTTACGCCTGAACTGGTCTTCTCCGCTTCGAATCAATCATAAATGCCCTCCTTGCTTGTCGAGGAGGGCATTTTGTTTACGCGACGATCTTCTTCATCTTTTCCATCTTCTTCCACACATCCCGATACAGGGCAAGCTGGCCGCGGGCACGGGCAAGATTGTGGGCGCGGCGCGAAGGATACCGTTTGGGATCCCAACCAAAGTAGCTGTCAGTAAAATAGTCGGTGAGAAAACGAGAAGCGAGCTCGAGCGTGATCGTCGCGATCGAAAGCGGAACCAGTTTGCGTTCGCGGGTGGAAATAAAACCTTCGGATGCCTTTGCGTAGCCACTCCAACCAGCCTTGAAGATATCCAGTCGAAACATGTTCTTCGGATCGTCTTCTTCATGCCCGCACCAAGAGCGGAACATGTCGCCAGTCTCGACAAGCAGCGGGCGGCGATTGCACGTATCGAGATCCACGATGCCGCAGGCCTTCCCATTGGCGTCAAACAACAGATTAGAAATTTTTGGATCACCATGGATCGCGCGCAACGGAAGCGAGGCCGGCCACAAAACCTTGTGCATCTCGTTCGCCAGGAACGCCACGTCCTCAGCCACGTCGTCGAGGAGCGGATTCGTCCAATTCTTTTTCATCGTACTTACGAACGAAGCGAAGATTTTTTCCGTTTCATGCAAGATCTTCTTGGACTCAAAATCGTATTTCAGATACGCCAAGGTCTTATGGAACCGACCGAACATCATGCCAGCTTCACGCGCCTTTTTCGCATCACGGAGCGTTGTAAACGTCTTCCCTGACAAGAACGTCTGAACACGCCACTTGCATCCGTTGGAATCCTTCGTGAGTACCTTCCGTTTCTTTGATCGCACACACTTCGGCGCCGGGAATCCCTGATCATTGAGAAACGCCGTGACGACAAAAAAGTCTTTTCCACTGGCATCGGATGCGAGAATGGGATGCAAGCGCTGAAACACGAATGTTTCCTTTGCCGCGCGAACCTGATATGTTTGGTGAATCAATCCGACGGAAATCGGCTTCACGGACTTTACCGGACCGATGTCGTAGGCAGACAATATTTCTTGTGGGATCATAGTGTATGAATGTTATCACAATTGTGCTCAGCATCATTCTGTTTAGTCTTCTTGCGCTCAATGCCGTGGGCGTGTGGTGGATCTCACGGCTTTTGCTCCCGCTCGTCCATTTTGGCGGGCCCTATGTTCCGACTCGGCAGAAAACCGTTGACGAGATGGTCCGATTCGCGATGCTTAGGCCATCCGATCGCGTTGCCGACCTTGGAAGCGGCGATGGCCGCATCGTGATCGCGGCGGCGAAGGCGGGAGTTGCGGACGCACTCGGCATTGAGATTAACGCCTCGCTCGTACGGAAGTCAAAGCGATCCGCCGAACGACTCGGCCTCCAAAACATCCATTTTGTCTGCGAATCATTTTGGAAATCGAACGTCATGGACCGCACGGTCATTTTCCTCTTCCAGGTTCCATACACCATGCGTCGACTCGAAAGCAAACTGCGAGAGGAACTCCCCATTGGCGCGCGCATTGTCTCAAACGACTTCACATTCGTAGACTGGCAGCCAAGCGAGGAACACGGGCAAATCCGCATCTATACCAAAACGGCCCCGACATGATCGAGGCCGTTTTTCTTTTATTACGTCACGCGGCGGTTCATGCCCGCACGCTGTTCGACGATCGTCTTTGAGACGTTCGACGGAACTTCCTCATAGTGATCGAACTCCATGGAATATGATGCGCGGCCCTGCGAAATGCTTCGCAGCTGCGTGGCATAGCCGAACAGTTCGGCAAGTGGCACAAACGCGGTCACGACCTTGTTTCCGGAACGTTCGGTCATCTCCTGAATCTGCCCGCGCTTGGCGTTCAAGTCACCCACGATGGTGCCCATGTACTCTTCCGGCATCACGACTTCGACATTCATCATCGGTTCAAGAAGCATGAGACCGGCCTTCTTCGCGGCATCCTGGAACGCCATGGAACCGGCGATCTTAAAGGCCGCTTCGTTGGAGTCGACGTCGTGGAAGCTTCCGTCGGTGAGCGTCACCTTCACGTCGAGCACCGGATATCCGGCGAGCACACCGCGATCCGCGGCTTCGTGCGCGCCCTTGTCGATCGCGTTCCAGAACTCGCGCGGCACGGAACCACCCTTGATCTCTTCCGCGAACTCGTATCCCTTGCCCTGTTCGTTCTTTTCGAGACGAATGCAGGCGTGACCGTATTGGCCGCGTCCGCCCGTCTGCTTGATGTACTTCCCTTCGCCTTCCGCCGACTGGGAGCGAATCGTTTCGCGGTAGCTCACCTGCGGCGCGCCAACGTTGGCTTCCACCTTGTACTCGCGCTTCATGCGGTCAACGATGATGTCAAGGTGAAGCTCGCCCATGCCCGCGATGATAACCTGATTAGTTTCCTCGTCCGTGCGGACGCGAAACGTCGGGTCTTCTTCCGCGAGACGCTGGAGCGCGAGCCCCATCTTTTCCTGGTCCACCTTCGTCTTCGGCTCGATGGCAATGGAGATAACCGGCTCCGGAAACGTGATAGATTCCAGAATGACCGGATCATTCTCGTCGCAAAGGGTGTGGCCCGTAAACGTGGACTTGAGACCCACGGCCGCGGCAATTTCGCCGGCATACACCTCATCCACTTCCTCGCGCTTGTTGGCATGCAAACGAACGATGCGGCTAATGCGCTCACGTTCGCCGGTCAATGGATTGAGCACATAGGATCCGGACTTTACCGTTCCGGAGTACACGCGGAAGAAAGCGAGCTTGCCCACGAATGGGTCGGCCGCGATCTTGAACGCGAGTGCGGCGAACGGAGCCGTGTCCGAAGCCGGTCGCTCGATCATTTCTTCCGGATTGTCGACGTTGTGCGCGCGAACCGGCGGGATGTCGAGCGGCGACGGGAGATAATCCACGATCGCGTCAAGCATGAACTGTACGCCCTTGTTCTTAAGCGCGGATCCGCAGAGCACCGGAATGATATCCACGCTAATGACGGCCTTGCGCAGCGCAACCTTCAGTTCAGCCTCGGTGAGTTCTTCGCCGCCGAGAAACTTGTTCATGAGCCCCTCGTCTGTCGCGGCAATAGCTTCCAGCAGCTTGCCGCGCCACTCTTCGGAAATAGCCTTCATGTCTTCCGGAATCTCGAGCTCGTCGATTTGCTTGCCCTGCTCATCTCGGTAGAAGAACGCCTTCATCTTCAAGAGATCCACGATGCCGATGAAATTCGACTCCGTGCCAATCGGAAGCTGGAGCGGATACGCGTTCTTGGTAAGACGATTGTGGATTGACACCAGATCCTTGAAGAAATCGGCCCCCGTGCGATCAAGCTTGTTGATAAAACACAAGCGCGGGACGTTGTAATCGTCAGCATAACGCCAGTTAGTCTCGGACTGCGGCTCCACGCCGGCAACGCCGTCAAAAATGACAACCGCTCCGTCAAGCACGCGAAGGGAACGCTTCACCTCCACCGTGAAGTCGATGTGTCCCGGCGTGTCGATGAGGTTCATCCGATAGTCCTTCCAAAAGCAGGTCGTTGCGGCCGCGGTAATGGTGATCCCGCGCTCACGCTCCTGTTCCATCCAATCCATGACTGCCTCGCCCTCGTGCACCTCGCCGATTTTGTGCGTGCGACCGGTGTAATAGAGGACGCGCTCGGAGACCGTGGTCTTACCGGCGTCAATGTGGGCGATGATCCCAAAGTTGCGTGTCTTCTCTAGAGAATACTCGCGTGGCATAGAGATTATCGTGCAAAGTGAGCAAACGCGCGGTTGGCTTCGGCCATGCGCTGAACATCGGCCTTTTTCTTGACCGCGTCGCCTTCGTTCTTGGCCGCGGCCATAAGTTCGTCGGAAAGCTTGATCGCCATTGGGCGACCTTTCTTGGCGCGCGTCGCCGTCAGAATCCAACGGGCGGCAAGCATAAAGCGCCGCTCCCCGCGCACGGGCATTGGCACCTGGTAGTTCGCGCCGCCGACGCGCTTGGACTTCACTTCCAAGGTCGGCATGACGTTCTTGAGAGCCGTTTCAAACACCTCGACCGGGTCCTGTTCGGTCTTCTTCGCGATGATGTCGAGGCAGTCGTACATGACGCGCATGGCCGTGGACTTTTTTCCGTCGCGCATCACAAGATTCGTAAAACGGGCAAGGTTCTCATTTCCAAACTTCGGGTCGGGCGTAATAGCCCGGCGTACGGCGGCTTTCCCACGCATAGTTATGTGTTACGTCGCGACCGCTCCCTTCCCCCTGCGCAGAGGTACTGCGTCGCGATGTGATTAAAGTTTTCCTACTTCTTGGCCTTCGGCCTCTTCTGGCCGTAGAGCGAACGTCCGCGCTTGCGGTCGGCAACGCCCTGCGTGTCATAGACGCCACGGACAATGTGATAGCGGACACCAGGAAGGTCCTTCACGCGACCGCCGCGAATGAGCACGATGGAGTGCTCCTGAAGATTGTGTCCTTCGCCCGGGATGTACGCCGACACTTCCGTGCCGTTGGAAAGACGAACGCGCGCGATCTTGCGAATCGCGGAGTTCGGCTTCTTCGGGGTCATGGTGGTGACCTTGACGCACACGCCGCGCTTGAAGGAAGAGCCCTTCGCGAGATTCGTGCGCTTGCGGTGCAAGGAGTCGAGGGCGTACTGGAGCGCCGGAGACTTGCTCTTCACCGCCTCGACTTTGCGACCCTTGCGGATCAGCTGGTTCATCGTTGGCATAGTGTGAGTTACGGCCGTATCAAATCGCGTTCTGTCATTTCGAACGATAGATTCTCGTCCAAAAACGTCATCCCGTCGATTTTATCCAGCCTCACGACATGTGAGAAAAATGTGGCCGTAAAGTAACATGGGGCACCAGAAACGTCAAGAATCGTTGGATTCCGTTGTCTTTTATCGTCTAGATTCCACCAAAGATCACGTTGAAAAACGCTGCGCACGAATCGCCGAGCAGCACGTCGCACGTGGCAAACGCCGGCGTACTCACGAAGAAAAAGACGTTTAGACTCGTTGCCAAAGAAAGAATGATCAGAAAAAGCAATATTTGGGGACCTCGGACGGCTACGAACTCGCGCATCCTTGTGTAACGCGGCGCGTCGAACAGCGCGAAGAAAAGCTTGGAGCCATCGAGCGGATGAATCGGAACCACGTTGAAGAACATCAAAAACAAATTGAGAACGATAAGAAGGAACAGAAAAATGATGAGCAGGTTGAGCGACGTGATGATTTGGCTCCCTACGAGAAAGCGGATCGCAAGCGCGGAAAGCGCGGCGAGAATCAGGTTGGAAGCCGGACCCGCGAGCGCAATTGCGACCGAATCCCATTTTGGATTCTTAAGGTTGTAGGGGTTGTAGGGGACAGGTTTGGCCCAGCCGAATCCCAGCAGCAGAATCGGGATAAACCCCATGAGGTCGAGATGCGCGAGCGGATTAAGCGTGAGGCGTCCGGCACGCTCGGCCGTATGGTCGCCACGCCACATGGAAACGAGCGCATGGCTGAACTCATGGATGGTGAGCGACAAAAGAATCGCTGCCACCCAAGCGAGGGCAACCATTGGGCTTGAGGAAAGCAAGGAGAGAAACATACGCGGACAAGTATATCAGAGAAACGGGCACCGTTGACAATCGGCTGGGAAAACGACAAGCTTGCATCGGCCTGAACTACTGGAGGTTCCCTTGTGGAAAAAGAACGTTCATGAGGCGCCGGAGACCGCCGTGCTGGTCGATGCGTTTCGTCGTCACGGATTCCTGGTTCTCGACTGCTCGGATCCGCCGGACGAGGGCGGATGGACCGAATGGGTTCAGCTCGAAGCTCTGGAGCCCATCGATGTCCTCAGCACCGACCGGCAGTACCTGGTGCTTCGCGCGCCGGTCGGCAGGCAGACGCTCCGCGAGGCCGAACGACACCCCGAGGTTCCGTGCGTCCACCTTCTGCCGCGCGAGCCTATCGCCCCATGGTTCTACTCGCTCATGACAATGCACCGCGAACGCCCGGAGCTCTTCCCGGTCCGGCGCATCTTCGTCGAAGCCGGCCCTGATCCAGAATGGACACAAGTGAACCTCACGGGACCGGCGAACTTCGACAATCCGGACCTATCCGGAATCATCGTGGTCAACCTCCGACAACTTCCCCTTGTCGCCGAGCGCGTCCGCGCGGCGACCGAGGAAGAAATCTCGCCGGTCACCCGTGGCTTCGGCATGTGGGGCGAGGCATGCGTTCCGCCAGGATTCGTCGTTCACCAGCTTGTGCCGGTCATCCTCGCATGACCGGTTTTTTCATTCCAGCGGCAACGCGTCGGATTCCAAAAAAAACGCTGCCCATGGATTCCCATGTTGTTACGAACATCCGTTCGATTTACTTATTCCGTTTCCATTCGGTCAGAACCTCCATGACCGCCTGTTCGTTCACGAGCTGCGTTAAAAGCTTGAGACTTAATTTAGCATTCTTCCATCTGCAGAATGATACTCTCGCTTGCGTAGTTATTTGTCTCGTCAGTCTCCTGGATGGATCTTCCGGAATCAACTCGAGCCGCCATGGTAACATCTTTGGTCGTACCGCAGGAAAGGGCGGTTCCCGGAGCATATCCCACGAAAACGAATGTCCGTATCTCGCCCACATCCATCGCGTCGAGACGGCAGGTATAGACGTTCGAGCTTACCGAGCAGGAATACTTATATCCGACAACGTCCGAATAAAACGGATTGCTGGTCGCGCCGGTATGCCCGGCGAACACGGCACCCGACTCCCACTCAAGGTTCTCATAATCCAGCCAGGAAGAGCCCGGGGGCGTGAATGTGAACTCAAAATCGTCTGAAATCCACTCGCTGTCATTAGTAATGGTCACCGTGGACACGAGGAACTCGTTCGCGGAGGCGGAAGACGCGGCACCCGACTCGCTTGTGGAAGAGATATCAACCCGCAAGTCAGGATACATGCATTCTTCCATCACGAGAGCAATGTTTTCGCTTCCGAAATTATCTGATTCATTCTGTTCGGCAATGACCTTTCCCGTATCAACTCGAGCCGCCAGGGCAACATCTTTGGTCGTACCGCAGGAAAGGGCGGTTCCCGGAGCATATCCCACGAAAACGAATGTCCTACTTTTGCCCGCACTAACTCCTCCAACGCGACACGTGTAAACGTTCGAGCTTACCGAGCAGGAATACTCATATCCGGCGGCATCCGAATAAAACGGATTGCTGGTCGCGCCGGTATGCCCGGCGAACACGGCACCCGACTCCCACTCAAGGTTCTCATAATCCAGCCAGGAGGGACCCGGTGGCGTGAATGTGAACTCAAACGTGTCGCCCACATCCCGCTTACCGTCGTTTGTAATGGTTACCGTGGACACGAGGAACGCATTCGCAGATACGGAGGACGCAGTGCCCGACTCGCTCACGGAAGAGACGCTGATTCGCAAGTTTGGCTTGATGAACTTAACGCCAGGTAACAACCCGGCCGCATAGCTAATAAGCCCCAGGCCTACGATCACGAGTACTATCGCCGTAACGGTAACTACGGACACTGTCTTCGTAGACAGTATTGCTGGTTGTTTGTACTTTGGCATATTTTTTATTTAATTCATTATAACAGATTCATAAAAAAATACCCGCTGCCGGAAGGCATTGGGTAAAGAGCCGATCACGCGTTGGGCGCGGAGCGGAACTGTTCGTCAATGGGCCGAAGCCAGCCCCATTCCTGCTCGAGAACCTCGTCTGAGAGATCCCAGAGAATGGGTTTCCTGCGAGGGTCGCCCTCGACGAGCTCGGACGGCCATCCAGGGACGCGAATCCCCTTGGAGTACATCCGTCGCTCGACGGTTGACAGGCCATCGATGGCCCCTTGGGCGAGCCGGTTCCATTCGGCACGCGCGCTCTTGACAATCTCCGCTCGCGCAAGGCCAAACGCCGTCAGGCCTCCAGCGTGCGCTACGCGTTCCGTGCACAGCGCGCTGAAGGCAGACTCGTACTCGGCATAAGCCCGGGCCGCGCAAGAACAAGCACGAGCGAACTGCCCATGCAGGTCGAAGACCTCGGTATCCCATCCGGCAACATCCACGTTGCCACCGTAGCCGAGCGATGCGAGCGCGGCCGCTGCCGCGGGATTGTTCCCGGCGACAGCGCGCAGGACGTTCATGGCCTGATCGTGTTCCACCTTTGGACGGCCACTCTCCTTGGCGATGCGGATGTAATACGGCACCACTTCCGGGTTGTTGGCGAACCCTTGGGAGAGAAACCGATAATACTCCCTGGTGTCTGGACTGGTCCTCGCAAACTTGGACCACAGCACCATGATCCCAACAAGAACCATGAGCAACCGGCAGCCCCAGGCGATGGCCTGGTTTTTTCCGTCCTGCTCAATGATTTCAAGGAGAGTGCGATATCGCGCCATGAAACCGTTCGGCATCTTGTAGGTCCCGCCGTAGGCCGCGGCGAGATCTTCAGCCGGCATGGCCTCGATGTCGAAGAGCTTGGCAGCGAGAGCGTCGTCGCGCCGCGCCAACTCGTCCGTGCCCTTGTCGGCCGCGGCCGATCGCATGCGTTCGGTCTCGGCATCGAACGCCACCAGTTCGGCGCGTATGTCCGCTTCCTGCTTCTGCGCGGAAGCAAGCGCCGTGGCCTGGTTGCGCCTCGAAACGCCTTTGCCCGCCGCCACGCGGGCCGTGGCCTTCTGGGCGACTTCGATGCGCTGCTCGATGCCAGCGCGATCCGCCTGCCGGCGCGCGACCACGTCGTCCGCCTGGCCGGTGACCGTCGGGGCCGCCGTGGCCTTCTGGCTCTCAGCGCGCTCTGTCTCGTACGCCTTCGCCTTCTCGCGGATGGCGTCGACCTCAACCTTCTCGGCGTCTTCTCGCACACGATCGATCTCGGATGCGAATACCCTGAGCTCGACCGGCACGGCGTTCAGCAATGAGAAGAAGAACAACAGGAAGACACGCGACATGATGATGATGAAACGACGTTTCACGCTCGGGGTGTCCATCACCAAAATCCCGCGATCGACCACGATGGTCAGACGCGCGAAGATCAGAGGCATTACCAGGAGCGCGATGCCGATGAGCACTCCCCACACACCAGAAATCAAGGTCTCGCCGACGT
>MGFA01000001.1:80362-92746 GCA_001791645.1 Candidatus Uhrbacteria bacterium RIFOXYB12_FULL_58_10
CAAGCGAAGAGCTCAAACCAGTAGAGCAACCAGAGAACCGTGTTGAAGTCCTTCAGGTCGCTCCTGACCGCACTGGTGAGCAGTGAGTCACCATAGCGGCGCAGGTAAAACGGATCATCCGAAAGGATGTCGATCCCGAACAGGCCGAGCACGAAGGCACAGACCTTCCTTGCAATCGACAGAAGAAATGTGGCGACCTTCGCCACAAACGCGATGAGGAAGAGGACCGGCGCTGAGAACAGCATTCCCACGCTGAGCGTGGCAGCGAGGATTCCCTGTACCCACTCATCGACCTTCACGTACCAGGGCTTGTTTTCGCCCATGATGACCTCCGCTGAAAACGGGTGTTGATGTTGACGGAACAAAAAGAACAAGCCGGAACGATAGCACATTCCGGCGATTTTGTCAAGATTTGGTGCTGTAGTTAGCCAAGAATACGCTCAATTTTGGCTCCAACGCCTTTCAGCTTCTCCTCAAGCCGCTCGTAGCCGCGGTCAAGGTGGTGGATATTCGTGAGGGTGGAAGTGCCTTCCGCGACGAGCGCGGCAATAACGAGCGCGAGACCGGCGCGGATGTCAGGGACGTCGAGATCAGTGGCCGTGAGACGCGTCGGGCCGTTCACGACCGCGCTATGGCGGTAGTTTTGTTCTTTGAACCGGCACGGAGATTCCCCGAGGCAGTTGGTGAACAGCGTCACGTCCGCGCCCATCTTTTTGAGCGCCTCGGTGTAGCCGAGCCGTCCTTCCATCACGGTCTCGTGGACGATCGACGTTCCCTTGGCCTGGGTGAGCGCCACGAGAAACGGCTGCTGCCAGTCGGTCATGAACCCAGGGTGCGTGTCAGTTTCAAGCTCGATGCCGCGAAGCGCTCCGTTCGCGCGAAACACGATGCCGTCTTCTTGCACGTCGTAGTCGCCGCCGATTTTTCGCACGGCATTTAAAAACGTAATGAGATGTTCGTGCTGCGCGCCCCTCACGAAAATTTCTCCGCGCGTGCCAAGCGCCATGCTCGCGTAACTCGCCGCCTCGATGCGGTCCGGCATCACGGTCATGTCGCACCCGTGCAGCTTTTCCACGCCGATGATGTCGATGGAACGCCCGGAGTTGATCTGAATCACCGCGCCCATCTTTTGGAGCATCATGATGAGCTCTTTGATTTCCGGTTCGCCCGCGGCGTTGCGGATCACGGTACGCCCCTCGGCAAGCACGCCCGCCAAAAGCGCGGTCTCGGTCGCGCCGACCGACGGGTACGGCAGGTCAATGAGCGCGCCGTGCAGGCGGCCGTTCACCGTGGCGTGGAATCCGTCCGCGGTCGCTTCCACCGTGGCGCCCATTTTCGTGAGCGCGTCCACGTGGAAGTTTACCGGACGCTGGCCAATTTTATCGCCGCCCACCGGAGGAACGAACGCTTCCCCCGCGCGGTGCAACAACGGTGCGATCGCAAGCACGCTGATGCGGTTCTTCTCGGAAAGCGCGCGCACGGAAGCCGACGTCACGGAAGGAGCCCTCAGGCGTACCTGGTGTTCCCCTTCCCACGTGGCCGTGGCACCGACCGTGATAACGATTTCCTCGGTGATCGCCGTTTCGCGCTGACGGGGAACATTCTTCAAAATGACATCTTCGTCAGTAAGCAACGAGGCGATGATCATCTTCGAGGCGCCATTCTTTGCGCCACCGACCTCCATGGAGCCTTTCAGCGGCGTTCCCCCGGTCACGCGATATGTGTCTGGCATAGTGTCATTACGATAGCGCGTCATCCGGTTTGACGCAATGATTCGTGTGGAGAATAGGATTTGATCCTTCGATTCGTCGCTTTCAAGACTGGGACGTCTGGCTCACCATGCTGTTCCCAGAAAAAATTCGCGCGGCCGAAGTGACCATAGGCGGCGGTCTGCTGGAAGATCGGCCGCGTTAACTCGAGTCGCTCGATGATGGCGGCCGGACGAAAGTCGAACGCGCTCGCGAGAACGGAAAGGTCGCGGCCCGTCTCGTCGATGGCTGAAACCATCACCGGCTTGGCGCGACCGATGGCATACGCGACCGACACGAGGCACTGCTTCGCGTGGCCTTCCGCGACGAGATGGCGCGCAACGAACCGTGCCATGTACGCGGCGGAACGGTCGACCTTGGTCGCGTCCTTTCCGGAAAATGCGCCGCCGCCGTGAGGTACGAGACCGCCGTAGGTATCAACCATGATCTTGCGTCCCGTGAGCCCAGTGTCGGCCTCGAACCCTCCGCGCACGAACGATCCCGTGGGGTTCACGAGAACTTCGACGTCATCCGCGTCCAAAACCTCTCCGATAACATTCTCGACCACGACGCGGCGAATCTCATTTTGCCCGACCTCCGCGGCATGCTGCGTGCTCACGAGCACGGTCGCGACCTCCCCGTCGCGCATGGTCACCTGCGCCTTCCCGTCCGGACGCAGCCATGGGATCTCCCCGCTCCGACGCAATGTCTCCAACCGATGCGTCAGCGCATGCGCGAGTACCACGCCGCGCGGCATAAACTCGGGCGTTTCGTCCGTGGCAAAGCCATACATGATTCCCTGATCGCCAGCCCCGCCCGTTTCCACGCCCCGCGCAATGTCCGGCGACTGCGCGACGACATTCGTAAGCACAAGAAGACGGTCGTCATATCCGATGTCACGGTATACCGAGCGCGCGACAACCGCATAATCAACCTTCGCCCGCGTAGTCACCTCCCCGCACACAAGCACGACGCCATGCCCACCGAACGTCTCAATCGCCACGCGACTGCTTGGGTCCTGCGTGAGGCACGTATCGAGAATCGCGTCGGAAATCTGGTCGCACACCTTGTCCGGATGACCGCTCGTCACGGATTCGACGGTATAGATGGACGGAAGATACATACAAATAAAATGCGCCCCCAAGGGAGCGTTGATAATAATTATCTTTCCCGATTGGGACGGAATTGGCACCTTGCGAGCGTAGGTTGCCGTCGGGTCACGGGGCCGTATCCCTCACCGAACTCTTGATACTCGATTGTGACGTTACTGTACCAGTGCCATGACCGTCAGCGCAAGGGCCGACCACCAGCCGACGAATGAAATCAGAAAAGAAATGACGATGCGGCGCTGCATCCACGTTGGGATGAGCTCCTTGGAACAGCCGAGCGATTCGCGTGCGAGCAGGAACGGGCTGACGACGAAGGAGAGGAAATATCCGTTCATGAGAAGAACCAACGCGATCCACGCTTGCGCGACCGAAACCGGCGTCCAGGAACCATGCCACAACGCGCCACCCACAATGGCACCAGCCATGCCGATCCAAATAAGCGGCTTGGTCACCTTGTGCGCGCGAATGGTCGCTTCCGTCCAGTAACATGACTCGCGTCCGAGGAATCCCAGCAGGTCAATGACCGTGACGGATCCCAGCCCGACGATAAATCCGGCCAGATGGACGAACAGCCAGAAGCCAGCGGGCAGGTCAGGAAATCCAAAGCCGTTTTGCCTTGCGACGGCTGCCGTGAGACAGGTCGCGAACGTGGCCCAGGCCGCGTACGGAAGCAGAAGCACCGAGGCAGTTGGCTTGCGTGTCCACATGAGCGCGACCAACGACCACGTTGAGAGCGCAAGCAATGACGCGACCACGATCGACGCGGCAAACTCATGGAGCCCGAAAAAAACCACGGACCAACCGACGTTCAAAAACAGGTTTGCGACGAACATCGCCGCGACCAACCCAAAACGCCGACCGCGCTTTTTTGCACTCCACCATTCGATCGCCGCAACCGAGGACAGCACGTAGATGACCGTCCAAACCGCCCCGATGACACTTCCCGGCGGCGTCCACCATGGGAGCGAGAGCGTGCGGTACCAATCCATCCCCGACTGTGTGACGAGACTGCCGGAAACCGCGGCAAAAAAAACGAACGCCGGGATCGCCAAAAGATAGTTCCTCCGATTCCTCCTCATACGAAAAGAATTATACCACGATGCCTCCGCATGCTCATTCCAAGCCATGGTACGCACGACGAAAACGTCAGGCGCGAAGCATCATCTTTTCCTTTTCTGCTCTGGTTCTTTTTTTGATCGCCGCCTCGAGCTTCCTGGCCTCGGTACCGCTTTTCATTTTGCGCGACCAGACAAGCTCCACGGGCGTACGGCCGCGCCACGTCCGGACATCCGACCACGCGAGCGTAGTGCCGTTGAAAATGGATCTTCTCCTTTCGCAGAAACGAAAACACGATCCGTTCTACCTTTGTATTCTTCGAACGAATTCGCGACATCACCTCGCTGCGCTTTTCCTTCGAAAAGATGTCGGACATCTGGACACGAGTGTAACGCGGGATGAGGAGATTGACAATCTTGGCAAAATCCGATATCGTTGCGGTCCGCAACAACAAGGAGGCGGAAATGGACTTTCGTTCAATTCGATCCCGAAAGGGATTCACGATGGTTGAGCTCATGATCGTCGTTGCGCTCGGTGGCATCGCCATCGTTGCCATCGTCGTCGGTCTGCTCCTTTGGGGCTGGGGCAAGGCCTCGACCGAAGTCATCGGCGCGAACCGCGCGTACGACGCGGTCGCGGCGGCCCACTACGTGGAGCCGGAGCTGATCGCCACATACGAGGAACGGAACCTGGCAACGTTCTGTTTCGCCAAAGACGACGTGATCGGATACGGGATGGCCGCCACGCCAGCGAACGGCGGCGGAAAGATGCTGGTTACCGTGTGCTGCCCGACGGCATTGTCGTCGCGGCCGTGCACGGTACACTGACAGTGACTTCTACCAGCTTCGGCTGGATTTTTTTCTTTTACACCGGAGACTTCCTCTCATTCTTTTCCATTTTCGAATGACAACGTCCGCGACCCCGCGCACATACCAGTTAGCTGAAATATTCCTTTTCTTTTCTGGGCTATCGCCCAATTTTTTTAAAAATTTTCAAAACAAGTCCCGCTGATGGCAGGACAAAAGAAAAGGAATACATCGGTTAACACTGGCTATGCGGGGTTGACAAAACGTGGAATTCAGGTATCCTTGGCATGTCCATCATTTCGCTCGATGGAATGGAGAATGCCATGCCAGCTGGATGCAACTGCGCGAACTGTCGCGCATACGCAAGAAACAACGGGTCCTGGAGCTCGGAGGCGAGCTCCTACGCAGGACCGTGTCTCAACGAGAGCAGACCCGTACCCCCGGCCAGCGGAAGCGCCACCGTGACGACCGTGACCACCACGACGACGGTCACGGTCACGCAAGGCGGCGGGCGCGGCGCAGTCGAACGACCGGGACAAACCCGCCGCTAGTCGCTCTGAACACGAGCGGCTTTTTTTATTGATTCCGATTCCGACACCGTTTCGGTCAGGCCAAGAGCCGCGACAGGTCGCCGTCGATGACGGTCGGGCGCATGGCGATGATTTCGGTTTCGTAATACGGAATGTGCGGGATGGGATTCAGAAGGAAAATCGGCTTGCGCAATATGTACGCGAATCCCATTTCGAGAAAACTATTTCCGCCGACGTAGCCTGGGATCCCATACTTCTCGTAATTCAGAACGAGAATGGCGTCGGATTTTTCGATCACGGCGTAATGCACGCGGATCGCGTCATGATGATACTTTTCGTCAAGCTTCAACGTTTCCTTCTCGTTGTCGGACAATCCGAGATACTGGTCGTTGGTCGACGATGGGAACGCCTGATGGCCGTGCGCGGCGTACCAGCGCTTCACTTCTTCGGCCCGTTCGGCGTACTGCATGGAATGACAAAGCGCGATGTTCATAACGACAGAAATATCGATTTATTCTTCATCACAGCATGACAGGCGTCCACTATTCGCGCAAGGCAATGCTATACTGTTCTGGTATGCACAAACCCTTTCCTCCCGCGCCGCCGCTGCGCAAGCTCATCGGACCGAGCTTTCTCATTCTTGCGCTCGGCCTCGGCTCCGGCGAAGTCATCCTCTGGCCCTATCTTGCCGCCAACCACGGGCTCGTGCTTGCGTGGGGTGCGCTCGCGGGCATCACCTTTCAATACTTCGTCAACATGGAGATCGAACGATACGCGCTCGTGAAGGGCGAGAGCGTGTTCGTGGGAATCGGCAAGCGTTGGAAGGGTGCGCCCGCATGGTTCATTTTGTCGACGTTCGTCGGATTCGGTCTGCCAGGCATCATCGCCGCGAGCGCAAGCGTGGTCGCCTCGCTGCTGCACGTCGCGGACATGCGCTTTGTCGCGATCCCCATGCTGCTTGTCATCGGTCTGATTCTGTCGGCAGGCCACACGGTGTACGGGGTGATGGAACGACTTACCAAGACCGTCATTCTGCTTGGCGTGCCATTCATCTTCGCACTCGCGGTCATCATGGCAACGGGCGCGGACTGGGTGGAACTTGGGCGCGGGCTCGTGGGGTTCGCAGGCGGCGGCCCGCTCATTCCGGAAGGCGTGGCACTTGCCACCTTTCTCGCCGCGTTCGCATACTCGGGCGCGGGTGGCAACCTGAACCTGACGCAATCCATCTACGTAAAGGAAAAGGGCTACGGCATGGCCGCATACTCAGAGAAGATGGCCGGATTGTTCACGGCCATGGGCGCGAGCGCGAAACTCCGCCTCGCGGGCCAGACGTTTGAAGACACGCCGGAGGCACGAGGCGCGTTCAAGGTTTGGTGGCGGCGGGTAAGCGTGGAGCATGCGGTGGTGTTCTGGTTCACGGGCGCGCTGTCAATCCTGACGCTCATGCTGCTCTCCTATGCCGCAACGCGCGGATCCGATGGTAATGCACAAGGGATCCAATTCGTCCTTAACGAGGGCACGGCAATCGGCGGACGACTCGGACCGTGGGCCGGGCTCGCGTTTCTTGCCGCGGTCGGCGTGATGTTGTTCCAAACGCAGCTCGGTGTCATGGACTCCACCTCGCGTATCATGGCCGAGAACCTCGCGGTCGCCTACACCCGCTTCACGGGTAAGGACGAAATCCGACTCTCGCGCACCTACTTCTCATTTCTCTGGGCTCAGATTGCCTTCGGAATCATTTTATTTCTGCTTGGACAGACCGAACCAAAAACGCTCCTGGTGCTCGGAGCGTGTCTGAATGCGGTTGCCATGTTCGTGCACATTGGCCTGGTGGCGCGATTGAACCGTTCGGAGCTTCCAGTCGCGTACCAGGCGCCCGCGTGGCGCCGGGCGCTCCTCTGGGGAATCTTTCTTTTCTTCGGCTACTTCTCCGCGGTCGTTCTCTGGGACCAGTTGCTATAACTGCTCGATCTTGGCCGCAAGAATGAAGTCATTTTCTGAAAGGCCGCCGATGGCGTGCGTCCAGAGCTCGAACGTCACCTTGTTGTAAACGATGTGGATGTCCGGATGATGGCCTTCCTGCTCGGCGAGCGCCGCGACCTTGTTCACGAATTCCATGGCTTGCGCGAAATTCGCGAATTGAAACGTTCGTCGGATTTTTTTCCCGTCGAGTACGTCCCAGGCGGCCGTGAGCTTGGCAAGCATTTCGGCGATTTGTTCATTGGTGAGCGGCGTTGCTCCACCCTCGCAGGCGATACAGACCTTGGAAGTAAGATCGGACATAATAAATGGTGATTCAAAATATAAAGTCCAGCATGCAAAATGGCGGGCTTCCATTATTTTTCGCTTTGCATTATTCATTAAACCGCCCGGTCGCAAGGAACACGCCGACGATAGCCGCCGTTTCCGCGCGCAACACGCGCGGACCCAGTCCAGCCATATGATACCCCTCGGCGCGTAACTGTTCCACTTCCCCATCGCCCCACCCGCCCTCGGGACCGACGAACATACCAATGGAAGCCGCCGCTGGCGCGAACGCAGGGAACAATGGCGCACCGAGTTCGAACACGACGTTCGTCTCGTTGTCGCTGGCCTGGACGACGGCTTGTGCCAAGGACACAGGCTTGCAAATTTCCGGTACCACGCCGCGGCCACTTTGCTCCGACGCCTCGCGTGCGATCTTCTGCAAGCGGTCGAGCCTCACGCCAAGCTTCACCGTACGCGCCGAAATAATGGGAACGACCGCGAACACGCCGCACTCGGTCACTTTTTGAACGACGAGCTCAAAGTGCTCACGCTTGAGAACGGCGCAGTACAGCGTGACCTTGGCCGCACTCTCCATGTCGACGACACGGCGGTCGATCACGTTCACCCTGATTGTCCCTTCGTCGGACACGACCTGAACGGTTGCCTCCATCCCTTTCCCGTCGCAGACGATGAACGGGTCGCCCGTTTCCATCCGAAACACGTTGCGAATCTGGTTCGTTATTTCACGGTCGAATATGACAAGCTGGTCCGCGGACAGGTCAAGATCGAGGATAAATCGGTGTAAGCGCATAATACTAGTACCAATGCCCGGTATTGGTACATTATGATATTCGTTTGGCGAAAAATCCCACGGGCGAACCGACCTTCCAGAGCTCGGGTACCTTCGGGAACACGAGTACCCCGTCGTACGGCGCGAGGACCTGGTCGGTGCCGCGCGTGCCGATCAGATCGCCGGGCACGAACGGCTCAAACGAGCGCGTGCCGCGGCCAGTCGCGAACGCGAACCCCCGGTCGTCGAGGACCACTGTCTCGGTGACCATGTACGCCGCGCGCCCGTCATCCGGAGGCAACGTCGCGTTCCCTGGAACCAACCCGAGGTACGCGAGCATTCCGTCGACCGCCGTGCGCATTTCTCCGACGCGCGAAAAGTCGCCGACCCATCCGCTTTCAAAACAGATCCCGATGCCTCCGTGCGCATCCACGTACGCGTCGGTCGTTCCGGGAATAATGCTGTCCGGAATGAACAGCATCTTCTCACAGGTAAAAAATCGGCAAAGCTCCCGATGCCGCGGCGTATCATTCACGCAAGCGAGAAAGGGGTCGGACGGCTTATTGGTGGCATGCAGGTCAATTAGCACGTCCGCGGCCGCAATAAGCGGGGCGAGTTCGCGCGCGCGAACTGTCTCGTACGAGGTGCCGGCGCCATCAAGCGCGGAAGGTGAAAACAATCGATTCAGGTCGGCATACGGCTCGGATCCGCGAGCATTGCGCTCGACGGCAAGCGGATTGCCGATCGCGAGCGTGAGCGTTCCGGCGGCAAGCGAAAGCGTGCCAGCGTCCACATCACGGCGCAGCTCTTCCACGAGCCTGACTCCCGTAACCTCATTCCCGTGAATCCCGCCAAATACAAGGACGCCCGGACCATCGATCGGTCCGTGCCACTGCCAGACTGACTCCGGAAGTACTTTCATACCGATCCTTCTTATCAAAAAAGCGGGAAATGAGCCAGTCATTCCCCGCAGCGTTCCGCGAGATATTCCTTGAACGGAACGAGATGCTCGGTAACATGCACGTGCTCGAACCGCACGCGGCGGCCGCGCGCGTGAACGAGCCTCACGAAGTCGTGACGTTCGCCGCAATCCGTGAGGCCGAGCCCGGGCAGGAATGCGCACGCGACGTACCCGTTGCGCTCGAACTCGGCGATGGCCGCGCTCGACTCCGGCCAGTTGGCAGGAACGTCGACGAACGCGGAACCGTCGGCGCGCGTCCCGCGCATGGGCTCGTGATGCTCCGGCGCGGGCATAAGGCCGCACATGCGCCTCGATCCGTCCGCGCTTGCCGAAAGGGATGCCGACGTCTCGTGAAGGAGATGGAGGAGACGATCGTCGAGATGAAGCTGCCGTCCCTCGACGCTTACGTCGCCAGCGAGCCAACGGATCGCGAACGTGAGCGATTCTGGTTGGTCGCCGAGCGTCTCGGGCTTGATGTCCGGATACTTCGCGGGAAGGATCCCGAGCGGCACGAATCCGTTGCCGATCATGTTGCGCTGCGACGCGCGGCTCGGCTGGCAGCACACCGGCTCGGTCGCCACCACGCGCGCGCCGGCGCGCGTCACCGCGTCAAAGCGCAAATCCGTAAGCGCCTTCGCGATGTGATGACGGCGATGCGGAGGATCGACGATCATCCCGCCGAAGAGAAACACCGGCGTTGCGGGATTCGGCCGGATCGCGCGTGCGCATCCGACGACCTCGCCATGCGCGACCGCGACAAACGCGATGCCGCTTACAAGGTCGTCTTCGCGCAACTGGTACGGATACGCGTCGCCGTACTCGCGACGGTACAGGCGGTTGATCTTTGGCAGATCGGTGGCATTCGGATGCCGGAAGGAAACGGACAAATCCATGTGGCCTCGCGTTGGAAAGAGCGAATGATACGAAAGAACCACCGCGCGCGCGGTGGTTCGATGGGTCGCGGGAGAAAATTCTACCCGTTCATCAATCCACGACCGCGCCAGTGAACGCAAAAACTCCCCAAAACTGGGTAAAGCATTTGGCGTTTTGACTGATCGCGGACGTGTTCATATCTGAATACAGGGTATCAACGGGTAATCTAATCGTCAATGTGGATAGAAAAGTGTGGATAGAAAAAGACGGGTGAGGAATCACCCGCCAAGACGTTCCTCAAGATAGGACCGCAGCGGCGCAAGCGCGTCGATCACGTGGATATGCTCGAACCGGACCCGTCGTCTACTCGTGCGGACAAACCGCACCGCATCGAACGTCGCGCCCGAGGCCGTACGGCCGAACCGCGGAAGGAACGCGCAAAATACGAATCCGTCGCGCTCGATCGCGGCGGACGTGGCGCGCGCGTCCGGCCAGTTGGCCGGGACGTCGACGAACGTCGATCCGACGGTGCGAGGACCACGAACCGGCTCGTGACGCACGATTCCCGGAAATGGATCGCGCATCCGAGCGCACTCGCGATCAAGGTTTACCGCCCCGGGAACAAGTGAGGCCACGAGTGACTCATGTTCTGCCAACAGGTACAGCTTCCGGTCATCGAACGCCTCGTCGCGATCGATCGCCTTCACCGCGAGCGACACGGACTCCGCCTGGTCGCCGAGCAGCTCGGGCTTGAGGTCGGGATACTTGCACGGCAGGATGCCGACTGACACGAATCCGTGCTTGTCGATGTTGCGCTGCGACGCGCGGGTCGACAACGAGCAAATGGGCTCCGCGACGGCCACGTGCCCATCGAGCGTCTGAACGTTCATGATCCGAAGATCCGTCATGAGGCTCGCGATCCCGCCACGCCGATGTGCCGGATCCACGATCATCCCCCCGAGCTCGAACGTGCCCGTATGCCCCGCGTGCTCCGTCACCCTGGCGAATGCCACCACCTCGCCCTCGAGCTCCGCGACGATTCGCGCGCCGCGCCCGTTCATGCCCGGATGCAGAGGGTACGGATATCCGTCACCGTATTCCTCACGATACATTTCGTTGACGCGCTCGATGTCCTTTCGATGCGCGTGTCGGACATGAAGGGCGGGAGAAATGACGCTCATGAACACTCCGAGAACCGTTTGTGGCCGAGACGACACCCGAGAAGATCGGGCGCCGCATCCGGCTACAAACGCAAGAGCCACCGCGCGGAAGCGGTGGCTCTTGGATAATCGCTCTTCGCGATCTTATCCCGTCGACCCGCCCGCTTCCGCGCCAATAATAAGCACGAGCATGCTAAAAATAGCAATGGAAATGCGTGCCACAACGTCCTTTGATTGACGGATGAAATTGGATCCCATAACAAAACAAGCGTAGCGAGATCTCCGAATCATGTCAAACGTAACGCAAAACGGCTGCCTTGTGGCAACCGTTTTGTGGTCGGGAACGAAGGATATGCCTTCTAGCAAGACGTGACTTGGACAGGGGGAGTAGAGTCAAGAAAAGAGCTATGAAAGACGTTGCAACACAAGAATAGTTTATTGAGCTTCGAGCGCAAGGCATGAGCTTCGCCGCAATCGCCGAGCATCTTGGCGTTGCAAAGTCCGCCCTCATTGCATGGAGCAAAGAAGCAGAGAATGACATCGGCAACTTACGGCAAATCTATGCAGAGGCCATGCGCGAGAAATACCGAATGGGGGCCGAGCGTCGGGTGGAGCTCTTTGCCAAGCAACTCGATGCGGTCGAGGGGGAGCTTGCGAAGCGTGACATGACCACCGTCACAACCGAACGCCTCTTTGATATGCCCCTCAAACTCGGGCGCGAAATAGGCGCACAAAATCCCACTATTACGTTCAAGCAAAAGAAACTCGGCGAGGGCTTCGAGTTTGCCGACCTTGTGCCGATGGCGGAATGGCAGGCGTAGGTTATTAGGTTATCTCTCACTTTCTGACTGTTACGCTACCAAAAGACGACCACCCGAGAGGTGGTCGTCTTTTGATTGTTGGAACTACAAACAGAAGCGCACCGACGACGAGTGGCTTCCGCGAGACGCTTGGCGTCTCTGGTCGGCCACCCGCGCAAGTGCGCAAGTAGAGTGTGGTCTAGCCCTTCTTAACCTCCCACGACGTGACCTCGTACCCACGCCAGAAGCCGTGAACCCATTAATTCAGAAAGTTCAATGTTTTCATTACTTGATAGCCTAAAAG
>MGFA01000002.1:0-2276 GCA_001791645.1 Candidatus Uhrbacteria bacterium RIFOXYB12_FULL_58_10
CGACGCGTCCGGACACGTTGGCCTCTCGGTGCGAATTGGCGAGGGGGGCGGGTTGACGCAACGGGATTCAGCCGCGATTTCCACGGACGCGGATGTCACGCCGCCGAACCCGATTGTGCCGTATACGCCCAGATTACGTTACGTCGAGGGGGAAGACGCGCTCGTCGAGTTTGGGACGACCGATGACGGTTCCGGCATCGGTCATTATGAGCTTTCCCTCGACGGCGAACCGTTCTTTGTCGCCACGAGTCCGTACGTTCTTCTGAATCTTGAGGCAGGCGATCTTTTCATCGAGGTGAAAGCTGTCGATCGCGCGGGAAATGAGCGATATGGGAAGACGGGAATCCGCGTGTATCCCAAAGGGACGACGCTTGGGCCGGAGGACGAGTCGGCGCGGACGTTGGAGCAGGAACGGATTCGAGAAATCGTCGCGTCCGAGTCCGCGGTTCCGGGAAATCATACGTTGATGACGATTGTCTCGGCGATTTTGCTTATTCTTGCTATAATAATTTTGGGTTCATATCGGAAACGCCGTCGCGTTTCCTAATCGTTCGTTTCCTGTGCGTATGTTGAAAAAAATCTTTCACCTGGTGCTGGCCGCGCTTACGGTCCTTGGCACAATCGGACCAGTACCATTATTGGTCGGGATCGTACACGCGGCTTCGCCCAACGAGCTTTCTTATCAAGGAAGGCTGAAGGACGACGATGGGGTGGCTGTTGCCGACGGCAGCTATGATTTTGTTTTTACGTTGTACACCGCGCTTTCCGGAGGGACGGCTGATTGGACCGAAAGCCAGACGCTGACCGTGACGGACGGATATTTTAGCGCGCAGCTCGGTTCCGTTGACGGATTTCTTGACGCGGCGGGGGAGGAAGCGGATTTTACGGTCCCGCTTTGGTTGGCGGTCAACGTAGAAGGGGAAACGCTTTCTCCGCGGGTCGCGATCAATGCGGTCGCGTATTCCTTCTCGAGTCGTTCCATCGAATCGTACGCGAGCGAGGCCGCGGCCGAAGCTGACGCGGAAAATTTCGGAGGACGGATGTATTTCAACACCACGGACGGCAACCTGTACGCGTATGACTCGGTCGCGTCCGATTGGGTGGACACGACCGCGGCGGCCGGTTCCGAGGATCTCGACGACGCGTACAATAATTTTGGCGCGGCCGCGGCGGTCGTGAACGTCGACAATGCGCAGGGGCAGGGAAATCTGTCGTTCACCATGAACGGCGCGGATCTCATCATGGTGGACTCCGCGGCCGAGACCTTCGTGACGTTCGGTGACGATGGGGTCACGACGATCGCGAAGGGACTGGTCGCCAACGGAACGGTCGCGCTGGGCGACAACGGGGATACCGTGACAATCAATTCTTCCGACTGGGACATCAATGCCACGGGGGACATGACGGGAATCGGGGCGATAACCGCGGACGGTGCCGTCGCGTTCACCTCGACGCTCGCGGTGACCGGCAACACGACGTTGACCGGCGATTTGGCAGTAAACGGCGATGACATCAGCTCCGACGGCGATTTGACGATCACGGTCACGGGCGGCCAGCTCCTGCTCGCGGACTCCAACGTTTTCAACATCGGGGGAATCACCGGCGCGGCGTATAATGCCATCTCGAATTTGGGCGGCGTTGCCGACAGCGTGAACGTCGCGGCTGACAACGACCTGTATATTCAAGACGACCTTGAGGTGGACGGGACATCGGTGTTTGACGGCGGGGTGGAGCTGAACGGAACGACCGCGGTGAACGCCGTAACGACGTTTAACGCGTCACCCGTTTTCAATTCGACGATTACTGCCGACGGGGCTATCGAGGCAAACGGGGGTATTACGACCCAGCTCGGTTCTGCCCTGACGCTCAACTCGGGCGACGTCGACGCCATCAACATCGGCAACGACGCCGATGCCGAGTCCATCAACATCGGCACGGGCGCGGCCACGAAGACCATTACGATCGGGAATGCGATCAGTGCCACGGTTTTGAACATTGATACCGGCACGGGCGGCATGGACATCGATTTGCTTGGAGCCATGTCCATCGATGGGGAAATGGTCGTAGTTGGCGGTGCCGCGGACGGCAACACGGCCACGGGCGACGGCGACCTCTACGTGGTCGGCGACCTTGAGGCGGACGGCATCGCTGATTTCGACGGGTCGTTCGATTTCGACGGGACGACGTTTGACGCGGACGGGTCGGGCCTGGTGAGTCTCTCCTCGACCGACAGCTCCTTGACGCTCGACGCGCTCAGCGGAATTGAGATCAATGCG
>MGFA01000002.1:2313-20765 GCA_001791645.1 Candidatus Uhrbacteria bacterium RIFOXYB12_FULL_58_10
CGCAGAGCATCAACGTTGGAACCGCTGGCGTGCGCACCGTGAACGTTGGCAATGCCGTTGGTGCGTCCGCGTTGAATCTCGACACGGGTACGGGCGGCATTAACCTTGGGGACAGCGCGAACACCAAGGCCATCGACATTGGCGGAGTCACGAACGATGGCGCGGACACCATTTCGATCGCGACCGAGGGAACGTCCGCGGACGTGATCGCTGTCGGCAACTCGAACGCCGCGACGACGCTCGCGCTTACTGGCGGCGACGATTGGAACATGGCCGCGACCGGCGTCCTCACCCTCTCCTCGTCCGCGGCGCAGACGACCGCCCTAGTGATCACCGACACCGATTACACCAATGCGCTCTCTATCGGCGACAACATCATTCTTGGCACGACCGCGGCGATCGACTTTACGAACTTCGACGTGAGCTCGACCGGCCAGATTTATGTAGCGCCGGGCATGGGGCTTGATATGAATGTCGTCGGCGGACCGCTTGAAATCGCCTCGGCGTTCGCAACGTCGATTAATATCTGCAACAGCGAGAACTGCGATACGGTGAATATCGCGATTAACTCGGATTCCGACACGGTAAATATCGGAAACGCGACAGGAACGACCGCGGTTAACATCAACGTCGGCACGGGCGGCATCAACTTCGGGGACAACGCCACGGCAAAGGCCATCGACATTGGCGGCGTCACGAACGATGGCGCGGACACCATTTCGATCGCGACCGAAGGAACGTCCGCGGACGTGATCGCCGTCGGCAACTCGAACGCCGCGACGATGCTCGCTCTCACGGGCGGCGACGATTGGAACATGACCGCGACCGGCGTCCTGACGCTCAGCGCGTCTCTCGCCGAGGCGACCGCGCTCGTAATTACTGACACGGATTACACAAACGCGCTTTCGATCGGCGACAACGACATCATCGGCACGACCGCGGCGATCAATTTTACGAACTTCGACGTGAATTCCTCCGGTCTCATTACCGTTGCGACGGGACAGGGTATTGATGCGAATGCCGCCGGATCAGTTTCGGTCGGCGCGACCAATGCGAATGACGTAATCCTTGGAAACACGAGCGGCGCGACGGTCATCAATGCCTATACGGGCACTGGCGGATTTAACATTGACCTGCTTGGCGTGATGTCCATGGACGGAGAGCTGGTCGTAGTTGGCGGTGTCGCGGACGGAAATTTGGCCGACGGCGACGGCGACCTCTATGTCGTGGGAGACTTCGAAGCAGACGGCTCGTCGCGGTATGACGGGTCGGTCACGTTCACTTCGGACATGGACGCGTTTTTCACGGGAACGGAAAATCTCGTGATTCAGAATACAACCGGTGACGCGGCCGTGGACGTCGTTTCTCTTCAGATTACGAATACGGATACGACCGCGGCAGCGCAACGCGGCCTCGTTATCACGAACGCGTCAAACGCCGCCGTCTCGACGACCGAATCCCTCCTTACTCTGAATAACGCGGACGGTGACGCGGTGACGGATGGAATGATCATGTTTGCGACAGGCATGATCACCGATGCGATCGACGTTTCGGCCACGTCAATCGTGAATGCGGTCAATGTTGGTCCGAATGTCATTCTTGGCACGGATGCGGCCATAGACTTTTCCGAGTTCGACGTCGCATCCTCGACCGGGTCCGTGACCATCGACGACGACGGTAACTTTGGCGTGCTTACGGTCGAAGGGACGCAGCTCGACATTGACAGCCTCGCGTTTATCGGCGCAGCGTCGATTTTAAGTGCGTCCGGTATGGCGGTCACGCTGACCGGCGGCGACAATGGAACCGATGCGGGGGATGACGTTGTCATCGACTCTGAGAATTGGAACGTGAGCGCGACCGGCTTGATCGACACAAACGGCGGGTTGACTGTTTCCGCTGGTGACATCGCTCTTACCGACAATTCCGGAGCGACCTGGTCGATCACCAACGCCGGTGTCGCACAACTTGGCGCGAGCGTGACCATCGCCGGAACCGCTGACGGAACGGACGCGCTTACGTTGACGACAGGCGACATCCTCGTTTCAAACGGAGATCTCGATCTATCCGGAGGTGACTTTAACGTGGTGCTCGACGCGAACGATTCGGCTTCCATTACGAATTCGGGCGCGCAAAGCCAGCTTGGCGCGCTCGTCGTGACCAACTCCTACGTCAACGATGCGGATTCCGAAGGATTTGCCGTCAACCAGACGTTAGAAAATTATAATGACGACGGTACGTCGGACACCCGTATTGGCGCCGATATCGTTGTGGCGAACAACGCGTATGACGCCGGAACGGACGACATCATTTATGGCCTCATGGTCGCGAGCCTTTCGGGTGTCACGGCTGGTTCGGCGACGAATGGAAATAACTCCGATGGACAGGAGTACGCGGTCAGGATTGGAAATAATTGGGATGCGGATTTCAAGCTTGGAAATACGGAGACGATCTCAAACCAAGCTGACGACATGATCACGTTTAGCGGGAATGACGGGACGAATAACGCGCAGTTTACGCTCGACCTTGACGGTGCCGTGGATGCCATTCCGACCATCACAACGAGCGCAGCGAACCATCTCGCCATCAACAGCAGCCTTTCGGTCGGCGTGGACGGAACCGTTGCCGAAAACATCACCGCGGCCGGGTTTGCCATCAGCGGGGGAGACGATCTGTATGTGGAGGACGACCTCGGAGTCGACGGAGACACCTTCTTTGACGGAGTTGTCAGCCTTGGTTCGGAGCAGGTTATGACCGGCGCGACTCCGGACGTGAGCGGTGGCGTGCATTGGAACACGAACAACGGCGTTCCAACGGCAATCACGAATTTTACCAACGGCCATCCTGGACAGATCATTTTTATCCGTGTCGCGGACAACAATACGTCGCTTGATTGTACGGCGTCGAACCTTAATTGCGGGACAACGGACATTACGCTCGCATCAGATGATTTCGTTACGTTTTTCCGGGACAGCCCCGGAAATTGGCAGCTCGTTTCTCTCATGGACGACTCCGATAACCAAAACGCGGGTAGCGGTTTCGACCTCGCGGAGTGGTTCCCGTCGTCGGAGGCGCTGTCGGCCGGGGATGTGGCGTCCGTGGATCCGAACGCCGATGAGACGGTACGGAAGTCACAAGGCGCGTACGAATCGACGGTCATCGGAATCGTTTCAACGGCTCCGGGCCTCACGCTCGGTGAGCCCGCGGTCGGGTACGCGTCGCAAATCGCCCTTGCCGGCCGCGTGCCGGTAAACGTGACCGAAGAAAATGGAGCGATCCATTCCGGAGACTATTTGGCCTCGTCTTCTACCCACGGATTTGCCATGAAGGCAACGGAGGCCGGTCAGGTCATCGGGATCGCGATGAGCTCGTCGAGCGGGGCGTCCGGCCAGGTGATCGTGAAGATCGCGAACTTCTGGTACACGCCGCCAACGTCGTCCGCGAGCTCGTTGCAGGGTTCCGACGGTGCCGCCCTTTCGGCAGGCGTGCTCTCGGCCGATGCGGTGGTCGTGAGCGGGAACGCCGTATTCGAAGGGTCGGTGACCGTAGAAGGACACATGTATGGCAGTGCCGACATGGCTGGTCGCGCCCGAATCGTCTCAGGCGACTCCCGCGTGCACATTCCGTTCACGAACGAATACGCGTCGCAGCCGATTGTGACCGCGACCTTGCGTACGGCCACAGACATTCCTGGTTATTGGTGGGTGGAGGAAGAAAACACGACCGGGTTTGACCTCGTGCTCGACGGGACGCTTGGCTATGACGTGGAGTTCAACTGGATTGCGCTCGGCGTCGAGGCGGGCCGAGTCAGCGTGTCGGACGGATCGAGTCGTGAGATTAACGTCTATGTGGTCGGCGGCGGCGCGGCTTTGGAACTTGAGATTCCGGCCGTCGTCGAGGCACCGGCCCCGTCGGAAGAGCCAGCGGTCGAGCCAGTCGTCGAGGCACCGGCCCCGTCGGAAGAGCCAGCGGTCGAGCCAGCGGTCGAGCCAGTCGTCGAGGCACCGGCCCCGTCGGAAGAGCCAGCGGTCGAGCCAGTCGTCGAGCCCGTCGTCGAGGCACCGGCCGTTGTCGAACCGGTTGAAGAAGCTGTTTTGTAACGAACAAGAGTCCTGATGGAAGGTCAGGACTCTTTTGATTCATTTCTGGTCGGCTTGTTGCGAGCGGCTTGAGCTGATAAAATCAATGACATTGGTACGTCAAAATTCCCTTATGGCCATTGAGTCAAAGATGCGCCGCCCATCCGCGTTCGGACAGACCAAGGAAGGATCCTCCGGACCATGGCGCCTTGTCGCCGTTTTATTCCTGCTTGCAGTACTTGCGGCAGGCGCGTGGTATTGGTGGACGTCGCGGCCGGAATCAAGCATCCCGTCTGGCACCTATCAGGCCGTCTTTCTTGATAACGGGCAGACCTACTTTGGCCGGTTGGATTGGAGGGACTCTCCTCATGAAGGATATGTCCGCCTGCGAGAAGTTTACTACCTGGATTTTCGCCAGAATCCACAAGATCCGTCTGTCAGCGCGTCCGACCTGAAGCTTACGAAGCTCGGCGGCGAGGTGCACGGCCCCGAGGATTTCATGGACGTGAACGCGGATCATGTTTTGTATGTCGAGGACCTGCGCGGCGACTCCAAGATCGCCCAGGCCATTGCCGAGTATTCTGCTAAAAATCCTGAAGGCCTATGAAATTGACATCTTTGTTCGGCACGGTGACACGTTGGTCCGTTTATCTGCTCTTCGTGCTCATCCCGGTCTTTTTTCTCCCGTGGACCACGAACGCGCTTGAGATCAACAAGCAGTTCGTTCTCGTTTTGCTTGCCTTGGTCGCGTTGACGGCATGGCTCGGATCCATGGTGCTCACCAAGCGGCTGCAGTTTCGAACCGGCTTGATGAATCTCTTCCCGGCATTGTTTCTGGCTGCCACGTTCGTTTCCTCTCTCTTTTCTCTCGCCGGTTATCAGACGTGGGTCGGACAGGTGAGTCAGGAGTATGTGGGATTTTTGACGAGCGCGGTCCTGGTTCTTCTTTTGTACGTGATCATGAACGCGACCGAGGCCGTGGAGATTCAGCGCAATGTCCTTTTGTGCGTGCTTGTCTCCGGTGCCATTTCCGGATCGTTAGGCGTCCTCGCGATGCTTGGATGGTTTAATCTTCCGTTTGATTTCGCCCACGCGTCAGGCTTTAACACGGTCGGCACGCTGAACGGATTTGCCGTCTATCTTACGGCCGTCATGTTCATGGGGCTTGCGGCATGGATCGTGTCTTCGGATACGGCCGGGCGTGTGATTCCCGTGGGCGGCAAGGGCCTTCTCATGCGCGTCCTCATCGTCCTTGTTACGATGACGGCGCTCGTCACGGCCCTGGCCGTGGATTTCTGGGTCATTTGGGCGCTGAACATTCTTGGCGTTTTGCTTATTGCCGTCTTTGCCTTCGTGCAGTCGAGTGCCTTTCCGGAACCGCGCCGTTTCGCTTTTCCGCTCGTGGTGTTGTTCGTGTCCGTGCTGCTGCTGTTTGTCCGCACTCCATTGCGCCTGAGTCTGCCGATGGTCGTATCGCCGTCCTATGGGGCGAGCTGGACGATCGCGCGCTCCGTTCTTTCGGAAGGGGTCCCTCGGCTGCTTCTTGGCTCTGGCCCGGGAACGTTCACGATCGATTATGCGAAGTACCATCCGGTCGAGGTGAACCAGACCGTGTTTTGGAACCTTCGGTTCGACCGCGCAAAGTCGTACGCCATCACGGCGCTCGCGACCATGGGAGTCGTCGGCTTGGCGTCCTGGCTGCTCGTGATGCTCGCCGCCGGCCTGAGCGCGCTCTCGCGTCTTTTGAAGGCCGATCGTGACAGCGAGGCGTGGAAAATGGCATACGTGACGTTCGTGGGTTGGATGACCCTGTTCGTTGCCCACCTTTTGTACTCGTCGAACCTGACCCTGACCTTTCTGCTGTGGGGTCTCACCGGTTTGATCGCGGCACAGACGGCTCGGGCAACGCGCGCGGCCGACTTTGGCCATTCGCCGCGCATGGGTCTCGGATTTTCCTTCGCGTTCGTCATCGTCGCCGTCGGCGTGCTCGCGACGCTGTTCATTACGTCGGACCGTTACGCCGCCGAGGTTGCCTTTGCGAAGGCCGTTAAGCTTGATCGTTCCGGAGTGGACATCACGGGCGTGGTCGGGGAACTGCAGTATGCCGTGTCTCGCAACGGGTGGTCCGACGTTTATGCGCGCAACCTGTCGTCGGCGCTTTTGGTTCAGGCGCGCCAAGGCGTTGCCGCCGCGTCCGGAGCGGAGCTGACCCCGGAGCAACGCGCCGAGATATCGGCCCAAGTCGCAGGAGCCATCAATGCCGCGAAGCATGCGACGGACATTGAGCCGAATAACGTTTCGAACTGGGTGGTGCGCGGTTCCATTTATCGCGACGTGATGTCCTTCGTGTCGAATGCGGAGGACTTCGCAGCCGCCACGTTCCAGCAGGCGATTGTTCTCGAACCGTCCAATCCGTCGCATCAGGTGAACCTTGGTCGCGTGTATCTCGTGGTTTCCGATCGCGCGCATCTCCTCCTTTCCGCGGAAAACGAGGAACTTGCCGCGGCGGCCGCGCAGTCGGAAGTCGACCAGCTCGCGAACGCAGAGAAGGCGCTGCTCGCCGCCTTGCAGCTGAAGCCGGATTTCGGACCGGCACACTACTACCTCGCCGCGACGTATGAGCGGCAAGGACGCGTGGACGACGCCATTTCCCGCCTGGTCGCGTTGCGCAATGCCAGCCCGAACGACGTTGGAATCGGATTCCAGCTTGCCATGCTGTACATTCGCGGCGAGCATGACGATCTCGCGCGCGTCGAGCTCGAGCGCATCCTCCAGGTTTCCCCGAACTATTCAAACGCGCTTTGGTACCTCTCGGCCCTGTATGAGCGTGCGGGAGAGACGGACCGGGCGATTCTCATGGCCGAACGCGTGGCGGATTTGAACCCGGGAAACTCGGCCGTTCTTCGTCGGGTGGAGGCATTGAAGGCCGGCAAGGCGGCCGCAACGATTCCGCCTCCGGTTGAGGAGGGGACGGAAGGGGCCACGGCCGTCGACGGAAGCGTCACGGACGCATCATCGGTCGACGGGCTTGGTGTCGTGGACACGAACGCCGGGAACGACTAGAAAATCAAAACGCACGGGAGAAGGATTCATCATTCCGTTTCCCGTGCGTTTTAGGTTTTGCCCGTCAGGCACGCGAGTGTCTCGCGCTCGGCCTGGACGATCGTCTTGCCAGGGAAGGCGACGCGCGCTTCCTCTCGCGTTCCGTTCGGCTTGAGCGGGGCGGCGAGCGCGAGGATGTCGAACGGGCGTTCGGCCCGCAGGATCCCGACAATGCCCCGATCGTCCGTCTCGTACAAAAGCGCCACGATCTTCGCGTCCGGCGACGAGGCAATCAGCTCGTCCACCACGTCCGGAAGGTCCATCTCTTCCGCTCCGGCATGCAGGAAGTCCTGCTTCGACAGGAGCGTCCACACCACGTGCGCTCCCGCGTCGGATTTCAGCCTGGCGAGCGCGCGTCCCCAGAGCCGGAGCGTCGGAACGGAACGAGTGCGATACAGGTGGTGCACGATCAGCTCGCGCTTTGCGCCGCGCGCCACGAGCTTGCTCGCGGTCTGTAGCGTTTTCGGGGTAACCTCGCGCGTCTTGAACGACCGCGTCTTCGCGATCATGCCGGTTAAAAACGCGGTCGCGACATCCTCATCGAGCAGTCCAGGCTCGATCGCTTCCACGAGGTCGTGGCACACCTCGCTCGTCGCGACGGCCGTGAGATCTACCACGTTGATGTGGCCGTAGTGTTCGTTCTCCGCGCGGTGGTCCACGTTGATGATGGGCGTGCGGTAGAAAAAGTCGGGGTGGTCCGCGTACAGGTGCGCACAGCTTTCCAGATCCGCGGAACCCAGGCAGATGATGAGGTCGTACCGGTACCCGCTTGCCGAAAGCGTCACGTCCTTTGATTCCCACGATCCCGTTTTCGGCGCCAGATGAATGAGAAGTTTCTCGTCCTTCATTTCGTACGTCAGCTCATCAACCTTTGTCTTCGACGCGTCCAATTCGATTACGAATCGGCGGAGATTTTCAAGCCTTGGCTGGATGCGTTCGTGCTTTTGGAGAAAGTGAAGATTTTTTGGAGTCGTTCCATCGGCTGCCACGACATCCGCATTTTTATCGAGTTTTTCGAGCACGCGGGCCAGTCCGATGGCAGCGGCATACCCGTCCGCCCCGCCGGCGCGTGGAACGCAAATAAGCGGTCGCGAGGAACGCTTGATGGTTTCTAAGATCTGTTGCGTCTCTTTCAAAGCCATGCTGTCCCCAGATCCTGACGTTTTGCGTCAGGACAAAAATGTGTCAAAACTCCTCGACAAGCATGGGAATGACTGATCATACCGTGTCGCTGGAAGGCCGTCAAGATAGCAACGAGCGCGGTGAGAATTGCCCAAAACCCCCATTTCTCGTATGCTTGTCGCATTATGGAACGAAACGACATGCCGAAGGCCTACGATGCCAAGCAATACGAGGACCGCATATATTCCGCCTGGGAAGAAAGCGGGTTTTTTAATCCCGACAATCTTCCCGGGGAACGTTCTGAGACGTTTTCAATGGTCCTGCCTCCCCCGAACGTTACCGGCACCCTTCACATGGGCCATGCCGTGATGCTTGCGATCGAAGACATCATGGTGCGCTTTGCGCGCATGCGGGGCAAGAAGACCTTGTGGGTTCCCGGAACCGACCACGCGGCGATTGCCACTTCCACGAAGGTGGAGAAGATCCTGTTCAAAACGGAAGGCAAAACGCGCCACGACATTGGTCGCGAGGCGTTTTTACGTCGCGTGGAAACGTTCGCGCAGGACAGTCACGACACGATCGTGAACCAGTGCAAAAAGATGGGCGCGTCGCTCGACTGGAGCCGCGAGGCCTACACGCTCGACGCGAAGCGCAATCACGCCGTGAACGTCGCGTTCAAGAAAATGTACGACGACGGCCTGATCTATCGGGGCAACCGCGTCATCAACTGGGACCCGATTGGCCAGACGACGATCTCCGACATCGAAATCGTCTACAAGGAAGTCGAGGCGACGTTGTACACGTTCCGCTATGCCAAGGATTTCCCGATCGCGATCTCGACGACGCGTCCAGAAACCAAGGTGGGCGATACGGCGGTTGCCGTGCATCCGGACGACGAGCGATATTCTTCGTTCGTCGGGAAGACGTTTGAGAATATTCCATTTGCCGGAACGACGATCACGATTACGGTCGTTGCTGACAAAGAGGTCGATCCGGCCTTCGGAACGGGCGCGCTCGGCGTGACACCGGCGCACAGCCTTGTGGACGCGGACATCGCCGCACGGCACGGACTCGCGATGAAGCAGGTGATTGGCGCGGACGGTCGGATGACCGAGGACGCTGGGCCGCTCGTGGCAGGGCAGACGACGGTCAATGCGCGCGAAACGGTCGCGTCGTGGCTGCGCGAGCAGGGACTCGTCGAGGGCGAGGAGAAGACCGCGCAGAATCTCGCCACCGCCGAGCGCTCCGGCGGAACGATCGAGCCGATTCCGATGCTGCAATGGTTCATGGCCGTGCGTAAGGAATTCGAGCGCCAAGGAAAAACGGTCACCATGTGTTCGCTCATGCGTGACGCCGTCGAGTCCGGAAAGACAAAAATTATCCCGGAGCGCTTTGAGAAGACTTATTTCCAGTGGACGGATACCCTGCGTGACTGGAACGTCAGTCGTCAGCTTTGGTACGGTCACCGCGTTCCGGTGTGGTATCGGAACGATGAGATATTCGTCGGGACCGAGGCGCCGGAGGGCGATGGTTGGACACAGGACCCAGATACGCTCGACACATGGTTTTCAGCTGGCATGTGGACGTTTACGACCCTTGGCTGGCCTGATTTGGATTCTGCGGACCTTCGAACGTATCACACAACCAGTGTCCTTGAGACCGGATATGACATCCTCTTCTTTTGGGTCGTCCGCATGATGCTCATGACCACGTATCTGATGGACGAGGTTCCGTTCAAGACCGTGTACCTCCACGGCCTGGTTCGCGACGAGCAGGGACGCAAAATGTCGAAGTCGCTTGATAACATCATCAACCCGCTCGACATGATCGCAAAGTATGGCGCGGATGCGACACGTCTCTCGCTTGTGATTGGTTCCACGCCTGGCAATGACACGAAGTTGTCGGAGGAGAAGATCGCCGGGTATCGGAATTTCACGAACAAATTGTGGAACATCTCGCGATTCGTGCTCACGTCGGTCGAGTCCGTTGGCGTGCCAGAGGTCATCGTGCCAAAGACCCTCGCGGACCGCTGGATCTTGTCGCGCCTCGACGCGACGCTTGCGAGCGTGACGAAGAAACTTGCGGCGTACGAATTCTCCGCGGCCGGGGAAGAGCTGCGCGACTTCACATGGAACGACTTCGCGGACTGGTACTTGGAGATCGCGAAGATTCAGGACCGAGCCGCGACCGATCCAATTTTGCTGCATATCCTTGAGGCCGTGATGAGAATGTGGCATCCGTTTATGCCGTTCGTGACGGAGCAGATCTGGTCGTCGTTCAAGGAAACGACGCTGATGATCGAGGCGTGGCCGGTGGCGGGAGGAATGCACGACGAGGCGGTCGAGCGCGAGTTCGCCGTCGTTCAGGAGGCCATTGTGACAATTCGTAACATTCGCGCGACGCAGAAGGTTGGGCCGGCCAAGAAAGTGAGCGTGACGGTATCCGAGGCGTCTTTGCTCGCGTACGCGGAGACCATCAAGTGGCTTGCGCGCGTCGAGGAACTCACGCTCGGCGACAAGCAGGGCATCCAGCTCGTGCTTGGCACGATGGACGTCGAGGCCGAGCACAAGCGTCTTACGGCCGAACGCGACCAGCTTTACGCGTACGTGACCGCAACGGAAGCCAGGCTTGCAAACGCGGAGTTCACGGCGAAAGCGCCAGAAACGGTCGTCGCCCAGATGAGATCAAGGCGCGACGAGGCGGCCGCGAAGCTTGCCGCGATCAAGGCCCAACTCGACGAGATCTAATATGCATGCGATCCAACAGGCAAAACAACAGGTTCTGACGGAGCTGAAGAAGGCGGTGGGCAAGGAATTTACGCCGTCGATCGAGGATCTCTCCTATCCGCCGGACGCAAAAATGGGCGACCTTTCATTCGCTTGTTTCGTACTGGCCAAGGGCTTGAAGAGAAACCCGTCGGAAATTGCCACGGAGATTGCCGCGAAGATTGGCCCGAAAGGGTTTGTGAAGTCCATCGTGGCGCTCGGGCCGTACGTGAACTTCACGCTCGACGGCGCGGCGTTCGGCGACTTGGTTGCGCGCGAGATTTCCGAGCAGGCCGGCGCATATGGCGCGTCGTCGGTCGGGGAGAATAAGAAGATTATGGTCGAGTACGCGCAGCCGAACACGCACAAGGAAATACACGTGGGACACCTGCGTAACTTCATGGTGGGACAGACGCTCGTGGACGTGCTGCGCACGAACGGATACGACGTCATTCCGACGTCCTACATCAATGACCTGGGCGCCAACGTGGCCCGTTGCGTCTGGGCCGTGAGGAACGTGGCGGGCGGCGTGGTGCCGGAAGGCGAGGACCCGATGTCTTTTTTGCAGCGCATGTACGTGGAAGCGACCGCGCGCGGCGAGGCGGATCAGAAGGTCAAGGAAGAGGTGTCGGCCATTCAACGGGACTTGGAGGACGGAAAGGGACCCCTTCTTTCCACTTGGAAAAAAACGTGGAAGTGGTCGGTGGCCTACATCAAGTCGGTGTTCAAGGAACTTGGGTTGCCCATCGACGTTTGGTATTTCGAGAGCGATCTGATCGGCGATGCCAAGCGCACGATCGAGGACTTGATCGAACGCGGTATCGTGACCTCGAGCCAAGGGGCATGGATCGTCGACCTGGAGTCGGAGGGCTTGGGCGCGAACTTGCTCGTGAAGTCGGACGGGACCCTTCTGTATAACGCGAAGGATATCGTACTGGCGCTCCGTAAGGAGGAGGACTATCACCCGGCGCGTTCCTTGTACGTGATCGACGCGCGACAATCGCTCGCCATGCAACAGCTGTTCGCCACGTTGAAACGCATGGGATTTTCAAAGGAATTGCAGCACGTCTCGTATGAGTTCGTGACGCTTAAGGAAGGAGCGATGTCGAGCCGAAAGGGGAACGTGATCCGGTACGAGACCTTTCGCGACGAAATGCTCGCGATCGCCGCGAAGGAAACGGCGAGCCGCCACGCGGAATGGGATCAAAAGAAAGTTTCGAAGGTCGCGCGAGCGGTCGCGTTTTCCGCGATTCGCTTCGGAATGCTCAAGCAGGATCTCGACAGGAAGATCGTCTTCGACCCGAAGGAGGCCATGTCGTTCGATGGATTCACCGGGCCCTATTTGCTGTACTCGTTCGCGCGTATGCAGAGCATCTTGAAAAAGGCGAAGGGAACGAAAAAAGGGAAGGAGGCGAGAAAGGCCATCGCGATGCTTCCCGTGGAGCGCCGATTGTTGCTTGCCTTGGCAAAGTATCCGGAGATCGTGTTCACGGCCGGTCAGACGCTTCGACTCTCTCCCGTTCCGCAGTATCTTTTTGAGCTTAGCAAGACCTTTTCCGAGTTCTATGACCAGGCCCCCGTGCTTTCCGCGGCTCCGGAACTGGCAGCGTTCCGGCTTCGGCTGGTTGTCTCGACTGCCCAGGTGCTCGAAAACGGCCTGAACCTCCTGGGGATCGAGCCCATCTTGGAAATGTAGGCTTTATTTGACCATGGGTTTTGGCGTGTTACAATCGCCCTGATATGTTTAACCGTCGTGACGAACAAATGCATATGGCTTCTTCTTCCGGCCAGGAAACAATTATTGCACAGGGGGTCAAGGTGGAGGGGGATTTTACGAGTTCAGGAGACGTGGTCATTGACGGCGAGGTGACCGGCTCCATCCAAACGGCCGCATCGCTGCGCGTCGGGGAAACGGCGCATATTCATGCCGATGTCTCAGCCTCCTCTGCGGTTGTCGCAGGAGAGATCCAGGGAAACGTGCGTATCGCAGAACGCCTTGAGTTGCTTGAAAGCTCCATCGTGCACGGCGACGTGGACTGTCAGACGCTTTCGGTGGCGCCCGGCGCAAAGATCAATGGTCGGCTGACCATGGGAGGGGAAGGGAAGGAATAAGGGATGTACCGCTACATTTACGATGAATTTACGCAGGACAAACGGTTTGAGAAGGATCTCCTCAACATTGAGAACCGTTTGACCGACCTTGGAATCGCCGGCAAGATCGTGCGCATGGCGTTATTTCGGAATGTCCAGGAAATGGTACGCGATGAAATTCGTCATGGGACGACCGGCGTCATCGCGGTTGGAAACGACGAGACCGTGCACAAGGTGATCGACGTCATCTCCGGAACGGACGTGGTGCTTGGCATTATTCCGCTTGGCGGGCCGAACGAGCTGGCGCGTATGCTCGGGGTGCCGGACGGGGTTGCGGCCTGTGACGTGCTGTCCGCGAGGATCATTGAGAAAATAGACGTCGGGATCGTGAACGGCAAGCGGTTTCTCACCAGCCTTTCCGTTTCGAAATTCTGCTCGGAACTCACGTGCGACGGGACGTATCGCGTCACGCCGGACGTCGAGGGCCATTTGGAGGTGCGGAATTTGGCTGGCGACGCTTCTCGTAACGAACGCATTTCCGACCCGACCGACGGTCGTCTCGAAACCGTGATTCGCGTAGGCGTGAAGCATGGGTGGTTTGGCCGACGGCGTATGTGTGAGAGCGTATTGCCGCTCACGCAGCTCGCCATACGCAGCGAAAAGCCAATCGCGATTACGGCTGATGGGGAAGAAATGATTGGGACCCGCTTCGACATCGGCATCGAGCCGAGCGTGATCAGGGTCATTTCTGGACGCGGTAGAAAGTTTTAGGTACGGACGCTTAGCTCAGCTGGTTAGAGCAACTCGTTTACATCGAGAAGGTCGCAGGTTCGAATCCTGCAGCGTCCACCAGGCTGTCTCTTGCCAAGATCTCAGCCATTCAGTATAGTTTCGGCACGCGAAATCCATAGGGTTGAGCGAAGTAAGCCGAAGCCGAACGTTGAGCGGACGTGGTGAAATTGGTATACACGCCAGCTTGAGGGGCTGGTCCTAGCAATAGGGTGGAGGTTCGAGTCCTCTCGTCCGCACCAAAAAATCCTCTGGGTTCCCAGAGGATTTTTTGTTATACTTGATTTCGTTATGTCCGATATTTATCGCATTCTGCTCGGGATCGCCGTGATGCTCATCGGGTTGTGGATGGTGATCAAGACCGAATTGCTTCTGGAGTGGTTCGGGGAAGTGGACTGGGCGGAAGAAAAAATGGGTTACGGCCAGTCGCGTCTTTTTTACAAGCTGCTTGGCACCGGCGTTTCTTTTCTTGGAATTCTCATTCTTACGAACATCATTTCGGACGTGCTTGCCGCCTTCGCCGGCATTTTTGTCCGACCATAGTCTATGCCCGTCCTCTCTTCCGGCCGAGCTCTCCTAGACGCCCCGGCCATTCTCGCACGCGCCGGGCTCGTTTCTGGAATGCACTACGCGGATTATGGATGTGGACCGCTCGGCCACTTTGTCTTTCCGGCATCGGAGATCGTCGGCCCAGAGGGGCACGTGTATGCGGTGGACATTTTGAAGAGTTCGCTTGCCGCCATTGAAAGCAGGATCAAAATTGAGGTGGTCAATAACATTTCGGTTATTTGGGGAGATTTCGAGCGCATGGGGGGCGTGGCAGTTTCGCCCGACTCCATGCACATGATTTCTGTCGTGAACATCGTTCCGGTTCTGATTCGTTCAAAGAATGCCATTGAGGAAATTCGTCGCGCGTTGCGAGCGGACGGGATGCTGCTTCTGGTCGACTGGAAGAAGGAAAAAACCGTGCTTGGGCCACCGATCGAGCATCGCGTAGATTCCACGGAAACGCAGCTTGTTCTTGCGCGGGGTGGATTTCAGCTCAAAAACGCGTTCGAAGCCGGGCCATATCATTGGGCGCAGGTATTTGTGCGCGTTTGACGAAATATTCCGGATCATGCAAAGTGCAAAAATGATTTTTGATCCCTGAATCCGTATGTCTTTCGATCTTCGACCATTGTTTTCTCCCTCATATTGGCTTACCTTCGATCCTCCGGCGGTTTGGGCTGGCGCGGGCCGATCGCTTCTTGTCATTTTCGTCGGCATGATCGTCGCGAGCGTCGTGGTACGCCGCGTGAAGATTCCCCGGGCGACGGATCGCCACCAGGCGACCATTTATCGCAAGGTCGTGAACCTCCTGTTTACCATGGGTTTCGTCGGAATCATCCTCTTTTTCTTCAGCTTTCAGGAAATCAGGTTGTTTGGCGCGCGATTTCTCTATTTGCTTTGGATCGCGGGAACGGTATGGTGGATCGTATCGATCGTTCGGTATGCGAAGAAGCAGGTGCCGGAGGCGCGTCGACGTGAAATCGAGCGCTTCGAGCTTGAGAAATACCTTCCGAAAAAGAAAAAATAACGACTGTCCGCGATCACTATGGATGCACGCAAGGCTTTCGGCGACGTTGGCGAGAACCTTGCGGCATCCTTTTTGGTACAATGGGGAATGCGGATTCTCGACCGGCAGGTTAGGACTCACCGCGGAGAGGTGGACCTCGTGTGCGAAGACGGCGACGAGATCGTGTTCGTGGAGGTCAAGACGCGGCAAAGCGACGAGTTCGGATTCCCGGAAGAAGCGATTACCCCGAGCAAATTTCGTCACATGCGCGCGTGCGCAGAGGCCATACTCTCCGAGCGCGGATGGGAAGCGCGACTTTGGCGGCTCGATGTGGTGGCGATCCGCGTTCTTCCCGGGAGGGATCCCGAGGTCGTTCATTTTAAGTCTGTTGACGGTCCATATGGTTCGTGATAGCCTTTTGTCATCAGATACCTGCCGCGAGACGGCAGGTTTCGTTGTATAGAATTATAAAAAGGTTCCAATATACTATGTCATCACCCATTGAACAGGCTATTCGTCAGATTTGTGAGGAAAAAGGTCTCGCCTATGAATCGGTTATCGACGCCATCGAGGCCGCGCTCGCCGCGGCGTATCGAAAAGATTTCGGGGACAAGAATCAAAACATTGAAGCGAAGTTTGACCCGGAAGACGGGGCCACGCGCGTGTTCGACGTGAAGACCGTCGTCGATGACATGGATCTCGAGGAGGTCGAGAAGGCCGAGGAGGATCGCCGAAAGAAGGCCGAGGAGTTTGCCTCCAAGATCGAGGAAGCGCGGGCGAAGGGGGAGGACATCGTTGGCATTGAAATGGAAGAGGTAGAAGGACCGGCGTTCAATCCGAAGACCGACATTATGGTTTCGGAGGCGAAGGTGCTCAAGTTCAGCTCGAAGGTCGGCGACGTGCTGCGCGTCGAGCTTCCGCAGCCCGGAGAGTTCGGTCGCATGGCCGCGATGACCGCCAAACAGGTCATCACGCAAAAGCTGCGCGAGGCGGAGCGCGAGGTCCTGTTCAACGAATACAAAGAGCATGAGGGCCAGGTGCTTAACGGCATCGTTCAGCGACAAGAAGGACGCATGGTTCTCATCGACCTCGGTCGTATCGCGGGTATTCTGCGCTCGGAGGACCAGGTCCCTACCGAGCGTTACAAGCCCGGAGATCGTATCAAGGTGTACGTGTCCCAGGTGACGCTCACCAGCAAGGGTCCGCAGATCGTGTTGTCCCGCGCGTCCGAAGAGTTCGTGCGCAAAATGTTCGAGATGGAGATTCCGGAGGTGGGGGAGGGGTCCGTGGAGATCATGGCCGTGGCGCGTGAGGCTGGCTCGCGTTCGAAGGTCGCGGTGACCACGAAGGATTCCCAGATCGACCCGATTGGCGCTTGCATCGGGCAGCGTGGCACGCGTATCCAGACCATTATTGCGGAATTGGGCGGCGAAAAGGTTGATATTATTGAGTGGAACGAGGACACCGCCTCGTTTATCGCACACGCGCTTTCCCCGGCAAAGGTGAACAGCGTCGAATTGAATGACGCGGATAAGAGTTGCGTGGTGCACGTGAATCCAGACCAGCTTTCGCTTGCCATTGGGAAGGGCGGGCAGAACGTGCGGCTTGCCGCGCGTCTGACCGGGTGGAAGATCAATATCGCGGAGATCGGCGACAAGCACCCGGACGTTCCAGCCGACGCGGGCGCTCCGGCCGAGGTCCCGGCCGCCGAAGAGTCCGTTGAAACGCCCAAAGCCGAGTAGTATATGAACGTTTTTCACGAAGCACTTTACCGTCCGTTGTTTAACCTGCTCATTTGGTTGTACGACGTCATTCCGGGAGCGGACATCGGATTCGCGATCATTGCGCTGACGGTTCTCGTTAAGCTCGCGCTTTGGCCGCTCACCAACGCGTCCCTGAAGTCGCAAAAGGCGCTCCAGGACCTTCAGCCGAAGCTTGACGCGTTAAAGGAGGAGCACAAGGACGACAAGGAGAAGCTCGCAAAGTCCATGATGGAGTTGTACTCGTCGGAGAAGGTGAACCCGCTTTCCTCGTGCTTGCCGATTCTCGTGCAGATCCCGATCCTTATCGCGCTTTACCGGGTGCTGTCCGATGGGTTGCACGTCGAGTCGCTTTCCGCGTTGTATTCCTTTGTCGCGAACCCGGGTGCCATCAACGAGATGTTTCTTGGCATCGTGAATCTTGGCGAACGCAGCGTTCCGCTGGCAGTCCTTGCCGGGCTCTTCCAGTTTTGGCAGACGCGGATGCTGCTCGCGCGCCGTCCCCCAAAGCAGGTGAGGGGCAAGCCTGGGGCGAAGGACGAGGAGATGCTCGCTTCCATGAACCAGTCCATGATGTATTTCATGCCAGTCATGACCGTGGTGATCGGCGCGTCGCTTCCCGGAGGTCTCACACTCTATTGGGTCGCCATCAACGTGGTGTCCATTGTCCAGCAGTACATGGTGTTTGGAAAAAAGGCAAAGTCCTAAGTAGTAAAGACTCCGGCGGTCGCCGGAGTCTTTCGTTTGAGGACAGTTGACATGCCATCGAAAAAATGTTATACACCGTGCTTCATCCGTAGTCTGGGTGATGAGAGACAGAACGACGAATTTACTGGGAGAAGAAGGCCATGAGCAAGAAAATCCAGATGGTTTCCTGTTCGTGCGGGAGGAAATACCCGTCTCAGGCACTGGTCGACCTGTGCGTCGCGGCAGACATCCTGGAAGCGGAGCGCGACGAGCTGGTCGTGAGGCTCGAGAGGCGTCGGGCGGACTTTGAGCGGGAGTGCGGGGAGCGAAGCGGGCGCATCGGCGAGCTGAAGCCTCAGCTCGCCGTCGATGCATGTCACACTGAGAGTGGGACCGTCTATGAGTGCTCCACCTGCGGGCACCACTACGATTCCGAGAGGAAGGCAGATCTGTGCGAGCAGGTCGATCGTCTCATGGCAGAAGATCGCGCTGCCAAGGAACGGGA
>MGFA01000002.1:20775-44750 GCA_001791645.1 Candidatus Uhrbacteria bacterium RIFOXYB12_FULL_58_10
GCTAAGAAGCCGGTTGCGAGGCTTCGTGCGTTGGGAGACGGGAAGGGCCGTATTTCCGAAGAGGGCGAATGCGCCAAGGCGCGCTTGGCCGTGTATCGTGCCTGCAAGCACGAGAGCTACGACAGCAAGCCTAATCCGAACGTGAGGCGATATACCTGGTACGACGAAATCCATACCTGCCAGTATTGCGGATACAGCTGGGGGGTGGGGTCAAACTACAGCGACGAGGCTCTTCGTGACATGATGAGCTGATCGTCTGGAATTCTTCCTGCCCTTTGTCTGGGCGGGTTTTTCTTTTGTGTTATTTCCGTGGAGACCCTTCGACCTTCCGGCTTCCCTTTGGTACCATGGGCGCATGATTGGCAATCTGGAACGATCGATCGTGAAGACCGTCGCCTGGTTCTCGCTTTTTGAGACCCCGGTGACCGTTTTTGAGATCTGGAAATGGATACTGGAGCCGGAGAGGGAGTATGCGCTTGAGGAGGTGTATGCCGCGCTCGAGGGGGAGGGCGTGCGCGAACGTCTCGTGGGGACGGACGGATTTTGGACGCTTCGGGGAATGGGAGGATCAGCGACTCCCACGGAACGCCGGGAGCGCTTTCTCGACGCGGCGCGCAAGTACGCGAAGTTGCGCCGCGCGGCGCGTTACTTCGCGCTGATCCCGTCGATTCAATCCGTTTCGGCCGCCAATACCCTTGCGTGGTGGAACACCCGCGCGGACTCGGACATCGACCTGTACATAACCGTGCGTCCGGGCACGATCTGGATGACGCGGCTTTTGGCGGTCGCGCCATTTGCCCTCCTTGGCAAGCGCCCGGGCGCGACCGAGCTGGATCCGTTTTGCTTTTCGTTTTTTGTGACCTCCGACGCGCCCGCGCTCTCCACGTTTGCCCTTCCGGGCGGCGACCCGTATCTCGACCTATGGATCCGCTCGCTCGTGCCGGTGTTTGCCTGCGGTTCCCCTGATCGTTCCGTGAGAAGGCATGGTGCATTTCGATTGTTCGAACCGCTCGCGCGCAAGCTTCAGATGCGGCGATTGCCTATGCGGATCAAGCGATCCATGAATGTGGATTCCCGCGTGGTTGTCACTGACCAGGCGCTTAAGTTCCATGAGAACGACCGAAGGGAAGAATACCGTGATCGTTGGAGACAAATGATAACGGGCATCTGATATGAAACGTGACGTTCTTGCCAACTACGTTGTCCTGCTAGCGCTCTTCCTCCTTCCGTGGCAGACGCGATGGATGTATCGCGACCTGATGATCGCGGGAGATTCGTGGGAGTACGGCCGGCTGAGCGTGTATGCGGTCGAGCTTTTGATTTTGCTTGCCGTATCCTTGCGCGGAGGGCTTCGACTTTCACCGCAATTACGGTCATTCGTGAAGCCCGTCGCGTTATTTTTGGGCGTGCTTCTCGTATCCGCGTCATTCTCGCAGAACATTTCGGTCGCGCTTGGCGCGCTTCCTCACTTTGCGGCCGCGGTCGCGCTATTTTCGCTCATTGTCGATGAACGAACGGGTGTGCGACGCGCGGCATGGGCCTTCGTGGCGGGTCTCTTGGTCCCGTGCGGTCTCGCGTGGTACCAAGTGCTGACCGGCATATCGCCCGCGTTTTCCTTGCTCGGTCTCGCGTCGCACGATGCGATTCAGCTTGGGCAGTCGGTGGTCGAAACGGGAACGGGAAGGATTTTGCGCGGCTACGGGACGCTTCCGCATCCGAATATCCTCGGGGGGTATTTGTCCGTCAGTCTGATTATGCTTGGTTGGCTGTCGCATGGCTTGAAAAAGAAGTCCTCGCATGTGCTCATAGCCGCCCCGGTGACGGTTTTCGCCTCGACGCTGATCATCACATTCTCGCGCTCGGCCTGGCTTGCGGTCTCGATTGGGTTCGGATCCCTTGCCATTCTCGCCCTTGCGAAGCGCCGTGCGCTCCCACACCGCGTCATCCCGCTCATAACCCTCTCGTCCTTCGCCGTTCTCGTAACCCTTTTCGTTTTTCACTCCGCAGTTTTCATGCGGGTTTCCAGCCTGGTCGGATCCGGCTTTGTCGGACAACCCGCCGCGCGACTCGAGACGAAATCCATCGCGGAACGTGCGGGGGCGTACGCGCAGTTCGACGACGTCTTTTTCTCGAACGCGGTGATGGGCGTTGGTCCGGGGAACTATACCGTGGCGCTTGCGACGCTTTTTCCCGGCTCGCCGGCCTGGTCGTACCAGCCCATGCATAACGTATTTTTTCTGGCGCTCGGAGAAATCGGCCTCATTTTATTGTTTCCGGCCGTGATGTTCTTTCGGGCTTTGTACCGACTTGTCCGTGAGCACACTTCGACCGCCGAAGGTCTTTTCGCCCTCGCCCTCCTCGCGGCTCTCCTCCCGATCGCCCTTATCGACCACTACCTCTGGAGCCTGTGGCCCGGGCTGGCACTCGCTGCATTCTCGTTGGCTCTCGCGTTGAAATTCAAACCGTTCGCACATGGTTGACAGGAACCTGCCGCTGAGTAAAATGAATACGTTAGCACTCATGCCACATGACTGCTAACGTGTTTCATTACTAACAACCCTTATTTATTTACGCTATGCAACTCCGTCCTGTGGGCGATCATCTGATCGTCAAACCGCTTGCGAAGGAGGAAACGTCCGCGTCCGGCATCATCATCCCGGATACGGTGGACAAGGAACGTCCCGAGCGCGGCGAAGTGATTGCCGTCGGCCCGGGCCGCATGCTTGAGAACGGCCAGCGCTCCGTTATGGAAGCGAAGGTCGGCGACAAGGTGGTGTTTAAGAAGTACGCTCCCGACGAGTTCAAGCTCGACGGCGTCGAGTACCTTGTCATCAAGGGCGACGACGTGATGGCGGTAATCGAATAATCTTATGGCAAAGCAAATCGAATACGGAGATGCGGCCCGGCAAATGATGAAGCGGGGCGTGGACCAGCTCGCGAACGCCGTGAAGGTCACGCTCGGGCCGAAGGGTCGCAACGTGATGATCGACCGCGGCTATGGCGCGCCAACGGTAACCAAGGATGGCGTGACCGTGGCAAAGGAAATTGAGCTTGAGAACAAGTTTGAGAATCTTGGCGCGGAGCTCGTGAAGGAGGTGGCCTCGAAGACCAACGACGTGGCCGGCGACGGAACCACGACCGCGACCGTGCTTGCCCAGGCGCTTATCGCCGAAGGCTTGCGCAACGTGACGGCCGGCACCAACCCGCAGGCCATTCGCCGCGGCATGGAAAAGGGCGTGGAGGCCCTGGTCGCGGAAATCAAACGCATCGCCACCCCGATCAAGGGCGACGAAATCGAGAAGGTTGCCAGCATTTCCGCCAATGACAAGGAAATCGGTACCATGATCGCCGAGGCCATGAAAAAGGTCGGTGAGAATGGCGTGATTACGGTGGAGGAAGGACAGAGCTTTGGCATCGAGGTGGACGTGGTGGAGGGGATGCAGTTCGAGAAGGGCTACATCGCGCCGTACATGATCACGAATACCGAGCGCATGGAGGCCGAGTACCAGGACGCGCACATTCTTATTACGGATAAGAAGATTTCTTCCATTCAGGAGATCCTGCCGGTGCTCGAGAAGATCGCGGCGACCGGAAAGAAAGAGCTCGTGATCGTCGCGGAGGACGTGGACGGCGAGGCGCTCACCACGCTTATCGTGAACAAGTTGCGCGGCACGTTTTCGACGCTTGCCATCAAGGCGCCCGGGTTCGGCGATCGCCGCAAGGCCATGCTTGAGGACATCGCGATTCTGACCGGCGGAAAGGTGATCACCGAGGAGCTCGGGCTCAAGCTTGAGAACGCCGCCCTCGAGGATCTCGGTCGCGCCACCAAGGTCGTGTCGAACAAGGAAAACACCACCGTCGTCGGCGGCGCCGGAGACAAGAAGGCCATCGAGGACCGCGTGGCCGCGCTCAAGAAGCAAATCGAAACAACGGAGTCTGAGTTTGAGCGCGAAAAACTGCAGGAACGCATGGCAAAGCTCGCCGGCGGGGTGGCGGTTATCAAGGTGGGCGCCGCGACCGAGACCGAAATGAAGGAACGAAAGCACCGTATCGAGGACGCGGTCGCGGCAACCAAGGCCGCGGTCGAGGAGGGAATCGTCCCGGGCGGCGGCGTGGCGCTCGTGCGCGCGATCAGCTCGCTCGACGCCGTGTCGCTCGAGGGCGATGAGCGCGTGGGTCTCGACATCCTGCGCCGCGCGCTCGAGGAGCCGATGCGCATGATCGCGCAGAACGCGGGCAAGGACGGCGCGGTCGTCGTCGAACGCGTGAGGCACGAGCAGGGCGGCGTGGGGTACAACGCCGCGACCGACGTGTACGAGGATCTCGTGAAGGCGGGCGTGATCGATCCGGCGAAAGTGACGCGCTTCGCGCTTCAAAATGCCACGTCCATCGCGGTCATGATCATCACCACCGAGTGCGCGGTGACTGAGATCCCGAAGAAGGACGAACCGGAAGCGCCGCACGGCGGCGGCATGGGCGGCATGGGCGGAATGTACTAGGTTGGAAAATTCAAAGATACAAGAAGCAAAATCTCGTATTTGTCTCTTGTATCTTTTTATTTTTCTCTTCATTTGCTATGCTTCCAACCATATGGACCAACAACCAACCAATCTTCAGGACGACAAGGTCATCGCGGCGCTCGGGTACATTGGCATCCTGTGCCTGCTCCCGTTGCTGCTTAAGAAAAACTCCCCGTTTGCGCAGCATCATGGCAAGCAGGGGCTCGTGCTTCTCATTGCCTGGTGCCTGCTCTGGGTCGGCAATATTATCCCGATTATTGGCCAGATCGTGTGGGCCGTGGGATCCGTCCTGCTTCTTATCCTCATGATTCTCGGGATCGTGAACGCCTGGGTAGGAAAGATGTGGGAAATGCCCGTGCTCGGCGAGTACGCGAAGCAGATTAAGATTTAGTGTGAAAGAACTTCTCACCCAAATTCAAGCCCTCCGCGAACGTGCCGTGCGTACGTGGGGGTTGCTTTGACCTTGATCGGGTTAAAACCGAGATCAAGGCGCGCGAGGAGGAAATGACCGCGCCGGATTTTTGGTCGCGCGGGGATGTCGCCAGGGTCGTTTCCAAGCGCGTGGCGGATTTGCAAAAGGAGGTTGCGCAATGGGAAGATTTTTTGGTGGAAACGGATGAGCTTGCGGAGCTCGAGGGAATGGCACGGTCGGAGGATGACGAAGCGACCATGTCGGAAGTCGCGGAGAAGTTGGACGCGCTCGAGAAGCAGTTTTCGCAAATGGAATTTACCACGCTGTTTTCCGGATCGTTCGACGCGGAGAATGCGATCGTATCGTTCCACGCGGGGCAGGGCGGCACGGAAGCGAACGACTGGACAGCCATGCTCATGCGCATGGTCATGCGGTTCTGCGAGGGAAAGGAATGGGACGTGCAGATCCTCGACGAGTCGCGCGGCGAGGAGGTGGGCTACAAGAGCCTGACCCTGCGCGTGACCGGGCGGTACGCGTACGGATATCTGAAAAGCGAGGCGGGCGTGCACCGGCTGGTGCGTATCTCGCCGTTTGACGCGGAGAAGATGAGACACACCACGTTCGCGCTCATCGAGGTTCTTCCGGAGCTCGAGGACGTGGATCAGGTCATTGAGATCAAGCCCGAGGACCTGCGCGTTGACACGTTTATGGCTGGTGGACATGGGGGACAAAGCGTTAACACCACGTACTCGGCCGTGCGCATCGTTCATTTGCCGACGAAAATTTCCGTGCAGTGTCAGAACGAGCGAAGCCAGCTGCAAAACAGGGAAACGGCCATGAAGATCCTGAGGGCCAAGCTGCTTGCGATCAAGGTGCAGGAACGTGCCAAGGAGCACTCGGAACTGCGCGGCGAGTATCAGAGCGCGGACTGGGGGAACCAGATTCGCAGCTATGTGCTCCAACCATATCAGCTCGTGAAGGACCATCGCACCAACCACGAGACCAGCGATACGCGCGGGGTGCTCGACGGTGACTTGGAACCGTTCATGGAAGCGTATCTGCGGGAACGTCTGAGCAAGAAAACATAACATATGGAGCGCGGGCGGGAGCGTCAATTCGTGGCAGAATCAGTCCGGGACCAAAAACCCGAGCGGTATTTTTGGGAACGTTTCTCACCAGACATCCAGGCATCCATGGGACGCTACCGTGCAAGAAAGGGAGAGGTTCCCATTTATATTTGGGACGAGTACTTTCTACCGGATGCAAAGAAAACGAACGCTGAAATTGATTTTTTTCAGACGTACGAGGTCTATCGGCGCGAGCGGATCGGAGGAGGAGAGTATCTTACGATGGTGACGGAAATCGCGGACGCGGCCGTTGAGAAAATCCGCAAGCTTGAAAGGATCCCCGACGTGATCGTTCTCATTCCGACCCGCAAGGAAGTTTCGACCGCACATGCCGTTGAGGTGATACAAGCCGATCTCGCTTCCGCGACGAACAAAGACTCCACTCCGTTTTTTCTGGTCTATCACAACGACGTGGAGGATCCCGGGGGAAACGTCTGGCATGACCTGGGTTCGATTCGCCAGAATCCGCGCGCGCTTGTCTTCGACAGAAAAGTGAGCGCTGACTATACTATCGGGGAGGTTCGCGCGACCCTCGCGGACGTTGCGTTCGAGATTGCCTATCGTCTCGGGCGTGAGATTCCGCTGCTCAGCTCCGATGCCGATATTATGGGCGTTAAGGGAGGAACGTATCCCAGCATGCTGGCGTCATATCGCGCACATCCCGACGCATGGTTTGTTTCGTCGGCATGGGAATTTGATCCGAGATCAATCGAGAACGACGTCACGGAGGTTCTAAAGGCGCGGGTTTCCTCTCGGTTCAATCGTCTTCTGGAATCCTTTATTTCCTTTGAGAAATGGGATTTCCCCCCGCAGATTAACGGAACGTGCTTCCTTGCGAGTCCGAGACGGCTCGTGGCGCTTGGAGGAATCCCGCGCGTGAGCTTGGGCGAGGATATCCTTCTTGGATATTCGACTGGCCACCCGTCCACAGGGAAGCGGCGCGTCATCCCGTTCAGCGAGGGAACCGTGTATATTTCCGGGGATCGCATGGTAAGAGATCGTAGGTTCCTTTCGGCTCAAGGCGTCGAATCCGGCGGGGCTCGCTATAAGGATTGGGAACGTCTTGCACGGCAGCCAAGGCTGGCCGTTGAAACGCACGACCTGGACGTTGAGGAAGCCGTTGTTTCCGTGAATGGGTTTATTAGGTACGCCATGCATTCGGCACCGCGGCAATTGGTCGATGCGGGCTGTGACATGGAGGCCATCATACGTTTCGCATCGGAAATACGATCGTCCTTGCTTGAGATTTGCGAGGAGTATGACCTGCCAATCGGTTCGGAGGATCACGAGGTTCACGTGGACATTCTTAAGGAGATCCCCGCGTCCATTCGCGACTATATGACTAATAGAAAGATATGAAACACAAAACGGCCCTCGTGACCGGCGGAGCGGGATTCATCGGATCCCACGTGGTGGACGCGCTCATTAAGCGACGCATAAAGGTGTACGTGATCGATGATTTGTCGACCGGGAAGAAGGCGAACCTCAACCCGAACGCGACATTTTTCAAGATGTCCGTGTTGCACCCGGGTCTCATGAGGCTCGTCGAAAAATTGAAGCCCGACGTCGTGTTTCACCTTGCGGCGCAAATCGACGTGCGCTGCTCGGTCGAGGATCCTCCCGGCGACGCGGAGATCAACGTGATGGGAACGCTGCGCATGGCTCATGCGTCGGCCAAGGCCGGCGTAAAAAAGTTTATTTTTACCTCAAGCGGCGGCGCGATGTTTTCCGACGACATCCGTCCTCCGTATTCCGAGTCGTTGTCCGCCGATCCGATCGCGCCGTACGGCATTGCCAAGCGCGCCGCGGAAATGTATCTGGCGTTCGAACACCGCATTCACGGGCTTCCATACGTCGTGTTGCGGCTTGCGAACGTGTATGGTCCGCGTCAGGCGCTTTCCGGCGGATACGCCGGGGTTATCTCGAAGTTTTCGCAAACCATGCTTGCGGGAAAGCAATGCATGATCACCGGGACGGGAAGGCAGACGCGCGATTACGTGTACGTCGGCGATGTCGTGCGCGCCCAAATGCTCGCCATGGAAAAGGGCGTGACAGGCCTGTTTCACATTGGCACCGGCGTGCAAACGAACGTGAACCATCTGTTCAAGAAGATTAACGCGCTGACCGGATCGAAACAGAAGGAAACCCACGTTGTCGCCTGTCAAGGCGAGGTGATGCGCTCGGCGCTCGACGCGCGCAAGGCCGGGAAGGAACTCGGGTGGAAAGCGGAGGTACCGCTTGACGACGGGTTGCGTCGCACCGTCGAATGGTTTGCCAAACATGCCTCCAAAAAATAAACAAATAGAGGCGGCCGTCAACGTTCTCAGGCAAGGGGGCGTTGTTGTCTTTCCGACTGAGACCGCATACGGCCTTGCCGCGGACGCGACCGATCCGCGCGCCGTGCGCCGCGTGTACCAGATCAAGGGACGCGAGCCGGGCAAGACCCCGCCGCTTATCGTCGCCGACCGGGCCATGGCCGAGGAATACGTGGAAATCCCCGAGGCACTCCATACGCTCGCGGACGCGCATTGGCCCGGTGCCCTGACGGTTGTCGGAAAAGTGGGGAAGGGCCTTGCGAGCGGAGTGGTACGCGCGGACGGAACCGTGGCAGTGCGCGTGTCGGCTCACCCGGTTGCGCGGGCGTTGTCAAAGGGGCTTGGCCTCCCAATCGTCGCGACCAGCGCGAACGTTTCCGGTCTCGCGCCCTGCTATTCGGTTCGGACGTTCCGGCGCCAGCTTCGCGCGGCCGGACATCCGGAACCGGACGCCGTGGTTGACGTCGGCCCGATCCCGCGTCGTAAGCCGTCGACGATCGTGACCGTGAAGCGCGGAAAGACGGTCATCCTGCGACAGGGAAGCGTGAAACTATGATGCCACGCGCAAAAAAAGCCTACGGTCAGAACTTTCTCGTCGATTCTGGCGTGGTTCGAAAGATTGTCGCGGCCGCGGGGATCGTTCCGGGCGAGGCAGTGCTTGAGGTGGGGCCTGGAACGGGCGTACTGACCGGAGCGCTCGTCGCGGCCGGGGCGCGCGTGACGGCGGTCGAGGCGGACCGCGACCTTATTCCCGCGCTGCGCGAGAAGTTCGGCTCCGCGATCACTCTCGTCGAAGGTGATATCCTTGCGTACCAATGCCGGGCATTGGCACCAATGCCCGGCATTGGTACGTTTGGGACGTTGTCGTACAAGCTCGTCGCGAATATTCCGTATAACATCACGTCGGCGTTGCTCCATCGGTTTTTGACGGAGCGAAATCCGCCGTCGCGCATGGTACTGATGGTGCAGCGCGAAGTCGCGGATCGCATCCTCGCGAAGCCGCCGGACATGTCGTTGCTTTCTGTCGTATGTCAGCTCTACGCCAAGACGGAGAAGGTGACGAACGTTCCTGCCGGGGCATTTCGACCCATTCCGAAGGTTGATTCCGCTGTTATTTGCCTGGATCCGCGCGTTCTCGATGGGGTCCATGATCCCGAACGGATCATACGGCTCGCCAAGGCCGCATTTTCCTCGCGCCGCAAACAGCTGCACCGCAATCTCTCAGACGCGGGGATTACTTCCACTCCATCCGCGAAGGCGGCATTGGCATCCCTTGGCCTTCCGGAAACCGCGCGCGCGGAAAATCTTACTGTCCACAATTGGATTCAGCTTGCTCGTCTGATATAATACGGGCGGACCCTATGGGCCTTCTTGAAAAGCTGACGCAAAAAGGGAACGAACTCACGAACGAGCAAAAAGTTGCGTTCGTGTTGCTTGTATTTCTCGGGTTGGGAGGACTGGTCATGGGTTATTTTTCCTTTGGTGCGAATATCCGCCGGCCGTTTGATATTCAGATCGCGGAGCGTGCTTCCGAGGAACCGTATCTCACGCTGACCCAAAAGGAAGAGAAGGAAAAAGAAGACCAAAAGACACGCGACACGGACTCCGACGGCCTTTCCGACTACGATGAGCTCTATGTGTTTCGTACGTCACCATACATCACGGACACGGACTCCGACGGGATCGACGACAAGACCGAGGTATACGCGGGACAAAACCCGAGCTGTCCAGAAGGGAAGACCTGCGGCACCGCGTCAGGCGACGCGTCCGGAGCGTCTACCGCAGCTTCCGACCTCGTGGGATCATTGTCTGATTCCCCATTCGCCCGGGATCTTTCGCAATACGATTTCCAGTCGGAGGAGGACATTCAGGCGTTCGTGAAGTCCATTACCGTCGACGAGATTCGCAAGGCGCTCGCCACCGCCGGCGTACCGCAGGATCAGCTTGACGCCATCGCCGACGATCAATTACAGACTTTGTTCGAACAAACGCTTTCGACCGCATCCGAATCCGGCGAGCTTGACGCGCTTGTCGGCGCAATGCAGGCGCAGGCCGGGGCCAGCGGTTCTGATGGTGAGATTCAGCAATAAGTATGCACCAAATACCCACTTACCAGCGAGTCATTTCCTTCTTCACGGCCTGTTCGCTCGTGGGAGTTTATGTCTTTTCAGCTTTGGTCATGCCAAGGCCCGCTTACGCCGAGGCTCCGTCTTCCAGTGCGGCCGCGGCCGTTTTGGTTTCCACGGCCGCTTGTCGTGGGGCGTCAACGGCCGTGACGCCGGATCCATGCGAAGGTGCCAACGAGGCCGCAAAGGCGGTGGACGGCGGAATTATCAGCGTGTCCATGCAGGTCGCGCTCCTGTCCGCGTTGTTGAACCTGGCAACGTTCGTGTTCGACCGGCTGGCCTACGAGGCTGCGATTTGGGTGGCGACCGGCGGTGAAGGAGAAACGCCGTTGTTTCACGCAAAAGGCGCTCGGGAAGCGTGGGCGGACTTTGGCCTTGATATTGCCGGCAGCGCCGTTGACGAACTTAATTCTACTTTGCTCGATGATCTCAACCTGGAATTTGACATCTGCGCTCCGGAGAATTCGTTATTCAAGCTGTCCATCCAGCTCGGTCTGACGCAGGCGTATAAGTACCAGAAGCCAAAGTGTGACTTTCAGGACATGCTGAAGAATTGGGACGCCTTTGTCACGTCTACGATTTTACAGGTAGCTAATCCGTCGCAGACGATTCTTAAGGCATTTGCGGAAGGATTTAAGCCCGGCCAAAATGAATTGTCCGCCACGGTCGGGTTGAACCTCAAGGTGCACCAGCGTGTGCTCGAGGCAAAGACCAACAGCTTGTTCGAACAGGTGAATTCTGGCGGTTTTCAGTCGGTTAAGGATATCGTGACCGGTCAGATCAAGACGCCTGCCTCCATCCTTCAAAGCGAATTCACGCGTCAGATCGGCGACTCGCAAAGCGAGCCGACCAAGTTGCAGATGCAGGCCGCCATCCAGAATTCTGATTTGCTCGGATCCATGTTTTTGCATGTGGCCAGCGTGTTTACCAACACGCTGCTGTCCACACTCATGAATAAGATCTTTACGGGTTTGTTCGACGTCCAGCCCACTGTCGACCCGTTTGACCAGGAGCTTGCCGGTATTTCGACCCGCGAGGACGCGGCGAACCGATTTTCGTCATTGATTACCGTGGCGCCCACGCAGTTGGAAAATTATAATGCCCTTGCCGAGTTCGTCGCGTGTCCGGTTGGCCCGATTACGGTTCGCAACCTGAACAACTGCGTGATGGACACGAACTTTGTTACGGCGGTTGCGCGTGCGGAATCCGGCGTGCCAATGACCGTGCAGGAAGCGATTGACGACGGATTCTTGAACGGCGATTGGCCGCTCATTCCGCACGAAGGGGCCGGTATCCCAAAAAATCAGGACCCGCTTTGTTATACCTATGGTTACTGTTACGGCAATATCGTGAAAATGCGCAAGGCGCGCATTCTTCCCGTCGGATGGGAAATCGCGGCAAGCCGGAACGATCCGTCCAACGCGGCGACCCTACAGGAAATCGTCGACGGGTTCGACGAGTGTGGCACGCAGGGCGGGGGAGCGGATGGAACGCACCGGTGGTGCCATCTGATCGACCCGGATTGGGTCCTCAAATATCCGGAAACGCAATGCCGCGCGTTCGTGAACGGCGAACTTCGCATTTCCAGTCTTTCTCCTGGGCGTGCCGGCGCGTGCGTTGATACGCCGAGCTGCATTTCCGAGTCAAACGACGGATCGTGCGATGGCGGCTACGGGTACTGCGTCCAAGAAAAGAACGTGTGGAGGTTCCGTGGCGACGAGTGTCCGGAGCAGTACGCGTCGTGCCTGTCGTTTCAAAACACGTTTACTTCGGAATCCGCGGATTTCCTGTTCAATACCGTTGATCAGAGCGTGTGTGACGCCAATAACGCCGGGTGCGAATGGTATCGCACGAACAAGTACTACGATGACGCCGGAACCCCCGACGATACGTCCGACGACTCCTTCGAATGGCTGGCCGGCGACGACGACTTCGTGACAGCCGACCGCGAGGATGACGTGAGGCGATATGACGTTGGTACGTCCGCCCATCTTGCGGCGTCGACCTATGCGTACGACACCGACGGCGACGGCACCGACGACGAAAGCTACGGCACCTACGCTTACCAGGACCGCATCTACTTTAACAACAACGTCGAAGAGTGCTCGGAGGATGCGGCCGGTTGTTCCGCCGTGTATCCGATTGGAGATTCCTTGGTACTCAACGCGATCCAAAATCCATCATTCGAGGATGATGCGGACGAAGATGGGACGCCAGACCTTTGGACCGAATATCTTTCAACCCCGACGCTCGACACGAGTGGCAGCTACTCGTATTACGGGTCGAACGCGTTCACAAAGGACTCGACGGCCGCGTACGGAATGCTTTTCCAGTCAAACGTGCAAATTGCCCCGGGGAATTTCTACGCGTTTTCCTATTACGCGCGGAAGGCAAGTTCGTCGTCTACGGGCCACACGACCGGGCGCGTCGTCCTGAAAGATGCGGATGGCAATTATCTTGATTTGGCCGGAACGAGCGTCGCGGGAGATTGCGCGGTCGCGGATTGGTCCGCTGGAACGAATAACTCGGTATTCATTGATTTGGCGACCCCGTCCAGTACCACATACGAACGGTTCGAATGTATTTTTACCGTTCCTGATGAGGGAAATGGCGCGCTCGCAAACGTATACATATACGCCACGGACAATTACATCGATGCCGTCCAGCTCGAACTCGGGGAGGACGCGTCGAGCTTTACGGACGGATATAACTCGTCGTCGCCGGCCACCTCGTATCTGCTCGTCCCGCCCGATTATCTCGGTTGCACCGGCGCGGCCACGGATCCGGCCGAATGTGACGCGTATACGCAGGTCTGTTCGGCACAGGACGTCGGATGCAATCTATACACGCCGGAAAACGGCGACCCGAGCGTGCCTGCCATCGCCTCGACGCTCGATGAGTGTCCGAGCGAATGCGTTGGGTATGCCACGTACAAGCAGGATGCCACGGACCGCGAGGACGTTGACTTCCCGTTATATTTCATCGAAGACCGTGCCACGGCCTGTTCTTCGCAGTACGTCGGATGCGACGCGTTCACGAACGTCGACGCGACTTCCGTGGGCGGGGAGGGGAGCGAGAGCTACACCTATCTTCGCGCGTGCGTGAAGCCGGAAATGGCGACCGGCAGCGCGGACGACAACGAGAGCGCCACCTACTTTACCTGGGAAGGGTCGGACGCCTCCGGATACCAGCTTGTCACCTGGACCCTTTTGAAGAGCGACGACACCGACGCGCCGTGTACCGCTTGGGACGTGCAGGGCGAGAGCGTGCTCGTGTGCGCGGAGGACGCGTCGGTCGATTACGAAACCGACGATTGTAACGATCATGCCGACATCTTCGACAATCCGGACTGTCGCGAGTTTTACGATACGAATGGCGACATCCATTATCGCGACGTCACGCTCACGGTTGCCGTGGATTCCGACTGCCATCCGTATCGGTTCGACGGATCGTCCGAAACGGATTGCGAGGCCTCGGGCGGATATTGGACCGATGTCGGCGACTGTCGATACTTCGGTCTGGCCGACGAATCTACCGAGTGTCCGGCGACCCAGGCGGGATGCCGCGCGTATACCGGCGGCGCCGGACGCAATGCTACCACGGTCTTTTCCGATGACTTCGAGGATGGCGACCTTGTGGAATACACAGAGGCGGACGACGCGACAATGAGCGTCAGCAATGAGTCCGTGGCATCCGATGGGCACTCCATGCGCATGGTCGTGCCAAGCGCCATTACCGCGTCCGGCGGCTCGATTAAGACGCTTTGGGCCTATCTTGTCCCATCTTCCACGAGTACGACGTACGACGAGTCCGACGCGGCGAGCTGTCCGTCCGGAAGCATCAGCGACAGTGGCGAGTGCGAGATCGACAAGGACAGCGACGGGACGTACGACTGCTCGGTGGAGGACGGCGATAATGGGTGCGGAACGCTTGATGACCTGCTCGTCCCCGGCAAGACGTACATGCTCTCATTCTGGGCCAAGGGATCCACCGACCTCTACGTGTTCATGCACGACCTTGGCGGCGATTCCTCTGCGACGTCAACGGACGTACATGATTTCGTGGATCCGACCACGACGGGCTTCCAGGCTATTTCGCTTGATAGCGGCTGGCACTCTTACGAGCTCGGCCCGCTCGATACCACGGACTTCGCGAATTTCGACGACAGCTCGACCCTGCGGTTCTACGCCGACAAGGGGACGGCGGATGAAACGGTATATATCGACAACATCCGCCTAAAGGCGGTAGAGGAGAACATTGCCATCATCAAGGATTCCTGGGTGGTTCCTTCGACGTGCGACCAAACGCCGGATGGCGTGGACAGCCCGCAGTACTATCTTGGCTGCGAGGCGTACACCGACCAAAACGGGGACGGTGCGAATCTTTATCAGTTCTCCGACCTGTGTTCCGAGGAGGTCGTGGGGTGCGAGGCGGCGTATGACACGCAGAATTCGGACTCAGCGTATGGCGCCGTGTATAACGCCCGCTGTCTGTACGTAACCACGGACACGACCGACGACGATACCGTGTCATCGAACACTTCGTGCGAGATCGAGGGGGAAACCGTCTGTACCATCACGGCCGGAACCGGTTACTGTCTGTTCGACCGCGATGGCGCGCTTCCGTCCACGTTGCCATACACGGAAATTTCCGGTATCGGATACTACTACATGGCCTTGGGACCGGAAGCCGTGGTCGTGGACGCCGACGTCCCCATGTATCTCGTGGATAACGGAACAACCTCCTGCACCGCGGAGAACGTCGGATGCGAGGAAATTGGCCTGCCGACTTATGATCAGGACAAGTCAAACGTGACATCGTTCGAGTCCGCCTATTACCTGAACGATCCGGATTCCTACGATGACACGTTGTGCGCGAACGAGGAATTGTTCTGCGAAGAATGGTCTTCCACGCAGGATGGTAATTTCTACTTCAAGGATCCGGTCGACCAAACGTGCGAGTACCAAACCGGCGTTACCATCGATGGATCCTCATACTACGGCTGGTTCAAGACGGACACCAAGGAGCCTTGTTATGACGACTACGTGATTTCCGGCGAGCAATTTGGCATTTGGCGCAACGGCGACGACGCATACGACGGCTGGGTCGCCGCCTGTTCCTCCGGCTATGACCTGTGTACGGAGTTCCGCGACCTTTCGGATACTTCCGGGGTCACATATCCGGGCGGTACGCCATATTACTTCATGGACGATGATTCGCTTTCCGAGGAGGCGCTGACCGCGAGCGATCAATGCCAGGGTCAGGTGAGCCAAAGGGAAGGATGCGGGCTGTTCTACGACACCAACGATTCGGAACTCACCTACAACGTCACGGCCTCGTACGTTGCCTCGATACACGCCGATGTTCTGTATGGCGATGCGCCGGGAAGCAAGCAGGACCCGATTTCCTGCGATGATGGCGGCGAGGATATTACTACCCCGGACGGGGAAACGCTGAACTTGTGCGAGAGGCGGTGTAAGTATGAAATTGATTCGACCGACTCCATTTCAACCCCCTCTTCGGAAGAAGACACGACAACGCTCATTGTGTGTTCGAACTATAGTTCGTGTGAGCATGTCTTTGATGCCTCATGTTATGACGACACGGATTGTCCCGATATCCAAACGGATGGCGGCGATACCGTTTCTGGAACCTGCGAGAATGCCGTCTCAACGATTGTACGTGGCACAAGTCGAGTAGAAGTGACGCACGCGCTCTCCGATGATTCTAACCGCGTGGTAAAGGTGTATCGCGACCGCGAGTGCTCGGCCTGGCTTTCGTGTCAGTCGTCGCAGGTTTCGTGGAATGCACGGACCAGCAAGTACGAGACTATCTGCGACAAGGTTGGGCTTTGCACGCGGTATTCCCGTACGGGCGATGCGAGCTTTTGCACGGAATGGGCTACGACCGACGCCGTGGTTCTGAGTTTGAACGAATATACTGGTCGCGACGCTACCTGGAACGGCACTGATTATTCTGGTTATTCCATTCCGGATCAGCTTCCGGTCGAGCACTACGACCAAATAAACGTCTCGCCGGACTCGAACGATTTCATTTGCGTGAGTGTTTCCTTTGATTCTGGATCCTTGGCGATTCCAACCCTTGAAGACGATGGGAATTTTATAGAGTGTGACGATTCGGATGACACCGGGGGGGATTGCACGGAGTGGTGGAGCGTTTGCCGACAGGTGAAAAATGATTATCGTCTCGGATACGTGGCTGGCGGGTGTGACCTCGGAGAAACCGGATGGCTTGGCGAATGTATCGTCGGGTATTGTGAAACGTCAGGGGACAGCTGTTCTTCCGACGGTGATTGTCCCGGGTCAGAGGAATGCGTGGTCGGTTATTGCCAGGACGTCGGAACCACCGTGTGCTATAGCAACGACGACGATAACGCCGACGGCGTGGCTGACGCGTGCGACGCATCCTTCCCGGTTTGCGACACGATTCTTGGCATGTGCGTCGACCAGTTGGCGCCAAATAGCGACACGTGCGTGACCGCGTCCGACTGCTCCGGTTCCGGCACGCCGACCTGTACGTCGGACGTCCTCTCAAAGCGCGGCGCGTGCGTAAACGGCATGTGCGCCACCGACGTATATGGCGATCCGATCGTTCCTGACGAAGCGGAAAGCGAGGAATGCCGCGGGTATCCGGAAACCACTTCGCCGTTCCCGACCGAGGTCGTCACCGAATGGAGCGACACTACCGGCATGACGTCTGAACCGAGCTCTAGTCCAGAAGACTTCGATTGGCAGCCCTATTCCTATGTTTATGGATACGAGACCACGGAAACCTGTTCTCCGACGGTCAACGACGTCGGTGACCTCCTGCTGTCCGATGACTGCGTGTGTTCGTACGACAAGGCGACGTATGGCGAGTCCGGATCAATTACGCGATATTATCCGCCGAACACGGCGTTAAGCTCAATTTCGACGGGAACCAGGACAGCCAATCAGGGTGTTTGTCTGGGTGGCGAAAAGGCAGGGCGGTTCTGCTCGCTTGATTCCGATTGTCAAAGCGGCACTGGGACGGATTACTCCGGAGGATCGTGTATCAAATTGAACCGAAAGGACACGGTGTACGGTTGGGAAGGGTACTGCTTGGAGCGCGACACATCCATCCACAAGAACGGCAGCTCGAGCGAGGATGACCGCGCATGCCTTACCTGGCTTCCGGTTGACCAGCTCGCCGGATCTACCGACCTCTATGGCAAATACATGGGCGCCGGCTACAACCAGGGCGACACCTACTACTGCGCCGAGGTGGACGTGGGCTACGTTATAAAAGCAGGCGCCGAATTTTACGCCACATTAATAGATGCAAGCGACTGTGAGCATGGCGACAACGTTGATCCAAGAAATACCTGTCCGGATGGGACGTTTATGGCGTTCAAGAGTTGTGAGGAAAGGTCGATATCGACTTATGACTACGAGGATTATGAATGGAAAGAAGACGATATTTATACGTGGAAGGCAATGTGTATTCCAAAGAATTCGTACGTAGATGGGGATCTGACAAAAAAATGCGGATATAACACTGACGAAGACACGAATTATATCGACGATTCAGATCCGGATCATGAATGGGAAACCTGGAGTCAGATGGCAAATTGCCAAACGCCACTTTTGACCGCTCCCTCGCAGGTAGAGGGGTGGATCGATGTAGCAGACAATATCTCAATGATGAATGATTACATTGACGCTAAGAGCGACCTTCTACCAGACGCAGTTCTGGTCGAAGCCGTTCCTTATTGTCGTTCGGTAGTCAAGGTAGCGGATGCCGCCGTCTACAATTATGCATGGACCGACCGCGTATTCGACAAAACAGACACGCAGTATGAAGTGAAGCCAATTGGACATAGCGGAGACGGTTACTTTGCATTTACCGCCGAAACGGAACAGACGGTATTTGGTAAGGCAGACGATGTCACGCTGGAAAGCTCGTTCGATACTGAGCCAGCTGACGAATCCAGCCCGCTCACAGTGCTTTTGTGCGAATTATCCGATTACTCCTTTATTCTTCCGACTGCCGAAGAATCATGCAGTAGCGGAGACTTGGTCGGAGAACATGCCAGGTCATACATGGACGTGAACGTGATCGAGGCTGGATATCCGTATCTTTCGGATGGTACAGTTGATATCTGTGACGAACACGAAACTTCGCTTCAGGACAACGGATGTAATAGCGAGGAAATTGCCTGTACAGACAATGTCTGCGTCGGTGGAGGCATTAGGAATGGGCAGAGATGCAATGATTATGAGGACTGCGCGCTTCTTCATTGTGTAACAAAAACCATTGTTACGGAAGAATCGTCAGATTACTCATTTAATTTTGATTATTGCGTTGCGGGCGTCCCGTACGTTTACGCGCATGAGACAGTCGATGCCGTTGTTGATCGCATCAGCCAGTTCTTCGCAAAGTCGATTTCCCTCACTGCCGGTTTGAAGCCGTGGTGGGAGTATTCCTTTGGCAATGATTGGACTAATGCGAAGGATTCAGATGAGATTCTAGATTGGGGAGCCTATGAGCAGATGACGTCGAGTGTTGACACTTGGGACTACACCGCGACTGGAGATCCATATAGCCTTGAGAGGCCGACCGCGCCGAGGGTGATTTCCATCGGCGACTGCGACGGGACGGATTGCGAGGAGGGAACGCTCGATAAGATCAGCGTGAACGGCTACGACTCCGGCGACATCGAGGGATCCGGCGGCTACAAGCACGTGGCAGTAAGCTTCTTTGCCTACGCCGACGAGGACCAGATGCCGATTCGCAACATCATCGTCGACTGGGGCAACGGAAAGCATACTTCCGCGAGCGGCGAGCCGGAGTGGCCGAGCAGCAGCTCGTCGCAGTCGGGGTCTACCTCGGACGACAACTATTACCAGAACCATCGCGGGTACAGTTCCACCGGCGTGGAGCAGTGCGACTCGGTGAGCTCGGACGCGAACGACTGGAGTACGGCCCCGGACGCGTGCGATACCAGCTATCTCACGTTCATAAACGATTACACGTGCACGGCCACGCTTGCCGAGAGTCTGCCGGCGTGCGAGGAAACCACGGATCCAAGCGGCATGTCGCGCCTCACCAACTCGCCGTGCCGAGGCACCGGCACCATCGGCACCTCCGGCGCCTGCGTGTTCCAGCCGCGCGTCCACGTCAAGGACAACTGGGGCTGGTGCACGGGGTGGTGTGACTCGACGGACGGGGTGACTATGCCTGATGGAAATGCAACTGAAGACGCCACGGATGGCCAATGCTATGATTACGAGTGTGATACGAGCGATTGTCCGTCAGAGGGAAATGACTCGTCGTGTACGGATACTAGCCAGGGTGGCATTACGAACCCTTGGATTAACTTTGACGGCTACGTGATCGTTACTCCATAGTTGCAGACATAAAGAGCGAGGTAGGCTTACCTCGCTCTTTCGGTATCAGAGGTAATGGACATTTCGAGTTGGTAGAATCATCGTTTCTCTTCTATCAAAAAAGCCCACGCGCTGCGCATGGGCCGCCGCATGGTGCTACCTCTCGAGCTCCATGTGGAATTCATCCCCGAAACTGTTCGTGACGAGAATGGTGCTGTCCGAGCAATTCCCATCGCTCATCACGGCTGAGACCCAGTAGTCGGAAGCCTCAGACTGGCCGAACATCACGGTTCCGCTGATGCCGAGGAGCGGACTGATGACGCCGACTAGATTCTCGCTGTCATCGCCGCCACCGACAATTGCGTCCATCATGTTGTTGCCGTCTGCGTCGAGGGATCGCATCACGACGTCGCCGCGGATGTCGCTGTACTCCTCTTCGACTCCACTCAAATACCCGGTGAGGTCGCAGCCGTACTGGCCGTACACCCACTCGGGGCACTCCCCGTCGCCGACCGACCAGGTACTGTCAGTACACCCGCCCTTCTGCCAGGTGAGGTCGACGGTGTCGCCGTCGTTCTCGACCGTGGCGGTAAGGGTGACGAAGTAGACTTCGTCGGTGGACGCGGTCACCTCGTAGGTGCCCGGCTCGTCGGCCGTCCACTCGCAGGTGGTGCCCGCGCAGTCGGCTCCGTGCCCGTCCACCAGGACCTGGGCGTTCACCATCTCCTCAGGGAGGACGGCGCGGACCGTTGCGGCCCATCCGCCGGTGCCGGTGTCGTCCGGGGTGGTGCCGGCGGGGTCATCCGGATTTCCGTTGTCCTCGCACCCTCCGAGGAGGGGCAGGGAGGCGAGACCGAGGAGAACCAAGAGGTTCTTCGTCATGGCTTGCTCCGTTGCCCCGCGGATCGCGCGGGGACTTGTCGTTGGCGTTGCCAGTGAGCTTCCGTCGGACCGTCCGACAGCGCGCCCGCATGGCATCTCCATGCTTCAAATACACTCCTTTTTTCGTATTTTGTCAATGGCTTAGGCCAATCTAAGCTTAAATTCCTCTTAGAATCGCACATGTTATCCACAGGTCTGACATTGCGAATTTGCCTGCCGTGGGCATAATGGTTTGGTGGAAAGGGACCATTGGCTGACAAAGAGTTCCCAAAACGGACATCGACGTGCCGATGAACATGGCGCGAGCCGTCCGTGACCGGAGTTCAAGCGGGTTCGTTCTCGCGCTCCGTTCACGCGCGTGCCGTATCCTTACCTGCGCCTTCGGGTGCTTGCAGGCATATGTTGCGCGAAGGCTCGCGGGGTCCGTGAGGCGTCCGCTTCGGACGTCTTCCGGGAGGGAGGCTCTCATGGACAGTCAACAGTCGTTCGCCTACCACTGCGGCCTCGGCGGCGTCAGCCCCCGGGTCGTTCCGCTGCCAATTTCCTGCCCGACGGCATTCCACCCCTGGTGGAGTCCGGAGGAACGGTTTTGGGAAAACCAGCGGCCTGTGCGCGGTTGGGTTCCCCAGCCCGTGCCGGAGGCGTAGTCCATCCACCCGCCAAGCGGTCCTTTCGGGGAAGCGCAGGCGGCCACTTCGCGGCGGAGTCTCCCAAGACGTCCGCCTTTTTTCTTCTTTACCAAGTACCAATGCCCGGTATTGGTATCAATACCGGGCATTGGTATCCTAGCCGAAAATTTTTTTATCGAAGCTGTCAAGCGTCTTCCAGTCCCGTTCTACCCAGCCGCGCAAAAATTCCCTGTGTGAACCTTCGCTCGTCTCTTCGATAATTTCCTCGTTCCGGATAAAAAGCTGACACTCCAAACCAGCGTAATGCCGGTAGCTCGACCATCTGTAGTCGTTGAGGAATCGTTCGGCATCCTGCCAGGCAATTGGACCAAGCTTGTAGTTCATTCCGGCCAGTTCAAGCGGATTAAGGTGGATGTAGCGAGGCAGGTGTTGAAACTGGGCGTCCGTCGTCACCCGTTTGATTTTATAGGCACCCGCAAAGAGCACACCCTTTCGCTCATTTGTTCGGTTAAAATATTTTGCATACCCGCCGCCGAGCCGGTGCATAAATTCAGATATCCCGTTGGTTTCTCTCTGTTTGAGCATGAGATGGAAATGGTTTGGCATCAGGCAATAGGCCATGATATCGACGCATGGATTTGCGCTCACGGACGGATGGCGGACATGGGAGATCGAGTTCGGCTCACACCGTCCCCGTTCATTGAACGCGATCATGCCCTTGCAGAAGCGCGTGCGATCGCTCTCCGTCAAAAAGATATTTCGGCGGTCCGCGCCGCGATTGTAGACGTGGTATACCGCCCCGTTGGAAAATAGCTCAGATTCGCGCATATGCTTTTCGATCGCGTACCAATGCCCGGTATTGGTATGGATTCCGTTAGAAAAAAATACTTCCCGTTGGCGGGGAAGCGTCTTTAATATTTTTGATTTCAACAGAAAATTTACCGTTTGTCAACGTACCGTACATCGATGTGTGTGGACAAGTTTGGACGATTTGGGGCACAATGGCCAGCGTATGATCGATTTGAAGATTCTTCGCGAACAATCGGGACGGGTGAAAGAAGCGTGTCGGAACAAGAATTCGGACGTGGACATTGACCGCGTTCTTTCGCTTGACCTTGAACGCCGAAGACTGCAAGGCGAAGTCGACCAACTGAACTCCTCCCGCAAGGAGGCGGCGCAGGCGAAGGATATCGAGAAGGGCAGGGCGCTCAAGGAGCAGGCGGTCGGGCTTGAGGCCGAATTGTTGCGCGTCGAGGAGGAACTTAACCCGCTTCTCTTGAACGTCCCGAACCTGCCGAGCGATGACACGCCCGTCGGCAAGGACGACTTCGAGAATGTGGTGATTCGCAAGTGGGGCGAGCCGCGCTCGTTTGCATTCGAGCCCAAGGATCACATGGCGCTCGGCATGGCGCTCGGGCTTATCGACAGCGAAAAGGCGGCCGCGGTTTCCGGCGCGCGCTTCACGTACCTGAAGGGTGATCTCGTTCTCCTTCAAATGGCGCTCGTGAACTTCGTGTTCTCCATTCTGACCCACGAGGGAACGCTGAAAACCATTATCGAGCACGCCGGCCTTTCCGTGCCGCCAACGCCATTCGTTCCCGTGGTCCCGCCGCTTATGATTCGTCCGGAGATCTTTGAGCGCATGGCTCGGCTCGAGCCTAGGCTTGAGCGCTATCACATTCCATCCGACGATCTGTTTCTCATCGGCAGCGCGGAGCACACGCTTGGACCGCTTCACATGGATGAAACGCTCAAGGAGACGGAGCTTCCACGCCGCTATGTCGCGTTTACTCCGGCATTTCGTCGAGAGGCCGGTTCCTATGGGAAGGATACGAAGGGAATTTTACGGCTTCATCAGTTCGACAAGGTAGAGATGGAGTCGTTTGCGCTTCCGGAGCATGGAATCGGCGAACAGAATTTTCTCGTTGCCATCCAGGAGCACGTCATGCGGGCGCTCGGCCTGCCGTATCAGGTGGTGATGACCTGCACCGGCGACCAGGGCGACCCGGACGCGCGTCACCTGGACATCGAAACCTGGATGCCCGGGGAAGGAAAGTATCGCGAGACGCATTCCGCGGATTACATGACCGACTTCCAGGCACGTCGTCTTGCCACCAAGGTGAAACGCGCCGATGGCACGAATCAGTTCGTTCATATGAACGATGCCACGGCCATTGCCATGGGACGCACCATGATCGCGATTCTTGAGAACTACCAGGAGGCCGACGGTTCGATCCGCGTGCCCGAGGTGCTCATTTCGCTCATGGGGAAGGATGTTATTCACAGCTAGACGTCGTGAGCGGTCTGACAAACGAAACGCAGCGGAACGTCGCGGAATTTCCGCGCGTTTTGTTTTGTTCTGTCAGGGAAACGTAACAAAAAAATTAGCTTAAATTAGCATAAAAACCGTTGACAGATGTCCAAAAATATGATGAATTGTCCGTAGATCGCGACGCAAATGGCCAAGACAGCTGCCTGGCGCGGGTCAACGGACGGCGGATGAAATGCGGGTGAAGTCTCGAAGATCCGGTCCCGCGGGGTCCGGCCGATCATAAGGGAGAATAGGAGGCGATCGCTTTGGACGGCGGACTGTGCG
>MGFA01000002.1:44764-48718 GCA_001791645.1 Candidatus Uhrbacteria bacterium RIFOXYB12_FULL_58_10
CCGCCGTTCAAGGCAGAGGCATTCGGTCGACCGTTCTCGCGAGACGGTGGACCGCAGTGGCCTACTGTTTCGGGCCGGGTTGGCCAAAGTACGTTCACAATCGAGTGTCATCATGCGGTTTTATCTTCTGGCGATGGTTTCCCTGGCGGTTGGCTGTTCGCGCGATCCGTGCGATCCCGGCCATGGGATCGTCGTGAACTGCACCGGTGTCGGCGGCCCGAGCGTCGTTTCGGACGTGGGCGGGGGCGGTACGGCGATCCAGCTTCCGTTCTCGGAGGGGGAGAGCGCGCGTTGCACGCAGGGCACGGGAGGCTCATACAGCCACACGGGCGGCTCCACTCAGTTCGGCGTTGACCTCGACACGCCCAACGACTCCGACATGGAGTTGTACGCTCCGGTCGGCGGCATGGCCTACGTGCACACCGAGAGCGCGACGAGCGGGTTCGGCTACCACGTTGCCATCGACATCGGCGGCGGGTTTTACGTGGTGGTCGCGCACCTTTCCGAAGTGTTCGTCGAGAACGAGTCGGAGGTCACGGCCGGGCAGCTCCTTGGCTACGAGGGGTGTACGGGCGCATGTTCGGGCGACCATGTGCACATCGGGCTCATGGAAGGCGACCCGAGCGAAACGGCGCAGTTTGGCGAATCCGTGGACGTGCTGTTCCGCACGGCGGACATGAACGCGGAAAGCCCCGCGTTCGAGGACGTGGCGGGAAGCGCGCTCGTGTGCGACCTGTCGAGCGGCCACGTGTACGCCTCCGACCTTCCGGTCGGGAGGTGGCATCCGGACGGCACGCTCGTGAAGGTGCCGAACGACCCGAAGGTGTACCTGGTGGAAAGCGGCAACGCGCGGCACATCGACGACGAGTCCGTGTTCTGGAGCTACGACTGGAACTTCGACGACGTCGTGCGCGTGTCCGACGAGGAATTGGCATGCCTCGGGACGGGCGAGGAGATAGCGCGCGAGGGATCGGTCGACCTCGGCTACGGGGAAGACGGCCACGCGTGGCTCCTGGTGAAGGACACGGATGGCAGCGCGTGGAAGCAGCGTCTCCCGAGCGGCGCCGCGGACGAAGTGGCGGAGTCGTGGGGGTTCTCCGGCGATTTGGGGATGGACCCCATCTTCTCGGAGGCGACGCTCGATGCGTACCGCACGCGTTCCGGCACCGCGCCGTTCCGCGACGGGACGATCCTGAAGGAATCGGGCCGCTCCGACGTGTACGTCGTTTCCGATGGCGTCGCGCTTCCGGTGAAGGACTGGGACACCTATCTTCTCATGGGGTATGGCGAGCGCGACATCCTCACGGTGGGCGACGGGCTCGTCGCCGAGGCGATGGGCGACAACGTGGGGTCTTGCATGGCCGGCATCTGGTGCCTTGACGCGGAAGCGGTTACCTCCTGCGGCGGCGGCCTCGAGATCGGCAGCGGCGAGATGGGAGGCGAGGAGGTCGGAGACGACACGGACACCGGCGACGGGGAGAATACTGGCGACGAGGAAGACACGGCCAGCCCAGAGGAAGAGTCCGACGTCGACGGCGACGGGATTCCGGACGCGGTCGACAACTGCCCGCTCCACGACAACGCCGACCAGAGCGACATCGATTCCGACGGGACCGGTGACTCCTGCGACGCGGATGCCGATGGGGACGAGGTGCCCAACGGCATCGACTGCGACCTGTTCGACGCGTCGGTGGGGGAGTGCGCGGAAGAGGCGACGGACACCGGCACGGATCCGGTGGACGAGGAAGACACGGGCGGCGGCGCGAAGAGCGACGATGCCTGGTCGGACTACGTCTGGATCGACGGAGACAATCTTTGTTTCTCCGCGGACGGATTTTCCTTCCCGTACAATGCCGCCGACGCCTACATGGTGGGGTACGGCGGCAGCTCTTTGGCCCTCGACTTCACGTTCAAGTCGGACTTCCGCCTCGTGAACTCGGGCGACGCGTACTGCCTCGATACCAGCGTCCTCGACTTCGACGATTACGAGGTCACGCTCGTGTCGTCGCTCACCTCGACGGGCGATACGGCGTCGAGCTACGCGGACACCGGCGACTGGTGGGACAACTACGACTTCTGCGTGAGCGGATCGGAAACCGCCGCGCAGTTTTGCGCCTACCAGGGCGGCTGGAATTATCTCGTGGGGTTCTCCGTCGCCACGAGCGGCGCGCACGCAAACGGCGACGGCGCGTAGCATCTGCCCGGACCGATCTGGTCCGGGCTCTTTTTGTTCCGCATCCGCGCGGGTCGTGTTATAATCATGTCACGTATGCTACGCATCATTGATCGCCTCGTGAAGTTCGCTCGGCGGAGATCTTTCCGTTTCGGGTTCATTGTCGTTTTGGCGGCCGTTGCCATGTTCGCGTCGGCGCATCCGGCGCTCGCGCTAACGAACCAGTCGCTCGGTTGGGCCGACACGGCCTTCTCCTACCTCGCGGCCATCGCGCTCGCGGTCGCGGAAGTGATCGGCAAGCTCGTGATCGCCGTGCTCGACATCACCATTCCGGTGATGCAATACCAGGGGTTTACCACTTCCCCGGTAGTCGTGGCCGGATGGGCGATCGTGCGCGACGTGGTGAACATGTTTTTCGTGGTGGTGCTCATCGTCATCGCCATGGGGACGATTTTCGGTCATTCGCGGTTCCAGTGGAAGCAGCAGGTGCCGAAGCTCATGATCTTCGCGCTCGTCATCAACTTTTCGAAGACGTTGTGTGGTCTCATGATTGACTTCGCGCAGGTCATCATGATTACGTTCGCGAATGCGCTCAAGGACATCGCGGGCGGCAACTTCATCCAGCTGCTCGGTCTCGGCGACATCTTCTCCCTTTCCGAAAAGGCCAACACCATTGCCGGGGCCGCGTCCGGAACCGGGCCTGGCGCCGGCGCGTTCGACTGGTTCGCGGCCTCCATCGCGGCCGTGCTCATGATGGTATGGGTGCTCGCGGTGGTGGTCATGCTGCTTTTCGTGCTGGTGTACCGCGTGGTGATGCTCTGGATTCTTATCGTACTCTCGCCGCTCGCGTGGTTTATGGGCGGGCAGAGCGTGTTCAAGAGCGATGCGTACTCCGAATGGTGGAAAAACTTCATCTGCTACACGTCCATCGGCCCGGTCATTACGTTTTTTCTCTGGCTGACCCTCGCGGTCGCCGGCTCGGGATTTATTGCGGCAAACGACCCCGGGCTTTCCTCCGTGGCTCCGGCTGGCGACCTCAACTCGAACGCCTCCGACTTTGTTACCAAGATTTTCGAATGGCAGCGGCTCACGAGCTTCGTGGTCGGCATGGCCATGCTGATGGTCGGCTTTGACGCGGCCAGCAAGGTTTGCTCCGGCGTAAAGGGCCCGGGGTTCCAAAAGATGCTTTCCATGGGGAAGGGTGTCCCAGGAAAAATCGGCAGTTACGTTGGCGGCCAAACGCGCAAGTACGGCGGCAAAGGCCTCGCGGCCGGGTATAAGGGAGCGAAGGACACTGCGGCTGGTGCCGGCGCGGGCTTGGTGGCGGCGACAGTAGGTGGAGCGGGTTTGGCCGCATTCAAGCCGACGCGCGCCGGTCAGGCCGCCCGCGCGGAAGGGTTGCGTGCCGGAAGCAAAAAAATGCCTGGCTTTATGGCTGGAACGGCAAGGTCCATGTCGATGTCCGCTGATGCGCGGCAAGCTGAGCTGGCAGAAACCATGAAGAAGAAGGCAGGCGAGGCGTATAAGGGCGCGAGCGATGAGACCAAGATCGATAACCTTGTACGTTTGGCCAAGGGAGGCGGCCAAGCGTTTGAGAATGCTGAAAACATGGGGCTACTCGCCGAGGCTCTCAAGAATCCGAAGATGCGCGAGAAGCTTCAGGCCGCCGGCGTGCTCGGTACGTTGGTAGAGAAACAACTTCCTGGCTTGAAGAAACAATTGAAGGGAACCAAGGATTACGACGCCATCGAGGAATTCGAGGCGGGTCGACCGGACCTGAC
>MGFA01000002.1:48762-48974 GCA_001791645.1 Candidatus Uhrbacteria bacterium RIFOXYB12_FULL_58_10
GCCATCGAGGAATTCGAGGCGGGTCGACCGGACCTGACCGGTAATTTCAAGGGGATTAACACAATGGAAGATGTCGAGAAGATTGATCCAGCTGCACTCGCACATCTGAGGGATGAGTTTTCGCGCGGAACGCCTAAGGGTGAGGAATTTGAAGCACGCATGAGGGCCGTAAAATCGAATACGAAGATGAAGTTTACTGTTGGTCAAAAATT
>MGFA01000002.1:49056-49165 GCA_001791645.1 Candidatus Uhrbacteria bacterium RIFOXYB12_FULL_58_10
GGTAGTGTGAAAAAGCAAAAGGCATGGAAGGAAGGTATGCGGGGGGTATATGAGGGAATGGGCAAGTCCGCGCTCGATCTTGTGCCGGTAGAAGAGCTGGCCAGAAACG
>MGFA01000003.1:0-34197 GCA_001791645.1 Candidatus Uhrbacteria bacterium RIFOXYB12_FULL_58_10
TGGTACCACGGAGGAACAGATGAGGGAAAGGAGGATGAGGGAGGGGAGCTAATCAATCTTAGTCTCCAGTTCTATGCGACCGGGACAGGGTTCGGGAGCATACAGAATGGTGTCTCAAAGCACCTTTAAAGGCCTCAAGCGAGACCGGAGCGCAGAACCATCACGACCTGCTCCTACAGACCGGGACAGGGGGTGACCAAGAAAACCCGCATTCCTCATGGAGTGCGGGTTTTCGTTATGCGAGAGAGCGGTGCGACGATGACCATATCGTCGAATAGCTTCGACTCCTGCTCGACAACCGCGTCCCGGCCGAACATCTCGCGCAGAGCCGTGCGTGAGTCATGCAAGTTTACGAAAATGACCTGAGACACATAACCGCACAAGACAGTTCGAGGAATGGAGATTTTGTGTTAGCATGATTGGCATATGCCTGAAGGGAGTTATGCACGCCAACACGGAGAATTTCGGCAGTTTGCCCGAGAAAAGGAAGACCATGCGGAGAAGCTGGTGGTCGAAGTAAAAGAAGGATCAAGGCCAGATCCGCTTCCTGAGCCAAAATATCAAAATCTGCTTGATGGCATTCGCGTCACCGTGGGTGAGCACACTCGGGATTATAAGGGTGGCCTCGATATTGTCACGCTGCGCGGCAAGTGCATCCGCATCATCGTCTCCCCTAAAATCAAGAATCTTCATGGCGCATACAATGTCCGCGATGAAGTCATTTATTTCGGTAAGTCAGCAATGACAGAGTTGGAAACCGATCCTGATCTTTTTTGGTCGGCATGTATCCACGAACTCGCCCACATGCGATATTTCGACCTCGATGGAAATACACAAAAGGAGGTGAACGATTTCGTCGTTCAGCGATTTGCCAAGGAGTTCGCCGCGTTTCAGGAGGAGCTGTATTCCGCAAAAGGTGGAGAACGCTATGTCAGGGTACACGACGTCACAAACGCCTCGACCGTCGTGCCATTCCGTTTTATAGGGGGGGGGGGATTACGCGACTGGCGCGTCATGACCGCCAAGGGGACTGGCGGCGAACGGCCAGCCGTCGATATCCGTCTTGGCCTCCTCGTAACGGAATTCTTGTCGCACATGTCCCCGTTGTATGCCGGAGGCGGAGTCTTCGAGAAAGAGTTAGCAGTCAATCAGTTCAGTGTCGACAATCCGTCGTTTTATGGGGCAGTTGCCAAATTCAAGGCGATGCTTGACGCAGATCCAAAGTATTCAGCCTTCCTGAAAAAGTCTGGCATTTTCATCGACGCTGATCTCAGTACTCGTGAGAAGATATTCCGGAGCGTTCGAGCCGCACAGGTAAGGTCGCAGAAAAACAACAGTAACACCACGCGCTAGAAATTTTGTATGGGAGAAAAAATTAAACCAAGCGAACCAAAAAACGTCGATACTTTCGACCAAAAGCTTGAGCAGAATGCTTCAAATAAGGATGCGATAAAAATCGCCATCGGAAATGCGTGCCGAGAAATGGACATGGAGCGTCTCGGTACCATTCTAAAGCGCTGCAAACCATCGGATGCCGAGTATGGAGAGGCACTGACAGATGCATTTGCGGGAACATTGGATACAGACGCTCCTCTTGCCGCTCGCATGTTGATGTGGGCGAAGGATTACCCAGGTACGTTTACCCAAAAGGTGCTCAATGCCGCCAACCAAGCTCTCATACGTGAATTGCATGCTGGTCACGTTGCCGTTGCGGTAGACACACTTGAAGCCCTGCGAGCAGCATCAAGCCAGAAATCTGGACACTATATTCATGAACACCGAATAGAAGCGACGTTGAAAGAATTTCTTTCTTCGAAGGATGGCAGGGCGGCGTTAAAAACAGGACTCCTGAAAAGTCTTTTGGCTGACGAACCTACCGAACGGCTTATTGGGTTCATGCAGCCGTCGGATGTCCGGTCCGCAAAAGCAGAAGCGACAAAGACTCGCATGCAAGCATCCTTGGATAGCGGTGACGTAGACGGATTTTTGAGAATATACGATGGAACTCGTGACGTATATCGCGGTGAGGTTGAGCGGATGCTTTGCCAGGCGGTCGTAAAAAATATTGCGAATGGTGATGTCGAGCGAGCGCAGAAAATCGCCACAGGGGTAGCGCGGGATTTTTTACCGAGAAGATTCATGCAATCAGATGAGGTGATTTTTGCGGCGACAGAAAGAATTGCAACACTTTTAGACGAGAAAGACGTTCACGGCGCAAAGTATATTTGTGACAAACTGCGTGTCCCGGAAAGCCGTTTCGGAGCCCTTGTGAAGAAGGCGGTGGTGCGCGAGCTGGCCACCGACAATTATGAGGGTGCCATGAATATCTTGGATGTAATGAGGGCGTACAGCTGTCACAAAGCGAAAATCAGTGAAGAGACCAAGTCGGCACTTCTGCGCATCTTGCAAGATGGAAATAGAGAAGCAATCGAGCGATTCAACCGCGCTTTTGAGGTTCCAGAGGAGATACTCGCCACACCAGATGTTCAAGAGGCTGCGCGACAAATGCTGGGAGAAAGTCTTGCTGAAATGAGGGACGTTCAGGAGGCATTGCGTTTGATTGAGCGATATAAGCTGCAAAAAGCTCCAGTCGCAACGGCGACGCGAGCATTGGCAATCGAATTAATTGCACGGGAAATCGGTTCTGGTTTGCATTATTGGATTGAATCCGTTCGTGAGTTCGCTGATTATTTTGACCTCTCTCAGGAAGACTTACGGGCTGTGGCAGAGGGAGGGGTACGGCATTTGCTCGCGCATGATAACTATCCTCAAAAAGCGCATGATATTGCTGGTGACTTCAGCCTTTCTCGGGATGAAGTGCGAGAAATCGCCATACAAACGACCACCGAACTTCTTCATGATTGCAATATCGAACGCGCGTTCGGCGTGATGGACGCGATACGCATCGCTCCGAAGGATATTGCTGATAGCCTCGACGATACAGGGCGGCGGAAGGCGTTGCAAAGAATGCTTGCAGAGGATAAAGGCGCGCTCGTATTGCGGTTCATTGATTCGTTTCAGCCGTCCAACGAAGTCGTTCTCAGCTCCGCTGTCCATGAGGCCGCTGTTGCAATGGTTGAGAGAACTATTCGGCATCGGCTAAATGATGCCCTCGCAGTTGCCGAACGCCTTGCGTTGCAGAAGGAGGAATTGCAACCTATCGGCTTTCGTACGCTATACGCAATGCTGGCCGAAGGCAGAGGAAGATGGACTTTTACCCTTATTAATAAATTAGATCTTTCAAAGGAAAATGCTACGAAAACATTGGGAACCCGTCATCCCGTCCTTATCTTTTTTGACGACGCCGTTCCGCAAACCATTCGCTACGCTGCAGAAACTTATGCCGAAGGCGTCACATTTGAGCATCAACGTTCCCGCTTGACGCACCGTGTTGGCCCCGACGAGTATCGCCGAATCATTGAGCAAAATCCTGCACTGCGGGAAGACGCAAATCCTGAACGCATTTTTGATGCGCTTCTTGACCTTCACCAAGAGTGCGAAGAGAGTGCTCAAATTCGCAAGGCAATGCGTGCGTTCGCGGAGATGTTGGGAAAAGATACGGCACTTCGATTTGCGAATCGTCCTGACTTGTCACACGATAACGCGTTCGCCAGTGTTGATGCTCTACGAGAGTTCGTGGACATCAATGAGCTCAGCGGAGAGGAACGTATGAAATATTTTCGTGAACTTCTCCTGCAGATAGCGATGGACGACAAGCAGTATGAGACAGGTACGGCAAATCACGAGTGGAACCATGTCATCCGTCAATTGGCTAGTGAGAGAATTGAGACAGTAATAACTGCGGCCGAGGCAGCCGACATCCAGGGTCTTCGGGCGCGTGCAGCTCGATTAAGAACTGCACGGTTCAACCCCTTGCGTTCATGGCGTGGACTGCAAGATTGTGCAGAGATTGCAAGTTTACTTGAGCAACGCGATTTATTAGAGGTTTTTACTGCTGGTACCTTGCCGCCTAAAGTACAGGCTTACGGCGAGACATTGTTACAACATCCCACTATTGATCTTGAGGCCTTGCGGCAACTATTACTACAACCGTATGAATTTCTTGCTCGCAGTGCCGCCTATGTCGATGAGGACCGTCAAGAAAAAATGAGTCCCGCCAATTTAGTTAGCCAACACCGACTCGTGCTCTCGGCGGAAGAGGTTCGGGATACGCTTGTTGATGGCCGACTTGATGCTCTGCAAGAAATACCCCCTCATGAAGCTACTTTTTTCTTCGATCAAGAGGGCGCGAACATTGGAACAGAAACGTATCTGCGCAATGCGTTTCTCCGAGCCATCGGACAACAAAAGCAAGGAATCAAAGGCGTGGCTTCCAATCCAAAGTCACTCTTCCATGCCTTGCAGCAATTTGGTTCAAGTATCCAGCGAAACATGCTTGCCTGGCTGCAGGCCCCCGCGCCAACCGATGCTCCGCTTTCTTCTCATCAACTCGGAGAATTGCGTGCGATACTTCACGGCCAGTACGGCGTTAAGCCTCCACTGACGCACGAAGTTCGCGTTCGCGTAGGAAGGAAAGATGATGCAGAGGTACTCGCGGCAATGAACGACGCTGCCAGTTGTATGCCGTTTGGAGACGGTAAAACGAACGTGTATCTTTGGAACCCGAACTGCGCGTTTCTTGTTGTAGAACGCCGGACGGATGAAGGATGGCGTACCATGGCGCAATCCGTGCTCATGAAAGACATGGATATCAGCCGCAGCGCCAAAAAAGCGATTAAGCGACTCAAGACTGCAACTCCAATGCATAAAGTACTTGGCGCTAAGAGTTTTACGAAGGCTCCGGTACTCACGTGCGACAATATAGAACCGTCGGCATCCGAAATATCTGCTGGACGCATGGCGCTCATTGAGCAAGCCTATCGGGCATTTCTCCCTGATTATCTCCGTGCCCATGCGACAGATATGGGTGTGGATCCCAGGCGGGTCGTAATTGGCAAAGAGACCCATGACACCCGCCGCCCTGCGTGGGGATTTGAAACCGTTGTCAATACATTTCTCCCTGCGGCGCCGATTTCGTATTCGGATAACAGCGGAACGGATTCGTACATTCTCCGCACGGAAGTAACGTTGCCAGAAAATCCAGTGAACCCTCGTGGCACTGTCTCGCCTATCCGTGCCTCGGATGCTCTCGCGCTCGCCTTTGCAAAAGGAAAAAGCTTCGATAATGCAGCGACGATTGTCGGTCAGGCACTCAGCCGAGAAATACATGGCGATCCGAATTTGTCATTTATCTCACGAGATAGAGAAGGCCAGCCGGCTGGTTACATCCTCGCTTGGCTGGATCGAAGTCATGATAAACCCGAGGTGTACATCGCGGATTTTGCCGTTGACCGATCACTTGGCGCAGCATCGGAGCGTCACGCGGTGAAAATTCTCGACACATTTTTGGAATCGTTCATGGCACATTGGCAAGACGCAGAGATCATTCCCGATATCCTCGCAGACATGCGAGAAAAGACGAGTCACAGGTTGCTGCAACGGCAGGGCGAGAAAATCGCGAAGAAATTTGGGTTTACCATCCGTATCAACGAAGAAGGTACGAGCACGAGATTCGCAGTTCTTTCTACCTCTTCCAACGATGCAAGGCGGCTTTTCAGATGAACGTAGATCTGTGCATCCATGTAGGGACGGCGAGCCACAAGATTCTAATCGCTTTGGCGATTGATTATACGACGGTCCCGCCAAAGGCATCGATGAGTTGGTCGACAACTTCCTCGACCTCCTTTTTGACATGTTTCGCCCTCACGCGGACTGGCCTGCCAAGCACGCGCGTGAGGACCTGTTCGAGCAGCTTGCGGTTTTTGTCCTGATTCACGGCTTCGACGTACACGGGATACGCGAACGCGATCTCCACGGAATTCCCTTCCACGGCCGTGAGTTCTCCGGTTTGCATTACCATTGGGAGCGTGGCGTTGCATGCCTTGATTTGTTCGAACACTTCCGGCCATTTGCGACGAACGTCCTCAAGGTCAAGCACGGGAACGTCCCCGAGTGCGGTCGAAACAGGCTCAATACGTTCTTCGGTCGGCAGGACGGGATCCGCAGGAGACACCGTCGGCGCGGCTCGAACCTCTGCAGCTTGCGAAACAATCGCCGGCGCGACAACAGGCTCCGCACGCACCGAATCAAGCCTCCCTGCCTGGACTTTTGGGTCGTTCTGGGTCAGGCAGCATTTCATGATCGCGAGTTCCAATGGAAGTTGCACCATCCGCGCGCCCTTCATGTGGCGCCGAGCCTCAAGGAGCGATTCGATGAGCGGAGCAAGCTCCGACGACAGGTCCGCGAGCATCCGGTCGCGCAATGCGGCCACGACGTTTTCCGTAAACTGCGGAAGATCAACTCCATGCCACAATGCATCATTCACAAGGCCAAGCGCGATTTTCGCGTCTCGCGCGGCAAGCGCCGTAACGAATGCGTCCACCATCAGCCGATTCGTCGCCGGAATGACGAGCGAGGCTATTTCCATGGTGATACGTTTTTCGTCGAGGGCCAACACCTGCCCGAGCATACTTTCCGCATCACGCAATCCCCCATCCGCATGCCGTGCGATCTCCAAAAGGACGTCCTCATCCACATTCGCCCCTTCGTCTCGCGTAATTCCCTTCAGACGTTCCACGATGGTCTCGACGGAAACCCGTCGAAAATCAAAACGCTGGCAACGACTAATCACGGTCGCTGGGACCTTGTGAAGCTCCGTGGTCGCCAAAATGAACACGGCATGCGCCGGCGGTTCCTCGAGCGTCTTGAGAAGCGCGTTAAACGACGATGTCGAAAGCATGTGCACCTCGTCGATGATGTATACCCGACGCTTGAGTTTGTTCGGTGAAAATCGAACGCTCTCAATGATGTTCTCGCGGACGTTTTCAACGCCCGTCTGCGACGCGGCATCGATTTCAGCCACGTCGAGCGAGCTTCCGCTCATGACGTCCTTGCACGCATCGCACGCGTTACACGGCTCTCCCCCGTTCAATGCCAAACAATTGACCGCCTTTGCGACCAGTCGGGCAACCGTGGTCTTGCCAATGCCACGCGGTCCCGTAAACAAATACGCGTGCGCGACCGATCCCGAAAGAATCTGGTTTTGCAACGTCGTTTTTACGTGTTCCTGTCCAACGACGTCCGCAAACGTCGATGGACGATATTTTCGATAGAGAGCTTCCATGTCATTTTTTCACAATATTCTCTACGGCTGCCCAGACGGAATCCCTTGATTTTGGAACAAGAACAACGACCTCGTCGCCAGGCTCCGCCTGAAAAAAGGTCATGCTCGCTGGAAGCACTTTATACGTCATCTGGCCGCACACGACAACGTGCATGCCTGTGGAAGAATCCACGGCCACGCACCCAACTGACCGACGGCGTTCCACCGGGCCGATCTGCTTGAAAATACGCGTTCCATCCGACCGAATGGTCAGCTTCATGACGTCCCCTTCTACCAGCCGCGATTTGGACGCGTAGTTCGACGGAACGGCATAGGCGGTTCCGTTCGGACCGATCATTGAAAGGCCATCAAACACTCCTTCGATGATTTTTGCGCCCGAAACCGTCTCATTAAACCGTGCGGCATCATGCTTTGCGGTCACCAGATCCACTAATATCCTTGCCGCGCCTTCCTTATCCGCGCCTTCCAACAAAGAAATCGCGTGACCGATCGCCTCGTGCGTCTGACGCAAAATACGTACCGCAAGATCCACGCCCGCGCGATTATGCTTGGCGGACGGCTTCGGTCCCTCGTCCATCGGCTCGGGATCGAACGAGGGAATCTCAAGTTCGGTTTCGTCTTCAAGTGACATACGGATTTTTGACCCCCAGATTTTTCACCCTTCCGTTCATCGCCCTAAAAGATGGATTCGCTCGCCACGGGCTGGGGACCGCGATCGGAAACGCCCAACTGCGTACGTTCCAAAATTTCTGCCTCAACGATTGCGCGGTCGCGGCCATACTTGAGACGCGACAGTTCCTTGATGGCCTCCGCAAGCTCGCGGTCGCCGCGAGGTGCCATGTCAAAGTTGAGGGTAAACGGCTTCACGGACGCATTGTCAACGATCATCTTCACGTACCAGGTCACCTTGTCGGAATTGATAAGGTCATAGCCCGTAAAGTCCGGCGCATACACCTTTTCCAGTGTCTCGACGTCCTCCGGACCGATACGTGCCGTAAACATGGTTCCCGCGTTCCCGAATACCGCTTCCTTAATCTTCGTGTCGTTATTCTTGACGAGCTGACCGATGTACTGGTGCGCGATGATCAGGCATAGGCGGTACTTGCGCGCCTCGGACAAAATCGTTGCGATCGAGTCCGTCACGAAGTTCTGAAACTCGTCGATATACAGGTAAAAGTCCTTGCGAAGATGTTCTTCCATATCCGCGCGTCCGAGCGCGGCCATCTGCAGCTTGGTCACCACGACCATCCCAAGCAGGTCGGCATTCACGTCGCCGATCTTTCCCTTTGACAGGTTGCAGAGGAAAATCTTCTGCTCATCCATGATCTTGCGGAAATCGAACGCCGAATGCGACTGTCCGATGATGTTGCGCATCATCCCGTTCTCCACGAAGCGTCCGACCTTTGAAATGAGGTAGCCAAGCATTTCGGACTTATGAAAATCGCTCGTCTTTGCCATTTCTTTTTCCCAGTAGGCCCGCACCACCGGGTCCGTAACCTTTTCGATCCAACGGTCCGCGAACTCCTGGTCGGAGAACATGCGCGGGATTTCCGCGATCGTGCCTGGGTTCTCCTGGTCGACCATCAGGGTCAGCATCACGTTGCGCATGTTGTGTTCGAACATCGGGCCTATCATCTCCGGAGGAAACAGCTTGTAGAAAATCGCGACCATTTCGCTGGCGGCTTTGTCCTTTTCCGATTCGGACGAGCCGGACTGGAGCATATTGATGCCCATTGGACGATCCTCGTCGGCCGGATTGAAATGGATCACGTCGTCGATGCGTTCCTTCGGGATGTTGCCGAGCACCTGCTCGACCAGGTCGCCGTGAGGGTCTACCACGGCGACGCCATGCCCCATCTTGATGTCCTGAATGATCATCTTCGCGATCATTTGGGACTTACCCGTACCGGATTTACCGATCACGTACACATGACGCTGACGATCGGATTCCTTCATCCAGACAGGAGTCTTCCTCCCGCGATATTGGTTATATCCCAGCTCCAATTGTCCGCCGTCTTCCGGACCGGCCGGCACATTGGATGGCACCGCGCCTTTGCGGGCCCCGAGCCACTTCACGCCCGGCGTTTCCGTCCACGGCGTGGGTAGATGCCAGATACTCGCCATTTCCTCGGCGTTCAACACGATTTTATTTTGTTCATCAAACGAACGATAGATGAACCGACGAATCAGTCGCTTCTTGAAGGGCGGAACCACCTTCACGAACGAATTTCCAAACTGGTAGATATTGAAAGTCGAAAAGACATTGATCATCCCGGAAAGGGTGGTGTGTGCACTTTCCGCGGTTGATGCGGCGACGACCAGACGAATGCACACGTCAAGCCCGGCCTTGCTCGCCTTTTCCTCAAGCCCTTTCACGGTTTCTTCCTCAAGCGGAGACAATTTTCTCTGCTCCTCCGGCTTCTGGTCTTCGGCCTTCGAAAATCCAGCGAGCTCCCCAAACTTTACCTTTGATTTCTTCGCGCCCTTCACCGCTTCATCAAGCGACATCCCGCTTAGCATGCGCTGGGCAATAGACACCCCGCGATTGCGCCAATGCTTTGGGGAGGAACGCACCACGAACTGAAACGCGGCGCCTTCGCCGTCCGGAACCTTCGAAAGAACGTTCGTGATCCCGTCAAGCGGATCCTTGTCCATCTTGCGATACGTTTTGATGGGAAAGGCATGTTCACGCTTGAATACCAGATTGCTTCCCAAAATGACGGAGTTCGGAGCAAAAATATTATAGTCTTCCACCGGCTCCGGAAACGCGTCAGGATATGCGGCGGACAACTGCTGGATCACGATCTGCTCCATCTCGCGAGGAACCGTCACATAAAAACGAATCTCCTTGTTAATCGCGACGATTTCAAATGCCAATTCGTCGTGACGCCCAAATAACCAGGCATGAAATCCGTGCTGCGCCTTCAATCCGCCCAGGGTCCCGAAAAACGATTCCGCGGTGGAAATGACCTCCTGCATCTGCTCCTTCGTGCTCACGCGCTCGGTCTGCTCCTTATGTCGAAACTTTGGCAGGGTTATGAGTAACGTCGTCATGTCAAAGGTTCCGTGCTGAGCAGTCGCACGCCAACGGAAAACCATGCGCAACACCCAAAGAATCGCAATGATGAAAAGCAAAACTCCGACGCCAATGAGAATCCACGATGCGTATTGAAGATCGTTTTGACCTCCATTTACGACAAAACCTGGGATGTCCTGAGGTTGTTCGATGCCGAATTGAAACAAAGTCATGGCTTGAGTCTCAAAATTTTGTCTGTTTTTATTTTTGCCTCCTGTTCAAGAAAAAACCTGTTCACACCGGGAATGACCCTCAGCCAGTCGCGGATCAGGTCGAAAATCTTGCGTGCGTTTTCTTTTGCGGTTTCGACCATGCTACGAATTTTTCCAGCCGTTTCTTCCCCTTTTTGTTTAAATTCTCCTTGCTTTTCCGGAGTCATTTCCAAAAAGACGTCTGTGAGGTCCTCGGAAAGAATGCTCTCAATTTGAGCGGTTACCGGATCCTTCGCCGGAGCAGCCGGTACGACGGGCGCAATAGGAACGGAAGGCGGAGGCGTTTCCTTTGGGACGGGAGAGGTATCCTTCGGGGTTTCCTTGGCCGGTTCTGCGTGAATTTTTTCTTTGGCTGTCTCCGATTCCGTTGCAATATCAATTTTCCGCGCTTCTTCCAGCGGTACCTGCTCAATCGGCGTTTGTTTCGTTTCAACCGGCTTATTCGTAGAATCTGGCATAATGCTCACAGTATAGCACGAACGCCTGTGCAAAACAGCCTAGACGAACTCAGTCAGACAAGCCTGAACTTTGGTCCGTCCGCCGTATCTTCCACCGCGAATCCGCGTATGGCAATCTCATCGCGCAACCGGTCTGACTCAGTCCAATCCTTTGCCACGCGTGCGGCCTCTCGTCGCGCGCCAAGTTCTAGGATATCGTCGGGAACTTCGATCAACTTTCCGAGATACCGATCTATTTGCAAACCAAAGATCTGATCGAACCTCAGGATGGTCGCGCCCTTAACCTCAAGCGGGACGGTCTCATCGTTCACTAAGTTCCACAAAATGGCCAACGCTTCGGGGGTGTTGAAATCATCGTTTATCGCCGCCAAAAATCGCTCCAAGTAATCGGGGTCGCCGGTGTCCGCGGGGCGTGGCCATGCGCGCGTTGCTTCGTGTAACTTGTTTAGCGCATTTTGCGCTGCGTCGAGCGCTTCCCAGGTAAAATTGATCTTTGAGCGGTAGTGTCCGCCAAGAACGAAATATCGATAGGCGAGCGGGTCGTATCCGCGATCAACAAGGTCCTGGACCGTAAACACGGTCCCAAGCGACTTGGACATTTTTCCCCCGTCAAACGTCACGAACTCCGAATGCATCCACAGGTTCGCCTCGGGGACGCCATCCGCGCCAAGCGTCTGTGCAATCTCGTTCTCATGATGCACCGGGATCAGATCGATTCCACCCGTATGGATGTCGAATGGGACGCCGAGATATCTCTTCGACATGGCCGAACACTCAATGTGCCACCCGGGAAATCCCTCGCCCCACGGCGACGGCCAAACCATCTCGCGCCTGACTCCTTCGGGCGCAAACTTCCAAAGCGCGAAATCCGTCGCGCGCTTCTTTTCGCCAAGCTCTACGCGCGCCCCAGCCAATTTCTCCTCGCTTTTTTGCCCGGACAACCGTCCATACTCCGGCAACTTCGCCGTATCGAAGTAAATCCCGTCCGACGTGCGATACGTGAGGTCATTCCGCTCGAGCCGTTCTATCATCGCGATCTGCTCAGGGATGTGTTCCGTCGCGCGCGGATACTTCGATGCCGGTTTAACGTTCAAACGCTCCAAGTCCTGAAAAAACGCGCGCGCGTAAAATTCCGCGATCTCATAGGCCGTTTTTCCCTCACGACGCATGGCAACGATCATCTTGTCCTCGCCCACATCCGCGTCGCCGACCAAATGTCCGACATCCGTCACGTTCATGATCAAGGTGACGTCGAGCCCGTTATACGAAAGCGCGCGATTCAACAGGTCGGAAAACAAGGCCGCGCGCATATTCCCAACGTGCGAGTATCCATACACGGTCGGCCCGCAGGAATACACGGATGCCTTCCCCTGCATGATTGGTTGGAATTTCTCGGTTTGCCGCGTCAGCGTATTATGCAGTCGGATCATACGCGTGAAGTATAGCAGATGCCCGTAAAGCACAAAATCCCGCCATTGGCGGAATTTTAATCCATGCAATATTATTACGGGCTTATCTCATTCAAGCGTTGGCGCATGGCTTCCGGTCGCGGAAGCGGACGCATTGCCCCTTCGCGCATTGGTACGCGCATCATCATGTTTTCATAACGATCATTCTGCTCATCCAGTCGTTCGATAAGCATTCGACGGTTCTGTGAATTTTTCAGATTCGACTGTATCTCTTCGACGGACAAATCAAGTTCGGTCGCCGCATTCTCAAGCAAAGCTCCAACTTTTTGTTGATTCTCCGCGATGCGTTCGGCCTCGGACATGCGGCGCGTCATCATCTTGGCGTGATACTGGGCGCGCGCATCCGGGGTGGTCGCAAGTCGTTCTTCGGCATTCTCCAAGCCTTGTTTCAAAAAATAGAATGGATGCCCTTCCACGACGTCTGGGCTTCCGTAGGCATACGCTCCGGTCCCCATGCCAAATACCAAGATGATAACGCAGGCGCCAACGACGGCAAACCGGAATGCCATGCGTGGCGCGGGCGACCCGACAATACGCAAAAGTAACGCATCTTTGAACGCATTCGATGGATCCGCTTCTTTACGCAACGTTCTCAATTGGTGTTTAAGCCGGAACATATCATTTTTAGCTTTTTCATGGCACGATGCGTGGCAACCTTCAGCGTTGTCGCTGATTTTTCCAAAATTGGGGCCATGTCCTCATATGAGTACCCTTCTAGGTATTTCATTGTTACAAGTCGACGTTCCTGCGACGACAGCTTGCGCAAGGAGGTTTGAATGATGTGTCCGGCCTCATGGCGCAGCATGGTTTCTTCGCCATGTTCACCGACCACCACAAGCGCGATATCGTCGAGGTTCGCTGTCTCCTTCCGATCCCGATAGTAATTGGCCAGATGATTATGCGCGATACGATAAATCCAAGCCGAACGCGAAACAGTGGGATCGTATGCGGAAAAGGCATTAAATGCCTTTAAGAAGATCTCGCTCACAAGGTCCTCCGTCACATCACGATTACGCCCAATGCGAAAAAACACGTATCGATGGATACGGTCGATGTTTTCCCTGTAAAAGCGTTCAAATTCAGCCTTCACAGACCTATTATACACAGGTCATCGCGTTCTGTTACGCATCAGACTTTGAACGACCGATAAATGACATGGCGAATACCGGGAGCAGAATCCAAACGGCCTTTGCGACGTCACCAACGAAAAGAATGCGGGTAAGCGGAGAAAGGACGCCCGCCGCTTCCGATGGGAAAAAAGAGAGCGTGACGCTAATTAGCAGGCCGACGTGCAAGATGGAAAAAGTAATGACCTGCCACATGGGTCCGTGCTCCGAGTTTACCCCGAGCGTTCGCATGAGGGCCGATTGCGACAAAAAGAAAAACAGAATAATAAAAATGCCCAGAAACACGGATACGCGCAACGCGAAGGTATCGTTAATGTTGATGCTTGCGTTAAAATTAGTAATAAAAGGCACATATTCCACCACGGCAAGCGACATGTAGATGGAAACAAGAATGACGAGCAGGCGGTCGCGGCCAAGCGAGAGCCCGTACATGAGCGAGGCAACGACGAAAAAAAGAATAATGAACAGATCCCAAGACGGCTCCAGCCAATTCACGTTGGAAAGATAGGTTCCGACTTGATTGGTATCAATGGCGAGCGCGAACATGGCCTTAGCGGGCGAGCGCAACGGAGGAAACGGACGCGTTTATGTACGTTGGCGTTTCCGCGGCAACTAACCCGAGCATTTTTACCGAACGATTGACGTTCTCAAGAGACTGGGCCTCTCGCACCGTCACCTCGAGCTTCTGATTGGCGAGGGTCAGGTCGTTGATTTGATCCTCAAGTTCACGGATCGCGTATCCCTTTGCCACGGATCCGTTGACCTGCACGATATACGATGCCGCGGCCGTAAAAACGAGCGCGAGAGAAACAACGTTAAGCGCAAGCGTATGGGCTTTCACAAACGTGATCGCGCTTCGCGTTTTTCCTGTTCCTGAGTATTTTGTTTTTTCAAATGTGAACATAGCCGCTAGAGACGTTCGGCCACGCGCAATTTCGCACTGCGTGATCGCGGGTTTGAACGAATCTCCTCCTCCGAGGGCGTGATGACGTGTTTTGTTAATGACTGAAGGGTATTCCCTTCCTGTGACAGAATGAATCGCTTGATCATTCGGTCCTCGAGCGAGTGGAACGAGATGATCGCCAACCGGCCGCCCGGCCTCAGGAGCTCGACGAACACCGGCAGGGCGCGTTCGAGCTCTCCAAGTTCGTCGTTAACCGCGATGCGTAACGCTTGGAACACGCGGGTGGCCGGATGGATCTTCCCGCGCCGGCGGATCACCGACGCGACAAGCTCTGCGAGTTGCAAAGTCGTCGTGATCCGTTCGGTCTTGCGCGCGGCGTAAATCGCTTTCGCGATCACTTGCGCGGCAGGCTCTTCCCCGTACACACGAAAGATGTGCGCCAAATCGTCTACATTCCATGAATTGATGATCGTCTCGGCAGTCACTTCGCCGTCGCGATCATATCTCATGTCAAGCGGTCCTTCCTGCATGAAAGAAAATCCGCGTTCCGGCTCATCAACGTGAGCCGAAGAGAACCCAAGGTCCAATAGGACGCCGTCAACCTGAGTAAAACCATGAACATACGCGTGATGCGATGCGTTTGCGTAACTGTCGTGCACCAACGTTGCGCCATCAGAAAACCTCTCCAGTCGCTTCTTCGCGATGGACAGGTTCACAGGGTCCCGGTCGAAACCGAGGAGCCGGCACCCAGGAAGGGCCGCGAGCAACTGCTCGGCATGCCCTCCCTGCCCCACGGTGCCATCAATCAATAGCTGTTCTTCCGGCAGACGACCCGTATGCTGGGTCGGCGCGTCAGATCCCGCCCCACGGGATGACGCGACTTGTTGCTCCGGTCTTTCTACAAGGTACCGAAGCACCTCGTTGACCAGTACGGGAATGTGTGTCGGTTCAGCCATAACGCCTGTTTCTTGCAGCGAAGACATCGTCCTATACGCCGAGCTCACCAAGCTTCTCCGCGATGTTTCCTACTTCTGCCTCGGTCATCTTTTTGTAGGCAGCCCACTTCTCGGCGTCCCACAGCTCCAACCGGTTGTAGAGACCGGCAACAACGACCGTCTTCGACATCCCGGCATACTGTCGGAGATATTCCGGCAGGATGAACCTTCCCTGCTTGTCGACATCCACGTCCATTGCCCCCGCAAGCATGAGTCGGGCGAACGCACGTGAATTGGACTGCCCCAGGGGCAAGCTGGCCAACTTTTCGGCCAGCTTGCCCCACTCCTCCTTGGGGAACAGGAAAAGCGAAGCGTCGAGACCTCGTGTCACGACTGCACCATGCGCGAGGTCTCCACGGAACTTCACCGGGATCGCCAAGCGACCCTTGTCGTCGATGGTGTGGTTGTATTCGCCAATGAACATGGCAGTCGTGAGGCGGATATCAGTTTTATTAAATAAAACGTGAGCACCGAACGGTATTTCCGTTCAATCCCCACTTTCTTCCACCTGCTCCCATTCTATGCCACATCGTGGGGCGCGTCAACACATGATCCCATTCGATTTATTTTGCTCAACGCAGCGTTTGCGAGAACAAAGTTCGAGGGGCTGTGGATAAAGACAAAAAGAAAAACAGGGTTCACATGGAACCCCGAATGCGTCGCGCTGCCCCGTGCGGGCGGCGGCGACTAGGCGGGCTGGGCGGCGGCCTTCTGGGCGGCGAGACGCGCGCGGATCTCGGCGACCTTGCTGGCGCCGATAGACTTCTTCACCGCGGCCTCGGCCCCGCCGGCGGCGTCGAGTCTGTCGACGGCCTGCTCGAAGGTGGCGTCGGCCGTTCCCGCGCGCTGCTGCAGGCGCGCCTTCACGCTGTCCACGGATCCGTCCACGCCCGAGGAGAGGGCGGCCGTGGCTCCGGCGAGCGCGCCGGCGGCCTTCTCCTTGGCGGCGGCGACGCGCTCCATCGAGGCGAGGCGGCGAAGCTCGCCATGCATCTGCTGCACCTTGCTCTTGATTTGTCCCTCAGCCTTCTCAAACACGGCGACCTGGGCTTGGGCGCCGCCGATCTCCTCGTCCAGCGCAGCGAGTTCCTCCTCGCTGTCACCGATCTGCTCGCCGAACGGGTCGGCGTAGTGGTCGTTGGTCGCGTCGCCGTCGCTGAGCAGGATCTCGATCTTCTCGGTGAGGTCGGCGATGCGCTCCTCGAGCGCCGTGGTCTGCGCCTTGAGCGCGCTCACGTTGCCCTTCGCCCCCGCGAGCGCGGCGAGCATGTCGCGATGCGCGGTCTCCAGGTCGCGCACGTGCTGCTTGATGGCCTCGACCGAGTTGAGGTCGATCGCCGCGTCGAGCAGGCTGTGCAGGTTGGAGAAAGTGAAGGTCCGGAACTTGTCCAGGATGGAAATCATTCGATTCTTGCCTCGTGCTGATGTCAGCAGGCTGCCCGCCTGCCAGGGCTGGTCACCTCGCCCGGGTACTAGCCGGGTCTGGTGGTGAAAGAGTCCCCCTTCGCCGGTCGAATGATCGGCTACGGAGGGACGAGTTGTCGGTCTGCTGGGCTACCAGCCCACGGATCCGCCGCCACGACCGCCGCGGCCGCCGGAGCTGACGCTGCCGCCACTGCGACCGCCGAAGCCGCCGCCCCAGCTCGTGGAGCCGCCGGAGCGTCCGCCCGAGCTGCCGAAGCCGCCGGAGGACAAGGACGAGGACTGGCTGGCGCGCCGGCGCTGTTCCTCGGCCGCGCGGACCAGGGCCGCGGCCGCTTCGCGCTGGCGACGGGCCTCGCGCTCGCGTGCCTCCTCGCGTTCGCGCACGTCGCGCTTGGCCATGTCGAGGGCGCGGTCGGACTCCTGGTCGGCCTGATCCGCGTAGCGGATCTGGTCCTGGAGCGTGGAGACGCGCCGGGCGAAGTTGAGCGCGGTCTCGGCGCTCTGCGCCATGCGCTCGGCGTCTGAGTCCACCTCCGAGCGGTGGCTCCCGATGTAGTTGTTCGCCGCGTCCACGGAGCGCTCCGCTTCCCTGAGGGAGGTGACGGCGCGCTGGCGCAGGCGCTCTATGGCCTCGTGCTCGCTCTGAGCCTTCGCCAGGATCCCGTCCGCGGTCGCATTGACCGCGCGGGCCGCCTTCACCACCATGAGGTAGTTGGGCTGCTCCTTGGCGAGCTCGCGACGGGCCTCGTCGAGCGCGCGCTCGGCCTCGTCGAGCCGGGTCTCGAGGCCGTCGTCAATGTCCGAGTCGTGCCGCGCGATGTACTCGCGCGCCGCGCGGATGTCGGCCGCCGCGGAGGCGATCTCCCCGGACGCGGCCGCCTTGGCCGCGTCGAGGTCGCGCTTGAGCGCGATGATCGCGTTCGCGAGCGCCTCGGCGCGCTGGATGTTGCCGGTCGCGGAGACGATCTGCTCGCGCGCGGAGACCCAATCCTGGGTCTCCATGTCCGCGGCCGCTTCGGCCGCGTCGAGCGCTCCCTCGGCGTCGTTCACCTTCTGCTCGGCCTGGCTGCCGTTGCCATTGATGTTGTTCCACGACTCCGGCGCGTAGGCCGCCGAGATCTCGCGGAACACCGTCCCGGCGCAAGCGATGAGCTGGTCGACGCGCTGGGCCTCGCCGCGCTGGGCGGCAATGCTCGCGTCGATGTCCTGCTTCCCACGCCTCACCGCTTTGGCGTCCCCGGCCGCCTGGGCGGCGAGCCGCTTGGCCTCCGTGAGTCCAGCCTGCATGAGGTTGAACGACTTGGCCTTCATCGCGTTTTCCGCGTCCCCAAGCGCCGCGACAGCACGCTCGAGCATGGTGTTGGCTTCCGCGACGCGGAACCCGGCGGACTCGATGGTGGCGATGTCCGCCCCGGCGGCCTCGATGGCGCCGCTGGCGGCATCGAACTCCGTCTTCGCGCTCGCGGCGAGCGCGGCGAGCTCGGTGATCCGCGCGTCGATGCCATTCACCGACGCCGTGGCGGAACGGAACTTGACAAGCAGCGCGTAGTAGCGTGCCTCGAGGTTCTCGTACTCGCCCGCGGTGAGCCCATTCTTGTCCGGGTTCACGTCCATGCCCTGCAGCTCGCCGTACTCGGTCTGTGCCGCCATCAGGTTGCGGCGGGCCGCGGCGAGCGTGTCGAGCAGCGGCTGGATGTCAACGTTGGCGAAGTTCTTCGCCTGGCCGTTCACCTTCGCCTCTGCCAGCGCGAGCGGCTGCTCAGCGGTGACCACGTAGTTGACGCACGCCTGCATGGCTAGCCTCGCCTGCTGCTGGGCCGCACGCGTGACCGCCACCTTGCGGCGCCACTCATTCACGGTCCAGCCGATGATGGCGAAAACGACGATGAGCAGCACCCACTTCATCACGCTCCACAGCCCGGACAGGTCCGTGGGCTGGGAGGGCTGCTGCACGACCACCACCGGCGCGGTGCCGGAGGAGGACGCGGTGCGCGCGACCTTGGTGGCAGCGACGATCTCGCCGATGCCGTCGAGCCCGGCCACGAACGCGGCGGGCGCGTCGCCGTCGCGCAGGCGCGGCACCACCTCGTCGGTGAGCACCGTGTTCCACTGCGCGTCGAGCGTCTTCTTCCAGAGGTCGCCGTAGTACAGGCCGGCACCGCGCTGGTCGCCGAAGGACACCGCGAACACGAGGAGGTTGCTCTTCGTGCCGCCGTTCATGTCCTGCCACGCCGGACAGTGTGCCTCGTAGTCGGCCTCGTAGCGGTCGACGTCGGCGAAGCCGCCGAAGTCGTTGACGGTCCGGACGCGCACGTACGCGCCGGAGCTCTCGAGCTTCTGCGCGGCGGCCTCGACCTTGGCGATGCCGGACCCGAGGGCCCCGGCGTCGTCGACCACAAGGGCCGTGCAGTCGTAGGCGAGCGCCTGCGACGGGACGGTCAGCAACGCGCCGACCAGCAGCAGGAACGCGGCCCAAAGGCCGCGGGTGTAACGATTCATTTTCTTCTTGCTCCCTGTGAGAGACCACCCTGACGCAAGCCGGCACCAAGCCAAACCCGCGCAGGAGAAGCGCAAAATAGCATGGATTCCGAAAATCGTCAACCGATTCCGACCGTTCTCAGCATTTATAAAAAACGGCCGATTATGGCCATTTTCGCTCAATCCTCACTTACCACGTCAGCGTACCGGCCGTCGCGAACCCCCCCGGAAACTCCGCGTCGCTCCACCCGACGATTCGCCCAAGCGTGGCGAGCCGTTCTTCGTTCGTCGCGATCCGCGGAAACGTCCCGACGACGCGCATGGGGACGAGCTCGAGCGTGCGTGTGCCATCGCCGTTCCACGCGACCTTCGCGACAACCGACTCGTTCTCGTCCTCCCCGATCTGGTCGAACACGAAGTTTCCGAGCGAGTACAGGATCAGCCCGCCGCCGTATGTCTCGACGCCCTGCAGGACGTGCGGATGATGGCCGACGACCACGTCCGCGCCCGCGTCGATGGCGGCATACGCGAGCGTTTTTTGACGTGACGTCGGCGTGTGCCGGTACTCGACGCCCCAGTGGAAGGACACGACGAGCATATCGCCAAGCGCGTCGGCCGACGCGATGTCGGCCGCGAGCCGTTCCGTGTCCACCGGTCGGTACGTGTCGTCGTATGCCAGAAAGACCACGTTCTTCCCGTCCGTCTCCGCAACCACCGGCTCGACGTCGCCATGATAATCCCCCACCGGCGCGACCCCCGCTTCGTTCAGATGTCCCAACGATTCCTCCCATCCCGCGCGGCCGTAATCGTCCACGTGATTGTTCGCCACGGACACGTGCGTCAGCCCGAGGTACTGGAGCACGTCCGCGCGCGCGGGATCGGCCTTGAAGAAGATCTCCTTCCCCGTGTCCTGGGTCGACGACGTGAGGACGGACTCGATGTTGGCGAACGCGAGATCGCTTCCCTCGAACGCGGACGCGGCCGAGGCGAATGCCTGGGCGACGGTGGTCTTCGCGATCACCGTGGCCACCGCGCGACCGAGCATGATGTCACCGGCGAAAGAGAGGGTTATCGAGGAAGGAGGGTCCGTTGGGATCGCCGAGGAAAAGAAGACGAGATAACTCGTGCCGGGGGCATTGGGATCGCCGAGGAGGCGGTGCGAGGTTTCATGCCACACGAGGTCGGCCGCGTAACCGTTGCGGTCGCTCCAAAGCAGATACGTTATCAAGGCGAATGGCGTATCGAGATGATCGGAATGCAAACGCTCGATTTCCCCATACCGCCGTCCGGCGACGTGCGCGAGAGTTTCCGCGTCCATCGCGTCGGTCGCGCCTTGTGGAAGGAAGTGACAAAAATCGACGCTCGACACGATGAGAGCATCGTCCGGCAACGTCTGCTGGAGAACAAGCACGAGCGAAAGCGCATTGTCTGCTCCCGCAGGAGACTTCGCAATAATCGGGACGATCGGCACGCCAGGAAATAGGTTTGCCAAATAGGGAACGTGCGTGCCAATGGCATGCTCGTTTACGAACGACTCCGGCTCATCGCTCACGATGCCAAGCGAAACAAGCCTGTCGATCAGCCCGTCGTCGGTTTGCACGATCCCAAACGGCGACGTCCACGTGCCATGCGTCGATTGCACCATCCCCTCTCCCGCATTTTCATGGTTGGGCCCAATCACCACGATCACGGATGGATCCGATCCGTCACTGATCTCGGTCCAAAGTTCCATGAGCTTCGGTCCCGCGAGCGTATGATGGGGAAGAACCGCCGCGCGGATGTCTGCCCCCTCCGTCCCGTCCGTCCCAACCCGCACCGCGTTGATCACGTCGTCGATCCCGTCGATCTCGGCGATGGAGAAGACGGGGCGGACGGAGACCTCGTTTTGTCCCACGTCATTCACGGCCGGGTTCGTCGCGTCTTGGCGCGACGGGACCAACGCCCATGCGAACACCACCGCCAAAACCAAGACGACGGCAATGATTGCAACGCAACGCCGGGCGTTAGTGGAAAACGCCCGGCGTCGGATGAGTTTACGGGTTGACGGTAACGGTAACCGCATCGGAGTGGTTGTTCATGTCCGGATCGCGCGAGGAGCGGATGTACGCCGGCTCGGCGAGATAGGTTCCCGGGGTCACGACGCGCGCGTAATAGGTCAGGCCGTTACGGCAGGCCGTTTCGGTGTACTGACTTACGTAGAAGCTGACGCGCTGGTCCGCGACTTGTGCCGGGAAGTCATAGCAGCTGGACCCCTCGAACGTGCCGTAGCCGGTCGACGTGACGACCGAGAGACCGGACGGAAGCACGTCCGTGATCTGGTAGGTCTCGCATGGGACGTAGTTCTGCTCGGTCGAACCCTCGTCCTGCCATCCGCAGTTCGACGGTGGCAACGCGTAGTCCAGCTCGATCTTCACGAGCTGTCCCTCGGCGAAGGTCGCGGTCGCGCCCTGGTCGGTCGAGATCGTGCGCGTGATCCCGAGGGACGCATACACCGGCGCGTCCGGGTCCACCACCGGCGTCTCGTACCGGCTGACGACGATGAGCGACCCGCGGCCGACCTCGAGCGCGAAGCGCGACAGGTCCTCCGGCGCGGCGATCACGGTGACGGTTTCCCCGTGGCCCACGGTGGCGGTCTCGCGCTGTCCGCGCAGCGTGTAGGAGAACTCAGTTTCGCTCGCAATGAGATGCGGGAGCGTTTCCTTCACGTACAGGAGCCGCTCGAGGACCACAGTGGTGCCGCCAGACGCGGCCGAGATCACGTAATCATGCAGCTGGTCGCGCTGCGGCTCGTTTAGTGCGCCCGCTAGCGCCGCGGCGAGCGCCGTGCGCTCAATGGTGGTTTCCGCGTTGCCGGCGTCGAGGAACAGGTATCCATCCCGATCGGTCGCTTCCTCCATGAGTTCGCGATAGATCTTGCGCGCGCCCTCGTCGTCGCCCGCCCCGTGCAGGCCGAACGCCACCCAGAGCCGCACATCCTCGTCGTCGCCGAGGTCCGGCGCGACGCGCTGCAGCTCCGCGAGCACCGGCTCCCCGAGGGACGCCAGCGCGGCGAACGCCATCGCGCGCTCGCGCGGGGTCATGGCCTCGAAGTCGCTTTCCAGCCGCCAGGAAAAGTACGACGCGAGGTCTTCCTCCGAGAACGGCGTGTCCTGCAGGAGCGCGACCTTGGCGGTGACGTCGAAGTCCCCGTCCGCGTACGGGAGCAGCCGGACGCCGTCGCTCCAGTAGGCGCCCGTCGATAACTCCGGAAGGACGTTCTCCTCCCCGAAGTACGCGTTCAGGAGCTCCGCGGCGTACAGGCGCGCGAGCGATTCGTCGGCGCGGTCTCCCCACCACCCGGAGAGCGTCTGAAGCTCGCCGTAGTAGCGGCCGATGGCGCCGTCGATGAACGTGACCTCGGTGTAACGGTCATCCGCGCCGTCCACGACGACGGTCGGGTTGATGTCGCCGGAAACCTCCGTGATCACCGGACGCACCAGCCGTGACGGGACGATCGTCACCGCGCGCGTGATCTTGTCCTCTAGCGCGCCGGTGGTCCCCGTGATCGTGACGTTATGCGTGCCGAGATCGAGGTCCGGCAGCGCGAAGCGAACCGTGTCGCCGCCCTCGGCGCTGAACGTCTGCGAGAACGACGCGTCAGGCACCTCTACCTTGTACGCGACCGTGTCGCCGAGCCCGACCTGCGTGCCGGCCGCGCGGACGAGGATCATCGGCTGGTCGGCGTCGAGATAGGAGTCGCGCATCACGTGGTTCAGGAAGAACGGGCGCGTCGCGTCGACGTTGATCAGGGTGTCGCCCGCGCGCTTGCCGTCGGCGTCGAGCGCCTGCGCCGTGACGCGCCAGGACGTGATGTTGTCCGGCAGCGTGAACGTCATCGTTCCGTTCCCGTTCGCGTCCGTGCGCACGAGATCGAACGCCGCGTTGTCCCTGAACACCGAGCGCCCGAGCGCGCGCTCGCCGCCCCCGCCCTTCTCCGCGCCCATGGACGCCGAGTCCGCGCTGACAGTCACCTGCGTGACGACCACGCCGTCGTCTACCCAGCGGTACAGGCTGCCAAGCGGGTTCGCGGACTCCGGAAACAGCGCGTAGTACGCCTCGTCCACCACGTTCATGTTCACCTCGGCCTCGATCGGATCTCCGTCCGCGTCCTGCACGTGCACGTCGAGATTCACGTCTACGCCCGGCGCGTACGTGGTACGGTCCGGGGTCACGCTCACCGTCAGGTTCGAAAGCGAGGAATCGTAGGAAACCGGAAACCCGGCGGATCCGTACCACCAGCCGAACTGCCCGACCTGCTGGTACGCGCCGTCCGCGTACAGCACGCCGTACACCGCGACGTTCGGGACGTCCTTCGCCTCGAAGTCGAACGCGTATCGCGACGTCGTCGACGTCTCGGTTTCACGGATGCCGCGATGCGCCTGGTAATACAGGAACTGGCCGCCCTGCGGCACCTCGAACGGGCGCCCGTTTTGATGCACGGACAGGTTCACGCGCTCGCCGACGTCGTATCCCGCGAACTCCCACTGGTTCTCTCCGGCGTCATCGTTATTGAACGACAGCGCGTTCGACTCCCCGTGTTCGAACTCCTGGCGAGACCACAGGTACAGCTCCGTCTTGTCGACGCGGCCGAGCTCGTCGCGCGCGGACAGGTCCACGCGGTAGTTCGCCTCCGGGTTCGCGGCGGCGAACGTGTGGTCCGCCACCCCGTCGTCTCCCGAGTACATGGTGAACTCCTCGAGCACGCGCTCGTTGCGGTCGTACGCATAGTTCGTCACCACCAGCTTGCGGACGAAGTCATACGACTGTCCGGTCTCGCGCTTGGTATAGGTGATTTCCCGGACGGTGCCGGTGACGGCCTGTCCGGCGCGTACCGTCGGGCCAAACGTCTCAGGATCGTAAGAATCAATCGCCTGGGTGTTGCGCACCACGGCCTCGATCATCCCGACCCCGTTTTCGATCGTGTTGCTGGTCCACGGGGTATCGAGGTAAATCTTCGGCCCGAACATCATCACAGTCGAGCTCGCCTGAATCTCCCCTTCCTCCGAACGGCTCGGGCGGACCGAGAACCAAACGGACTGCGGGTAACGACGGCTTTCGGCATACGAGCAGGAAAAGGAACCGTGCGCGTTGCCCGCGTCGTCGAGCGTCAGCGTCTGGTCGCCGCATTCGCCGGACATGAGCACCTCCAGCCCGTTGACCGGGGTTCCCTCGAAAAATTCGCCGTGCACAGTGTACCCGACCGTGTCGCCGACGAACGCGGCGTCCACGTCCGGCTCGATGGACAACGTGTAGGCCGGCTTCACATATTCGGTGACGTTGATGGAACGGGTGGCGACCACCTCGGTTCCCCAGGAAACGTTCAGCGAGTAATACCCGACGCTCACCCCACGCAGCGACAGCTCGCCCGCGTAGGTTCCTTCCGGGGTGACGTTAACCGTGACCGAGTCGAACCCGACGTCCACGAACACGCTCTCGGGACGCGTGCCGTCGTCGCGCGCTTCCGCGTATCCCCAAAACTTCATGGTGTCGGTCGGCTTGTACGTTGGCCTGTCGGTGTACAGGTACGTCCAGTACTCGTCCGCGACCCCGCTGCCCACCGGGCGCGAGGACCAGGAACGGCTCCCGTCGGTCTCCATGATGAGCGAGCTTTGCAGGAGAATGGCGATCGCGTCGTCGTCGCGGCGAATCTCCACGATGTTGTCCTGCGCGTCGGCCGAGGTGACCGAGGCAAGGCCGTCGGCATTGGTGGTCCCGTGCTCGTCGTCGCCGGAATAGGACACGGAGGCGCCGGAAAGCGGGGTATCCGTGGTCGCGTCGTTCACCCAGAACAGCGTACGGTTGGTGGCGCGCGAAACGTACGCCGTCAGATTCGACGACGAGATGAGCGCCCACGTCCGCGCGCCGTGGTGCGAGACGTCCGCGACGTAATACCCCTCCTCGAGCGCGGCCGGAAACATGAGGTACTGCCGCCAGTCGTATTCCGGCGTCTCCGCGTCGAACTCGAGCGCGGGCTGCGCGGAGGTGTCGATAAGCGCGTCCGCGTTCACGAACGTGCGCCATTCGAAGTCGCGCGCCGTCTTCATCGCGGCCACGTATTCCTCGAACGACCCGTACCGGTACAGCTTCACGTGCGACGCGGAGGTATCCCCGTCGGCATTTCCCCACTCGTTGTACGCCAGCGCCACCGTGTCGCCCGGGGTCGCGGTGTTGAACCGGTCGTCCACCACGAGCGCGACGCCGCGCGACTCGTCGAGCGACGTCTCGAACGTGAACGTGTAATCCTCGCCGAGCGTCTCGTCGCTCCCCTCGAGCGGCAGGTCGCCGGAAAGCGTGACCGTGTACAGCGTCTGCGGCCGGATCTCGTCCGGCACGAACACGAACGACCGGCGGGAGGATTCCACGTGGCCGGCGATCGGCGGGGAGATGGTCAGCGCGTCCTCGAAATCGTCCTGGTCGACGTTCTCATAGTTGAAGACGAACTCGATCCCCGTGTCGAGCGGGACCTGGCTCGTTTCGTCGCCCGGAATCGTGGACGTTACGCGGAAATCCCCCTTCACCTGGTACGCCCAATTGTAATCGCGCGTCGCGGTCTCGCCGCTCGGCCAGGTGGTCGTGGTGGCAAGGCTGAACTTCACCACCTCGTCGGAAGAAAGCGACTCGTCAAAGGCGATGCGCAATTCTTTTTCAGAAACCTGCTCGACGTCATAGCCGACGTCCTCCGCGGTCCTTACAACGAGCAGATGCTCGATGTCCGACGCGGACACCGGATCGCGACTCTCGAGCGTGAACGAGGTATTCGGCTCGATGCCGAGCGCGTCCGAGGACGCGGGAGTTAGCGTAAACTGGTCGTACGCATACACCGTCTGGACGCCGAAAAACGGCTGGAGCACCAGCACGGCGATGATGAGCACGACGAGAACGGGCGAAAGCGCGGCAAACAGCTTGAGACGGGACGACATAGGCGATGGGCGGGCCGCGAGCGCCTCGTGGAGGCGCAGTCGAAGCGCTTCCTTGAATCCGAGTCGCGGCGTGGCGTCAGTGGATTTAGCGTGGCGGCCCAAATCGGCCGTCAGTTTCTCCAACGACGGATCCGCGGGTTCCTTACGCATGTTGTCAGATTGGTCAGTCATAGGATGCTTGGCATTTCTTGAGCGCGCGGTGCACGATCACTCCCACGTTGTTCGGCGTAACCTTGAGCGCCTTGGCGATCTCGCCGTTGTCGCACTCCCCGTAAAACTTCATGGTGACGGCGATGCGCTCGCGCTCCGGGAGTTTCTCAAGCACCGTCTCCAGCTTCCGATGCAGGATGCCGCGGTCCACCTCGTCGGGTGCGTGCGGCACCGTGGACGGCTGGTCGTGCTTTGCCTCGTCGAGCTCCTCGGAGGGCTTCTTTGTGCGATGGTAATCGGTGACCCGGTTGGTGGCGATGCGATAGATCCACGCCGAAAACGACGTGCGCCACACGAACGACTGCCGGTGGGTGAACGCCCTCATGAATACGTCGGAGGCAAGATCCTCGGCGGTCTGGTGGTGGCCGACGCGGCGGACGACGAACGCGTACATCTTGTCGAAGTACCGCTCGTACAGCATCTCGAACGCGCGGTCGTCGCCGCCTCGCATGGCACGAACCAAATCCTCGTCGGCCTTCGCCTCGGTTTCCGCGGCCGCCCGGAACGTTCCGAGCAAATCCGCGGCCAACGCAAAGATTCCCGTCCACAGTGGTTCAAACGACGGAACGGCAGATGTGTTACTTCGCATAAAGCGATCGTTTCGATCGCAAGGTTCGATGATAGGATACCGCGAAACGGTGTGCCTCGTCACGCGCGCGCTGGAGGATTTCCTTCCCGCGCATCACGGCGCGATGAAGTTCCGTGTCGGTACGGTCGTAGACCAGCCGATCCTGCTTGCGGTCGAATCCCTTGGCGATGCCGACCACGGGGACGCGCACGCCGAAGCCATCCATCACCCTTAAGACGCGTCCGACCTGGCCTTCCCCGCCGTCGATGACCATAAGCGCGGGCAGGCCCCATCCCTTCGACCCCGCCGCCTCTCGCGAGAGGCGGCGACGCAGCACTTCTTCCATCATCGCGAAATCGTTGGCTCCTTTCACGGTCTTGATGCGGAACTTGCGATAAAGTGCCTTCGCCGGCTTCCCTTCCTCGAACACCACCATCGAGCCGACCGCAGACGTCCCGGAGATGTTGGAGATGTCATACGCCTCGACGCGGCCGTTGAGGTCGAGGTATCCGGCGTCCCGCACCGGCGCGAACGGCAGGTCCACGTCCTCGCGCATGATGAGCGACACGTCGCGGATGTGCTCGAGCGCGAATACCTGGCCGCGCAGCTTCGCGGCACGCTCGAAGTCCAGCGCCGCGGCCGCGCGGGCCATGTCGCGCTTCAGCGTCCGCACGATCGCCGTTTTCTTCCCCTCGAAAAACAGGATCAGGTTCCGGACGGTCTTCCGGTACTCGGCCTTCGAGATCTCGCCGACGCATACGCCCGGACATTTCCCAAGCTGGCGGTCAAAGCACGACCGTTTCTGACCCGGCGCGCAGGTGCTCCACGGGATGCTTGGGCGGATGAGCGCCAACGCGCGCTTGAGCGCCAGGCCGCTCGTGTACGGGCCGAACACGGCGAGAAACTTTTTCTTCGTCGCGGGGGTGAGCGCCTTGTCGAAGGGATTGACGCCGAGCCGTTCGAGGTCAAGCCCGCGCATGAGCAACGGACGAGGAAACTCCTCGTTGGTGATCACGAGATAGTTGAAGCTCTTGTCGTCGCGGCCGAGCACGTTGTACGGCGGCGCGTGCGCCTTGATTTGATTGGCCTCGAGCACCAGCGCCTCGATGACCGTCGGCGTCTCCACGTAGTCGATGCGGGCGATCTTCGACACGAGTTCCGCGATGCGTGCGCCCCGCCCGTCCCCGCGTTCGCTGAAGTATGTCGCCACGCGCCGCTTGAGCGACGTGGCCTTGCCGACGTACAGCAGTTTCCCGCCATCTCCATAATAAAAATACACCCCGGGATTGTCCGGAAGCCTGCCGTCTTTGACCTGCACGGAAGGAGGGATCATCAGGCGTATGCTATCATAAAACCATGACTCCTTAACAAAACGCGACGAGAGGCAATCGAACGTCATCACACACGTCCTATGAAGACCCGCGGCTTCTCCTACCACATCCTGCGCATCGGCATGGCCGTCACCTTCCTGTGGATCGGCATCCTCATCTTCAAGGATCCGGACTTCTGGGGCGGATTCCTTCATCCGTGGGCCGCGGACCTGCTCCCGGTCCCGCAGAGAGAGGCGATGATCGGCACGGCCGTGGTTGACATGGCCATCGGTTTCTTCCTGCTCATCGACATCGGCGCGTGGGTCGCCACGCTCGTCGGCGCCGTCCACCTGGCTGTCGTTCTTGCCACCACAGGGACCACCGCGATCACGGTCCGCGACATCGGCCTTCTCGCCGCGTCCATTTCCTTGTTCTGGGAGGACCTTCCGGGACAGATCCGAGCCAAATTCAAGCGCTAAAAAAATCTGCCCCAATGCTGTCCAAGATGCCTTGGTAGACGGCAGGGTCGAGATCGGGATTCGCGGCTACCACGTAGAACCGGGAGAAACCAGCCTCGGCGCGGAAGTCCGTCACGACATGCTGGGCGTTGCGCCACGCCGGCTGGTCCGTGAAATCCTCGATCCCGGATTTCTTAACGATCTCGTACCGACGAGCGTCATAGTCCTCGACGCCGACGGAGACCGTCTCGGTCGATATAACGTCGACGGTCGACAACGTCTGGAAATCGTTCGCGTCGAAGTAGCGGATGAGCATCTTCGAGCGTTCGCGGGCCGTTCCTGCGCCGGAGACTTCGTACAGGTTCAGCGCGTCGAGCGACGGGATGTATTCCACGTCCCAGTCCGCGGGCATTTCGAAATCAAGCTCGCCGTATGCGGCGTGCGCGAGCGGGACGTCGCGGCGCGTGGGCGAGGGGTACCAGAGCAGGTCGCGGGCGCTCAGGACGTCGTCGTGTTCCGCGAGGTCCGGATCGGGCCGGGTGACGCCGTGCTCGGCGAAAAAGTCCTGCGGGTTGATCCACGCGTCGAGCTCGACGGGCGACGAAACGTATCCCTGGAGCCGAACCTCGGCGCCGCGATAAACGGCAAAATGCAGGTGCCGGCGCTCGCCGTCGGTGTCCTCGGACTTGTCCTCCCCGAGAATCGCCATGACCTGGCCCTTTGCCACGACGTCGCCGGTCCGAAGGGTCGTCGAATCGAGATCGAGATGCCCGTAGAGGGTCTGGATCGATTCCCCGTCGAACTCGTGCTGCAGAATGACGACTCCGCCAAACCCGGACACGTGCGACAGGTACGCTACCGTTCCGTCCGCGACCGCCAGCACGGGGATCGGCGGCAACGGATCGTCGTCCGGCGGCACCTCCGCGTCCTCGCCAGTGTGGTATCCGACGAACCGGTCGTCAAAGAACTCGCCGAACCGCTTGTAGACCGGGAGATATCCGACCGGCCCGTCCCCGGAAAGCGGAAGCGTCACGTCGGTTTCGACGACCGGCGCCCCGGTCGTAGGATCCCCTCCGCTCGTGTCAGGCTCGACAGGCGCGACACAGCCCGCGCCAAGGAACGCCAGGACGCCCGCGATCGCGATGAGATATTTCATATGCGCCCAGTATAGCATCACTTCAACATTCGCTTCAGGTACTGCCCCGTATAACTCTTCGCGTGGCGGGCGATGTCTTCCGGGGTGCCGGCCATGACGAGGGTGCCGCCCTTGTCGCCGCCTTCCGGACCGAGGTCGATGAGCCAGTCGGCGGTCTTGATGACGTCGAGGTTGTGCTCGATGACCACCACCGTGTTGCCCTTGTCTACCAGCTTATGAAGCACTTCCAAAAGACGCTTCACGTCCTCGAAGTGCAGCCCGGTGGTCGGCTCGTCAAGCAGATAGAGTGTGCGACCTGTGGCACGTTTTGAAAGCTCGGACGCAAGTTTTACGCGCTGCGCTTCCCCGCCAGAAAGCGTGGTCGCGCTCTGACCGAGCCGCAAATAACCCAGTCCGACCTCGTTGAGCGTCTTAAGCTTGTCATGAACAACGGGAATCTCACTAAAAAATTCCGTTGCTTCTTCTACCGTCATCTGAAGAACCTGAAAGACGTTCTTTTCCTTAAATAATATCTCAAGCGTCTCGCGTTCGAACCGTTTGCCCTTACACACGTCACAAGTTACGTACACGGTAGGAAGGAAGTGCATTTCAATTGCCGTGGTTCCATGCCCCTCGCAGCTCTCGCACCGGCCGCCTGGAACGTTGAACGAAAAGCGACCAACCTTATACCCACGGAATCGCGCTTCCTCGGTTGCCGCGAATATCTCGCGGATCGGCCCCCAGCATCCGGTATACGTCGCGGGATTCGAGCGTGGCGTACGACCGATGGCGCCCTGGTCAATGAGCACGGTTTTATCGATGTACTCCGCGCCAAGAACCGCCGTGTGCTTGCCAGGACGATCTTTGGAGCCATACAAACGACGCGCCAATTCCTTGTACATGGTGTCATACGCGAGCGTAGACTTTCCGGAACCCGAAACGCCCGTCACGCAAACGAACCGACGCAGCGGGATGTCGACATCGATGTTTTTCAGATTGTTCTCCGAGGCGCCACGAATCTTGATGGAATCCTTTCCCGCCTTCCGGCGCGTTTCCGGCACCTCGATCTTTTTGTCCCCCCGCAGATAGGCGGCCGTCAGCGAGTTTTTATCCTTGAACACATCCGGTGTTCGACCTGCTGCAACGACAAACCCACCGTGCACGCCAGCGCCCGGTCCAATCTCCACCATGTAATCGGACGCGCGAATGGTATCCTCGTCATGTTCCACAACCAACACCGTGTTGCCGAGATCGCGCAACTGCAAAAGCGTCTCGATTAGTCGATCGTTGTCGCGTTGATGAAGGCCGATCGTCGGCTCATCGAGAACGTATAACGCCCCGACAAGGCGCGATCCGACCTGCGACGCAAGACGAATGCGCTGCGCCTCCCCGCCGGAGAGCGTTCCTGCCATACGATTCAACGCAAGGTAATGAAGCCCCACATCCATCATGAACTGCAGGCGATTCACGACCTCCTTGAGAACCGGGCCCGTGATCTCCTGCTCGCGTTCGGAAAACTGAACGGATCTGAAATATTCCGTGGCCGCCTCGATGGACATTCGGCTGATATCGACGATCGACAGACCGCTCGTATCCGTGGAGGCGGAAGATCGAGGCAGCCACACGTGAAGCGCTTCTGGACGCAGGCGATCGCCCGTGCACGCTCCGCACAATTCCTCGCTGAACAGTTCGGCCGTGCCGAGCCCATGACAGACCTGGCATGCGCCGTACGGGGAGTTGAACGAAAACAAACGTGGTTCGATTTCCGGAAACGCAAAACCGTCATCCGGACATGAAAACTTGGAGGACAACATGCGCTCGGTCCCATCGGGATACGCGATAATCGCCACGTCATTTCCACGCCGCACAGCCGTCTCAAGCGCATCAGCGAGCCGCTGGCGGGCCTCCTTATCGTCGCTCATAAGCGAGGAAACGGGAATGGAATCCACAACAACCTCAATGGTGTGCTGCTGATATTTCTTCAACTTGATTTGCTGCGAAAGGTCGAAAAGCTGCCCATCGATACGAACACGCGCGAACCCCGAGTTATAGAGGTCGTACAACAACTGATAGTATTCGCCCTTGCGACCAAGAACAACGGGCGCGAGAATTTTCACCGCTCCCTTTGTCCCCTGTGTCCCACCTGTCCCCTTCAAAACCACATCCACCATCTGCTCGTTCGACAGCTTTTCAATCTCCTTCTTGCACTTCACGCAATGCGGCTTGCCGACGCGCGCGTAGAGCACGCGAAGGTAATCATAAATCTCCGTGATCGTCGCCACGGTCGAGCGCGGATTCGCGGAGTGTGCCTTCTGATCGATCGAAATTGCCGGCGAGAGTCCCTCGATTTCGTCCACGTCCGGCTTCTCCATCTGCCCGAGAAACTGCCGCGCGTATGCGGACAACGATTCCACATAGCGGCGCTGTCCCTCCGCGAAAATCGTGTCGAATGCCAACGACGACTTGCCGGAACCCGACAAACCCGTGATGGTAACCAACTGGTTGCGCGGAATCTCCAACGTGATGTTCTTCAAATTATGTTCCCGCGCTCCCTTGATGATGATCTTGTCATTCATACATGTATTTGCCCCTGTTTTCCTTTCTTCTCTTTTAATTCCTTTTTGAGCAAAATGATCTCGTCGCGCAGAATTGCCGCGGTCTCGAAGTCGAGGCTGTGCGACGCAATGCGCATCTTTTCGCTTTTATCCTTGATGAGATCCTCAATTTCCTTCGGCTCAGCTGTAACTTCGATGTTGAGCACATTTTTTATTTCGTCCTCACTTGCTCCGAGCATGCTGCGGATGTCCGTGATTGTCTTCTGAATCGTCTTTGGCGTGATGCCATGCTTTTCGTTGTAAGCCATTTGGATCTCGCGGCGACGATCCGTTTCTCTGATGGCACTTTCAAGGGAGCCGGTCATGACATCGGCGTAGAGAATCACGCGGCCGCCGACGTTGCGCGCGGCACGACCGATGGTCTGGATGATCGATGTCTCAGAGCGCAAGAACCCCTCCTTGTCTGCGTCGAGAATGGCGACAAGCGTGACTTCCGGCAGGTCAAGACCCTCGCGAAGCAGGTTTACGCCCACGAGCACGTCGTACTTGCCCTTGCGCAGATCAGACAGGATGGTGATGCGGTCGAGCGTCTCGACGTCGGAGTGCAAATATTGCACCATGATCCTGCGTTCCTTTAAAAACTCAGTGAGATCCTCGGCCATCTTCTTGGTCAGCGTGGTAACGAGCGTACGTTCTCCCTTCGCGACGCGCACGACGATTTCTTCGATCAGGTCCTCGACTTGTCCCTTCGTACCCTTCTGTTTGTCTCCCGTGACTGGCCGTACGTCAATCTCAGGGTCAACGAGGCCCGTCGGTCGAATGATTTGCTCGACAAAGCGTTCAGAATGCTGTTTTTCGTACTTCCCAGGCGTGGCCGACACAAATACGGTCTGACCAATTTTTTTCTCGAATTCCTCAAACGTGAGCGGACGGTTGTCACGTGCCGATGGCAACCGGAACCCATGCTCGACGAGGACATCTTTGCGCGCCTTGTCGCCCGCGTACATGCCGCCAATCTGAGACACTGAAACGTGCGATTCGTCGATAACGGTCAAAAAATCTTCTGGAAAATAATCCATGAGCGTGTATGGTGGCTCACCCTCGACGCGACCGTCAAAGTGTCGCGAGTAGTTTTCAATGCCATTGCAGTATCCGACGTTCTTGATCATTTCGAGGTCATACCGCGTGCGGCGTGAAATGCGCTCCGCCTCAAGCGGTTTACCTTCGGCGGCAAAAAGTGCGAGCTGGTCGTCGAGTTCTTTTTTGATGCCGGAAAGTGCGGTTTTTTCATGCTCCGGAGACACGACATAGTGCTTCGCCGGAAAGATCCACGCGAACGGCTCATGACCAATCTCCTTACGACTCACCGAGTCAAGCAAGATGATCTCACGAACGGTCTCCTCCTCGAAAATCAATCGATAGATCAACTCCTCGTTCATGGGCATTATCTCAAGCACCTCCCCGCGCGCCCGAAAATGGCCGCGCGTCAGGTCGGCGGTGGTCCGTTCGAACTGCATGTCCACGAGCCGATGCAAAATCTCCGAACGTTTCCCTTCGCCTACTTTCATTTGCATCACCGTGTTCCTGTATTCCTTCGGGCTTCCCAAGCCATAGATACACGAAACTGACGCGACGATGATCACGTCGCGGCGCGTAAGCAGCGCCTGGGTGGCGG
>MGFA01000003.1:34212-43622 GCA_001791645.1 Candidatus Uhrbacteria bacterium RIFOXYB12_FULL_58_10
CGATCTCCTGGTTGATCATCGCCTCCTTCTCAATAAACGTGTCCGTGCGCGGCATGTACGCCTCCGGCTGGTAGTAATCGTAGTAGGAAACGAAATACTCCACGGCATTCTCGGGAAAGAATTCACGGAACTCATTGCACAGCTGCGCCGCAAGCGTCTTGTTGTGCGCGATGACAAGCGTTGGGCGCTGCGTGTTCTGAATCACGTTCGCAATAGTAAACGTCTTTCCAGAACCCGTGACACCGAGCAACGTTTGGAACTTTTCTCCAACCTGAAGACCATCGGTCAGCGCCGCGATGGCCTTTGGCTGATCACCCGCCGGTTGATAGTTGGAATGTAACTTAAATGTCATGTCCATAAGCCAAATGCCCCAAAAGACAGGGTCTCTAGGGGGTGGGATCATTGGATTGTGGACAGATCCTACCACAATACCGAACAAAAGCCAAACAACGATCAAAAGCGGTTTTCCCTTGATCTTTTCCCAAAAACCTGTTATTCTCATTTGCCCATTTGATCAGGGAGTGGAAATGGGATACTCGGTAATGATCCCGGCGAACTGTGACGAACGGTCGGGTCTCGGCTACCTGATGAACGCACTCCGCATCTGGATGTTTCACGACATGCCAGATTTCGACCAAGACGGGTGGAGCCGTGGAATGATCGCCCTCGACGTTCCGCCAGGCCCGGAGGACCTGACGTCCGCGATGGCATGGATGGATCGACAGGGATTCGAACTCCAGCTCCATGCCGAATCCCATGATGTCAGCGTCCAAGTCAGGCTGAAGCCGGCCAAGGTGACGCTCGCTCCGATCGGGCCCAGGCGCGTGCTCCCTCCGAGGAAGGTTCCACCTTTCGGGACCCACTAACCAAAGACGAGGCCTTTCGGTCCCGTCTCTTTTCTTTCAAGATCGTTTTTACAATCTCGCGCGCCGAATCCTAAGCGAGTTCAGAACCACGGAGATCGAGGAAAACGCCATGGCCGCGGACGCGATGCCTGGATTCAGGAGACCAAACGCGGCAAGCGGAATGGCCGCAATGTTGTAGCCGAACGCCCAGAACAAATTTTGGATGATCGCACGGTACGTGGCGCGCGCGAGCTTAATGGATGCCACCACCTTTTCCGGCCCGCCGCCGACCAGCACGATCTGGCCCGCCTCGATGGCAATATCCGTCCCGGTTCCGATCGCGATGCCAAGGTCGGCCTGCATGAGCGCGGGCGCGTCGTTGATGCCGTCGCCCACGAATGCCACCTTCTTGCCGGCCGACTGCCATTCCTTCACGAGCGCGAGCTTGCGGTCTGGCATCACGTCGGCCTCAACACGATCGATACCGATCTGTCGGGCGATGGCCTCAGCCGTGCGGCGATTGTCACCGGTGATCATTGCGACCTCGAGCCCGAGCGAGCGAAGCTCGGCCACCGCGGCCTTTGACGTGTCCTTCGCGACGTCAGCAATCGCCATGGTCGCCACGAACTTTCCATCGACGCTCAAAATCACGACTGTCTTTCCGGCTTCCTGAAGGCGTTCGATCTCGACGCTTGTTTCCGACGGTTTGCCAAGCGCCACGCGCATGCCGTTTAGAACGCCCTCGACTCCCTGCCCCGTCACGGAACGGAATTCAGACACGTCCGACGGAACAACGTTTTTCTCCCGCGCATACGCGAGGATGGCGCGCGCAAGCGGATGCTCGGACTTGGATTCAAGGCCGGCGGCGATCGCAAGCGATGCGTCATCCCCAAGATAGTCGGTCACCACTGGCTTTCCAGCCGTCAGCGTCCCTGTCTTGTCGAGCAGAATCGCATCGATCGACCGATTGCGTTCGAGCGCCTCGCCGCTCTTGATGAGGATGCCCTCCGTGGCACCGCGGCCCGTGCCGACGAGGATCGCGGTCGGTGTCGCGAGGCCCATGGCACACGGACAGGCGATCACCAACACGGCCACGGCCGGAATAAGCGACGCCTGGACGTCATGCGTGATCAGGAACCATACGATGAACGTCAGCGCGGAGATGCCAATGACGATTGGCACGAATACGGACGAAATGTGATCCGCGAGCTTCTGGATTGGAGCCTTCTTTTGCTGCGCTTCTTCCATGAGCCTCACAATTTGCGCAAGCACGGTGTCGCCCGACGCCTTCGTCACCTCCACGGTCAGCGCCCCCTGCTGGTTCACGGTCGCGCCATACACGATGTCCCCCACGCGCTTCGACACAGGCAACGACTCGCCGGTGAGCATCGACTCGTCGAGCGACGAGTCACCGTCAAGCACGCGCCCGTCGAGCGGAACCTTTTCGCCCGGCTTCACGATGACCTGGTCGCCAACCTTGAGCGATTCGACCGCGACTTCCGCACCGGAAACGAGATGCGCTGTCTTCGCGCCAAGTCCGACAAGCTTCGAAATCGCGGAACTCGCACGCCCCTTGCTCCTGGCCTCGAAATATCGGCCAAGCAAAATGAACGACACGATGATCGCCGCGGTCTCAAAATACAAATCCCCGCCTCGCGCAAACTGCCACCAAGAAAACGTCACGGCCGTCAGCGTGCCGAGCGTGATGAGGGTGTCCATGTTGGCCCGAAATCGTTTGAGACCGGCCAGGGTCGCACGATGAAACCCCATCCCCGGGCCGAGCACCGCGGCCGTACCGAGGATCGCCTGAAAGATTCTCCCCGTATCCATCATCGCGAGCGCCATGGTCGGGACTCCAAATGCCAGGGCAATCACTGCCCAACGCAATGCGGAACGTGACTCGCCGCCATGCGCCATGTGATCCTCTCCTTCATGATGTTCCATTCCAGACCCCATCCGTACCTTGTATCCCTCCTTCACAACCACGCCGTGCACGGCCATTTCTTCAACGCGCGCGGGGTCAAACTCCACGGCCGCGTTGGCGAGCGCGTAATTGACGTTCGCGTCCGTGACTCCCGGCGTCGACTTGAGCGCGTGCTCGATGTTCACGGCGCAACTCGCGCAATGCATCCCCTCAATTTTGAACGTCGTTTTCATATTATTGGACGATCAACGTTCCATCGGTCATGCCCATGGAACAAGTGAACGGATACACGCCCGGGTCGAGCGGACCGAGCGCGAGCTCGTTGTAACCGGGACGCAAGCGCGTCGAAACGCCTAGTTTTGGAATCACAAGCGTGGAGGCACAACCCATACTTTTCGCCCCTTCGATTTCCCATTTAACCGGAATACCGGCGACAATGGAAAGAACATCCGGCACATAGGTCGCGCGCGACGTCACTTCCATTTGGAGCACCTGCCGGCCATCTTCCATGAACAGTTCGGCCGTTGGAGCGTTGGCCGCGCTCGTCGTGTTCCATCCAAGCAGCGTTGCCCCGTTCTGCACATTCGAAATGCCAAGCACGACAACGACTGCCCCGGCTACCTTGGTAAGGTACGCGAGATTCTTTCCCTTGGCCGCCGAGGTTGCGGCGCCAATTCCAAGCAGCGCCGGAAGCGTACCGAGCGCGAACGCCGTCATGATGAGCGCCGCATGCGACGGACTCCCAGTGGAAAGCGCATACAGCTGCATGGACTGCGTGAACCCGCACGGCAGGAAGTAGGTCAGCGCGCCCAACACGAACGGGACCGCCGGGTGCCTTGACTCGGAAAGAGCGACCACGCGGCGCGACAGGAACTTTGGCGGCCGGATCGAAAATCCGGACGGAAGCACGTCGAGCAGGTTGACTCCAAGCCCGATCATGAGCACCGCGATTACGAGAATCAGAATGCCGTTCATGGACGACGAAAGCGACAAGACGCTCCCGATCCATCCCGTCAGGGCTCCAAGCGCGGCAAATCCGGCCACGCGACCCACGTTGAACAGAACGTGCGGACGGATCTTCTCCGAGAACGTCGCATGGGCGTTAGCCTTTGCGGCCGTAGAGGACATCGCGACGATCAGGCCGCCAACCACGGCCGTACAAGAAGAAAACGCCGCGACCAGACCAATGAGGAATACCGCGCCAAGACTCGTTGATCCTTCGACGGTCGGAGAAAATGTGAGCAAGCCTGTGTTTTTCAGAACGAGGTATAAGGCGAACACGATCACGGCAGTACCGCCAAGACGCTTCCAGGAGAGCGTTGTGGAGTTTTGAAGTTGTAGAGTTCTGGAGTCACTCATCTCAAACCGATATCCGTGTTCTCCGACCCTCTGTTCCAGGTCGCGAACGGTCACGTGTGCGTCGTCTTCCACCTCAAGATCAACGCGACCGCCCTCATGCGAGGCATTCACCTTTTTTACCCCACGAATGTGTCGTAACTCGCGCTCAAGAATAATCTCGCACGCGGCGCATTTTGTTCCGAGCACGCGAAAGTGCAGCATCTTTGCCATAGTGATTCAATCTTAGATCAAAAACAAAAAACGAGAAACCCAAACCGAAATCCGGTACGGGCCGCCCGTCTTTTAATCTAACCTTGCGATGAGAAATCTACGTTCGGGATCTAAATTGACAAGAATGCGGCCGGGCTTCGATTCCAACAGAGATAACGGAACGGACACGAACCAGGCGACAAACGCTACGAAAATGAAGGTACCCGCCGTGGTTACGGTCGCGACGTTCGCGTCGCTGGACGCCGCCATCAGGCAGTGCGACAAACAGGCGATGTCTGTCCCATGACCATGCATCTCGTCTGCCATCGACAAAACGCCAAACCGCAAGGCAAATCCGGCCGCGATGAGCGTTCCGAAGATCAGGATGATGGCAAGTCGTTTTTTCACAGGTTCTTGATACGCTCCGATGCGTTCAATTCGCTCAAATACGAAGCGACTTCGCCAGGAACGAGCGCTCTCCAATCTCCGCCCTCCTTCATCCGCTTGCGAATCTCCGTGGCGCTGATGCCTGGAACTTCCTTGATGTCCTTCACCTCAAGGCCGACTTTTTCGAAACAGGACTTTGTCCATTCGTTTCCGGTCCACACCTGGTGAACTTCCTCGGAGAGTTCGAGGCACTTTTTCGCCCACGTCTCGTCATCGCCGACGTCTGGGACTTCGATGATCGAAATGTCGAAGTTCGGAATGATATCCACGCCTTGCAGCGCGCGCTGAATCATCTCGCGGCGCTCCGCCGCGGTAAATGGATTCTCGATTCCCTTCTCTGCTTCCGGGGACCCGATCGCGACCACGATTTTTCCGCAAACTTTTGTCATTCCCTTTATCACCATCAAATGGCCGTTATGAAACGGTTGAAATCGACCGACGAATAGGCAGGAAAACGCGGACATACGACATCATGATAATTCCTTCACGGCCTCCTCGATAATTTCTTCGGGCGTCTTTCCGTTCTTGCGAAGCATGGCCGCGTGCACGTCGGGAAGGACCCGCACCAGCCGATTGATGACTTCCTGGTCCTCGACAGTGACAAGTTGCGCGAGACGTTCTTGCTGCGCGTGCCCCACGGCATCGAACAGGGACATGAACGAGGTGATGGCGTCATCGGGATTTCCATTCTTGCGAAGGGTCACGATGATACGGACGCGCGGATCGAGAATATCGAGGGCCATAGTTATTCAATTTCAGTTGGGATAGGTTTTCCACTCTTTGAACTTTCGAAAAAGCCGCCGTAGTAGCCATCGTCGAGCAACAAGGTCTTATGGCCGCCCGTAACCGTCGTAAATACAATGCGAAGATCCTTGCCGCCATCCTCGAAATAAAAATCGGCGTCCGTAAACTCGGGTCCGACGCGGATCATAGCTCGAGCACCGTCCGGTGTTCCGTCCTGCACGTCAAAATAAATCGCGTGGTCCTTCCACCCGACCTTATACGTATCATAATACTTCGCGATCACCTCGTTCCCAAGATTGTTGGCGGACAGGTCAAGTTTTGGCTTCTGATTTTCCATGCGTTCGACCCCGAGTTCCGACCCGTTCTTCAGCCGCCCAATCGCCGCTTCCTTTTGTCGCAACTCACGCTCGGCATCGCGCAACTTTCCTCTTTCCTGAAACTTCAATCCTGGGTCACGCTGGTATCGATTGCGATCCTGAACCGTTTCTTCGTTTATGTGCGCCCCGAGCTTTGCAATGCGCGCCTCAAGAACGGAGCACTCGCGTTCAAGCTCATCGATTTCCTTTGCGCGCTCTTCCGTATTCTCACCTCGAATCTGAGCCCAGGCATTATCCGGGCTTCGCGAGTCGTGAGCCTCGGCCGGCTTTGGGGCAACGACAAGCATGGCTAACGCAAGCAGCGCGATTTCTCGAAAACGCGTTCCGCGCGAACTCGCGACGCGACGATCGATTCCTGAACCTTCTCGTGACATATCTACGGTCGTTGAAATGAAATTACGAATGATTGCTCATTGGTCGGCCCAATGATGCTTGGCGACCATACTTCCGGTACAGCATAGCACTTTTTGACGACTTTGGCAAGATAAAACGTCCCGCCGAATGCCGCTTCTGGTTGCCAACGTGACGAAATTATACCATACTGGTCTTTCCTTATGCTTGGTGTCTTTGACTCCGGATTCGGCGGACTGACCATTTTGAGGCCGATCCATGCTCGCTTGCCGAGTCTTTCCACGATCTATCTGGGTGACAACGCCCGCGCCCCGTATGGCACTCGCACGCACGAGGAAATTTTTGCGTTCGCGTTTGAGGGAGTGCAAGAGCTGTTCCGCCGCGGTTGTCCGCTGGTCATCTTCGCGTGCAATACCGCGAGCGCGCAAGCGCTGCGACAAATCCAGCAAACCGAACTGCCGCATGAGTTTCCGGACCGGCGCGTCCTTGGCGTCATTCGTCCAACGGCAGAGGAAATCGTTTCCTTGTCGCGTACGGGCCACGTGGGAGTGATGGCCACGCCCGCGACCGTGGGGTCAAACGCGTACCTTCATGAGCTGAACCATATTCGTCCGAACCTGGTCGTCACGCAGGTTGCCTGTCTCGGTCTCGTCGAACTCATCGAGGCTGGACGCGAACGTTCCGAAGAGGCCGACCGCCTGGTCGCAACGTATTGTCTACAGCTGATTGAACGAGAACCGCTTGTCGACACCGTATTGCTTGGCTGCACGCACTATCCGCTCGTTGAGCCGCTTTTCCGAAAACATCTTCCGACGGCCATTTCACTCGTGACCCAAGGCACGATCGTCACCGACAAGCTCGCCGAGTATCTTGTCCGCCATCCCGAGCTTGCGTCGCGCCTAGACCAAACCGGAACGCGCACGTATCTCACCACAAAAAATAACGAGCCTCTCTCGATGCGCGCGTCACGATTTTTCGGATCCGCGGTCACGGTCGGGCACGTCGTGATTTCTTAACTGGTCCCGTTTCATCGAATGCGCCCCCAAGGATCTTCTCCCACATTGACGTAACGAGAAGGGACCTCATGTCATCCATGACAGACGGCAAGCTCACCACGGCCGAGGAGATCGTTCGACGCTGCATTGGCAGCCATGGCGCCCTCGCCGCCCTGCGCGTTTCCTAGCCCTTCCGTCCCACTATCGGACGGATATTTTTTATGAAAAGCGGAAGCATCCAACGGACGTGCATATCCGAGTTCTTCCGGATGAATGAGCCGGTGAAGTCGAACCAGACACGCTTGAAATCCGCGCGCGTAAATGTGCGCGTTGCGCCGATTTCCGGATCCATGAGCGTGACGCTCGTCTTATCCACCCCTACCACGACCGAGTAATGTCCCTCCTCAACGGAAAACCAATTCACGATAACTGGCACTCCTCGCTCGTACCATTCCTGCAAATCCGAAACACTGCATGTTCGTTTCCAACTTCCTTCGAGCCCGTATGACCGCGCCGCGACCAACAGATGCTCGGGCGACGTCCCGTGTTCCCGCGTGGTCCCCGCACGCAGGCCAATGGCTTTTTCAGTCGCGATAATTCCATAATATTCCAAAACCGCTTTCAGGCATGCCGGACCGCAATATGACGGTGATTGCCTGAGCGCGGGAACGCGAAGAAGTCTCATATGACTTGATCTTATCCCGAATTCCCCATATACTCAACGCGCCAAATCGATTTGGCCCGCAAAACCGATCGGGGGTCGTCTAAAGGCAGGACAGCAGCCTTTGAAGCTGTGAATGATGGTTCGATTCCATCCCCCCGAGCCATGAGAAGGCGTGTGAGGTGACCCACATGCCTTGTCAAAAAGTCGTCATTGAAAAATGGCGATTTTTTGTTTAAGACTCTTTCTGGCATAACCTTAAAATCGATCGCTTTTGATACCGAACGAATGGGAGTACATTAAACTCGTTATGTCTGAAGATAAAATACAATTACACGGGATAATGCCGAGCTTCAGGGATCTGTTCCCACACCTTGGATCAGTGGGGGAAAAGTTTGTCATTAAGAAGATTAAAAGCCTTTATCTCAGAGATTGTCTTTTTGTCTTATCAAAGCTATCTCGGCATTATGTGAAGTATGTCCAGATGTCGTACGGAACAGGCGGGATGGATACTTATAGAGAGAGGTGCCTTGAGCTTTTGAGTCCTGAAATGAAAAAAGTCTTGTCGCAAGAAGAGACTGAATCCGGTCGTGTTTTTGATGTAATTTTTCCAGAGTTATCAGTAGGACATTTAATCAAGCTCTGTTTAAAGAACTGCGATAAATCTGCATATACGAAAGGTGAATTTGAAAAAAAGACACTGGAAATGATTGGAGAATGTTTGTTGGTGACAAATTCAGTCATGACCGATCACCAAATGAAGCCAACCGGTACAAATGCCGGTGATCTAGATAGGCTTGTGGTGAATTTTACCAAACAGCTAATCGCGGATAGAAATTTTCACATTTTACAAAAACTGTACCAGAACTATTTTCTATTCAATGAGTATCTGCCGAAACACAAAGATGTTTTTGACATAGAAAAGGTTTTTCTCGAAAAGTATAAGCTTACTCTGTCTGAATACTTTGCCTTTTTATTCCTTGTCTACTCACAATTTGTCATCACCAATGCAGCCGATGAAGACTGGCAGATGCCATACTTCGATTTTGATAAAGGTCTCAGCAACCTAAAGCCAAAGTTCCAAGCCCATCTCGTCAATAATCTGCTAATCAATTCCATCAACTATAAGAAAATAGACGATAGCTTTTTTGGAATGAATGATCTAACCAAAAGGCCATTTATAAAATTGGAAGACAATGTTGTCATTCCTTTGAGCCTACGTCGATTATTTATAGGCTTAACTGACTCGGTATATTTTGATGTTTTAGATTTCTTACCCGATAAGTCTCAAAAAGACGCGTTTGCAAATGCGTTCGGGCTCGCGGTTGAGGATTATGTCGTTGATGTTGTAACGCATATTGATCCGAAAGCTGTTCCAGAGTTCCCATACGGAACTGGCCAGAAAACCACGGATGTCATATCCGTTCAAAAAGACGGCGTCGTTTTTTTTGAATGTAAGAAAAGACAATTTCACAACTTGGACTTTCTGCAAAATGGAACCAAAGATTCGTTTTACGA
>MGFA01000003.1:43652-43849 GCA_001791645.1 Candidatus Uhrbacteria bacterium RIFOXYB12_FULL_58_10
AAAACAGGTTTGCGATAGAGTATCGGATTTTCGATCCGGTAAGTATGATCTTGCGGGCGTCTCAAAAGATGTGATGATTTACCCGGTGATAGTGTGCCCTATTGCGCCACCGCTTTTATCAGGAGCCTGGGACAAGCTCGACCTAGATAGCCATATTCTTCCTGACGCCTATAAAATCGACGAAAATATAGCTCCGC
>MGFA01000004.1:0-2353 GCA_001791645.1 Candidatus Uhrbacteria bacterium RIFOXYB12_FULL_58_10
ACCCGCTGACGTTCACGCGTCCCGGGGCGCCCCGGTTTGACCGTTATCTCAAGGAGTCCGGGGGGTCGCGATGAGCAACGCGGAGCTTCGCCTGGCAGGATTTCCGATTACCGTCCGGCCGTCCGTCCTGCTGCTCATCGCGGCGATCGGATGGACGGTAGTGTCGTCGGGGCAGTCGCTGTGGCTGCTTGCCTGCTACGTTTCCACGCTGTTCGCGTCCGTGCTGCTGCATGAGCTCGGCCATGCCTTCGCGCTCCGATTCGTCGGGGTGCGCGGGCAGACCGTCACGCTCCACGGGCTCGGAGGCCAGGTGGAGTGGGACGGCTCCGTGGAGCCGCTGACCAACGTGGAACATCTGTTCGTCTCGCTCGCCGGCCCCGTTAGCGGGCTGATGGTCGGAATGCTCGCGCTCGCCGCGATTCCGTTCGCGTCGGACGCGTTCGTCCTCAACGTGCTCGGGCAGGCCGTCCTGCTGAACGTTTGCATGAACGTTGGCAACATGATGCCCGCGCTCCCGCTCGACGGGGGACAGGCGCTTCTCAGCTGCATCAACGCGGTGACGCCGCGCGGATGGAAGCTCGGCGCGTATCTCGTCGTATATCTCGGGAGCGTGGTCGGATCCATGCTCCTTTTCGCCGCGTACTTCTGGGGAAACGTGTTCCTCCTTCTCATTGGCGGCCAGATCCTTCTGTTCAACGCTTCCCAGACGGAATGGCTGTTTTCCGACGAACCCTGACCTCGCGGCACTCTCCTGGTGTCGCTTTTTTGTTGCAGCCTTGACCAAAATCATCTTTTTGTTTAAGATTCGCGTACTAATTCATCTGTCCAAGACCTGAGACATAAAGGTCGGTCCGGCGTTCCGTCGGACCCAGAAGACTATGCAGAAATACGAACTGCTTTATATCGTCCCGACGCAATTCGCGGATACCGAAATCGACGGTTTGCGCGAAAAGACCGCGGCGATCATCGAGCAAACGGGCGCCAAGGTGACCCGTAACGAATCACTGGGAAAGATTAAGCTTGCGTATCCGATCAAGCACCAGCGTCACGGCACGTACGTGCTCATTCATTTCGAAGGCGAGCCTTCGGTGGTCGCTACCATTGATCGCGCCCTTCGTCTTTCCGACGAGGTACTGCGGCATATGATTGTCGATCTCGCTCCCGGCTCCGAAAAGAAGGTGTTTGAGATTCAGTCCTACGTTGCTCCGCTTTCCGAGGAAGCGCGCGAAATGCGCCGTACCACGACCTCGGACGCAGCCGCGCCGCGCAAGGCTCCGGTTGCTCCGTCCATTACGGAGGCAGCTTTCCCGGTGAAGGCTGGGGAGGCGTCCATGTCCATGGAGGAACTCGACAAGAAGCTTGACGAGATTCTTGATGAAGACGTGAAGGCGTAGACATTAGCCATTCGAAATTAAAAATTTCGGGTATGTACTCTCTCAATCGTGCAACCGTCCTCGGCAACTGCACCCGCGACCCGGAAACGCGCCAAACGCCCTCGGGCCAGTCGGTGTGTTCCTTCGGCGTCGCGACCAACCGTACCTGGACCGACGCGGCCGGGGCGAAGCAGGAAGCGGCCGACTTCCATAACGTGGTGACGTGGGGCAAGCTCGCGGAAATCTGCGGGCAGTATCTCGCGAAGGGCCGTAAGGTCTACGTTGAGGGCCGCATGCAAACGCGCAGCTGGGAAGGCCAGGACGGGCAGAAGCGTTCCACGATGGAAATCGTCGCGGAGAACGTCATTTTGCTCGATCGCGTAGGCGGGGGCGCACCGGCATCGGCCGCGTCGCCGTTTGTCCCTCCGGCAGTTTCCACGCCGAAGGACGATCCGGCGCCGAATCCGGATGACGAGATCAAGGTTGAGGACATTCCCTTCTAGAACATATGTATAATCGCAACGAGCAGAAAAATGCCATGCGCAAGGAACGCCAGTGTTTCTTTTGCATGAACAACATCCCGGATATCGATTACAAGGATACCAATCTTCTGCGCCGCTTCCTTTCTTCGTTCGCGAAGATCGTGCCGCGCAAGCGCAGCAAGGTGTGCGTCTGGCACCAGCGCAAGCTCGACAACGCGATCAAGCGCGCGCGCATCATGGCGCTCGTTCCGTTCATCCAGCGCTAGGATATGCAGCGCGATTCGAAAGAAATCGCAAAGGAACGCGAGATCGTGAACAACACGATCCGTTCTTTTTTTCATGGTCGGGGGTATGTGGAAGTTGAAACGCCGATCGTGGTGCGCAGTCCGGGCATGGAACCGAACCTGATGCCCCTTGAGACGACAATTCTTGAGCCGGATGGGACGCGCCGTGCCGCGGCCCTTATCACGAGTCCGGAGTATTCGATGAAAAAGCTCC
>MGFA01000004.1:2481-2599 GCA_001791645.1 Candidatus Uhrbacteria bacterium RIFOXYB12_FULL_58_10
CGGAATCCATATTGACGCTTCCGACACGGAATCCGATTTATTCTACCGACTGTTTCTTGCGCGCGTGGAGCCAAACCTCGGTTCCGATCCCGTCTTTGTTTTCGATTATCCGATCCAT
>MGFA01000005.1:0-10055 GCA_001791645.1 Candidatus Uhrbacteria bacterium RIFOXYB12_FULL_58_10
TCCTCACCCACGCGGCCATCACCTGCCGTGAGCTCGGCAAGCCGTGCGTCGTCGGGACCAAGTCCGGGACCAAGGTGCTCGCCGAGGGCGAGCTGGTCGAGGTCGACGCGGACCGTGGTATTATTCGTCGCATCTAGATATGTCTGCCCTCGCTACCAATAAGAAGGCCTCCCACGACTATGAGTTTCTCGAGAAATTCGAGGGCGGGTTGAAATTGACCGGGCCGGAGGTGAAGAGCGTGAAGGCCGGGCACATCCAGCTGCAGGGGTCGTTTCTCTTTCTTCGCAACGGTGAGCTGTGGTTGAAAGGCGCGATGATTTCAAAATACGGCCCGGCCGGGGAACAGCCTGGGTACGACGCGGCGCGCGATCGCAAGGTGCTCGTGCACGGGCGAGAACTCAACAGGCTCGCCGGAAAAACGCACGAGCAAGGATTGACATTGGTCCCGATTTCAGTGTATACTCGCGCGGCTCTCGTGAAACTTGAGTTTGCGCTCGCACGCGGAAAAAAGCAGTATGAAAAGCGCGAGTTGCTCAAGAAGCGAGATGTCGAGCGCGAGCTTCGCGCCCGCATGAAGGAATAGGGGGGCTGTCACGGGTTCGATAGGGACAGGAGGCCAGATGAGCAAGCCGAGGGCGCGCGGGTCCTCGTAAATCCTCCGTGCAAAGAAGACAATTGCCAACATCTTCGCGAAGGCCAAGAACATGATCGCTTCGGCGTTCTCCGTTCCGACCTTCTCCACGGTTGTCGCCTAATAGCCACAACCCATCCGTCCCCTGACGTCCGATAGCGGGATTCGGGTGCCATATAATCGGGCTGGGCCATGCCGTTGTTCGTCCGGTATGACCGAGGAGGCAGGCGAGCACGTTCGCGCGGGTTTTGTCCCGCTCACATCGCGCGGCCGTATCTAGGCGGGACTCAGCTTGAAGAAACATCCGGTCGAGCGTTCTTACACATGGGTTCAATTCCCATCAGCTCCACCATCCCACTTCGCCCTTTCGGGCTACGTTGGGGATTTCTCATTTCGCCAGGCGAAGCGGGATGTCCCTCACGAAGCTCGGCAAGAGCGGAGTGGGACCCTCAAAAACGTTCCGGACATCCGGCGCGTTTTTGTGTTATACTATTCGTCGTTATGCATTCCGTCCCACACACTATCAACGTGTCCTCGATGACCTTCGTGAAGGTCGTTTTGATCGTGCTTGGACTGTGGTTTCTTTGGTACACGCGCGACATCGCGGCCATGCTGCTTTCGGCCATGCTGCTCGCCGCGCTCATTACGCCGTTCGCGGACTGGTTCGAGAAACGCCATGTGCCGCGTGCCCTTTCCGTGATCATCGTCTACTTGTTGCTTGGCATGGCACTCTCCGTGGTAGGGGTGTTGCTCGTGCCGGTGGTCGTGGAGCAATTCACCCAGCTGTTCGGTGCCACGTCGCTTGGCATCGCCTTGCAGGAGCTGTTCGCGAACACGCAGGCAATGTTCGACGTGATGAGGGAGATGTCCCTCTCGTTCCTGCGTGGTGAAACGTCCTCCGTCTCGACCGTGTTCACCCAAGTGCGCGGATTCGTGGAGGGGATCGCGGCGCTGTTCATTGTGCTGGTCCTTGCGTTTTACATGGTGGTTGAGGAGGACACGGCACGAAAGGTGTTCAAAAATTTCGCGCCTCTTGAATATCAGCCGTACCTGGCGCAGCTGCTCGCCAAGATGCAATCGAAAATCGGCGCGTGGCTTCGCGGTCAGATCGTCCTTGGCCTGATCGTCGGCATGGCCGTGTATGCGGGGTTGCTGATCCTCGGGGTAAAATACGCGCTCTTGCTCGCGGTGATCGCCGGACTGCTCGAAATCGTCCCGTATATCGGTCCCACGCTCGCACTCATTCCGGCGGCGATCGTCGGATTTGCGGGCTCGCCCGTAGTCGGATTCGCGGTGATCGGGCTTTACCTGGTCATCCAGCAGCTTGAGAACAATATTCTTGTTCCAAAGGTGATGCAAAAGGCAACCGGTCTCAATCCGATTGTCTCCATCGTCGCGCTGCTCGTCGGCGTGAAGGTTGGCGGCCTTGTCGGGGCCGTGTTGTCGATTCCAATCGCGACCATGGCCGCCGTGGTGCTCGACGATCTTTTTTGCAACGGAAAAAATACATAAATATGTTCCATCATCGCCATGCTTCATTTTTCCCGTTCGTGATCGCCCTGCTGACCCTTGGTCTCGGCACCCTGATGTTCGTGACGCTCAACCGGTCGGTTCCGCGCCAGCTTTCCTCGGAGTCAGTCGCTCCCGTGGTAAGCGACTCCGGTTATCGTGAGCAATCCCACGCGGTGATCGCACCGTTTCTTACCGCGTATCAGTCCGCGGAAACGGACATTATGAAACTCGTGGAGGTGGAGGACGCGCTTTCCGCGCTAACAGGCCTGACCGTTCCGGCAACCTATCGGGATGTTCAGTTGGGCCTTGCCGTTTCGCTCACGTTGATGCGCGACGGTTTGCGCGGGGAAGACGGCTCCCTTGAGAGCGGATTTGCCAAGCTGATGCGGTTGGTTGGGGATTATCCATGGTTGGCAGAATAAAATCAGTATGTCTCGCATTGAAAAGAACCAGCCTGTCATGGAAGAGGTCAAGGAAATGAAAGGGGAGCTGATGGACGCAGCAAAGCGGAAGCCACGTCGCGGGTGGCGCACATGGGTTTCCCTCATAGTCCTTTTTGTTCTGGTCGTCCTGATTGGCATGGCGTTGTGGACGGTCGCGGCGACCGGACTTGTGACCATCCCGGTTATTTCCAAACTTGCGTACCAAACTCCCTCCCCAACCTACGTGGTCCGGGAGGGCATTCCATTTGAAACGCTTCTTCAGCAGCAGATCGCCGCGGAAACGGTGCGGCGCGCATATGCCGGGGATGCTGCCGCGTCAAATGAATTTTTCATTTCCATTCCGGAGAACACGCTGACAACCGAGCTGCGCGATCATCTGGAAACGAGCGGTCAGACATTCGCGGACCAGGATGGCGCGCAAATCGTCGTGCTTGGGGAATCCGGAATTGAATTGTTCCTTCCCCTGCGCGATAATGCGCAGGAAACGGCCCTCGTGGTCCGCCTGACCCTTTCGGTCACGGAAGGCATGCTTCGCGCAACGGCAGAAGACGTTCGTCTCGGATCCTGGCAGATGGGCTCGTGGTTGCGCGAAGGATTGATCAATCCGGCGCTCGACGGCATGCTTGACGCATCCATGCGCCAGATCGAAGGAACGGCCTCCATTACATCCGTGCGCGCGGACAACGGGTCCATTATTGCCAATATAGAACTTCCATGATTCTCCTGCATCGCATCACCCCGTTTCTGATCGGCATCGTGACCGCACTTGGGTTCGTCGCACTTTTGGTGTTACGGTTTCATCCGTTTGTTGTCATGGGAGCCGTGTTGCTGCTCGTGATTATCCTATATGCTCGTTTGACGGCGTTCGAACCGCGCTCGTTTCAAAGCTGGATGCTTGTTGGGACCCCGTCGTTGTTTCTGTTGACCAGCTTTGGGCTGATGCTTTTTCTCGAACGTCCGCTGGCGCAGACCGCGCTCGCGGTGTTCGTGTCCCTGTTTGCATTTTTTTTCGCCGAGCATGTTTTTTCGTACGTGCACGTTCCGGTCAATTACGAGACGTACGCCATCGAGCACATGTCGCTAGCCATGAACGTCGCAAGCGTTTTTTTCGTGAGCGTCGCCGCGTTCGGCACCCGGGTGTTCCTGACTGCCTTCGCCCCGTTGTGGCTCCTGACCGTGATCTTTTTCGCCGTGTCGCTCTTCGTGATTTTCGGGACGCTTTGGGCGAGCAAGGTAGACGTTCGGCAGGCGCGTCTCTACGCATTATGCGGCGCTTTGCTGGTGACGGAAGTCTTCATGACCGTTTCGTATTTGCCGACCGGATTTTATACCAACGCGGCGCTCATTGCGCTCACCGCGTATCTGTTCCTTGGCTTGACCCGCGCGCATTTCGTTGAGAAGTTGTCGCCGTCCACCGTGAAGCGATACGTCATTACAAGCTCAATTTTGCTGACGGCGATTCTTGGGACGTCGCAATGGACCTAACATCTCTATGCAACAATCCTGGAAACTGACCATCCGAACGGTTTGCATCTCCATTTTGCTCGGATTTGGAGCGGGAGTGCTCGGCACGGCGCTTACGTCGAACTATCTTTCGGATTACGCGCTGACGCTCGGCGAGCTGTCCGCTCCGACGCGCCTGTCCGAGGAGCTTCCGCGCTCGTCTCCGCAAACATACGGCGACGCCGTGCGCGAAGTGACCGAGTCCGTGCTGCCGGGCGTGGTGCGATTTTATTCGGTGGGCTCCTACGCGGAGCCGTTCGCGTCCGGCGCAGTGCTGACCTCCGACGGATGGATTTTGACCTCGTGGGAGTATCCGGTAAGCGGGGCATTCGTGACGGCGGTGATCGGGGGGCGCTCGTACCCGGTCGTGAGGGAAGTCAAGGACTCGTTCGCAACGGGCGCGAGTTTCGTGAAGGTGGACGCCTCGAATCTTCCCGTGTTCGCATTCGGATCCGGATTTGATTTGGCTCCGGGCGACCAATTGTTCGCGGCGCCGTCGCCGACCGCGTTGTTCGCGGAAACCGTCGTGGAGGCGCGCTGGCTGACAGGCTCGCTATCCTCCGACGCTCCGCAGCGTTTGGTTGCGATCGAGGATCCGCTCTTGGGCGCGTATCAGGGATCTCCGGTCGTGAACGTCCGCGGGGAACTTGTCGGGCTCGTGACGCATGGAAGCGCGGGATTCACCTTCGTTCTTCCCATCGATGGCGTGCTTCCCGCATTTAATGCGGTTTTGCGGGAAGGCAACGTGACTCGCGCGGCGCTTGGAGTGAACTTTGTTGATCTGACGCGCAACCTCGGCCTTTCCGAAGAAGATACGCTTGGGCTCGCCCAAGGGGCGCTGCTTCGCGGGACGACCTCGGTAAAGAAGGGAAGCGCGGCTGCCATTGCCGGCCTTGTGCCTGGGGACGTCGTCCTGTCCGTGGACGGCGTGTCCGTGGACGCGCATCGGTCGCTCGACGAGCTCATTGTCACGCACGCGCCGGGTGACACGCTCACGCTCCGCGTGGTTTCCGAATCAGGCGAACGCGAGGTGAAGGTCACGCTTGGAACGCTCTAACGTCGGCGCGACGCGCGTCTCGTGTTATACTTTACGCATATGGCCTCCACCAACCACACGACCGTGCTGCTTGAGCGCTGGAAATCGATTGGCGCGTTTTGTCTGCTCGGCCTCGTTCTTTCGCTGATCGTCTCGTTCGTCCAGCCGCTCAAATATTCTTCAACCGTCCGATTGCTCGTGCTGCAGGACATCGGGACGAGCGTGGACGCATACACGGCAAGCCGTTCCGAGGAACGGATCGCGGAAAATCTTTCCAACCTCGTGTACACGACCACGTTTTTTGACGCCGTCATCAACGCCGGATTTTCCATTGACGGGAAATATTTTTCCGAGCAGGACGCGAAGCGGCGCCGCGAATGGAGCCGGACGGTCGACACGACGGTCGCGCGCGGTTCAGGCCTGATGACCGTCTCGGCCTACCACCAGGATGTCGCGCAGGCCGAGCAGTTCGCCCGCGCCGTCGCGTTCGTGCTTACCCAGAACGCAAGCGAGTATACGTCGGGCAGCAACGTAGAGGTGAAAGTGATCGATTCTCCGCTTAACTCGCGCTGGCCGGTCAAGCCGAACATTCCGGCCAATGCCGTTGCAGGGATCGTCCTTGGCGGATTGGTCGGAGCGGCCTTCGTTTTGCTCGAGTACGAGAAAATTCGCCGAAGACACCAATTGGTGCACGAAGATTAGAGATTTTGCTCTCTTGACGCAAAATCCCTGATTTGTTAACCTAAAGCCAACAAAAGCCCGCTCAGAGGTCCAGGACCAGCGTCCGTGACGACTCCTCCTTGTCGCGATCCGCAAGGCCTGGCCCTCTGAGCGGGCTTTTTTTTGCTCTGTTACATCCCCGTTCCCCCTTGACAAATTCGGATATTTATGATAACGTGCGACCTTCGTTCATTACCCTGAAAACTGGATTAAACCACCGAGACTTCTCAAAATTGATGAGATTTCGGTGCGCGGCGAGGACCGAACTGAGGTGTATACGGATATACTCCGAAGGAGGACTGGAACCGCAAGCCGAAAGATCGCGATTTTGAGAAGTCCATGGATTCAAGCGGTCTGATGTCTGCCCTGCACACCTCCTCCTTGTGCAAGGACGTGATATCAGACCACTCGAGCCCATGGGTGGGTTTTAGGGAAATAGCTCGTGCTGGATCCCTGAAACCTGCCCGTGGACTTGGAACTGCACATTCCAACCCACGGTTCAAAAGGTTACCCCGGACGACCGGGGGAAGTGGCGGCGGGGATAGTCCTCGCAGCTGCGCCCCCGGCGAACGCCGGGTTGTCCGACACCACCACACGGAGAAACGCCATGACGAGCATCATGCTCGCGCTCGCCCTCACGGGCGCCCCGGCATTCGCGGCCACCCCCGCTGCCGCCCTCCCCTCGACCTGCGGGGCGTCCGGGACGGACCAGTGCGTCGACGCCGACGGCGACGGGCACTACACCAACCCGGCGACCACGTCGCCGGTGACCCCTGTCGACTGCGACGACACCAAGAGCTGGGTCTTCCCGAACGCGCGGCCCACGCTGCGCGACGGGGCCGACTCCGACTGCGACGGCACCGACGACGACGCCGAGGAGGATGCCGCCATCGCGGCCGCCCGCCTCGCCGCCGCCACGAAGGCCGACAAGGCCGACCCGGCGTCCCCCAAGGCCGAGGCCGCGGCCGAGCTGGTCGAGGAGCAGCTCCTCGTGCAGATCGACCGGTGCGCCGAAGGCGGCTGGTGGGGGAACGAAGAGGCCAAGGGGATGTGGGGATGGAAGTCCACCTCCGCACCCGCGAAGCCGACCTGCTTCGGCTTCGACGAGGAGGAATTCTTGTTCGAGGCTGGCGCGAACGGCGTCGGCCTCATCTCCCGCGCCGACCGCCGCGCCCTCGCTCGGGCGTCCGCCGCCGAGGCCAGGGCCAACGAGGCCTTCAGGCTGGCGGAAATCACTGGCACCATCCTCGTCGGTGACGACAGCCACGAAGGACTCGTCGCGACCGTCGACGGGATCGAAAAGACCGTCTACGGTATCGACACCGACGGCGACGGCCGAACTGATCGGGGGGGCTTGGCGCGAGACACCAAGGACCTCAAGGGAAGGATGTACGGCTTCGACACGGACGGCGACGGCCGCGTCGACACCCAGGGCGTCGTCGACCGGGTCAACACCCTGGATCTCTGGGCCTTCGGGGCCGACGGAAAGGCCGACGGCGAAGGCGGAGTCGACGGCGATGTCGAGGTACTCAAGTCCCGCGTCACGCATCACGGGCGCCGCCTCGACGCGCTCGAGAAGGACGGGGCCCTGTTCCTCGTGAAGCCTGGCTTCGGCCTGGTGTTCGGGGAGAACCTGTACGAGGCCGACAACGAGACGGTCGTCCGCGCCGGCAACGGCGTGGTCGGAAGCCTGGCGATCGCCGGTGGCATCGCGTGGGACGGCCGCCACATGCTCTACGCCGAAGTCGGCGGCGGGCAGGGCAAGCGCGGCGACCTGCCATACAGCCTGGGCACCGGGGCCGTCGGCTACACCTACCGGTTCGACGGGGGCTTCACCCTCGGCGGCCGCGGCGTGGTGATGGCCGGCTCCACCGGCAACCCGCTCGACGCCGACGTCAGCGGGTGGGGCCTGGGCGGCGGAGCGGCCCTCGGCTACTTGGCCGAGATGCCCAACCGCAACCTCCTGGGCGTCGAGGGGGTGGTGGACGTGGTCGGGTCCAACTACGGGACCAACCACGACTACTTCAACGGCCCCGAGGCCATGGTGGGCGTCCGCCTGGTCGTCGGCGGCATCCGCTGAGGTTTGAACCGTGGGACGTGCGTCCCGCCTGGAAGTGTTCGCAAGGACACGGAAGGGCGGGGCGCCTCTCGCACTGGCTCTGGTGTAAAAACCGGAGCTTTTTCTTTATTGGCTTCATTTCCGACCTTTCCGACCTTTCTGTCCTTTCTACCATTCAGTAAAACCCCATTGACAAAATCGTCTATTTCTGTTATAGTTAGCCGTTCCTTACAATCTGCTTGCAAACCAGACAGGAGAAGTTTGGAGAGAACATATGAGATTTTGTATCTTGTATCTTCTAATTTTCCCTCCTAAACTCCTCCTGTCTGAAGCACTTCGCCAAAGCAGGACACTACCGGCAACCCGCAAGGGCCGGTTCACGCCCTGCGGGGCAACGTCCACAGAAGGAGCAGTCATGAAGTTTTTCCACCCCTCCTCCGCCACGCTCGTGGCGGTTCTCGCAGTCGCCCCCGTGGGCGCCTGCGACCCCGAGCACATGTCCCCCAAGGCAGAAGCCGACGCCGACGCTGACACCGACTCGGACAGCGACTCCGACGCGGACGGCGACAGCGATGCCGACGGTGACTCCGACTCCGACGCGGACGGCGACAGCGATGCCGACGCGGACACCGACACCGGCGGCGACGACACCGGCGGCGACGACCCGCTCGACGTCGACGACGACGGCGACGGGTTCACCGAGAACCAGGACGACTGCGACGACGCCGACGCCACGGTCTACCCGGGCGCGGCCGAGGTCTACGACGCCAAGGACAACGACTGCGACGACACCACCGACAACGGCTGGATGCATGTCAAGGTGTTCGCCCCCGGCGACACCTCCGTCGCGCTCGATTTCGAGGCGGTCTACTCCACCTCCGACCTCGGCACCATCGAGTCCGACGACTGGGAGGACGCCGGCGGGTACGTCACCGTCGACTCCGACGGTTGGGCGACTTGGACCTGGCTCGCCGGGGAGTTCCTCGTTGCCCTTCGGGGCGACGTCGATCTCGCAGGTGACAACAACACCTGCGAGGGATACGGCGGCACGGCCTCCCTTCGAACCACCATCGTCGTGCAGTACGAGGGGGCCTCTTACGAGGTCACCACCTACTCCATGAGCTGGTGGTACGACGGTGTCCAGTACACCGGGTGTAGCTTCGTCGCCTATTTCTTCTAGGCGGCGGAGCGGAAGGCACCCCCGATTATTGGCGAGGGGCGCTAGCAAGCAGAGGGACTCGGACAACCGAAACCCACCGGCATTTCGCCGGACACTCTCGCTCCTGACAGGAGTAGAGGAACCGCTTTCTAGCGCTCCTCGCCTGTCGGGAGCGTCTTTTTTTGTCCGTTTGGGGGTTGACAAAACCCTTATTTTGTGGTATTCTACCTCCTTCGTAATTGCGCCGAATAGTGGCTTGGAACCGCTTGTTTCCAGTCCATTCTCCGGCTGCAATTGCGTGGCCATCCGGCTTCCCGCATGGGGCCGGCAAAGGAGAGCGCGTTGCCATGGTGGCGCGCGTTCGACCGCCCATGCGGGCATACTTGCTGATCCACCCCCCCAAGGAGTTCACAATGAAGAAGTTTCTGGCCCTCGTGGCCTTCCTCGTTGCCTGTGGCAGCGAGAAGCTTCCCCCCGGGGAAGGCGCCGACACCGCGGACGACACCGCCGAGCCCGTCGACACCGGCGACACCGCCGAGCCCACCGACACCGCCGAGCCCGTCGACACCGGCGACACCGCCACCGACACCGGCGACACCGCCACCGACACCGGCGACACCGGCGACGCCTGCACCGATGCGGACGGCGACGGCTACTGCGCCGACGTCGACTGCGACGACGAGGACGCATCCGTCAACCCGGGTGCCACCGAGATCTGCAACGACGTCGACGACGACTGCGACGGCTCCACGGACGAGGGTGTCACCACCCACGTCTATCGAGACCTCGACCTCGACGGGTACGGGGACGAGCTCGGAGGTACCGACACCTGCGGCGTGCCCTCCGGGTACACGTCGCGCACCGGCGACATGGACTGCAACGACGCCGATGCGTCCATCAACCCCGGCGCCAGCGAAATCTGCGGCGACGGCATCGACCAGGACTGCAACGAGGCCGACGAGGCATGCCCCGAGACCGACGCCGACGGCGAC
>MGFA01000005.1:10077-49075 GCA_001791645.1 Candidatus Uhrbacteria bacterium RIFOXYB12_FULL_58_10
CGGCATCGACCAGGACTGCAACGAGGCCGACGAGGCATGCCCCGAGACCGACGCCGACGGCGACGGGGTGAGCGTCGAGGACGGCGACTGCGACGACAGCAACGCCGAGGTCCACCCTGGTGCAGCCGAAGTGTGCGATTGGATCGAGGACAACAACTGCGACGGTATCCTCGACAGCGCCGAGACCGACAGTGATGGCGACGGGTACACCGGGTGCTTCATGTACCACACCCAGGTGGATGCGGATGGCGACGGGTACTGCGACGGCGGCGTGGACAACAATCACGACGGTGATTGTACGGACTCCGGCGACATCATGTACGCCGAGGACGAGACCGCGCCCGACAGCGTGATCGACTGCGACCTCACCGACGCGACGATCTACCCAGGCGCCACGGAGATCTGGGGCGACGGCATCGACCAGGACTGCGACGGGTCCGACTCGTCGCTCGCCAAGCTCCAGGACGCCGCGACCTGCTCCAGTGGGCAGGAAGCGTGCTTCCGCGACGTCGACGGTGACGGGTCGTACGAGACCCTGCTGATGGTCACCACCCAGCTCTACGGGATGCCCGCCTCGGCGAGCGTCTACGAGAACGGCTACGGGACCGGCTGCGGCATCGACGGGGAGACCGCCGACGTCAACGCCGGCGGGTACTACGTCGTCTCGTTCGAGGGAATGTCGAGCTGCACCTCCCAGGTGTCGCTGACCAGCGGTGGTTACTGGTGGCAGAACTACAGTTTCTGCACCGACGGGTCCGACACGCAGGGGATCTGCGTGAACACCGGCGGGTACAACTACCTGCTGGAGATCGACTACCGCTCCACGTCCGGCCTCCAGTTCTAGGCCGGACGGGAAGGACGTCTCCAGGGTGGAGGCGCGGCGAGGCAGGCAAGTACGAGGACAACCACTCTACGCTCCCGACAGGGAAGAGCCGCTCACTGCGCTCCCACCCCATCGGGAGCGTCTTTCTTTTGCGGTCGTCACGGATTACGGATGTGTACGGATGTACGGATCAGGGATGAGGACGACTTCCTTGACATTTCTCGGCTTTTCTAGTAACCTTACCCATCGTTTTGTATAGCTATTTTAGCTAATTTCGCGTCCTGACAGGGAGGAAGTCAGGCCACGACCTTTCGTTTCAAACCCCGCCGCGGACCTGAACGCGGCATACGACCAAACCAGGAGGATCCAATGCAGATCATCACTCTGCTCGCCCTCGCCGGAATCGCCGGCTGTTACCTCTCCGACATCGACGGCGACGGCGTCCCGGACAAGGCCGACTGCGACCCGCACTCGCGGGCGAACGATTGCGGGTCCGATTCCGGATCCGTCGGCGACATCGGAGACTCGGGCAACTCTGGCGACACCGGAGACGACATCACCTTCGGCGACTCTGGCGACACCGGAGACGACACCGGCGACACCGGGACGCCATGCGACCTGATCGTCTGGCACCGCGACGCCGACCTCGACGGCTACGGCAGCGCCACGGTCACCACCGAGGCGTGCATCCAGCCGGACGGCTACGTCGACAACGGCGACGACTGCGACGACGCGGACGCCACCAGCTACCCAGGCGCCCCCGAGCGGTGCGACGGCGCGGACAACGACTGCGACGACGACGGCGAGATCGACGAGAACGCCTCGGAGATCTGGTACAACGACCGGGACAGCGATGGCTACGGCAATGCCGATGAGTTTGTCGTGACGGTCTGCGACGGCGAGTCCGACTGGCTCGTCGACAACGGCGACGACTGCGACGACGGCGACGCCGACGTTCATCCCTACGCCGCCGAGTACTGCAACGACATCGACGACGACTGCGACGACGATATCGACGAGGACGCCGTGGACCAGTCCGAGTGGTACGCCGACGCCGACGGTGACGGGTCGGGCAACTGGCTCGACAACGCCTGGTCGTGCATCCAGCCGGACGGCTACGTCGACAACGGCGACGACTGCGACGACCTCGATGGCTCGGTCTACCCGGGCGCCGACGAGACCTGCAACGGCCTGGACGACGACTGCGACGGCATCGTCCCAACGGACGAGACCGACGCCGATGGCGACGGCACCTCCGAGTGCGACGGCGACTGCGACGGCTCCGACGGCTCGGTCTACCCGGGCGCGACCGAGACCTGCAACGACGTCGACGACGACTGCGACGGCGTGACCGACGAGTCGGACGCCGCCGACGTGGCCACCTGGTACGGCGATGTGGACGGCGATGGCTACGGGGATTCCGCCACGACCTTCGCGTCGTGCTCGGCCCCCGCCGGCTACGTGGCCGACGCCACGGACTGCGACGACGGCAACGCCAGCGTCCACCCGGGCGCCGATGAGACCTGCAACGGCCTGGACGACGACTGCGACGGCACCACCGACGGCGACGACGCCACGGACGCGGCCCTGTGGTACGCGGACGCGGACGGCGACGGGGCCGGCGACGAGGACGTGTTCGAGGTCGCCTGCGACCAGCCCTCGGGCTCCGTCGCGGACGACACCGACTGCGATGACGCCGACGCCGGGAACTACCCCGGCAACGTCGAGACCTGCGACGGGGCGGACAACGACTGCGACGGCACGGCCGACGAGAGCGACGCCATCGACGCGAGCATCTGGTACGCGGACGCGGACGCCGACGGCTACGGCGACAGCGCCACGCCCGAGACCGCCTGCGACCAGCCCACGGGCTTCGTCGCGGACGACTCGGACTGCGACGACGGCAACGACGCCGTTCATCCGGGCGCCATCGAGACCTGCAACGCCCTGGACGACGACTGCGACGGGTCCACCGATGGCAACGACGCCGCGGACCAGGCCACCTGGTACGAGGACGGCGACTCCGACGGCTACGGCAACGACGCCGAGACCGCCACGGCCTGCGATCAGCCCTCGGGCTTCGCGGCCTTGGGCGGCGACTGCGACGACGCGGACTTCACCGTGAGCCCCGGCGCCTACGAGACCTGCGACGACGTGGACGACGACTGCGACGGCGCGGTCGACGAGGATGACGCGATCGACGCGCCGACCTGGTATTTCGACCGCGACCTCGACGGCTACGGAGCGTCGAGCGCGTACGACACCGTGTCGTGTTCGGCACCGTCCGTCGACTTCACCGACAACGCGGACGACTGCTACGACTACAACGACGACATCCACCCGGGCGCCGACGACGTGTGCGCCGACGGCGTGGACCAGGACTGCGACGGCGTCGACGCCGCGTGCGACGACATCGACGACACCGGTGCGACCGACACCGGCGCCTAGCCGACGTCACCTGCGGGCGAGCTCCCATGCTCCCCGCTTTTTTGATACAATGCGACCATATGCGAGTCTGGATGCTAGTCGCTCTTTTGACGGTACTCATCGGGCTGTTATTTTTTGTGTCGCCACTCGCCGTGTTGGCGATCTCTTCGTTCGTCGGAGTCATGGCGCTCACGGTAAGGCGTCCGCTTGTCACGCTCGCATTTCTTGCCGTGTATCTTCCGTTCGAAACCATCGTGCTGAAGTTTACGCCCGATGATATTTACGTATACGCCCGCTATTTTTCGGAGATTCTCATCTATCTGCTTGCCGCGGTCGTGATTTGGCGCCTCGTAAGCGGCGCGTCGCGCGCGCGTTCGACGCCAATCGATCTCCCATTCATCCTGTTCCTTGTCATCCTGCTTGCCTCAGCGCTTATCAATGCCGTGGAACCGAGCATCGCGATTCTTGGCACGCGGCAAATCATTCGGTTCATTCTCATTTTTTTCATCGTGGTATATCTCAGGCCGGATCGCGCGTACGTGAAGCGTCTGACCGCCGTGATGCTTGTGATCGTCGGTGCTGAATCGCTCGTTGGTTTGACCCAGTCGTTCGTGGGCGGGCCGCTTGACGCGCTGCTCTTGCCGTCCGACGCGCGTACGTTCGGGGAGATTACACTCACGAGCGGCGTCACCCAGTTTTGGGATCCTGGCTCGCGCATCTTTGCTACGTTCGGACGGTATGATCGCTTGGGCAACTTTTTGTATTTCTTTCTTCTTATCGCGGTCGGCCTGTTTTACGAGGCGCGTGCGCTCAAGGATCGTCGCGACCTCATTCCGTTATTTCTCCTTGGCATTCCGGCATTGATTCTCACGTATTCGCGCGCTTCCTGGTTCGCCTTCCTGCTCGGGTTCCTGTTCATCGGCATTCTGATCAAGCGTGACCGCCGCGTGACCTCCGCGTTCGTGACGTTCGTGATCGTCGTAACCGCATATTTGGGCGTCACCGGCCTGAACGTTCGTTTTATCACGGAGGCTCCGGGCCAGACGTTGGTAGAACGTTTTTACGAGGCATTCAGCTATGCGAGATGGCGAGGGGAATATTACGGCCTTGGCCGGGTATTTTGGATGGTGCAGGTGCCAATGACCGTGATTCCCGCTGCCCCGTTGTTTGGATTCGGTCCCGGCCAGTTCGGCGGCGGAGCGGTCGCGGCGCTTGGAAACACGCACGCGTACGATCGGCTCGGGCTTCCATTCGGCGTATTCGGCACCGAGGGGATCATCGATAACAATTGGTTTTCCCTTTGGGGAGAATCCGGGACGCTCGGGTTTATCTTCTTCATTTGGATGTATCTGGCGCTGTTGCGAGAATGTTTGCGCCTGTATCGGGCCAGTTCCGACGGGTTCACGAAGGCGCTTGCAATCGGCACCATGGCCGCCATGCTCGGCATTGCCATGAATGCGTTTTTGTCGACGATATTCGAGATTCGTACGCTGGCATTTTACCTTTGGATGTATGCCGGTTTCGTCGTTGTGCTCGGAGAAAAAGAAAAAGGCCGTGGGCCTGGTCGCCTGTGAAAATAATCCAAGCCAACAAATTTTACTTCATGCGCGGCGGGGCGGAACGATACGTTTTTGATCTTTCCGCGTGGCTGAGGTCGCAGGGCCACGAGATCTTTCCGTTTGCCATGAGGCATCCGGACAATCTGGAAACGCCATACGCGGAGTTTTTTCCGTCGTTCATACAGACGGAGCGCGTGCGCGTAGGCATGGCAGGTTTGAAAACGTTCGGCCGCATGTTTTATTCGTTCGAGGCACGGCGCAGGATGTCCCTGCTCATCGACGCGGTGCGCCCGGACATCGCGCACATCCACAGCGTCTATACGCAGCTATCGCCGTCCGTTCTCGACGTTCTGCATGCGCGACGGGTTTCCATGGTCATGACCGTGCACGACCACCACCTGATTTCGTCGCACTATAACGTTTGGGCGGAAGGATGCCTGCCTGTTGGTAGGCGCGGCCGGATAGACCATGCGCGCGCCGGGATCGTGCGCGGGACGCTTTCTCGGTTTCACAAGCATTCTTTCGCGGCCTCGTTTGCGCAGATCGCCGCGTTTGCGTTTCATTATAATCGCGGCTCATATCGCAACCGCGTCAATCTATTTTTGACGCCGTCCGACTATATGCGGCGGAAGCTGGTTGGCGCTGGTTTTCCCGAAGATCGCGTGCGTACCGTTCCGTATGGGATGGATCCTGAGACATCGATCGCCCGATTTGATCACGACGGATACGTGCTGTATTACGGTCGGCTTTCCGAGGAGAAGGGCGTCGAAACCGTGATCCAGGTTGCGAAGCAGCTCCCTGACATTCCATTTAAGATCGTTGGAACAGGTCCGGATGAGGCGCGGCTGCACGCGCTGGCGCACGGGACAAAGAATGTGGAATTTGTTGGGTTCCGCTCAGGGGAATTGCTTCAGGAGGTGGTTCGGGGCGCGCTTTGCGTGCTCGTTCCGTCGCGCGTGCACGAGAACTTTCCGCTTGTCGCGCTCGAATCCATGGGCGCGGGCAAGCCTGTGGTCGGCTCCAATGTGGGTGGCATGCCTGAAGTAGTGGAGGACCGTGTGACCGGACTCCTGGTTCCGCCAAACGATCTTCATGCATGGGTCGAGGCCGTGATGCGTCTCGCATACGACGAGGATTTCCGTCTTGGTCTCGCGCGCGCCGCGCGGTTATCCGCGGAAACCACGTTTCACATCAAACGCCACCATGCGGCCATCATGAAGGCATACGCTGATGCGATTGCCATGCGCGGATAAGGTGCTATCATGCGAATATATGTCAGAACGAAAATCAGGGGACGCGCGAGAATTTTCTGTTGATGAAATGCGGAAATTGCAGGGATTGCCGCCAGAAACGCCAGAAGAGCGTGCCAAACGTGAGGCAAAGGATGAGGAACGCGACCGCGTGGCAGCCGACCGTGCGAAGCAGGCCAGGGAACTGGCCGAGACGCAACGGCGCGAGAAACAGGATGCGAAGGCACGTCTCGATAGGTCCGTGGAATTGGCATTGGACGCGGGCGACGTGACAGCGTTTCAGCGTGAGGCCGTAAACATCGTCAGGGTATTTGATAATCTTTCTGCCACGCGGCGCAACCTGCTTTGGAAAAAAATGGAAACGATGCAGATGGAGACCCTGGCTGGAACGCCAGAAGAAATTACGGCGATGAATGTGCTCGGTGAGAAGATCCGGCGTTGGAAAAGCGAGGAAAAGGGTCGTTTCGAAGCGCGTGCGCGGGTTTTTCAGATCTCCATAGACAGAACGCATGTCGAGGAGGGATTCGGTCTGTTGGATAAAAAACCTGAGAATCCAGATGCTTCAAATCGAAGACCACGGACGTTTGGGGAGAACTTGTTTGCCATATTTGGCTTTTGGAAGAAATGAACGGTCCGCATGGCATGTTTGTCAGGATTTGGCAACGGGGCTATGGTGAAGGTATATGGACCGAGAACAATTTGGCCCAATTGAAGGAGACATTCCGTTGTCCAAGAAAACAGGTGCATCAGATGCAAAGAAGCCGAGTCTTGCCGAGATTGCGGCGACCCAGGACGGTCAGGCGCGCGCGGAGATCGCGAAAGGGCGTCTAGCGAAGGAAGGCGAGCATATCGAGGCGGCGCGAGCAAAGGCCGAGGCCGCGGCGGCTCGCGCGGACCGCGAGCCGCCGTCGGTCATGGCGCGATTTTTGCGAAAATCTCATCGACAATAACAGACGATCCGGATTGCCCGGACCGCCTTTTTATTTTCACGTTATTCCACGGTCGCATTGCCGGCGGCCATGGCGTCATCAGGCAAGTTGGTGGTGATCGTCGCGCCAGAGGCGGAAACGAATGCGCCCGTGACCGCGTCCGTTCCGATGACGCGGACATTTTTGAGAAGCGTGGGGATTGTGCCGATTTGATTTTCTGACGGGGTAATGGCGAGCTCGAATGCGATTCCGACGATTTTGCTCGATGGAGAGAATGTTGGGTTCACGGAGGTTGCGGTCCAGACGATCTCATTCGAGGTGAAATCATAGATAACGCCGCCATTGACCGAAACGGTCTGCCGTCCGGTAAACGTGACGTTCGTGCCAAGTTCTCCCTCGATGCGAACGTTCGTCAGCTCGTTCGTGGTTCCGCGAAGATTCCAGAAGGCCCAGTATTTGGTCGTTTCTCCCGCGAGCGGGGGAAGGGCACCGCGTCCGATTTGGTCGCCGCTCGGTGACGCGTAGCGTGCGAATGAATCGAGGGCTATGGGCGACGTCATCACGTAGGTCAGCTCGCCGTCGCGCATTGTCGCGTCTTTTGTGTCGCCCATGTCGAACACGGCGAACGCGCGCGACGAAAATGGGATCTGTTCGTACGTATCCGTCGCGCTCTGGGAAACGGACGAACGAAGAGGAAATTCGACCGTGACGATGCCGCTTTCGCCCGGGGCCACGGATGCCAGTTTTGGATCGGTCGAGGATGACACCGCAAAGGTCGCGGAGCGCGCGAACGGACTTTGCGACTCCACGCCGATCCGTACGTTTGTCACGGACTCGTCGCTTATATTCGTGTACGTGACGGTAATGCGCGCCGCGCCGCCTGGACGCACGGTGTCCGCGTCCACGCTGTGCGAAACTTGCAGCGGCAACGGAATCACGTTTACGTCGTGGGTCAGGGTTTCCTGCCGGTAGAGGTCCTCGCCGAACGCGAACGAAGGATGAAATCGGAAGGTTGTCGTCCCGGGCGTGTCTCCGAGGGTTCCGGTAAAGGCAAGCGTACCTTCGGTTCCGGCGGTGATTGCCGGGAGTCGAAATACGCCGTTTGCAAGCGGGACGTCTGAGGAGATGAACGCAAATCCGTCCGGCCATTCTGGTTCGATCATGATTTCCGGGTAGTCAATGTCTCCGGAATTGCGATAGGTCAGGGATCCTTCGACGGATTGGGACGCGACAACGCGTTTTGGAAGAAAAAGGGAAAGCCCAAGCGTTGTCTTTGAAGGAATGAAGACATGTTCGTCCGTTTTGGTGCCCGGTACGTTTTTTTCTCCGTGCGTAAAGGTGAGTGTGCTCACGAACGTTTGTTTGCCGCCAACGTCGCCGAACATCACGCCGCGAATCTTTACGGAACCGACGGCGTCTGGCGGAATCGTTCCAACGTCGATGGTTTGACCATGTCTTGGTACGGTGTCATGCTCGAGTTCCTGGAGCAGGAAGTGCGCGGGGAAGTTCAGAAGAAGTTTGGCGTCGCGCAGTTCCTCGCCCGTGTCGTTTTTGTAGCGGATGACGAGTGTGGAGGGCGCGCCGGAAACGATCTCATGCGGGGCAACGTCGGCTTGAAACAGAATGTGGTCCGCGAACGAGGTTGGCGTGTACACGGCGAAGGCGAGCGCGATAAGGCCAAGTCCAATGGCAATGCCAACAAGCACGAGGTCGAACAAGAAGGTCAGCCGGGCGAATCGATATTTTCCGCGATATCGTTTCTCAAACCAGTGGACAAGCGGAAATACGGCGATCCGTCCAGGGTGCGCGGCCAAACACACGGCCTTTTCACGGACCGTTTTCGCGTCCTTGATGGAATTACACGCGATGCCATGGTTGAACTCTTCTATGAGGGACATACGTTCAGACCTATTTAAACGATAACGTAAACATGTCGCTGGACAATCCAATGACTTCCGCGCGATCGTCCCCATCGATATCCGCGGCGGTCACTTCCACTCCGTTGGCTCCTGACGCCTCAAAAGCGAAGAATTGCGATCGCATCTGCCCGTTTCGGTCGAATATGCGCACGTGTGGTCCGCCGCCTGCTCCCGGACCCGTGATGATGTCATCCGTGCCGTCGCCGTCCACGTCGCCGGCCGCGACGTTCACGCCTCCGCGGAAAGCCGGATCATAGGCGAAGAATCCCGGATTGATTACCTTGCCGTCCTTGTTAAACACGCGCACGTGCGGTCCGCCGCCAACCCCGGCTCCGGCTATGATTTCATTGGTGCCGTCTCCATTCAGGTCTCCGATGGCGACGTTCACGCCTCCGCGAAACGCCGTGTCGTACGCGAAAAATCCGGGATGGATGAGATTGCCGTCCTTGTTGAAAATTCGGATTTGTGGCCCGCCGCCATTTTCCGTTCCCGTCACGATCTCAATCGCCCCATCGTTTTCTAGGTCGCCGATGGCAATGTTTATGCCAAGCTGGTAGGCGTTCCCGTACGGGGCAAATCTGGCATGCATTGATCCATCGTCGTCATAAATGGTTACATAGGTATCGTCCGCGACGACGGTCTCATATGTTTCGTCGCCGTCCGTGTCGTACGCGTTGACGCGCGTGCCGCCGCGGCCCTGCGAGGTGTACGCGAAAAAGCCATTGCGCTTGGTCGCGCCGTCGGCGTTGAAAATGCGCGCGAACGCACCGTTCAGGTAGGTGGCCTTGTAAATTTGTTCGAGCGGTCGAAGCAGCACGAGCCCGTCCTGGGCATTCAGGGTGACACGCGAGACAATTGATCCGTCATTTGTGGTCGTGTCCTGGGTTCCGTGGATTTTTTCGTACTCGCCTTGAAGTCGAACGGTTTGCATTTCCGTCGTAGGATTGACAATGACCTTTCCTTTTTCGAATTCGCGCTCCCAAATGCTGGCAGAAGACGACGCATCGCCTTTTGGCTCGCCGAGAGTCACGGCAAATTCATCATACGTCCAAAGCTGCGCATGATTTTCCGTCCCATGGTCGAATGAAAAGTATCCGTCGCCGAGCAGGGTCGTGGTCAGACCAAGGCGCATTTTTTGATAGTCTGCCTGTGCGCCGGTGTTTTCCGTGTTGACATTTACGACGATGACCGGATCGTGCCCGAGTTTTGAAAACAATGACAAGTAATCGTTTGCGGAAGCGCTCCACGAAGAAACCGTATTTCCCGTAGACGGAAATGTTTCAAACATGCGTCCGTTTACATACGGCGTGAACGCGGTCGACGAGCTGCCATTCGTGATGATGACCGCGTTCGAACCAAGCTTCGACCGGGTCGCGGAGAACAGGTTGGCGTAGCCTTCTTTCCAGTCATCGCGATCCATGACCTCATCGTAAAAAATGCCGTCCCAATATCCTGAGGACATGATCTGCTCGTCGACGAACGTCGTGAGGTATTCGGTCCATCCCGAATTGAGGTCAAGGGCATTCGTATTTGGCCAGATGGACGTTTTGTTTCCGTTCGCGTCCCGCAACCACCAGCTGTCCTTGATCCCGCGCTTCATTTGCACATGGAGCGGATCGGACCAAAACGCGTTGTTCCACGAGACGGTCGGGACGTAGGCGAGAATTTGAATGTCTGGGTTGAGCGCGCGTATCGACGAAAAAAACGCGACGTTGTACGTCTGCGCTTCCGATGGGATAACAATAAGGTCAAATTCAGCAAGCGTGGCAATCGTCGCGGTATTTTCGAGTGAGGAACCAGAAAGCAGGTAGTAGTTCGCGGTACGCACAAAAGTCCCCGTTGCCGCTCTGGCGGGGAAAATACAAAGAGACAAGAAACAAAAGCATGTAAAAACAATGGCAAGTTTTTGTATCTTGTATCTTGGGATTTTCACACAGGGTTGTCCTCCAACGTTTTCGGATTCGGGGAGTATAGCTTGTTCTTGATCTTCCATTGGTTCACGTACTGGCCGATTCCTTGCCGGTCGCGCTTGTTGCGCACGGTTGTGGTATCCTGTGACCACTTGAGGAGTGATTCAAAGTTCAGTTTGTAGCGTCCTTGGACGACCACATAGGTTATTTGTCCGTCGGAAATGGCACGACGAATCGTGCGTTGCGACACCCCAAACATGCGGGCTGCCTCCGACACGGAAAGCCGAATGATTGAAACGAGAGCCATAAGTAGAAGTATTGTTTGTCCACACCAGAGTAGCCAATTTTTGAAGAAAAGTCAAGTTTTAACCTCGTGATATTGATTTTTTGGCCAATTTAAGCTACAATGACCTGCATTCGTAACAGTTTTGATTTTCTTTCTATTACCTTGTGCGAAGTGATCGAGAAAAATTCCTGATATTTCGTATTAGATCCTTCCAGGATCAGAATGCCTTTTCCGAGTTGTTCCTTGAGCATAAAAATGCGCTGTACGCATTTCTTGCCACGAGGCTCCCGTCAAAGGAAGACGCGGACGATATTCTGAACTTGGTGTTCTTGCGAGCGTGGAACTTTCTGCTTACTTCCCATGCAAACGAGAAGGACCATTTCTCCGGCCTTATCTTTCACATCGCGCGATACGCCCTGAAGGATTATTGGAAAGGCAAGCGGAACATGCTCTCGCTTACGGACATGCATGAATCCGGTCAGGATATCGCGGACGTCCATGCTTCCGGGAAATCGATTGAGGCCGGTACCGAGGCGAACCTGATCAAGGAAACGCTGAGCCGCCTCCCGGAAGAATACCAAGAAGTAATCGTCCTGCGTATCTTTGAACAGCTCGACTATCCGGAAATTGCCAAGCGTATGGAGAAGAACGTGAGTGCCATTCGCGTGACGCTTCACCGCGCATTAAAGGAGTTACGAAAATACTTGTGACGAATAAGCAAATCATCGCCATGCTGACGAAGCATAAGGACGCCCCCGAGTTCGGGGGCGGCATTGGCGTTGGGCATACGGAGGCCGCATGGAGGCGCCTTTCGAACGATCTGGGATTTGAAGCGAAGCTTGGACGGGCGACCTATCGGTTGCGCGACTATCTCGAATACTGGCAGTGGAAATTCTCACACGTGTGGATGCAGCCGGTTTCCGTGGCCATGACCGCGTTCGCCCTTATCTTCGGGGGATGGATCGCCTCGGTAAATGCCTCCTTCGATTCCGTGCCGGGCGATGTCCTGTATCCGGTGAAGATTGCGACCGAGCGCATGCAGGTGACGCTTGCGACCTCCGGCCAGCAACGCGCCAAACTTCACGCGGAATTTGCGGGACGTCGCATCGACGAACTCAATGCCATCACAAGCTCTGACCTGGAAGGAAAGGACGTCCGCGTCCGGGTTGCAATGGACGGGTTCCAGCAGGAGATCGCTTCGGTGAACAGCGAACTGGTTTCTTTCACCAGCTCTAATCCGAATGAAGCCGCGGCGCTCGCCATCATCGTTGATCAGAAAACCGATGCCTACGTAGTCGCCATCAGCCAGACCGTGCCCACCGTTTCGGAAGAAAGCAAGTCTACGGTCGCCGAGGCGCTTACGGCCGCGGAAGCGTCCAACGTTCAGGCAATCAACACCATCGTTCAAAGCCACGAGACAAACCAGCAACCGAAAACGGAAGAATCGCTCCAGAAGAACCTGCAAGAGAAATTAAAAAATCTGGAAACGCGAACGGCGCTTTCGCTCGGGCGTCTCCAGGTCATTGAAACGGTGCTGGTCAATCGAGGTTCGCTCACGACCGCATATGCGGGGCGCATCAAGGAAGCTCGCGATGCGGTTGCCATGCACGACGTCTCCATCCAAACCGCCATGAACACGTTTGCCGCAGGAGGGTATCGCACGGCCTTTGACCTCCTCTCGGAAGTCGAAGCGCAGATCGCAGCCTCCGAGACCATTATTACGGAGCTTGAAATCGACATCACGACCGGGCTTTAGTCTCCGGCCCGGCGTCCGAACATCGGGCGTCGCTCCGGGGTCTAAACCCCGCTAACCATGTTAAGGCGCGGACATGCCAAAAGGTCGAGGCCGCCAGGCCGCTTGTCTGCCTTAGAAACTAATAGGCTACACATTATTTTCCTTATGATCGATTCTCTTAAAATGGGGAAGCGTGCGATCACGGTGGCGGTAGCTGCTGCGACCATTCTTTGGTCCGTTGGCATCTCTTCCTTCGTGGCGCCGTTGACGGCTCGCGCGGCTTCGTCCGGCGACCTCATCAAGGGAACCACGCTCTCGACCGTGTATTACTACGGTTCGGACGGTTCCCGCTACGCGTTCCCGAACGAGAAGACCTACTTCAGCTGGTACTCGGACTTCTCGGACGTTGAAACCATCTCTGACTCCGCGCTTGCGGCCATTTCGCTCGCCGGAAACGTCGTGTACCGCCCGGGTACGCGCTGGGTGAAGATCCAGAGCGACCCGAAGACCTATGTCGTCACTCCGGAAGGACAGATCCGCTGGGTCGAGTCCGAGGATGTCGCCACGGATCTCGCGGGCAGCGACTGGAACACCATGATCGACGACGTTCCGGATACGTTCTTCGTCGACTACACGGTTGGCACCTCCCTGACCGACGCCGGTGACGCCTACAACGGCGCGCTCGTCGACATGGATGGCACCACCTATCTCGTTTGGGACGGTGAGATGCGCGAGGTTTCCTCGGCCGGCTTCTCGGCGAACCGCTTCCAGACGCGCAACGTGCTCGACGGCGCTGGCATGGATCTTTCCGGCCTCGACGCTGGCTCGAGCATCACGAGCTCCGTTTCGGCCTTGGTCGACACGGCCCAGCTCGGAGGAGTAGAAGTCACGGGCGGTCTCTCGATCTCCCTTGCTTCTGACACGCCGGCGTCATCGACGATCCCGGCAGGTGCTTCCTCGGTTGCGTTCGCCAAGTTGAAGCTGATGGCTTCGTCCGGCTCTGCCGACGTCAGCCAGATGGTCTTCCGCCTTGGCGGCATCGGTGGCGTTGACAACATTGACAGTGCCTACCTGTATGAGGGTTCTGTTCGCTTGACGGATGGCCGCTCGGTCAATTCCTCGACGCGCAACACGACCTTCTCCGGTCTTGATATTTCCTTGGCGTCTGGTGAAACCAGCTACGTCACGGTGAAGGCCGACATCTCCAGCACCCCGACGGGCGGCGACACCGCGAACTTCTCGCTCGTGGAGGCCGACTCCGTCACGTCTTCGGCCACGGTCTCCGGTTCGTTCCCGATCTCGGGCAACACCATGACCTTCTCCGAGACGGCCGCTGGTACGGTGACCATCGACAAGTCTGGATCCATTGCTGATCCGACCATCGGTGAGGAAGAGGCCGAAATCGCTGAGTTTACGATTACGGCTTCCGGCGAAGACGCGTGGCTCGAAATGATCACGGTCAACGTTGACAGTGCTGCCGATCACAGCGACTATATGCTGTTGAACGGTGGCGACGTGATTTCCACGGGCGTACAGGTCAACGACCTGGTTACCTTTGAGCTCACGGACACGCTCTTCATTGAGGAGGGCAACGACGAACGCTTTAACGTGACGGCCACCATTGGCGGCGAAGCCAATGACAATATCAAGGTCGCCATCGAAGAAAAGACGGACGTCGTGGCGGTTGGTGGCGACTATGGGTTTAACCTTAGCGTCGACATCGACGATGTCACCTCAGCCTCCTCCGCGTACGACGAAACGGGCTCGACCTGCGCCAGCTCGGCTGACGACTGTTCGTTCTCGACGATCCAGGGCGGCGAACTCACGTTCGCGTTCAACGGTCCGTCGGCGAGCGATATCCAGATCGACGGCAAGGACCAGGTGATGATGGAATTCACGCTGACCTCCGCGAACTGGACGGAAATCCAGGAAATGGCCGTCATCTTTGCCGATTCCGGCGAGGACGATGACGACGATGACGACACGGGTCTCAAGCAGACCGATGAGGACACGAACCTCTCCGATCTCGCGATCCGCAAGTCGACTGGTTCCATCTGGATGGGCCCGGAAGAGCTTTCCGGAGGGGACTCCGCGTCCGATGCCACCCAGACTATTACATTCACCGACGACCAGATCCTGCAGGCGGGCGAATCGCTCGATCTCATGATCACGGTTGACGTGGACTCTGGCGCGACTGCCGATCAGATCTACACGGCAGCCATCGACATGAGTGCCGTCGTGGCGGAAGACGCCAATGGCGACGACCTTGCGACGACGGACATCGTTCCGTCCTCGGATATCACGGGCAAGAACATGACGCTCGTTGATTCCTCCCTGACGTACTCGGCTTCCACGCCGCCGTCCGATGGCACCTACGTGAAGGGTTCCACCGGCGTGTCCGTGGCCGGCTTCAACTTTGACGCCGGAGACGCCGCCGATGTTACGCTTACGGACTTGACGGTCAACGTGACCGGTGACTCCGACGCCACTTACGGCGCGGAGAACGACATCGACGTGGGCGACCACGTGTCGTCCTGCTCGCTCTATGACAGTCAGTCGGGTTCTCTGGTCGATGGACCGGAATCCCCGTCCGACAATTCGGCCACTGCCGACCTTGAGTTCCAGAGCTTTGACTGGACTGTCGCGGCCGGCGAAACGGGCAAGCTGCTCGTGAAGTGTAACTTCTCGAACACGGCCCTCGACACCACGGACGCCGCGAGCGATACCTATGCCTTCAGCATCGCTGATGACACGGATATCACCGCGGAAGACGCGGATGGCGATGACGTGGACGCCACGCTGAACGGCACGGACGGCTCCGCCGACAACGTCGACGGTTCCGTCACGACCATCACGATTGCCGCCGAAGGTTCCCTTACGGCGACCGTCGACGGTTCCACGGCCAGTTCCACCATCATCCTTGGCGCTTCGACGGGCATTTCCGTTTCGAAGTTCAAGTTTGCCGCGACGGACGAGCCGTATGTGGTAACGAAGTTCGTGCTGGCCAACTGTGTGACGTCGGCGGTTGACGCCAACGGCACCTGTGGCGACGCGGGCGACGAAACCGACGGCACCGACGGCATTGCCGCGGCCGTCAAGATCAGCTACACCAATTCTGCTGGCGCGACCGAAACCAAGACGGGGTATCTCTCCGGTGGTGCCGTTACGTTCAGCAACCTCGACCTGTACGTTGCGACCACGACTACCAGCACGGTGACGGTGAGCGTAGACACGGCTTCCGTGTCTTCGACCGGTGCCGCCTCGGGTGCCCAGATCCAGCTCAACCTGGACGCGGAAACCTCGGGCGCTTCGGAATTCGAAGCGGTTGGCCAGTCGTCTGGCGAAACCTACACTGAGGCTGACATCGACACCTACGTTCTCGCGAACGACATGGTGATCCGCAAGACGAAGCCGACCATCTCCCTTGCCTCTGGTTCCCCGTCCGGTGCGGGTATCGCTGGCAACTCGGAGGTGTTCCGCTTCAACGTTGCCGCGGACTCCCGCGGGTACGTGACGCTCGACAAGGTTTCGTTCCAGGTGTCCACCTCGGACGCCGACAACGACTTCAACCTTTGCGACGACGCGGCTGGTGACACCAACCTCGAAGACGCGACGAAGTGGGAACTCTATGACCTCGATGACTCGTCGACCAAGCTCGACGACGCGGGCGACTGGACATTCCTTGACAGCGGCGTGAGCGATGCCTCGGAAGACTGTGACGCGGGTGCTGTCCTCGCGTGGGCAGTGCTCGACTTCACGGGTTCCGCGACGACCGGTTCCGAGGAAATCGGTGCCGGCGAAACCAAGACCTACGTGCTGAAGGTCGACACGACGGGCGCGTCCGCTTCGGACGACGACTCGATCCGCATCGACATTCCGGACGAGGCCACGGTTGACGCGAGCGACGCGTTCACTGGTTCCGACGCCGACGAAATGTCGATCCAGTGGGATGACGATGCCGAAGGCACCAACGCCGACGGTACGTACATCAAGAACCTTGCCGTCACTGGCGGTTCGATCCAGTACTAGTTTCCGCGCAAGCGAAACCAGTACGGACAATCTCTTCGCCAATCCCGAACGCCGCCGCGGCACATTCGGCTGACCCCTCGGGGAATGCCTTGGCCGCACTGGCACTACGGATCCTGAGGAGCCAAACCCGTCCCGCATTTGCGGGGCGGGTTTTGGTTTGCTATGATCGGTTTGCTATGAATCCAAAACGCATTAAAATTGCCGCCGCCGCCTTGATCGTTTTTGGTCTCGCGGGATATCTGCTTTGGATTTCCTTTTTGCCCGTTTCACCCCCTTCGCCTTCTGAATCTCCGCTGATAGCTTTTGTTGACCGTGGCATTAGCGAGGAACAATTGCAGACGTTTCACGATCGGATTGTCGAGTTTGAGATCACGGTGAAAGATAATGAAACCAACGGGGCGCGCGATATCAGCGCGATTCTCTCGCTCGGGAATCTTTATTATCAAATTGGCGACCTGGAAACCGCGGCCAAGTGGTACCGCGAGATCCTCCGGACGAACCCGAAGGACGGCGCGGCGCTTGAGAACCTTGCCCAGGCGCAAATAGAAATGGGCGATTGGGAAGGCGCGGACGCTTCGCTTCGGGCGGCCGTCAACGTTTCCGCGTACGAGCCGTCCTACATCAAGCTCGCGGATCTGATAGACGAGCATTTTCCCGAACGCCGCGATGAGATCCAAGTGATTCTTGAAACGGCAATCGCAAATCTCGGCCAAACTCCAGGCCTGCTTTCGCGGCTCGGACGCTGGTATGCCGACCAAGGGATGCTTGACGAGGCTATTTCGCACTATCAGGTCGCACACCAGATTGACCCGGACGACCAGGCGATTGAGAATACGCTCGACGAGCTGAGGAAGGCTCGCAGCGCAGCCAGCAAGGACGCGCGATAATAGTGGTATAATGACGGCATGTTTGGCGTGCCGTTATTTATTTTGTGCGACTAGGTATGCTTTGGAAAATTTGCCTCTTCACTCTGATTTTGGCGTCGTTCGCGCTTCCGGCGATTGCGCGGACGCCCAATGATACGGATTATTCGGAACAATGGTACCTGGAAAAGATTGGTGCGCCAGCGGCATGGGACGTGGCAACCGGGACGCACGACGTTGTCGTGGCCGTGCTGGATTCGGGCGTGGATCTCGATCATCCGGATTTAGTGGCGAATTTCTGGTCGAATCCTGGCGAGATCGCCGGTAACGGTGTGGATGACGATGGGAACGGCTACGTGGACGACAATCGCGGATGGGATTTCGTGGAAGAAGACAACACTCCGGAACCCACTCGCGGCGGAGCATACACCGATGATGGCGTGGCCCATGGCACGGTGATCGCCGGGCTGATCGGCGCGGTTGGAAACAATGGTCAGGGCATTTCTGGCGTGTCGTGGAGGGTGAGCATCATGTCTTTGCGGGTTCTTGACGACGTCGGATCCGGCGATTCCGCCGACGCGCGCCGTGCCATTGAATACGCAATTGAAAACGGCGCGAACGTCATTAACCTTTCATTTACCGGATATGAGGTGGACCAGGCATTTGAGCAGGCGGTTAACGAGGCGTACGTTGCGGGCATTCCCGTGATCGCGGCCGTTGGCAACGTGAATGGCGGCGGAATCAACGTTGATGAGACCCCAGTCTATCCGGCGTGCTTTGTGGGCGAAAGGGCGGATTGGGTCATTGGCGTTGCCGCGACGACCAAGGAGGATACGAAGACTGATTTTTCCAATTACGGTTCGACGTGTACCGAGCTTTCCGCACCGGGCGAGGATTTGTTCGGCACCATGTACCAAAATGACGATTGGGCAGATTTTCCAGATTATTATCATGGAGGCTGGTCAGGCACGTCTGTTGCCGCGCCGCTCGTGACCGGAGCCGTGGCGCTTTTGAAATCCGCATTTCCATCGCTCACCCCATCGCTTATGCGCACGGTGTTGCAGTTATCCGTGGATCCCTTGAAGGAATCTGGGACCGATGCGACCGGCAAGCTTGGGGCAGGGCGGTTGAATGTCGGTCGTGCCATGGAAATTGCCCCAGCGTTCGCAGGCATGGCAGCGGGCGGCGCCCTGCCAGGAAGCATGGGCATTTCTCCCATCACTGGCGAGCAGGAGGAAATCACGTCCATAACGCCGGGAGCCTTTATCCGATCGCCGGGATTTGACACCGTGTATTATGTGGATGGGGGCTATAATCGTCACCCTCTTTGGGACCAGCAAACGTTCTTTACGTGGAATGATTCTTGGGATGATGTCGTTTGGGTGACGGACGCCACGCTTCCGACATTACCGCTCGGCAATGTGCTTCCTCCCAAGCCGGGCGTCGTCCTCGTGAAGATTCAAAGCGATGCGCGCGCGTACGTCGTCGAGAACGGCGCAACGCTCTGGCGGCCGATCCTGCGCGAACTCACGTCGGAGGACGTCGCCGTTGGCATGTTCGGCGCGAATTGGGGCGACTTCGTAATCGACGTCGAGCCGACGCTGTTTTCCCACTACCAGGCAGGCGACCCGATCGTGTCCGTGGAGCCGGCGGATTTGTCCGCGTTAAAAACTCGCCTATCGTTGTTATCGAATTGAACGGTGAAAATTGGATGAGCATATGGAAATGAAGGCAACAGAATTCAAAGAGGAGCGCAAATGGAAGCAAGTGGATGAATTCGGCCCCGAACATCTTGAGGCACAAGGTCAAAGAATGTTAGCTGCGACTGGGTACGCGGAGGGTTTCGTGCGAAAATTAGGCGCTCTCCAAAAGGAGGTGGAGCACCATCGGGTTTGCGTGGATACGATTCGAGAGCGTCTTGCGTCCGGTTCGGCTGATACGGCAACGGATGAATCGTTTCGGAGATTTCTTGTTGGCGAAGAACAGAGTTTGAGGGAATCTACTTCCAATTATGAGGAAACATTGAAGCAACTCAAACAGGAACTTTCCGGCATGCTTTGCGATTCCGAACAGGTTTCCGAGTCAAATAAGCTGCGTTCCAGATTGGAAACCATGTGGAAGAGCGACGATGCGTTTTGTGAATCCGTTCAGTCGCGGTATGCGTCCGTCGATGATTTCCTGACCGCGTTGAGGGAACAGACGGTGCCATTGGAAATCCTTGTCTCCTTTCTTGGAGCTGAATCTCGAAGATTCAACAAGGTAACAGAGCGAGCCAAGGAATCCTTCCTCGCGTGGAGACAGGAGTATTTTCTTCGTTCTTTTGATCCGGACATTCAACAGTATCTGCGCGTGTCAACTGAGCTGGTTCGTCAACGCCTTCAGGAGCTGGCCTTCACATGCATCGATTCGCTTGCGCCTCAGAGAGGATTCGGCGACTATGGTTCGTCTGTCGTTCGCATTGATTCGGATTTGTACGAAAATGACGTTGGTTTGTCACGGCACGTCGTTTTCCATGAGCTGACACACGCCGTTCTCGGGAACGGATACGAGGTAACAATCAAGGACGTAGAGCTTGCGGACAAAAGGGAAAAGGATATGTCCGCGTTGTTTGGAAACCGTGCGGCGCCTGGTTTCTTTCGTCAGGTTCCATCGGCGATCACGCGGAAAAGCGGGGTACATTTTCATTTGGAGGAGGATGGAAGGAGAACGAAAGATCAACAGATTTGGATGAATGAGGGGTTGGTCGAGCTGCTTGCGGCCCGTATGGCGGGTAAAAGGCCAAGAGCGTATTTGGAGTTTATCGATGAGGTGTGGAGAATGGTTGACGCGGGAATGGAATGGCAGACCCTATATGAGGCGGCTGCTGAGGATCTGTTAAAGGAACCTGTGAATAGGAGCCGTATTCCGGCGTATGACAGGATGGTGCGTCGGATGAGGGAATTGGAGGGACCCGGAGCAATGCGGCGGCATGTGGAGTCGATTGAACGAAAAAACAAATATCGGATAAGGGCGGGCTGGTACGCCTCAAGACAAGGCCTCTTCCGTGATATACTGATGCCATATGCCAGAGCTTGTCTTTGAGAAGAAAAATATTCTTATTACCGGAGGGGCCGGGTTCATTGGGTCGCATTTGTGCGAGCGGCTGGTTCATGAGGGGAATCGCGTCATTTGCATTGACAATCTGTCCACCGGGACCGTGCGCAACATCGAGTCGCTTCTGCCGAATCCGAACTTTCAGTTTCTCCGCCTTGACGTGAATGATCCGATCGATCTTGACGGGCACGCGGAGCTTGCCGCGTTTAAGCTTCCGTTTCAGGGGATCCAGGAGATTTATCACCTTGCGTGCCCGACCTCCATTAAGCAGTTCGACCAGTTTAAAATTCAGACGCTTCTCTCCAATTCCGTCGGCAACTATCGCGTATTGGAGCTTGCCAGGAAGTATCGGGCGCGCATGCTGTTTGCTTCGAGCGGGGTTGTGTATGGCCCGCGTCGGATCGATGACCCGTACGTGGTAGAAGACCAGGAAGGAATCGTTCTAAACCATCTGTCCACGCGCGCCTGTTATGACGAAGGCAAGCGGTTTTCGGAGACCATGTTCGCGACCTATCGTCAGGTACATGGGCTTGAGGTAAAAATTGCGCGCGTGTTTCGCACGTACGGGCCGCGCATGCCGCTCAATGACGGCCAGCTGATCCCGGATTTTGCCCTTTCCGCAATCGATGGGCAGGATGTCGTCGTCTATGGGGGCGCTCCGTTTCATACGTCGCTTCTCTACGTCACCGACTGCGTCGACGGGCTCATTCGGCTCATGAAGGCCCCAACCGATCACTGGCTCGTGAACATCGGCTCCGACGTGGATCTTGACATCGCGCAGGTGGCGCAGATGGTACTTGACATCGTTGGCGCGAAGGCAGCCATCCGGCATGATGTGCCGATGGAGTTTCTCTCGGAACTCGCGTTGCCGCGCATCGGGCGCGCCAAGGAACTCGGATGGCTCCCGCTTGTACGCCTTGAGGACGGTTTGAAGCAGACCATTGACTATGTGAGGGCGAACAAGATACTGTTGACTACGCTTTGAACGTCTGAGATTGGCGATCTGCCGGCTTGCGGCTCTGTTTCTCGTGCGACGTACATTTTGAGTACGTCTTACTCCGGTACTCGCCGCGCACCGGTATCTCATCCAATTTCAGACGTTCAAATATATGAAAACGATCGCGCTTATCCCGGCCTATAACGAAGAATCGCGTATTGCCGCCTCCGTGCGCGATGCGCGTTCGTTCGTGGACGGCGTGGTGGTGGTCGACGATTGTTCCGTCGACCGGACGGGGGAAGTCGCACGCGCCGCCGGCGCTATCGTGCTTCGGCATGTGATCAACAGGGGGCAGGGGGCCGCGCTTCAGACCGCGACCGAGTATGCGCTTGACGCCCTGAACGCGGACGCGCTCGTGCATTTTGACGCGGACGGTCAAATGGTCGCGCGTGAGATTCCGATGATGCTCGAGCCGATTTTGTCGGGCGAGGCAGACGTGGTTCTTGGTTCCCGCTTTTTGGGCAGGGCCACGAATATGCCGTTCACGCGCCGGATGGCAAACCGACTCGCGCGTTTATTCACGCTTGCCATTTCCGGGATCGCGCTTACGGACACGCACAACGGCTTTCGTGCCCTCTCACGCAAGGCCGCGCGGGAGTTGACAGTCACGCTCGATCGCATGGCGCACGCGTCGCAGATCCTGGACCTGGTCAAGGTGAGGCGTCTGCGCTATGTGGAACGTCCGGTAACGATTACCTATTCGGAGGAAACGCTCGCGAAGAGCCCGTCATCCTTTCGGGCATTTGGGATCGTGAAGGACATTTTGAAGGATAAGTTTTTTACGCGCATATGACGTTTCAGGTTATTCTCGTGCTATTCGCGCTATTCGCGATTACGCGCACGTCCAGGCAATATCGCAAGCGTAAGGTGAGTCTTTATTGGTTTTTGTTGTGGACAGGACTTTGGGCGCTTGTGATCGGCATCGCGCTGTATCCGACGACCGCGGACGCGATCGCAAGATTTGTCGGCGTCGAGCGTGGCGCGGACCTCGCGTTGTATCTCGCAGTCGTCCTGCTCGCATACCTTGTGTTCCGCCTGTTCGTCCGTCAGGAAGAAACCGAGCGTTCTATTACGCAGGTTGTGCGCCAGATTGCTGTTCAGCACCCTTCGAAACCAGACGAAACCCACTAGTTGCATGGAACCCCGCGTCGCGATCATTTACCTTTCGTTTAACAGCCAGCCCTACTTGGAGCAGGTCTTTTTGTCATTGGAACGATTGAATTACCCGAAGGATCGCCTGGAGATCGTGGTCGTGGACAACGCATCGACCGACGGGTGCGTGGATGGCCTGAGGAAACGCGAAGGCATCACATTTTTCCCCATGTCGGAAAACCTTGGGTTCGCGGGTGGGAATAACGTCGGAATCGACCATGCGTTGCTCCATGGCGCGGATTATGTCTACCTGTTGAACAATGACGCCAAGCTACATCCGGATGCAATCCGGGAGGCCGTTGCCATGGCCGAGCGCGATCCGAGGATTGGATCGGTACAGTCGCTTATCCGGTTATGGCAGGACGAAGACGTTCTGAACGTCACCGGAGGCATGGTGCATTTTCTTGGGTTCGGATACGCGCGCGACAACGGACGTCGCGCTACGGCGGAAGATGTCGCCGCGCTCGACGGCAGCGAGATCGCCTATGCGAGCGGAGCCGCGGCACTTTTTCGCGCGTCGGCGTTGCGCGAGGCGGGAACGCTCGAGTCCTTTTATTTCATGTATCATGACGATCTTGAACTTGGGTGGCGCATCCGACTGGCTGGGTACCGCAACGTCCTCGCGGCGCGGTCGGTGGCGTACCATCATTATGAATTTCACCGTTCCGTCAAAAAGTTGTTCTGGATGGAACGCGCGCGGCTTCTGGTCTTTTTTTCTCACCTGAAGCCCGCCACCCTCCTGCTGTTGTCGCCGTTCCTCTTCGCGTTGGAGATCGCGTTGTTCGTATTCGCGGCAAGGGGCGGATGGCTGAAGGACAAGGTGCTCGTGTACGTGGACCTGCTTCAGCCGAAAACCTGGGCGCACGTGCGTGACAAGCGCCGCAGGTCAGCCTTGTTGCGCAAGGTTTCGGATAAGGAAATCGTCCGGTGGTGGACCGGAAAGATCGAGCATCAGGAAACGCAAGGCCGATTCGTGGAGTCGGTCGCGAATCCGTTGGCAGCGGCCGTCTGGTTTTTTCTCAAACGCCTCATCATATGGTAAAGGTCGCACAAGTGGTTTGTACGTACCCGCCGTATCGCGGCGGGATGGGGCGCGTGGCTCACGAGTACACGGAGCGGCTGCGGCAACGCGATTATGACGTGCACGTGTTCACGCCGCGTTATCAGCGCGTCACGGACGATCCAAAGTACGTGCACCGCATTCCGTCGCCGCTTCACGTTGGCAACGCCGGCGTGGTTCCGTCCCTTCTGCGCAGATTGTCCGGATTCGACATCGTGCATTTGCATTATCCGTTTTTCGGCGGCGCGGAACCGACGATCGTCGGGAAGGCGCTGCGTTCGAACCAGAAGCTTGTGATCACCTACCACCACGACCCCGTGGTACAGGGAATTCGCAACGCCATTTACGAGGCCCACCGGCGCCTGTTGTTCCCATGGCTGGTCAGTCGCGCGGATACGATTTTGGTTTCTTCGCGCGAGTACGCCGAGTCGTCCGACCTGCGCAACGTGGCGCGCGCGCTCGATCGCGTCGAGGTCATGCCGTTTGGCATTGATCTGGGGCGATTCCATCCTGGGAAGGAACCGGGGCTACGGGCGCGAATGGCATGGCGCGATGACGTCCCCGTGTTCTTGTTCGTTGGCGGGCTTGATCAGGCGCATCACTTCAAGGGGCTGCCCGTGATGCTCGAGGCGCTCGCCGGGCTCGGTCCGTATCCGTGGCGGTGCGTGGTGGTGGGGGATGGCGCATTGCGCGCCACGTTCGAGGCGAACGCCAAAGAAAGCGCGTTTGACGAGCGGATTGCCTTCGTTGGCAATGTATCCGATGAGGAACTTTCACGATATTACCGCATGGCTGACATCCATTGTTTCCCGTCGACGGAACGCGCGGAGGCATTTGGGATCGTGGCGCTTGAGGCGGCCGCGAGCGGCATTCCGTGCATCGCATCGGATTTGCCGGGTGTGCGCGGCGTGGTACTCAACGGGGAGACGGGATTGCTCGTTCCTCCGGGCGACCCGCAGGAGTTGCGCAAGGCGATGCTATTGCTTCTCGAACAGGTCGATTTGCGCATGCGCCTCGGCGAGGCGGCGCGTCGGCGAGCGGAAGCGGAGTTCGCCTGGGACCCGCTGATGAGCCGGTTGGAACATGTCTATCGATGCTTGTGAAAATAGGTATCATTTCAAATTTGTATCCTCCGGTCGCGCGCGGCGGAGCGGAGCAGATCGCGCACCGTGTGGCGCACGAATTGCATGTGCGCGGGCATGAGGTGTTTGTGATATCCACGCAAAAGGAGTGGTCGCTCATACCGCGCATCACCGAGTCGCACGTGGAGCGCATTTATCGTTTTCGGCCGTACAACGTATACCATCCGCTTAACGATTACCGACATTCTTTTCTTGTCCGCGGCGCCTGGCATCTCATTGACATGTACGGGAAGCATCCGGCGCGCGCGGTCGGCGCGGTCCTCGACCAGGAGCGACCGGACGTAGTCGTCACGCATAACCTGAAAGGGATCGGCATGCAGTCCGTCGCCGCGATTCGGGCGCGGAGGATCCGTCACGTGCACACGCTTCACGACGTGCAGCTCGCCATCCCGAGCGGCCTTCTGATTTACGGCGAGGAACAGCAACCCATGAACGCGTCGCGCATCCAGCAATGGTACGAGACGTCCATGAAGCGCCTGGTCGGGTCGCCGGACGTCGTGGTGTCCCCATCGAAGTTTCTCGCGGATTTTTACGCGGCGCGAGGATTTTTTCCACATAGTCGGACGGAGGTCATTCCAAATCCGGCACCAAGCATCCAGGCTCCCGTGCGGGGAACCAGGCGACCCGGGCCTCTTCGGCTGCTGTTCGCCGGCCAGTTGGAAACGCACAAGGGGATCAAGTTTCTCCTGGAATCCTTGAACGCGCTTCCCATGCCGTTCGAGCTGCATATCGCCGGAGAAGGAACCCTGACCACATACGTCGAGGAGTGGGCACGCCGCGACGCGCGCGTGATTTATCACGGATTTTGTTCGCTCGGCAATCTGGTCAGGTTATTTTCGATCTGCGATGCGGTCATCGTGCCGTCCCTCTGTTATGAGAATTCGCCAACGGTCATTTATGAGGCGTTTCAGGCGGGCGTGCCCGTGGTGGCGACGAATATCGGCGGAGTGGGGGAGCTCGTGCATGATCGGGTCAACGGGTACCTCTTTGCTCCAGGCGATCGAGCACAGCTCATTGACGCGTTTTATCGGCTTGAAAAGGACGTAGATGGATTCTGGCAACGCGCGGAAGAAATCCGCGCCTCTGTCGGCGGCCGCTCGCTTTCCGAATACGTCGCCAAGCTCGAAACCCTGATGCGGCCGTAAAATCAAAACGCCCGTCGTCTTACCGACAACGGGCGTTTGTGCTGTGTTACGGCTGCTTGTAGCCGGCGAATCCCTTGAGGATTTCGAGCGGAAGGGTAAAGACGATGGTGTTTGACTGATCGGAGGAGATGTCGTTGATGGAGTTGAGCGTGCGCAGGTGCAGCGCGCCGGTCGAGTTCGAGAGGATGCCCGCGGCCTTCGCGAGATTTTCCGCGGCCGCGACTTCCCCTTCCGAGTTGATGATGACCGCGCGGCGCTCGCGCTCAGCCTCGGCCTGCTTCGCGATGGTGCGGATCATGTCTGGCGGCAGATTGATGTCCTTCAGTTCCACGGCCGTCACTTCCACGCCCCAGTTGATCGTGGCCTCGTCGACGATCTTTTCGATCTTGTCCGAAATGACCATCCTTTGCGACAGCAGCTCATCGAGCGTTACCTCGCCGACGATGTTGCGCATGGTCGTTTGCGCGAGCTGAAGGACGGCATAGGAAAAGTTCTCGACCTCAAGAACCGCCTTTGAGGAATCGATGACCTTGTAATAGATGACCGCGTTAATTTTCGCGGAAATGTTGTCCTTCGTGATTGCGTCCTGCGCGGGAACGTCCACGGCCTTCAGGCGAAGGTCTACCTTTTTCATGGATTGAAATATCGGGATCACTAGGCGCCAGCCCGGATTGACCATATGGGTAAATCGGCCCATGGTGAACTTGACCCCGCGTTCGTACTGGTTAACCTGTCGGATGGAAATGATGACCAAAATGAACAATGGAAAGCCGAACGTGCCCGCGAGAGCAAAGAGGAAGCCGAAGATTTCCATACGGTGGATCATTGAGGATTTAGCTTTTCGTATCTAAACACATGCACGGCTCCGCCGTCGAGGGCCCACCAGGAGTCGGCAGTTTGTTTGGCGGTTTCGACGATGCGCGGGGCTTCCCACCAATAGTCGTTGACGACGTAGTAGAGCCTTGTGGCGGGCTGCTGGGTGCAGGTTGTGTCCGCGGCGCAGCGCGCGTTTACGAGGTCGATGGCGCCGAGCGCAATTTCACGCGACGGACGCCCGTTCATTCTTAAAAAGAGGTCGTAGAGGTCTCCGCCGGTCGGGATGGGGTAGAAGAATTGGTCACCGAAGTACCGGATGAACCCGAGTTCGCGGACCGCGGCCGCGGAAACGGTTTGGTTCGCGAGCGTCACGTAGGAGGCGCCGGAGGCATTCGACTCAATTTCATGCACGGCGTTGATATCCGTTTGGCTCACGTTATATCCGTGCCCGGTTTCATAGGCGTCGTCGCGCGGGTACGTGAGATACAGCGAGGCCGTTCCGAGCGCGGCGAGCAACACGACCGTTGCAACGCGAAGCGACGCGGGTCCCGGCCGTACCCGTCCGATCCAGGCGCCGAGCGCGAGGATCACGAAGGGCGATAGGAAATAGAGGGCAAGCGGCACGAGCCGAGCCGCGAAGTTTTGTCGTTCGTAATCGATGAGGAAGGAGAAGTCGACCGCGGTTGACAGCAGCGCCCAGTTAACGGCGAGCATGGCCGCCATGATCAGGGGGATCCGGAGCGCGCCAGAAATGTGTTTGCGGGAAACAAGCCAGCCGAAACAAGCGAAAAGAACGAAAAAGACAACGGCATTGAAACCGTAAAGATAGACGAAATCAAGGAGCGGATCGAAGCGGTTTGAGAAAAATAATGAGAGATTCGATAAAGCGTCCGCGTTCGACAGGTTTGACAGGTTCAGGCCGAGCGTTCCGGTCGACAGCAGGGAGTTCGCGACGAACGAAAGCGGGAGAATGACGCACCCAACGGCCGCGGCAGTCCAAAAGACCAAACGCGACAACAGACGTTTTTCTGAGCGTGACGGATCGCTCGCAAGCAGGATCACGAACAGGATTGCGGGAAGGCCGGCAATGGGGTGCACGGTAAGCGTCGCGAGCGCGGGAAGGGCGAGCGGCCAGACGCGCGGGCGCTCATCGCGAACGAGCGCGGGCACGGCCCCGAGAACAAGGAGCAGCGTCCAGAGATTCGCGAGTCCTTGCGGGGTCGTCAGGATGAACGCGGAAAGCGGGAGGAGAAATACGCCGGCAAGCGTCGCGGCCGCGACCGCACGGTCGCGCAGCAGGTGCGTGGCCGCGGCATACCAGGCGAGGGGAATCGACAGCGCGGCGAGAAGCGGAACGAGTATCGCGTTCACCGTCCCGACGGGCAGCGCGAATCCATGGTGCGCGAACAGAACAAGCACATATTGCCCGACGTAATAAAACGGCTTGGGCGTGATGGATCCAAAGGTGGCAATGTGTTCTTCGGTCGCCTGATGGATGAAGGGATCGAATCCGAATCCGAGCGGAAACACAATGATGGCCACGGCGAGTAAGGCGAATAAGGAGACGATGGAAAGGGGGATGGTGAGCGCGCGCTCCCGGCCGCGGAACAAAAGGGCGGTTAATACGAGCGTCGATAGCCCGAATGCGAAGAACGCGGCGGACGGAACGGATTCCCAAACCGTACGCGCCGCGTTCGTCGTGGCGGCACGCGCAAGTATCCACATGACGCAAGACAGACTTGCGACAACCGCGGTTCCTGAGATCCAGACGCGTGCCGGGATGGCGTGTCGCGTCTCAAGGAGAAGGTCATGCGAGCGAGTTTGTCGTTCAGACGCCGCGCGCGTCAAGAGCCACCAGGCGATCGGTCCTGTTGCTCCCATAAGAACGAGCGCGACCGGTTGCGTGAACGCGAAGGCATAGTACGCGGCCGTTCCTGCCAGCATGATTCCTGAAAGCAGGAACCATGCGCCTACCCAGATTCGGATGACCCCCCGTTCGGATGGCGCGGCCCATCGTCCGATCCAGGATCCGAATGTGCCGACAAACGCGGCGAGAAGAACGACACCGATGATCGGCTGTTGCCACGCGAAAGCGTTCGAAAACGCCAATGCTAGAAACCCGGCGACAAAAATGCTAAGATAGAAGCGTGCAAAATAGCCGAACATAGCGAGAATATCGTAGCACGTATGTCATTTGAACGCGATCCTCATAAGCCATTCCCCCACGATCGTCTTTTGGGAGCGTTGGTGATTCGGTTTATTCCCTCGTTCGTCACCCCGAACGTCATTACCTGGTTTCGGTTTATCCTGACCCCGTTCGTCCTGTATCTCCTTTACATCGAAGATTACGGCGCGGCCGTGCCGTTGTTCGTTCTGACCGCCTTTACGGACGCGCTTGACGGCTCGATGGCACGGCTTCGGAATCAGGTGACCGAGTGGGGAATGCTGTACGATCCCATCGCGGACAAGTTTCTGATCGGTTCGGTGATCCTTCTCGTCGTGATCGAGCACATCAATCCTTTGTTCGGATTGACGATCATTGCGCTTGAGGTGGCGATTGTGTTTGGCGGCATGATCCGTAAACGCATGGGCCTTCCGGTGATGGCAAACGTGGTCGGAAAAATTAAAATGTTTCTGCAGTTTCTTGGCGTAACCTTTTTGTTGTTGGCCGTGTGGTCGGGGATTTCTTTGTTTATCCCGTTTTCCATTGCGACGCTTTGCCTCGCGATCGCATTCGCGGTCGCGAGCCTGCTTACGTACGGACTGTGAAGCAACATGAAACGAAACGCGATCTTCTTATCCTTGCCGGATTCGTTCTCCTGGCGTTTTTCGGATGTCTCGTTTTTTTGCGCGTCGGCGGCATCTACGTGTCTCCTGATGAGACCGCCAACGCATTTTTTGCGCGTCAGTTTGCCGATACGGGGTCGTTGTCGACGTTTGATTCGCTGAACGTGGACCTAAAGGACGCGCTGCATCCGCGCAGCGTCATTTCCGTGATGGGGCGATTACTTCCTGGAAGTTTCATCGGGCTTCCCGTGCTGTACGGATTCTTTATGACCGCGACAGGGGATTGGATCCTCCCATTTTTGACCCCGCTTATTGCCGCCGTGGCCGTGTTTGCCTGGTATGGCATTATTCGGCGCATCTTTAGCCGTGAGATCGGCTTGTTGTCGGCAATTTTTTTCGCGGTCCATCCCGCATGGTGGTATTACTCGGCCCGTTCGCTCATGCACAACGTGCTGTTCCTGTCATTGCTCCTGTTCGGCGCATATTTTCTCGTCGCGCGTCCGTCGCGCGGCCGGCGGTTCGCAGATGCGGACTTTGCGCTGACGGGGCTGTGCATCGGTCTCGCGCTGTTCGTACGCACGTCGGAGGCACTGTGGATCGCGCTCGCCGTCCTCGCGGCCGCGGTCGTGTACGCGCGCGCGAGGATTCCGTGGCGAAAGGTCGCGGTCGTTTTTGCGGCGTTTGTCGTCGCGTTGGTTCCGCTCGCGGTCGTCAATCAGGCGACGTACGGCCGGCCGTTCGCGACCGGATACACGGTCGAGACGTCCGTTGGAGGATTGGACGCCGATGAGACTGGCACGGAGCATGAGTTGGAGACCGCGGCCTCTGGTCCCTCCGTACTCCTCTCCTTATTTTTCCCGTTCGGCTTCTCATACAGGGACCTGGCAAAAAACGTCTTCTTTTATGGTTTCGAACTGTTCTGGTGGATGAGTCTCCTCGTGTTGATTGGAGTCCCGCTGGCATTTCCGAACAGGTCGCTTGCCAAGGAACTCCGACGGCCTCGTCGCGCATATCTTGCGTTCACGCTGGCCGCGTGTGCATACCTTGCCTTGATGTACGGATCCTGGACATTTTTTGACAATCCGGATCCGACGCAGGTGACGATCGGAAACAGCCACGTTCGATATTGGCTGCCGGTGTACGCGTTGCTCACGCCGTTCGCGGCCTTTGCGGTTCGATGGCTGTCGCGCAGAACGTTTACGGAGACGGCGAGGCGTTTTGCGGTCGTGGCGATCATGATCGCGTGCGTCGGCCTGTCCATTCGCACCTCCTTCTTTTCTCCGCAGGACGGGCTGGCATACGCCGCCGAAACCCTGGAGACGTCGCGCGCCATCCGGTCGCGCGTGCTCCGTCTCACGGAGTCCAATGCCGTGATCGTCGTTGACCGCGGTGACAAGCTTTTCTTTCCCGATAGACGGGTGCGGTATCCGCTCCGTGACGAGGCGACATACGCGCTTATGCCGCGGATCATTTTGCGCGCGCCATTGTATTATTACGGAATAACGTTGCCGCAGATCGACGTTGATTATTTAAACGACGTGAAGCTTGCCGGGCTTGGTCTTCAAATTGAGCCGATCGAGACGTTTTACATCGAGACGCTGTATCGAATCACTCGGAGGGAAAATTAAAAGAGACAAGATAGAAATGTTTATTCGTTTTGCACAATTACTCATTGTCGTGGTGCCGATCGCGGCATTCGCCTGGTTGCTTAACCAAGAGCTCGTCCCGTCGGGTTCCTTTGTTGTGCGTTATGCGGTGGGGGAGTCTTCGCCGTTTATCGATCGCCTGCTTCCGGACGCGCGCGTGAACGCGGATGGCGTCGTCACCGACGACCCAATCTTTTTCTTCGCGCACCCGCATCGTCATTTCGACCGGGTGGACGCCGAGGTCTGGTTTCAAAACGATTCCGTGCCCATCCTTGAGCTTGGGGCGCTTGGCAACGTGGAAACGCAGGCGTACGCCTTGCGTCCGCTCCAGAATCTCATTGTGGACAATCTGGGCTGGATCCGACTTGAAAAGGACGGCCTGGTGCTGTTGCAGCGCGAGCTGACGTATCGCGGGATCGATGAGTTTTTGGAAAATCCGCCGGCCATTTCCGAGATTGCCACGTACCAAACGTCCTTGGCAAAGCCGTATGTGCTCGAAGGCTATGCGCCCACCTCGTCATCTCGCATGCTCGACGTAAGCCTGCGCGGATCACACGAGTTCAAGACGTACGCGAAGGACGAGACGTTATCGTTTGACTTCGCGTACATGGATATGAACCGCGATGATGGCGCCGACGCGATGACGGTCGTGATTACGGACGCGACCGGGATCACGGTCGCGGACGCGCGCGCGCCCGATGATGGAAACGTAAGCAATAACGCGAAGCCGACCGCGCTGCGTCACGTGACCGTGTCTGCCGCGGGGTTGCCCGAGGGGGTCTATAAGGTTGCCATGCAGGGAAGCCGTGACATTTTTTGGCGGACGATTACGACGACGCAGCAGAAAATGGTCTTCCTGAACAATCTTTTTCTCGCCGACGAGGTCGGATACAAGCCGGACCCTCGACCCGTGACATTTTGGACGGAAGCCAAGCATCTGTCCTTCTCGACCCGCCACGTGGAAGGGTTGCAAGACATCACGGACACGCTTTCCTCTGGGCCGCGACTGACGATCGACGAGCCGTACAGGCGATTTGATTATGATGTCAATGAGTTTGGCGTCGTTTCCATTTCGACCGAAAAGGGCGACTTGGAAGTAACGGCCGACGGGCACGTCGCATTTTCTCAGGACGCATACTTCAATCCAGATCCGGCGCGGCTCACGCATAACACTGACCTTGATCGGCTTGGCGTGAATTACGTGTTGGCCGAGTACGTATCGCCCGAGCGCGTCGGGGACTGGTATGTGGCCCGCGCCACGTTTGACACGGATAGGCTCGTGCTTGATGATTCCTCATGGAAATTCGTGATTTCCGCGCCTGGCATCAAGGATCTCGGCGCTTCGCTCACGGTCGGCCGAGTTGATATGATATGGACGCGCGAGCCGTTTCAATGGAATGATCTCTATGCATACCTGGCAAGAACGCATTAGCCGCGTCGGCTTTTTCACGAGCGCGATCTCATACGCGGCATTTTGGCTCGCGGACATCATGCGTCCGGGGTTCGTCGCGCGATATCTTTCCGTTCACCTATTTCTCCTTGCGGCAGTCGTCTTTGGCGCGTGGTGGGCGCTTTGCGTGAGGGAATATCGCGACTGGCCGTTTCCCCAGTATGTGATCGCGGCCCTATTCGGCCTTCTACTCGCGGCGCTGGCATGGAACGTGGGCGCGGGGTTCGAATCCTACCGTCTGCTCGCCGTCGTTGCGGCCGCCATGGGCCCGGCTCTTGTTCTGTCACTTGTCAGAAGCATATGAATGAATCTTGGGAAACACTCCTTGAAGAAGAAGTCGACCGAAATCCGTGGTGGTCGCATATCGTACGGCGATTTCGCACGCCGGATGGGCGCGAAGGTGAGTATCATTTCACACAAAATACGAATGCCGCGACTGTCTTTGCTCAGGATGACAACGGACGTTTCATCATGGTGCGCGAATACAGGTATGTGTTCGACCGCATGTCGGTTTCCCAGCCTATGGGCGGCATTGAGCCGGGCGAATCACCGGAAGAAACGGCCGTGCGCGAATTGCGAGAGGAAACTGGATATGAGGCGGCAACCGTCGTAAGGTTGGGGACGATCGCGTCTGCGCCCGCGTTTTCCCAGGAGGAGCTTTCCGTTTTTTTCGCGACCGACCTGAAGAAGGTCGGGGAACACGACCATGAGATCACAGAGGTGATATTCATGGACGCCCATGAGATCGATGCGGCCATTAGGAACGGAGTCATCTGGGACAGCAATGCGATTTCTGCGTGGTATCTCGTTAAGTTGCACCTCGGCCTTTGATCGGGTAACCTGCTCGCACTATGAAGATTCTCGTCACCGGCGGATGCGGGTTCATGGGGTCGAATTTCATTCGGTTTCAGCTCCAAAACGACCCGACCGTCGAAATCATCAACCTCGACAAGCTCACCTACGCGGGGAACCTCGCGAACCTTGCCGACGTCGCGGACAACCCGCGCTACCGTTTCGTGCGCGGCGACATCAACGACCAGGCGCTCGTCGACTCGCTGATGCCTGGCGTGGACGCGGTGGTGAACTACGCCGCCGAGACGCACGTGGACCGTTCCATCATGGAGCCGCGCGCGTTCCTGGAAGCGAACGTGATGGGCGTGCAGACGCTCCTCGACGCCGTGCGCAAGCACAACGTTTCGCGGATGGTGCACATTTCCACGGACGAGGTGTTCGGCCACGTGGAAGAAGGGGAGACGGACGAGGACGCTCCGTTCAGGCCGCGCAGCCCGTACTCCGCGTCGAAGGCCGCCGGCGACCATCTCTGCCACGCGCACTTCGTCACCTACGGCACGCCGGTCATCGTCACGCACTCGGTGAATTATTACGGCCCGTACCATTTCCCGGAAAAGCTCATCCCGCTGTTCACGCTCAACCTCATGGACGGGAAGAAGGTGCCGGTGTACGGCGACGGGATGCAGGTGCGCGAGTGGATCTTCACGGAGGACCACTGCCGCGCCATCGACGCGATTTTGCGTCGCGGCACGGTCGGCGAGGTGTACAACATCGGCACGGGCGAACGCGTCCCGAACATCGAGATCACGAAGAAGCTGATCGCGCTCACGGGCCGCGACGAGTCGCACATCGAGTACGTGAAGGACCGCCCGGGACACGATCGCCGTTACGCGCTCAACTCGGAGAAGCTTCGTCGCGAGCTCGGGTGGGCGCCGCAGGTGTCGTTCGACGAGGGGCTCGCGCGCACGGTGGAATGGTTCAGGCAGAACCAGGCATGGTGGGAGCCGATTCGTACCGGCGAATATCTTAAATATTACGACTCGTGGTACCGCGACCAGCTCGACGCGAGCGATAACGTATGAAAATTCTCATTTTCGGCCACGGCTACGTTGGGAACCGCTGCGCGGACGCGTGGGGCGACGACGCGGTGCTGTCCGACGTGCGCGTGACGAGCAAGGAGGACGCGGCGCGCGAGATCGAGCGCGTGAAGCCTGACGCGGTGCTGAACGCGGCGGGCGTGACCGGCAAGCCGAACGTGGACTGGTGCGACAGCCATCAGATCGAGACCATCGTGGGAAACACGCTCACGCCCATCGCGATTGCTGCCGCGTGTCAGGAGGCCGGCACATACCTGTTGCATATCGGCTCCGGTTGCATTTTTTACGGTGACGCGCCGCACGAGGATAAGATGTGGCGCGAGGACGACTTCGGCAACCCGTTGCCGACGTACTCGCGCAGCAAGTGGGCCGCGGATCTCACGCTCTCGACCTTGCCGAACGTCGGCATCGCGCGCATCCGCATGCCGATCGACCGCGTGCCAGGCGCGCGCAACCTCATCGACAAGCTCGCCGCATACACGAAGGTCATTGACGTCGAAAACAGCGTGACGATCGTCGACGACATGATCGACGTGCTCCGTCGGCTCATGGAGAAGAAAGCCCCGGGTATTTTCCACGTGGTGAATCCGGGCGTGATGAGACATCGCGAGCTCATGGCACTTTACGAGGAACTCGTGGATCCGGCACACACCAACGAATGGATTTCGAACGAGGACCTTACGCGGCTCGGCCTCGCCACGAAGGGTCGCTCGAACAACATGATGGCCTCCACCCGCCTCGCGGAGTACGGCATTGTCATGCGGGAGGTACACGAGGCGCTGCGGGACACGATGGAAAAATACGCGGAGGCAAAGAAGCGCGGGGCTTGACCCCGCGCTTTTTGCTTGCTAACGTTCGTTTCTCGCACCTGCGAGAAGGAGGCTGCGGTGTCACAGGAACGAAGACAAGACGGCGGGATGGAACTGCTCGAGGAGCGGCATCTCGGCGCGAAGAACCTTTGGCAGCAGCCCGTCGTGGGATGGCTGCCGACGATCCAGGGGATCGGCGGTCTCGTGAACCTGCGCGGGTGGGCGTTCCTCCGCGTGGTGCTCTGGAAGCTCGTCGACGGCGTCCGGGTCGCTCTCTACGACCAGCCCGTGATCGTCGAGAATCCGGGCGCGATCGTGGTGTGCCAGCTCGGCGACCGCATCGGGCTCGTGCGGAGCTTCCGCATGGTCGCGGACCGGCTCCTCCCCGACGCGGGGAGCGAGTACGTGAAGCGCCTGCAGGACGGCAGGCTGTGGTCGGCGCTGGTCGAGAACGTCGGCCAGTGGAAGTGGGAGGCCCCGCGTGGGCTCATTCACATCCCTCCCGACGAGATGAACCTCGAGGAGTTCGTGGTAAAGTCCGCGAAGCTCGAGGCACTCGACGAGGCCGGCTTCCGCATCCGCGACGCGCGCCTCGCGGGACGCGTCAACGTGAACCCCACGTTCTTTCTCCACTCGCAGTGGGTGGTACACGCCGAGATCGCGTCGATCGGCGAGGCCAATCCGGAGAACCTCGAGATCCTCGGCGGCTCGAAGCTGTTCACCCGCGCCGAGCTTCGCGCGCTCGTGGACTCCGGCGAGCTCGACGACGGGCTCACCCTGGCGGCGCTCGCGCTCTGCGGCATCGCCATCTGAAACCGTACTCCCTCGCAGCCCCCGGGCTGCTTTTTCGTTATATTGACTCCGGGCCTCGCGGGCGGTAGGGTAAATCCGTTATGAAGGCCCTCATTGCGGCGGGTGGACATGCGACGCGTCTGCGTCCGATTACCTGGACAACCAACAAGCATCTCATTCCGCTTGCCAACAAGCCCATGCTTTGGCATGTCATCGACAAGATCGTGGCCGCCGGCATCTCGGACATCATTATCAACGTGAATCCGGGCGAGGTGGAATCGATGCGCGCGGCGTTCGGCGACGGTTCGTATTGGCACGCGCATCTGACATATCTCGAACAGGTGGGCGGCGCACAGGGCGTGGCACACGTGGTGGCGAACGCGGAGGAACATTTGCGTGGACACAAGTTTCTGTTCTTCCTCGGAGATAACATCATTCTTGGGTCCATCAACAAGTTCGTCGAGCGGTTCCAGAACGAAGGTCTCGACTGCATGCTCGCGTTTTCGCGCGTGAAGGACCCGCAGCGCTTCGGCGTGCCGGAATTTAATGACGATGGGTCGCTCAGGCGGATTTTGGAAAAGCCGTGCGAGCCACCGTCGGATTTCGCGGTGACCGGCATTTATTTGTACAACGAGGATTATTTCGAAGCGTTCCATTCCATTGGTCCGTCATCGCGCGGCGAATACGAGATTTCCGACATCAACACCTGGTACATCCAGAGCGGAAAAAAAGTCGGATATGAGGAGATCACGGGTTGGTGGAAGGACACTGGAACTCCGGACGCACTGCTTGAGGGCAACGCGCTCGTGATGGATTGCCTTGATCGCGCGTCGTTTGTGGTCGAGGGAACGGTTGAGGATGGGGCACAGATCCAGGGCGACGTGAAAGTAGGCGTGGGAACGTGCATCGCGGCCGATTGTTTGGTGCGCGGTCCGGTAACCATCGGTGAAAATTGTACGATTGCAGGCTCCTATATCGGTCCATACACGTCGATCGGAAACAACGTGACCGTGAAGGATTCGGAGGTAGAACATTCCGTGGTTTTTTCCGGGGCAACCATCGATACCACCGAGCGTATTTGCAGCAGCTTGATTGGGCTCAATGCCACGCTCGTGGATGCGCGTCGCACGCATCCGAAAACCGCTCACAGGCTTATCATTGGCGACAATAGCTTCGTGGAACTGTAAGGTCGCAACTCGCGACGGTGGGTTGTTTTTTTTGATCAATACGGTAGAATACACGCGAATATGAGCAAAAAAGCAAAGTGGGCCTCAGGAATCATCGCCGGCTTGGTTGTCGGGACTATCGGGTGGTTCGTGTTTTCGTCTCCGTCGAGCGCGGACGTGGTTACGACGGATACGGTCAAACGGATGGATTTGCGACAAACCGTGGAAGTGACCGGCGATGTCCAGAGCATCGACGACATTGATTTGTCATTCGGCCGCGGCGGAAGGGTGAGCGCCGTGTTCGCGCGCGTGGGGGACGCGGTCCGCGCCGGTGACGCGCTGGCCGCGCTCGACGCGGGCGAATTGAAGGCGGCGTACGAGCAGGCGCTCGGGCGCGTGCAGGAGGCGAACGCGAATCTCGCGTTGAAGCAGGCTGGGATTTCCTCGGAGGAACAGACCGTGAGCAAAGCGGACGTGCTGGTGGCCGAGGCGGCGCTTGCGGCCGCGCGTTCGGACGCCGAGTATGTCGTGGCCGTCGCGGACGCGAGCGTCGCGGACGCGGAAGCGAATGTAACGACGGTTCGAACGGAAACCGCGGACGACGTGGAACAGGCGCAGGAGGACCTGGTCGGATCCTTGCGCGCGCTTGTCGCGGAGGTTCGATCCTCGCTTTCCGACGCGGACACCGTGCTTGGCGTTGAAAATACATTGTATAACCGAACGTTCGACGACGTGCTGTCCAACACGGACGCGCAAGCGCTTATTTCGGCTACGAATGCGTTTGAAGCGGCTGCCAGAAGCCGTGACGCGGCCGAGAACTCCCTCATGGCCATGGACGCTTCCGACATCGCATCAGTGAACGCGGTCGCGGACAATGCCGAGCAGGCCTATGAAGACGCGTATGAGACCGTGCTTCAAACGAGCCGTGTGCTTGACGCGACCTCCTCGGACTCATCGGAGTTTTCGCTAGATGATCTGAATACGCTTAAGGCGACGATTTCCTCGGCTATCGCCGCATTGATTTCCGATGGCAGCGCATTGACGAACGCGCGACAAACATACGCAAACGCGGAACGCGCCACGCTCACGGACGTTCGTGACGCGGAAAATGCGCTTGCAAGCGCGCAGGCGACCCGCGACCGGGACGTCGCCAAGGCGAACGCCACTGTCACGTCGCGCGAAGCCGATCTCGTGAAAACGCAGGCCTCATTCGCCAAGGCAATCGCGTCTCCGCGTGCCGTAGATCTCTCTTCTTTCCAGGCGTCCGTTTCCCAGGCGCTCGCCGATGCCGCGGCCGCGCTTGCGCGTTTGCAGGACATGCAGA
>MGFA01000005.1:49092-60497 GCA_001791645.1 Candidatus Uhrbacteria bacterium RIFOXYB12_FULL_58_10
CACGGCGGGGATGAAGGTGGTCACCGTGCTCTCTTCCGGCGCGGACTTCGAGATCACGCTCGACATTCCGGAATCGGACGTTTCAAAGACGGCCGTAGGTCAGGCGGCAAGCGTCACGTTCGACGCGTTCGGGGACGACCTTACGTTTTTCGGATCGTTATCTTCGGTCAATCCGGCTCAAAAGAGCATTGAGGGCGTCGTGTTTTATGAGGCAAAGGTCATGTTGGACTCCGGGCAGGACCTTTCCGAAGTCAAGCCAGGAATGAGCGCGAATGTCACCATCCAGACGGCTGAGCGGCAGGGAGTCCTTGCCGTGCCATCGCGCGCCGTGCTCGAACGCAACGGTCAAAAATACGTCCGCGTTCCCACCGGGGACAGCTTTGAGGAACGGGTCGTTTCCGTGGGATTGCGCGCGGACGGCGGCGTGATTGAGATTTTGGACGGCTTGTCCGAGGGCGAGACCGTGATCGTTTCCATTCGTCAGTCCTAGTATGGACGGGACGCTTCTTTCCCTGCGAGGAATCACGAAGACGTACGTGAACGGGGACGTGGAGACGCCCGTGCTATTTGGCGTTCATCTCGACGTCATGGCCGGAGAGTTCGTTTCGCTTATGGGACCATCCGGTTCTGGAAAGTCGACGCTCATGCATATCATGAGCCTTCTTGATCGTCCGGATTCGGGAACCTATCTGTTTGCTGGAACCGAGACAGGCACCCTCTCAAACGAGGGAAGGGCAAAGTTGCGCCTTGATAAAATCGGATTCGTGTTCCAGGCATTTCATCTGCTTCCGCGTCTGACGGTGCTTGAAAACGTCACGTTGCCGCTTTTGTACGCGAATGAGACCGCGAAACGTCGCGTGGAGCGCGCCCGTGCCGTTCTTGAGGAGGTCGGGCTCACCGATCGGGCGAATTTCCGTCCGACGCAGCTTTCGGGAGGGCAAAAACAGCGCGTCGCCATTGCGCGGGCGCTTGTGAACGAACCGGAGGTTATTTTTGCGGACGAACCGACTGGAAACTTGGATTCGAAATCAAGCCAGCAAGTGCTCGAGATCCTGAAGGATCTTTGCCGGAAGCACGGCCGAACCATCGTGATGGTTACGCACGAGGAGGAGGCCGCGGCGTACAGCGACCGTATTATTCGCATCCGTGACGGAAGGATCGTCTGACCGAATTTTCAGTATGCTTCTTTCCGACCTGTTCCAAACTTCTTCGGAATCCATTGTCCGTAACAAGTCGCGGTCGTTGTTGACCGTGCTTGGGATTGTCATTGGCATTGCGGCGGTGATCCTCATGCTGTCGATTGGGCAGGGCGCGCAAGCGTATGTGCTGAGCCAGGTGTCAGAACTTGGATCGGATTTGGTGTTCATCGAGCCTGGGAGCGGAAGTCAGGAAGGAGGACCGCCATCGCCATTTATCGAACAAACCGTTACGACTGATGACGTGAAGGAGCTGCGTCGGCTTGGCCCATTTTCGTTTGTGTCGTCCGTTCTGATAAGTACGGCAGCAGTGGATGCCGAGGAAGAAAGCGTGTTTACGGATATCGCGGGGGTGGACGAACACCAACTTGAGGTGTTTCCGGCGGACATTATTTCCGGGCGGTTCATTGAGAACGACGACGTGGAAAGCAATGCGCGCGTCGCGGTGCTTGGGTACTCCATTGCGGAAGATTTGTTCGGTGACCAGGACCCCGTTGGCATGCGCGTCACCGTGAAGAATCTTTCCGTTCGAGTCATCGGTGTGCTGGGCGTGCAGGGAACAAAATTCTTTTCCAATCTTGACAAGCGCGTTTACCTGCCGGTTTCGACGGTTCAACGCGAAATCATGGGCGTGGATTATGTCAGTTACATTGCCGCGAAAGCCATGGGCAACGTGGAGGACGCGAAAGATGAAGCCCGTGCCATTTTGCGAGACTCTCACAACCTCGACAATCCGGAACAAGACCTTGCCAAGGATGACTTTCAGGTCTCCTCGCAATCGGACGCCGTTGAAATCGTCGGCGCGGTCGGGTTCGCGCTGACGTTGATGCTTTCGTCCATTGCGGCTATTTCGCTCGTGGTCGGCGGGATTGGTATCATGAACATCATGTTGGTTTCCGTGACCGAACGTACGCGCGAAATCGGGTTGCGCAAAGCGATTGGCGCGACGGAACGAGAGATCCTTCAGCAATTTTTGCTCGAGGCCGTGTTATTGACGTTTGCCGGCGGGATTATCGGCATTTTGCTTGGGGTGGGCGGTTCCTACCTGGCGGCCACGGGCATTTCTCGGTTCGTTGACGGCTGGTCGCTTGTGATTCCGCCGGTCGTCGTGGTGCTCGCCGCGGCCGTCTCGACGATCGTAGGCATCGTGTTCGGATATTATCCGGCCAAACGCGCGGCTCGTCTCGATCCAATAGACGCACTCAGATACGAGTAAGCCTTTTTATTGGGTGAGCAAGCGGGCATACACCCCGTTTGTTTCATTGATCCTGCCGAAAAAATAGAGCGTGTCTTGGAGTACGTGCAACGTGTTCATTCCTGATCCAGTGACAAGCCGAATGGTGTTGCGTCCACCCCGGTGGTCAAGTTCCGTTGCGTATACGGCATCGTCTTGGGCATATAGAACGATCGCGTGTTCGGGGTACCAGGCGACGTCCGTGACGGCAGCCGATAGTCGCGTGATCGTGGAATCCGTGTGCGAGGCGGCGTCGTACACGTGCAGGTCGTATCCGTCGCTGTACAGGAGTCGTTTTCCATTCGGCTCCCATTCCCAAAACGACGCGTTCGCGTTGAGCAAGATGGGCTGGTCACCGCCTTCGGCACGAATGAGCACGACGCGCTTTCGCTCGCTGTCCTCAAGCATGACAATGTCATCGGGCGACGCGCAAAACTCATAGGAACCGAGCGCGACATACGCGAGGACCACGTTGGTGTCACCGGTGCGTCGTGAGACGGCGACGCGATCGGCAAGCACGGAGAGGTCGAATTTCTCGTTTGAAAGCGCGTCGACCGTTTCTCCTGAGTCCGCGTCGACGTAACGGATGGTCGTCTTCGCGCCAATGGTCGTCCGAATGGAAAGAATGGACGACGCGTAAGGCCATTCCAGGGCGACGTGCGTGCCTGACCCAATCGGAAGACGACTAACAAGCGTTTCTTCTTTGGTCACCGGGTCATGGATCCAAATTTCCGTCCACTGGCCTTCAGTCTGCGCGTAAGCGATGCGCCCGGAGGTCGGGTTGATACTGGTCGCGGCGGGCGACATTTCACGAATAAGAACAGGTTCCGTCTTCAAGAACAAAACGAGGTCGTCGGCAAACGTCGTTGATCGACTTTCGACCGTCAATGTTTTTTCCCAGGAAATGTATCCGGATTTTTCCACGAGAACGTGGTGGTCACCAGGCAGGATGTTTTTGAGAAGGGCCGGCGTGGAGGAACGCACGCGTTCGCCGTCAAGGGAAATACTGCCGCCTTTTGGCGTTGAAATGATTGAAAGAACGCCAGTCTGCACGATGTGTCCCGTGCCAAAGTTGTATCGATATCCGGCCGTATACAGCACGATCGCCGGGGCCGTTACGAAAAAACCAATGAAAAAAAGAATGAAAATTACTTTGCGGGCCCGTTTCGTCATATGTTTGCCATGATATCACAACCTGAGGTATCCTAATCCTATTATGAATTCTGCACTTTCGTCCTCGCGGCGCCCGTCACGCGCCGTTGTTACGCTTCTCGTTGTCGTTCTCGTCGGGTCTTCTTTTTCGACCGGATGGTTTCTTGGGAAACAGCAAGGCGTCCGTTCGGTGGTTCCCGAAGGGGAAGGACGCGTTCTTAATCAGAATTCCGTTTCGGCTTTTCTTTCCGATGATGTGGATTTCGGTCAGTTTTGGGACGTGTGGAACCTCGTGAAGGAAAATTTTTATCGGCAGCCCGTTTCTGACAAGGATTTGTTTTATGGCGCGCTTGCCGGAATGGTCGCGGGCGCTGGAGATCCGTACACGGTGTACTTTGATCCGGACCAGGCGCAAGAATTTCAAAACGCGCTATCAGGAGTTTTTAGCGGCATTGGCGCGGAGATCGGCGTTCACGACGGCCTCCTTGTCGTGGTCGCGCCTCTTCAGGATTCTCCGGCCCAGCATGCCGGGCTCCAGTCGGGCGATACCATTTGGGCGATTGATGGAGTTGAGACCGTGGGGATGTCGGTTGAACAGGCCGTGACGCGAATCCGCGGCGAAGTCGGAACCCAGGTAACGCTTACCGTGAGCCACGACGGATTGAGCGCGGCCGAGGACGTCGTTATTACGCGTGACGTGATCACGATTGACTCCGTGGAATGGGAATATACGGATGACGGGATCGTCGTCATTTCCTTGTATGAGTTTAACGATGACACGAGCGCGCTGTTTAACGAGGCAATGAACGAGCTGCTATCCAAGGACGTGAATGGAATCGTTCTTGATCTTCGGTCGGATCCGGGAGGCCTGCTTTCCACGGCCATTGACGTCGCGTCCGCATGGGTTGGATACCGACCGGTCGTCCTCGAAAAGGAACATGAGGATACACATTCGTTTTCTGGGATATCCGCGCCACGGCTCCAGGGCATTCCAACCGTGGTACTTGTGGACGGCGGAAGCGCTTCTGCATCGGAAATCGTTGCCGGCGCACTGCAGGACTATGGGCTTGCCACGTTGGTCGGGACCCAAACGTTCGGAAAGGGGTCCGTGCAGGATTATCGCCCGCTTCCGGACGGATCCGCGATTAAAGTGACGATTGCCCAATGGTTCACGCCCAACGGCAGGAGCATTAACGAAACCGGTATCACCCCGGACGAGGTAATCGAATATACAAAAGAAGATTCCGATGCAAAACGTGATCCGCAAAAAGAAAAGGCCTTCGAAATCCTCCGCGCGCGTTAAACAACGCCGCGTTGATCGGGAAATTTCGGCAGGAGGGATCGTTTTCCGCCGCAACGGCGGAAAGATTGAGTTTGCTCTCATGCTTGATTCGTATGACAAGTGGGCATTCCCAAAGGGGCACGTCGAACAGGGGGAATCGATCGAGGAAGCGGCGGCACGGGAAACGCTTGAAGAACTAGGGCTGTCTGAAATTCGTTTGCTCGAGACATTGGGAAAAATCGACATTTGGTTTCGCGATCGTTTTCAAAAAAAAGGGACGCTGATTCACAAGGACATCCACTACTTTTTGTTCGAAACGAACGCGGACGCTGAGCTTCATCCAGATCCGGAGGAGCACGCGTACGAGGGAAAATGGATCCGCCCCGAAAAGCTGCTTGAGGTTTCAAGTTATACGGACATGGAGCCGGTATTAAAACGCGCGCTCGCTTATGTGGAAGATTCGTCAGCACGCTGACCTCCTGCGCCTTGGCTGGACGGATGTGAAGGACATTCGCGCGGGGTTCGCATATCTATTTAAGGGAGGTCGCATGCTGTTTGGCATGAAACAGCTCTGGCCGCTTTTGGTCGCGCCGGTATTGCTAAACGGGATCCTTTTCACACTGTTTGTCCTTGGGGCGAGCTCATTGCTCCACGGGGTTTTCGCGTCATCTCACACGGATTCCTGGTGGCAGGTGGCGCTCGTGGTCATGCTGGTGGTGGCGATCGTCGGTGCGATCGTGTTTGTCGGATCCGCGCTCGTCGTATTTCTTGGCTCTATCATGAGCGCGCCTTTTTATGACACGATTGCGCAACAGGTGACCCGAAAAATGGGAGGAATCGTGGTGGACCATGCCTGGTGGAGTCACGTTTGGCCGTCCGTCAAGCACGCGGCCGCAAAGTTGTGGTGGTACTTGCTTGTTCAGGCGGGACTGATTATCCTTTACGTAGTGCCTGGGGCATTCGGGCCCATTGCATTCGTGTCTATCGGATACGTCGCGACCGCGTCGTTCCTGGCCCTGGATTTTCTTGACTTTTCCTTCGATTTTCAAGGTTGGACATTTTCGGAACGTCGGCGATGGTGCTTGGAGCACAAGGGCCTGGTGCTCGGGTTTGGATCCGCCGTATTTCTTGGCTTGGGCATTCCCGTTGTTAACCTGTTCGTTCCGCCGATCGCGGTCGTCGGATCCGTCATTCTCTTTTACGAAACCTATGTCTCCGCTGACACTCACGGGCCGCGTTGAACGCGGCGAAGGGATTGCGACCGGCCTTGGATGCCCCACGGCGAATCTTGCGGTTGAGCAGGGGGTCATCATTCCGGCGCTTGGCGTGTATGTGGGGGAAGCCGTTTTTGATGGGGAAACCTATCCGTCCATCGTGTGCGTAAACGACGGGCGAACGGGCCTCAATCTTAAGCTGGAAGTTCATTTGCTGGATGTGTGCAAGGATCTTACTGACAAGCAACTTTCCGTGAGATTATTGGATAAATTGCGTGATTTGGTTCCCTGGGAAGGAGCAGACCAGATGCGAGCGATTATTGCCGATGATCTTTCGAATGCGCATGAATGGTTCCGTCGGCATTGACGGAATCTAGCCCTTTTTGTACCCGTGTGTTACGATATCCTTGTAAATCCTAACTTTTCCACAGGTCCCCATTTCAGGGGACCGTGCTAATCTTACGTAGTATGGCAAAACTCACGAAGAGCCAGACGATGGCAGCTCTCGCCGACGCGACGGGAATGTCGAAGAAGGACGTAGCAATGTTCATGGACAAGCTCATGGAACTCGCGTACGCGCAGGTCAAGGGCGCGGGCGAGTTCGTGCTCCCGGGGTTCGGCAAGTTGGTGAAGGTCCGCCGTGAAGCGCGCCAGGGCCGCAATCCGGCTACGGGTGAAACTATCCAGATTCCGGCCAAGACCGTGGTAAAGTTCCGCGTGGCCAAGCAGGCCAAGGATGCCTTGCTCTAAGATCAAACAAAAGAGTCCGGTTCAAAACGAGCCGGACTCTTTTGTTTGCAATACGATTTACGCGGCGAGTTTGGCGAGATCGTAGGCCTTGCCTTCGCGGTCCCACTTCTTCAGGGTACGCATCCCGCGGGCCGAGATACAGACCGTGATCGTGCGGCCCGTGGCCGGGTTTTTAAGCCGGCGCTTGCTGACGTTCGGGTACACGGCACGCTTGGTCTTCACGTTCGAGTGGGAGACCTTGCTTCCGATGGTGGTCTTTTTTCCGGTAACAACGCAGATATTCAGCATATAGGTAAGTTCGCGAGGAGTATAGCGGAAGTTTCGTTCCCGTGTCAAGCGCACTGGCCTGTGCTATCATGGCATTCGTACGTATTTGAAATTTACGAACCTATGTCCCTTCTTCGACTTCAGGAACTCCACAATGATCTTCGTGGGAAAAAAGACGAGCGGAAAAAGCTCAAACAGGCTATCAAAGATGAGCTGAAGCACCATTCGCGATATGCGGAAGTGATCGACGAGGCGGGGACGCTCCGGGAGGAGAAAAAATCAATCGAGGCGCAGGTGCGCGAGTCCGTGCCGCAGGACGCGGCGCGCCTGGCGGATCTCGACGCGGAGATCAAGGCCGACGAGGAGCTGATGAGCGATCTTGCCATGGGCCTGATTCTGAAGAACGAGTCGGTGGAGCTGCGGGACGAATATGAGAACCGCTACCTTCCACTTTTGAAAGTCATTTTTAAAAAAGAAGAGCAGCGCGCGCGGTCGAAGGACGATTAGCATATGAAACGGCTTGCCATTCCAATCGGATTTCTCATCTTTGGGGCCGCGGTCGCCGGGCTGATCGCGTGGACGTTCTTTTGGCCGGCATCCACGCTTGTCACGGAGGAGCTCCCAACCTTGCGACAACAAACGTTCGAACAAATGCTTGACGTTGGCACGGACGCAATTTACGTCGAGGACCAGCCAATGGGGGCCGAGGAAATTTCGGTTGGATTTGCCGTGATGCACGAGGCCGGGTTCGTGGTCGTGTTCGCGGACGCCGAAGGGGTTCCTGGTCGCGTGATCGGCGTGTCAGGCGCGCTCCCGTCCGGAGGGGGTGAGCATGTGGCTGTGTCGCTTCAGGAGGCGCTCGTGGATGGGGAGATTTATTACGCCATGCTCTATCAGGATGATGGCGACGGAAAGTTCGAGCCTGATCTTGACCGGCAGGTGGCAGACCCTGAGCAGAACGTGGTGGTCATGACCTTTGCCGCACGGCCAGATGCGGTTCCTGAGGATGGGCCAATTCTTCCATAGCGCGACATCGCGGCAACCCCGGGCTATTTTTAGGCTATGATATCGGCAATATGTCGCGTCACATTGTCACCCCGTCGCATTTTTATCAGCATGCCACATGCCCGCATTGGATTTGGTATGACCGGTTCGGGGATCCGGCGCGCAAGGGAGAGGTGCCGGAGCTGGCGCAGAAGTTGCTCGACCAAGGCGTGGTACACGAGGTCGAGTACGTGAAGGGGCTTGCGTTGTCGCCCGTGACCGCGGCAGACCCCGCGGATGCGCTTGCATTGACGCTCAAGCTCATGCGCCAGGGGGTTGATCTCATCTACCAGGGAACGATCGAAGCCGAGATCGACGGCGCGATTTGGCGCGGGCGGCCTGATCTACTTGAGAAACGAAAGGGAAAGTCGAGTCTTGGCGGATATTATTATGCGCCCGTGGATATCAAGTCGTCGCATTCCATCCACAGGGAGCAGCAACTGCAGCTTGCGTTTTATGCCATGGTTTTGGAGCGCGTCCAGGGCGTGCGTCCGAAGGAAACGGCCATCATCAATGTGGACCACGAGCGCATCACGTTTCGTCCGTCCGCGGTGCACATCGGAAAAACACGCGCGGCGGTTAAGGAGATTCTTGATGTGATGGACGGGAAGAGGCCGCCGCTTCGTCTGGCGAGCAAGTGCAAGCGGTCGCCGTGGTTTCGCGAGTGTGTGCGCGAGGCGGAAGAAGGAAACGACATCGCGCTTTTGTATGACCTTGACTCCCGCGCGCATCCCGCGCTTCGGGCGGCTGGGATCCATACGGTCCAAGATGCCGCGCGCATGGACGTTTCCATGCTCCCGAAGATCCCGTTTTGCTCCGCGCAAAAGCTCGAACGCGTAAAACTTCAGGCAGAGTCGCTCGCGACGGGCGAGTTGCGATGGATGGCGCGGCCAAAGATTCCATACGCGCCGCTGCGCATTTATTTCGACATCGAGGGCGATCCGTTGCTCGATGTGCAGTATTTGTTCGGGTTTTGGATCGAGGGCGATGGGGAACCCCGGTACGTGCGATTTTTGGCTGAGCGGCCGGAAGACGAGCGTGCCATGTGGAACGAGTTTCTCGCGTGGACCGCAACGCTCCCCGATGATTTCGCGGTGTATCACTATGCTGATTATGAGCGCGCGCACACGCTGCGCATGGCGGAAGAATATGGAACGTCGCCGGTGTTCGCACGCTTCGCGTCGCGCTATGTGGACCTGTTGAAGATCGTGAAGGACTGCGTGGTCTTTCCGTTGTATTTTTATTCGATCAAAGACATCGCGAAGTCAAAGTTTCTCAACTATCATTGGCGTCATAAGAAGGCCGGGGGCGCACAGAGTATTTTTTGGTATGAGCAATGGCTAGAAACCGGCGATCGGAACATGTTGCAGGATATCATTGATTACAATGAGGACGACGTGGTCGCGACCGCGCATTTGCACAGGTGGTTGTTGGAGCATCGGGAAAATTGAGGTAAAATAAATACACTATGGCATCCAAGACCAATCAGAAGAAAAAGACGGCAAAAAAATCCGTGCCGGATGTCGCCATTTGTCGCATTCCGCTCTCCCCGCAGGAAGAGAAAGATCGAAAGACCCCAGCCGTTTCGCTCAACGAGATTACCTGGCGCATCTTTCGGATCATGGCGGAGTTCGTCGAGGGATTCCAGTTTCTTTCCGAGTTTAATCGAGAAGTGACGGTCTTCGGTTCCGCGCGTACCCCGGAAGACGATCCGTGGTACAAGGAATCGCGCGCGCTCGGACGCATGCTTGCCGAGTGCGGGTTCACGGTGATCACTGGCGGGGGTCCGGGCATCATGGAGGCGGCGAACCGCGGCGCATTTGAGGCGGGCGGGGCATCTATTGGTTTGAACATTCAGCTTCCGCGCGAGCAGCGCGCGAATCCGTATATCACGCGCGGACGAGGATTCCATTATTTTTTTACGCGCAAGGTCATGCTTGCGGCATCGGCCCAGGCGTACGTGTTTTTTCCCGGGGGGTTCGGGACGTTGGACGAGTTCTTTGAAATGGTCGTGCTGATCCAGACCGGAAAGGCGCAGAAGATTCCGATCGTGTGCGTTGGAAAGGACTTTTGGGAACCGCTTTCCGCATACATCAAAACCGTGATGCTTGAGACGTTCGACACGGTCGATCAGTCGGAAATGGGCTACTACACCGTCGTCGACAATGCAAAAGCGGCGTTTAAGATCATCGAAACCTCGACTGAGCGCACATTTTTCTAGAATTCCTATGGCTTTTCACTCCCATGATGACAGCCAAAAAACGCGCATGGCGTGGGTGGTTGATGTCAACATGGGATACGGCCATAGCCGCGCCGCGCATGCGTTACGCGGCCTTTCGGGCGGAACGGTGATCTCGGCAAACGATTATCGCGGCATTCCCGCTTCTGACCGACGCGTATGGAAGGACAGCCGCAGGTTGTACGAGGTCATCTCGCGGCTGAAGCCCGTGCCGGTGGTCGGCCAATTTTTGTTCGAGGCACTCGATCATTGGCAGCAGATCCCGTCGTTTTATCCGCGACGCGATTTGTCGGATCCAAACATGCAGCTGACCCAGATGTATCGCCTGATCCATAAGGGATGGGGGAGGCATCTGATCGGGTTTCTTTCGAAGGATCCGGTTCCGTTCGTGACGACTTTCTTTGCGGCGGCATTCTTTGCAGATTACTTCGATTATCCAGGAGAGATCTATTGCGTGACGACAGACGCGGATATTAGTCGCACCTGGGCCGCACTTGATCCGAAAAAAAGCCGCATTAGGTATTTCGCGTCGAACGGACGAGTGGTAGAACGATTAAAACTGTACGGTGTCCCAGAAAAAAATATTATTTTAACCGGTTTTCCGATGCCAAAGGAGCTGATTGGCGGGGCAAGGGCGCCGGTGTTGAAGGATTTGCTCGCCGCGCGGCTTTGCAACCTGGATCCTGACGGAATTTTTCACGAACGGTACCAGCGCATCTTACGTACGGAACTCGGGCCAGCGCGATGTGGCGTGTTGGCGGCCGGGCACCCATTGACGCTCACATATTCGGTCGGCGGGGCAGGCGCGCAACGACAGCTCGGCGTGCAGGTTTTGCAAAGCCTGCGAAAGAAGATTTCGAGGCATGAGATCCGATTAAACCTCGTTGCCGGGACACGGAAGGACGTGGCGAGCTATTATCAGCGCGCGGCCGCGGACCTCGGGCTAAAGAAGCAGCTTGGCGAATGGCTGGTTATCCCCACGTTCGAGTCCCGCCCGCATTACTTCGAGGGGTTCAATGACCTTCTG
>MGFA01000005.1:60507-73994 GCA_001791645.1 Candidatus Uhrbacteria bacterium RIFOXYB12_FULL_58_10
TGTCGTTTTACACAGGCCTCGGGATTGCGGTCGTGATGGCCCCGCCCATTGGCAGCCAGGAAGAATTCAATCGTATTTGGCTGCAGTACATGGGAGGCGGCGTGGCGCAGAATGATCCAAGGTACGCGAACGAATGGCTGTTTGACTGGATTCATTCGGGAGGAGTCGCGCGTATGGCCTGGAATGGTTACGTCGAGGCGCCAACCCACGGGACGTATCGCATCGAGGACGTTGTTCTCGGACAACCAAGCGAAATCCATCCACTCCCGCTTATCGTGTAATATGTCGCGCAAAGGAGGAATCATCTGGTTCGTACTTTTCGCCGGTCTCGTCACGGGCTGGTGGTTGTGGACCATGTTTTCTGGGTCTGGCGATTCCTGGGCCGGGGACACGCTCGGCCTCATTCGTTCGATTCCGTTCCTGGTCTCGGGAAGCTATCTTCTTTGGGTCGCCTGGCGGTGCCGCGCGCATGCGTGCGCTGACCGGATCGCCCTGTTCCTCATCGGAATTTATGGAGTCTTGTATGGCGCGGCTCTCGCGAGTTGGACGTTCGCGCGTATTTGTGGAATCGGTGATTCTGTCGGTTTGGGGGTATCGGGTTTGTTGTTGACTGCGGCCATGCCTATTTTGGCAGGCGGTGTCGCATATCTTGTCTTGCATGCGTCTCGAACCAATCCGCTCTCAAGTCGCGCTACCTTGCTGCGCGTATTTCTGGTCGTGTTTGCGGCGTTGCTTGTGGCAGTGTTTGGAATCCTCCTCGTGTCACGATCATCGTATGTTTACCTCGCCTTCAACCAGCTGCATATTGCACTCGGGCTAATCGCGTGCTTTTTCGCGATCTTGTCCCTCCGTCCCGGACGGCATTCGATACCGCCTTCGTTTATCCGTTTTCTCATCCCGTCGATTATCTTGCTGACGTGTGCGAGCGTGGTCTATGGATTCCGGACTATCTACGAAGTCTATGCGGTCGGGGGAATTTCAGACATGCTTTTCCTACATGCCGGATTGGTTCTCCTGTTTGCCTGCAGATATCTGTCTGGAGAATTGCCACCACACGCGGACATCGCGTCCCCGCCTTTGCGTAGCCGCGCGCGTATTGAGATTTTGATCCCCGTCCTTACGGCAATTTTTGGACTGTTTATCGCGTCTTTCTTTTCCTGGTACATGTACAGAGACGCCACCCATGTCGTTGAGACTGAAATACGATCAGACTTATCTGCGGCTTTTGCTGCGCTGAGACTGTCCATCGATCAGCAGCTTACGCGCGTTTCGTCGGTCGCGGGATTCCTTGCCGGAAGTGAGTTCGTAGAACCATCGGAATTCAACGAGTTTGCAAAATTCGTCTTGTATCCAAATGCCGTTCTCACGCATATTGGGTTCATCGATACGAATGGCGACCTCGTTCTCAGAGACGCCCCGGAAGCATTTTCTTGGTTAGATCAGGATGTGTTTCAAACACTTTCGGACCAGATGAACCAAGGAAGTTCGGATGCCGCATTGCGTTTGGTAGAGGGAGAAGGAGGAGACCGTTTTCTCATTTCTTTTAGAGGAGTTTCTCGGGATGGCAAGCCTTTGGGAATTGCCATTGCGAGTATACGAACGGATGACCTCGTCAAAACTATCCCTGGGCCGTATTTAGAAGGCCTTTCATTCTGCTCGGTGATTCTCGGGGACGACGATGTTTGTTTGGTGGATCGCGATGAAGATGAAACTTCAATTCTTCAGGCCGCCACCAGTACAGGCGGATCAATAAAATCCGTTGAGTCGATGTACGGATTTAACGTTGTTTTCTGGGGGGGTCCGCAAGCCACGTCGATCGCGCGCGCCTATTCGATTTCGATTATCGTCTTCATGATTTTATCTTCGGCCTTGCTCGCGCTTGCAGGAATTTTCTATCTCGTCATTAGCCAGCGCTCGAGACTGCGTGTCGAATTGGCACTGAAATCTCAAACGTTAAACACCTTTGTCTCGCTTGTGGCGCACCAGCTTCGCGCCCCGATGACGCAGCTCCGGTGGACCGCGGAACAGCTGGCGTCCGTTAAGCGGCTTTCGCGCGATGTCCGCGAAACGGTCGGTCATATACAGAAAATCGCAACGGAAGAAGCACGTTTGGTGGAGGATCTTTTGAACGTATCACGCATTGAGCGTGGCATTCTGGTCGTGGAACCGAAGCATGTATCCGCGCGTGACCTGATTGATGAATCCATGGAACCGCTTCGTGTCCTGGCGAATGAAAGGGACGTCGAGATTCACGTGGATGCCGAAAAAAAGACCGTGTTGGTTTCCGTGGATCGGCAAAAGGCCGTTGAGGCACTGCGAAACATTTTGGATAATGCGATTAAGTTTTCGCCTCATGGCGGATTGGTACGCCTGTCTCTTTCGGAAGTGACGCCAAGTCACGTCATCCTTGCCATTGAGGATCACGGTCACGGTATTCCGAAGGAAATGCGCGCAACCTTGTTTGATATCAGAATAGAAAAAACGTCATCCGATCGGAACGGAAACGGAGGGAACGGAAATGGCCGCACGAGCACGGGACTCGGATTGTATCTGACCAAACGTTTTCTGGAAGCCATGGGCGGCGCGGTGAACTTCAAGACGGGCGGAGAGGGAACGACTTTTTTCGTGCGGCTCCCGCGGGCACGTTCCAGGCGCATTGCGTCGGCGCGGCCAAAACGATAGAATGGGTCCGTTATGGACAAAACGTTTGATTTTTTTCTCCTGGCGCTTGAAAAGGCTCGTGGAAAGGCCGAAGAAAAGCCGGAAGGGGAGTTTATCATGGTTTCTGATACGGTCTCCGCGGCCGCGTCCGTGTACGAGACCATTCGAAACAGCCTTGAATACGATGAGGAGCACCTGTTACGCCGCAATGCGATTCGGCGCATTTTGAAGCGTCAATTGGGCGAGTCAGATGGATTTGGTCTTGCTTCTGTTTTGCTTCGAGAGTTGATCTGGGCGCGTTATCTGCCAAATGGCCGGGTGCCGGAGTCCATGGTTTCAACGGTAGGAATTATTATTCGCAAATACGAGGCATTATTTGGGGCATCCAAAACAGTCACGGAAGGCCAGCGTGCGTACGACTGGCTTTTGGACCTGCTTGCTTCCGAAATCGAGTATGCGCTGACTCCGCCAATTGCCGACGAGGCACTTGCAAGCTTCGCCTACGCGAAGCTGAAGGAACGTCTCTCATGGGCCAGTACCGTAATTCCAGAGTCGGATCGTGATTTGCAGTTATATATTGCCATCCATCGTGCGGTGTTGAAGTCGAACCTCGCGACGCTTCGGTTCCGCGTGTTCACGCTGTTTCACCCTGATTGGACGAACACGGGAGCCAACGAGGAAGTGGCACCGCGTGTCGCGGAGAATCTTGCGGCCGTCATTGGGCAGGTAGAGCGGCAGATCGTGCATCAGGGACAGGATGCCCTGTACCTGTTGGTTCGACGCCACTCAATCGTGTTCCACTCGATTCGCGATGTGGCCGAGAAAGACCCGCAGCGATTCGGAGAAATGGTCGCGGCACATGACACGCATGAGCTCGATGGGCTCCTTGCCTCTTCCGCCGGGGAGCGATATGGCCGATTCCGACGCCGCATGCGCAATTCGGTCGTCCGTGCCGTTCTCTTCCTGTTCATCACCAAAATGATGCTGGCCCTTATCATTGAGGCTCCGTACGAGCGCTTGGTGCTGAAAACCTCGGACATGAGGCCGCTGATCGTGAATATCTTGTTCCATCCGTTCTTGCTCGGGGTTATCGGCCTTTCCGCGCGTTTGCCCGAGTCCGCGAATACGGACGCGGTCATTCGCGAGGCGCATGCGTTTCTTGGAATTGGCGAGGAGATCGGATTCACGTTTAAGATGCGCCGTCCCTGGTCACGCGGCGCGCTTGGCGTCATCTTCAACGTGGTTTACACGGCCATGTTCCTGTTTACGATCGGCGTGATTTCTTTCGTGTTGCATTCCTTCCACTTCAACTGGCTTTCCATCGTGTTTTTTATCTTCTTCCTCTCGCTCGTTACCTTCTTCGGGCTGAAGATTCGAAACTCGCGTCGAGAGCTCATGGTGATTGATTCGAAAGTCAGTTTCATCGGGACAATAGGGGACATCCTGTTCCTTCCCATGATTCGTGCGGGCCGATGGGTCGCGCTTCGCGCTCCCCGCATCAACGTGTTCCTGTTTTTCTTTGACTTCATCGTGGAGGCGCCATTCAAGGCTGCCATCAATTTGGTGGAAGGCTGGCTTGCCTTTTTGCGAGAAAAGAAGGAGGAAATATAAGTCATGAAGTCGTGGAGTCATGAAGTCGTGGAGTCATAACGTATCGCGTACCTACTGGATCCTGATCGTTTCTGCCATCGTTGCCATTCTGCTTGCGATTGTTTTTTTGGAAACGCGACCACATGCCCGGCCGCGGTTGGGTGTGACGTTTTCTTCCGTGTACGCGCGGCAGCTTGGGTTGGATCCCAGGGAGGTTTTTACCGCATTGCTCGATGACGTCGGCGTGCGGCATTTTCGAATTCCCGTATATTGGTCGGAGACAGAGCCTTTGGAAGGAGAATTTCATTGGGATGACGTGGACTGGATGATGGATGAGGCCGCGGCGCGCGGCGCGCAGGTGACGCTCGTGATCGGGCACAAGGTGCCGCGTTGGCCGGAGTGCTACATTCCGGATTGGGCCGAGACGGGCACATATCCGTTTGACCAGGAGAAACTGCTTGTGTTCATGGGCGCGGCCGTGGAGCGATATCGCGAAGAACCGGCGCTCGAGCGGTGGCAAGTTGAGAATGAGCCCTATCTTCCGTTTGGCGTGTGTCCGGAAGCGACAAAAGAGAATATTGACGGCGAAGTCGAACTTGTCCGTTCGCTTGACGACCGTCCTATCATCATGACCGCGAGCGGCGAACTGCAACGGTGGGGGCTGACCGCGCGTCAGTCCGACGTGTTGGGCGTTTCCGTATATCGCATCACATGGAACCGTGCGGTCGGTTATATCCGCTACCCGTTGCCACCATGGTTTTATCGGTTGCGCGCGCGGTTGGTAAGACCAGCGACGGACGCGGTGATCATTTCCGAATTGCAGGCCGAACCCTGGTTCCCAGAAGCCATTGGAAATCGTTCGCCGTCAGAATGGGCCAAGGAGTTCACGGCCGACGACCTTCGGGCGAACGTATTGTTCGCCGCGCAAACGGGGATGCCAGAAGTTGATCTCTGGGGCGCGGAGTGGTGGTACTTTCTTCTGAAAAATGATGAACCCGAGCTTTGGGAAGAGGCCGTCCGGGTCTTCCGCAAATCATGATATACTCGACCCATTATGCCCTCATCCTTCGACGTCATCGTGATTGGTTCTGGGTCTGCCGGTTTTTCGGCCGCCGAAGCCGCCCGTGCCGTCGGCGCGAGCGTGTGCATGGTTGAGAAGGAAAAGCTTGGTGGCGAGTGTCCAAACTGGGCGTGCGTTCCGAGCAAAGCCCTTTTACACGCGGCCCGGGCGTATCGAGAATCTCGAGAAGCGTCGTCCATTGGTATTTCGGCGGGCGTCGTCTTTGATTGGGGAAAGGTAATGGCCTATCGACGGAAAGTCGTGGATTCAATTACGGGCGGCGGTGAGGTTGGTGAGCGGTACGTAAAGATCGCAAAGCGTTTGGACGTCGAGGTTGCGTTTGGAACGGCCGTTTTTGGCGACGCCGAAACGATTGACGTTGGGGGAAAACGTCTGCGTGGAAAAACGTTTGTTATCGCGACCGGATCCTCTGAGTTTATTCCCCCCATCATAGGGCTTGAACGCGTCCCGTTTTTGACGAGCCGCGGGGCGTTGACGATCGACCGACAGCCAAAAGCCGTCGCGATTATCGGCGGGGGGCCGGTGGGGTGCGAGTTAGCTACCTTTTTCGCATCTTTTGGGTCGCGCGTCGTTTTGTTGCAGGGCGGGCCCGTGATCTTGAATCGGGAGGACGCGGAGATTTCGGCGATCGCGATGCAGTCAATGTCAGATCTCGGAGTGGAGATCGTGACGGACGCGACCGTGGTCGAGGTTATCAATGCGAGCGGCGGCGTATACGGTTTGAAAGTTCGGTCCGCCGAAGGCATGACCACGCATGCCGTGGAGGCGGTGATCGTTGCGGCGGGGAAGCGGTCGAACACGCAGGGATTGAATCTCGCCGCCGTTGGCGTTCAATCTGATGAGCGGGGAAATGTCATCACGACAGCCGATCAGCGAACCACGGCCAAGCGCGTGTATGCGGCCGGCGATGTGGACGGAGGACTTCTGTTCACGCATACGGCGCACCACGAAGGCGCGGTTGCAGGCCATAATGCCGCGTTTGCCGCGCTTGGGAAGCGCGGCACGTCGGTCAAGAGCGATGAGCGCGTGGTCCCGCGCGTCACGTTTGTGGATCCGGAAGTAGCCTCCGTCGGCATGACCGCGGAAGAAGCAAAACGGCGTTTTAAGACAGTACTGGTAGGAAGAGCATTCGTTGCCTCGCTCGGACGCGCGGTTACGGAGAACGTGGAGCGCGGCCTCGTGAAGATCGTGGTCCACCCAAAGTCGCGCAAGGTGCTCGGATGCCACGTTGCGGCCCCGCGCGCCGGTGAGATGATTCACGAGGCCGCGCTCGCCATGCATGTGGGCGCTACGGTCGACGAGGTCGCGTCCATGATTCACGCCTATCCGACGTATAGCGAAGCGGTTCTGTCCGCGGCCGCGAGCGTGAAGCCGGAGTAATATGGGCACGCTCGCGCTTATTGGTGTTTTGTTCGTCCAAGGGCTCCTGATGATAGGAATAATCTTTTTGATCCACTGGCATCTGGTCGCCCTGACCTCTGTCCCATGGGTGCGGACGCCTCGGTGGAAGACACGGCGCATGCTCTCGCTTGCCGGCTTGACGGCAGGCGAACGGATGGTGGATTTTGGGAGCGGGGACGGATCAACGGTCATTGATGCGGCGCGCGATTTTGGTGCTATTGGGCAGGGGGTAGAGATGCAATGGCCGCTCCATTGGATCAGTCGGATTCGGGCATGGATGACCGGCGTTTCCGAGAAGGTCACGTTCGTGCGAGGTGATTTGTTCTCCATCCCCATGCCCGACGCTGACGTCGTATTTTGCTATCTCTTTCCGGAATTGAACGCTCGGCTTGAGCCGTTTCTCAAGAACCGGTATCCTTCTGGAACGCGCGTTGTGTCACGCACGTTCTCGTTTCCATCGCTTCCTCTCCTGACCAGTGAAAAAATTGGCGCGGAGACGATTTATCTTTACAGGATCTCCTGAGCTTCCATATGTCCAATGAGATCGTTTTTGACATCGAGACGCAAACGGCCGCAGGCGCGGACTACTCCGCCATGCGCGTGTCCGTGGTCGGGGTGTATTTTTATGAGACCGACGAGTACGTCGTCTATGAGGAACACGAGCTGAACAAGTTGTGGCCGCGTATCGAGCGCGCGGATCGGCTTATTGGATACAATTCGAAGGGATTCGACGTCCCGATTCTAAATAATTACTATCCGGGCGACCTGATGCGGTTGCCCCAGCTCGACATGCTCGAGGAGATCCACCGCGCGCTTGGCTTCCGGTTGAAGCTCGACCACGTGGCACAGGCGTGTCTTGGCGTGGGCAAATCCGGTCATGGATTGCAGGCAGTCGAGTGGTGGAAGCAGGGGGAGATCGACAAGATCAAGCGGTATTGCTTGGACGATGTAAAGGTAACCAAGGGGGTTTACGAATACGGGTTGAAATACAAGGCGCTTGCCTATGAGGACCGGCTCGGAGGCCGCAAGGCGATTCCCGTGGAATTTGCCCTGAAAGAGACCCAAAAACCAGCGATTAATCTGACCATGCCGTTTTGATCCCTGTGGATAATCCGTGCCCTTGCAACACAATATGTAGTGGCATACAATGAATGGGTACCACAACATGTAGTGGTTTGGAGGCGCCGAACAAAAGATGATCCCGTGGGGATTGTCTTTTCGTCTGGGCGTCATCATTAACTCCCTTTCGCCCCTTGTCGTCGTATGTCTGAGCCGTTCATCTCGACCGGCACGCGTGTTGGCGCGTCCGTTCCCCAGGGTGTCTCCGATGCCGTCTGGGAATTCATCACTTCTCTTAAGGCCGTTCGTAAACGCGATGGGTCCGAGCAGGCATTTGACGTCAATAAATTGCACCATTCTATTTTTGCGGCGATGCAGGAAGCGGGAATAAAGGATGTAAAAACGGCCGAGAAGATGACTGGAAATGTCGTCACGCGCTTGAACAAGGTGTTTAACGGACACTCAACGCCTGACTTTGCCGACATTCGGGAGGCCGTGAACGTGACGTTCATCGACCATAACTTTGCGCACGTCGCGAAGCAGTACATGAGCTTCCGCGCGGGCGAGGCAAGGCGCTCCCTGCGACCGACCTATGGCAATGGAATTTCCGTGGACCGATATTTCACCCGTCCCGGCGTGCATCCGTACGATCTGATCGAATGGGAAAAGCGCGACGCACGCATCACGAATGAAAAGGGCGTGACCGTGTTCGAACAGATTGGGGTCGAGGTTCCGAAGAGCTGGTCCCAGAGCGCTACCAACATCGTCGTTTCCAAATATTTTCGCGGGAAGGTCGGCTCGCCGGATCGCGAATCCTCGGTGAAGCAGCTCATCGATCGCGTTGCGATCACGATTTCCGATTGGGGCCGCAATGACGGATATTTCCAAACCGCCACCGACGCGGAAACGTTTCAGGCTGAGCTTACGCACATCCTTGTGAACCAGATGGCCGCGTTCAATTCGCCGGTTTGGTTCAACGTCGGCGTGAATCCGCATCCGCAGTGTTCGGCTTGCTTCATCAATTCCGTCCAGGACGACATGCGGTCCATTTTAAATCTTGCCGTGACCGAGGGGATGCTTTTCAAGGGCGGGTCCGGAGCGGGTGCCAACCTCTGGCGTTTGCGTTCGCGCCAGGAGTATCTCGGCGGATCGAACGGAAGGGCGTCCGGCCCGGTGTCGTTCATGAAGGGGCTCGACGCGTTCGCTGGCGTCATCAAGTCCGGCGGCAAGACGCGCCGCGCGGCCAAGATGGTCATTTTGAACGCCGACCATCCGGATATCATGGAGTTCATTACCTGCAAGCTCGAGGAAGAAAAGAAGGCCTGGGCACTCATGGACGCGGGATATGACGGCTCCATGGACGGCCCGGCCTATTCCTCAATTTACTTTCAAAATGCCAACAACTCGGTGCGCGTGACGGACGATTTCATGCGCGCGGTCGAGAATGACGGCGAATGGGTGACGCGCGAGGTAACCACGGGCAAGCCGTCGCTCGCGTACAAGGCGCGCGACGTCATGCGAACCATCGCGGACGCCACCTGGCAGTGCGGCGACCCGGGGATGCAATTCGATACCACCATCAACAAATGGCACACCTGCAAGAACACGGATCGCATTCACGCGTCGAACCCCTGTTCGGAATACATGTTCCTCGACGACAGCGCGTGCAATCTCGCGTCGCTGAACCTCATGAAGTTTCGGAAGGTCGTGGGAGGAGAGATGACGTTTGACGCCGAATCGTTCAAGAAGGCGAACGAGATCATCATCACGTCCATGGAGGTGGTCGTGGGCAACTCATCGTATCCGACTCCGGCCATCGAGCAGAATTCGTTCGATTATCGTCCGCTTGGCATCGGCTATGCCAACCTTGGCGCGCTGCTCATGTCGTCGGGGCACGCTTACGACTCTGACGCGGGACGCAATCTCGCGGCGGCCATTTCCTCGCTGCAAAGCGGTCACTGTTATTATCAGTCGTCGAAGATCGCGGAACGCATTGGGCCGTTTGCCGGATACAAGAAGAACGAGGAGCCCTGTTTGGAAGTCATGGGGATGCATCGCGACGCGTCGTATCAGATTCCTACGGACGGCGTTCCGACCGATTTGTTGTTCGAGGCGCGAAAGGCGTGGGACAACGTGGTGGCGCATGCAACGAAGTTCGGCTTGCGCAACGCGCAAATCTCCGTGATCGCTCCAACCGGTACCATTGGGTTTCTCATGGACTGCGACACCACTGGCATTGAGCCGGACATCGCGCTCGTGAAGTACAAGTGGCTCGTGGGCGGCGGCATGATGAAGATCGTGAACCAGACCGTTCCCGAGGCCCTGCATCATTTGAAGTACGCGGAGTCAGAAATTCGTGAGATTCTGGAATACATCGAAAAAAAGGATACCATCGAGGGAGCGCCGTACCTCAAGGAAGAACATCTCCCCGTGTTCGATTGTGCTTTTAAGGCGTCGAACGGTACGCGGACCATTCATTACATGGGCCATGTGCGCATGATGGCCGCGGTACAGCCGTTTATTTCCGGCGCCATCTCAAAGACAGTCAACCTCCCGCACGAAGCAACGCTTGAGGATATCGAAACAGCCTACGTGGAAGGGTGGAAGCTCGGTCTTAAGGCCATTGCGATTTATCGAGACGGTTCAAAGCGACAGCAGGCGCTTACCACCTCGAAGGAAAAGGACGCGAAGAAGCAGAATTCGGACGCGCAGGGGACAGAGGGGACAAAGGGGACAGAAGGGACAGCTGTTCCGAACGAGGAATACAAGCCGCGTCGTCGCCGTCTTCCGGACGAGCGTCGCGCGATCACGCATAAGTTTTCGGTCGGCAACCATGAGGGCTACATGACCGTCGGACTGTATGACGACGGGACGCCGGGCGAGATCTTCGTCACCATGGCGAAGGAAGGGTCGGTCATTTCCGGGCTGATGGATGCGTTTTCGACATCCATTTCCATTGGCCTGCAGTACGGCGTACCGCTTCCCGTGCTCGTGAACAAGTTCGTGCACATGCGTTTCGAGCCGTCTGGTTACACGTCGAACCCGAACATCCGCATCGCGAAGTCTCTCGTCGATTATGTCTTCCGATGGATGGCGATGAAGTTTCTCACGGTTGACGCGCAGCGCGCGGTCGGGATTAACGCGATGGATGAGATCGAAAGGGTAGGTGAGGCCGTCGATGAAGGAAAGGAAGCGGTGACGGACGCGCAGCCGGATTTGTTCGCTGCCGCTTCGTCCACAAAGAAGATGACCTTGACCGGTACGTTCGACAACCAGTCGGATGCTCCTGCCTGCGACACCTGCGGCTCCATGATGGTCCGTAACGCGGCCTGTTATAAGTGTCTCAACTGTGGCTCGACCAGCGGATGCAGCTGATCGAGCTGGTCGATATGAAAAAAGAGACCGGTTAGGTCTCGAGGGGGTCGGGCGGCTCCCAGAGGGAGCTGGTGCCGTTGCGGTCGCGCATTCATTCGGGAACCTAGATCCTGGAGAGGCGGCTCGCGAGGCGCTGCACGCCATCAACGATCTCGTCGAGCATCTCCGCGCCCGCCTCGCCGAGTCTGTCGTCGGTGAGCGTCGCGGAGTAGTCGGTCCACGGCTCGTGGCCATAGAGCTTGCGCACGCTCGGGTGCGCATGGTCGCGGATGCGGTCGTCGATGAGTACCGCCCTGACCTTCCGCGCCTTCACGGCGGGATCCCTCGGCTTGATGATCGCGGTCACCCGCGCTTGCCAGAACCCGACGAGATGCTCGTGCGGATATTCGGGGAACGCGCTCGGCAGCAGGTCTGGTGCGCGTTCGAGCCAGGGGATGTTCCCATCGGCTTTGATCCAGACGAAGCACTCGTCGCCAGTCCTGAGCGTTGACTCGCGCGTCCAGCCGTTCAGGAAGTGGATCGGGGTGACGCGGTATGGGAACGGGCTTGGGGGCTCGGCACCGAACAGCCGACCCAGCATGGGATGCAGATTTCCATCGAGCCAGGGGTCAAGGAGGCGCGCGACTGCCTGCGTTCCTCCTTCCTTTCGTTCCTTTCCGACTTCGTGTATCTGGCCTTCGAGCTCGCGATCGAACAGCTCGGATGGGAACTCACGTCCTACGTAGTCGATGTCATTTGGCATCGGTAGGATACGTACGTGGCATGCTTCGCCGCGGACGAGGCCTGGAATGAGCGAAAAACCGCGAGTTGTCATTTATGGCTCCTTGTGGCTGGTCAGCCGACAGTACGCCTTTTGACCCGATGGGTCAATGCATGATGATACTTCTGCCATATGACGGACATGTCACCTCCGATTTTTGACAAGCGTGTGGCCGGACGCAAGGGATATGGGCTCGTGCAGGTATACGCCGGCAACGGGAAGGGAAAGACCACGGCCGCGCTCGGCGAGGTCGTGCGCGCGTTTGGCGCGGGGAAGAAGGTTGGCATCGTGTATTTCGACAAGGGCGGTGATACGCATTACAGCGAGCGCGCGGTCCTCGACAGGCTTGGGGTGCCATACGTTGCCACGGGACGTGATCGCATCGATCCGATCACGGGGCGATTCGATTTTTCCATCCGGCAGATCGACAAGAACGAGGCACGCCGCGGACTCGACGAGGCACGCAAGATGTTCGCGGACGCGTATGATCTGGTGGTACTCGACGAGATCAACTCAACGACCGACCTGGGCATGGTCGCGCTCCCGGACGCGCTCGCACTCATCGACGAAAAGCCGGAGCGCACCGAGCTCGTCCTCACAGGCCGTAACGCGCCCGACGCCTTTCTCGACCGCGCGCACCTTGTGACCGAGATGAAACTTCGCAAGCATTATTTCTACTCCGGCGTGAAGGCGCGGGAGGGACTTGATTACTAAATTCATATGCCAGAACGTTTGAAACGAGATTTTGACCCGACCGAAAGCCATTGGTCATATGACCGGCTCAAGGACGCGATGGTGGAAGCGTGCGCCAGCGAGTCGGAGGAGAATCCGGATCGCTTTCGCGCGTTCGGTAATCGGGCGATCACGCCGAGGATGAAACAAAAAGAAACCGAATCGTCGGTTTCTTTTGGTCGGGCTAGCGGGACTCGAACCCACGGCCTCTACGTCCCGAACGTAGCGCTCTACCTACTGAGCTATAGCCCGAAGTGTTGCGGGACGATGGGAATGATACTCTTCCGTATTTGATTGCGCAAGATGTGATTCGTTGGGGTGATTTTGGCCAATACATGAGATTATTTCGGCATGTCAATTGGTATTGGTAAATTCGCTTGACATTCCTCTGCTTTTTCGCTAAGGTCCGCGGTCGGAATGATGGGAAAAGGCCCTTCGCTCCGATCGTTCCTCACAAGGGAGAACCAAGATCATGCGACATCTGTTCGCACTGGTGATGAGTCTCGTTGCCTTCGCGGGTTGCGAGACCAATTTCGATGCCGCGCCGGCCCCTGGCGGGACCGACGTCACGCAGGTGACCACACCGAGTGGGCCGACCGCCGCGCCCGTGAAGTCGCGTAGCGCCGAGCTCGCGGCGGGCACGCCGACGCCCCTCTACTTCATCGACTGGGGCGGCGACGCAGCCACCCTCGAGGCGAACGGCGGGCCGAGCACCACCAAGGGCTCGGTCATGGACGGTCTCGGCTTGAACTTCAAGCTGGTGGACGGCAACAACGTGGCCGACCAGGTGAAGGCGTACCAGGCGGGGCAGACCCCGTACCTGCGCCT
>MGFA01000006.1:0-40207 GCA_001791645.1 Candidatus Uhrbacteria bacterium RIFOXYB12_FULL_58_10
CGCCATCGAGGAATTCGAGGCGGGTCGACCGGACCTGACCGGTAATTTCAACGGCATCAACACCATGGAGGACGTCGAGAAACTCGACCCGACCGCGCTTGCCAAGCTTCGTTCGCTTGCCGACGACCCGAGCAGCGAGCTTGGGCAGAAGTTCGCGGCACGCATGAAGGCGGTAAAGTCGAATACCAAGAAGAAGTTCAGCGTAGGACAAACGATGCCGGATGGAACGGTGGTCACGAGAGGCATGGGCGATCAGGTCGTTACCGTGAGTGCTTGGGATCACTTCGAGGGCGGCATGGGCAGCGTGAAGAAGCAGAAGGCGTGGAAGGAAGGCATGAGCGGGGTTTATGAGGGAATGGGCAAGTCCGCGCTCGATCTTGTGCCGGTAGAAGAGCTGGCCAGAAACGCGTCGCCGGAACTTTTGAACCGTCGTTCCGATTTGGCATCCGCGATCACAAATAGCAAGGACTCCTCGGCTATTGCCAGCATGAGTAAGAAGCCGAATGCCGCCGACGTGTTGCGACAGGCGTTTGCCCAACAAACTCAGGGTGGAAAGAAGCTTGATTTGAGCATGCCAACGTTGATTGGATTGGATCAGACTCTCCTTGAGGACAACGATGATATTGCTGAGTCGATTGCCCTGTCATTTGATGCGGAAAAACTTTCCAGGATCGCCGACGTGTATGAGTCGGCGAGCGAAGCTGAGCGCAGCGAAATGGAAGATTCGATCATTTCGAACGTTGAACAGGCCTTGGACGCCGCTAGGTCATCCTCTGATGCGGTTACGGCGGATAAAGGAAATACGTTCCGAACGTACTTTGATGCCAAAATGGATGCGGCGACCGGTAATTTGGACGCGAACATCACTAGATATCAGACGCGGGTGAGCAACATGACCACGGCGCTTGCCGACGCGCAGGCCCGCGCGGATGCTGCCGCCGTGACGAAGCTGCAGGCTTGGATAAACGTGGAAACGACAAAGTTAAACAATTTGCGCGCGGCGAAGGCGACTCCGCGCGCCTCGCGCCGGAGTTAGCGTATGGGAATGACGGGAGGACAATTGCCGGTAGATCTGCCGGAGAACGTGAGAGATTTTCTGTCTGGCATGGACGGCTTTGCTTTCGCGAGCGCATTCGTCGAGTCGTTCGATATCAATCCCGTGCTCGTTTCCTCCGTCTTTCGGATTCAGAATCAGGTTGCAAAAGGGGACATCTCATTGCTTGAGCTACCCTCGATGCTTGAGACGGAATTCGCCCTGGAATCCGACGAGGCGATCAAGGCCGCAATTGAGATCGCCGGGAAGCGACTGTTGCCAGTCGCGGACCTTGTTGGGTTGGACGTTCTCGGTGCCCTCAGGTCTTGGGGCGCGAACCCGGAGGATTTTAAGGACGTGAAGAAGATCGAGGCCGAGGCGAAGCCGGTGGCGCCGGAAGAAATGCCGGTGCAGCGAGCGCTGACGGATACAGGGGCCGTGTTCTTGGACCCCGTGCTGCAGCATCGGCTGGAGCTTATTGTCGTTTCGTTTCGCGATGGGGTGCGGACGCGCGAGCAGGCCGTTGCGGTGCTGATGCGTCCCATGAAAACCGGGGGGTTGGAAATGAATGAAAAGGCGGCCGGGGAAGTGTTGGATCTGGTTACGGTGGAACCTGGAGAAGTCAGCGCCATTGCGGAGAGCGAAGCAACGAAGCAACCCCAAGAAGAGATTATCGCGCCTCAGGCTGGCGGGGCGAAGGCCGATACGTTCACAGAGGAAGACGAGGAAGAAATCAAGATGGTCGCCGTTGAAAAAAAGGACGCCATCGAGCACCCGCGGCTCATTACGGACACCAAGGCCGCGGCGGAAACGATCGCTTCGAATGCGAAACTTACGTTCGCGACCGGCGAACTGAAGACGCGATTCGAGCACATCATCGACGCAAGATTGCGCGACGTGCGGGACGGATTCGAAACGCGCGCGAAGCTTGAGGCATCAGTCGACCAGGGCGGCGTTGGGCTTTCGGGCGCGCAGTTGGTCGCGGTAATGGAGGCCGTGGAAAAGATGGACACGTTGCACCATGAGGCGCTCGCCGAAGAAATGGCGAAGAAAAAGGAGGAGAAAATGGCAAAGGGTGCGGAAATGGCAAAGGGTGCGGAAAATTTGGCGCACAAGGAGGAACAGGTGATGGCGAAGCGATATGCGGAGATCACGGGAAAGGCTCCAACCGAATTGGTTCGACCAATTCCGTCGCGGACATCATCCATTTTGCCGGCCGATGCGTTGAAGCAACGCGAACAGCAAATTGACACCGCGAAGGTAAGGGCCGCCATTGACGCGGCCAAGGTTGCGGCCGCGCAGGTCAGGCCGGTGCTCTCCGAGGCATCCATGCCCCCGGCGACAGCCGGACGACCAAGGGTGGAGGACATTCGTTTCGAACGAAAGCTCGTTGATCCCATCGAAGAGCTTCGTTTGCTCACCCTGGTTGATTTTCGGAGGCTTTCGAAGGATCCTGAGCAGGCCGGGCAGAAGATTCAGGGCAAGGTGGAGCTTGTTTCGCAGGAGGGCTATGACCGTCGCATTGCGGCGGTTCGGGCATGGCGGGAATCCCCGCTTAGCCGACAGTATGTCGCCATTTCGCGGGAGGCGCTTATTTCCGGCAAGGGGATCTCCCAGATTTTGGACGAAAAGCGTAAGTCTGGAGAATCCGTTCCAACTGACGAAGAACTCAAGGTTATCGTAGACCTGAACGGAATGCTTAGATTTTGATACAATGGGTTCGCATGGAACAATTCGTCGTCCCACAGTTCATTGACGCGGAAGACAAGATTCTCGGCCCGCTTACGGGCCGTCAGTTTGTGATCATGCTTCTCGTGTTCATGACCGAGGCGATCATGTGGCGCGTGCTGCCGTTCGTGTGGTTTCTCGTCGTTGGCCTCCCGTTTTTTTCCTTCGGGGTGATCCTTTCCTTCGTGCGCGTAAACGGACAGGCATTTCATTTGTTCCTGTTGAACCTCACGCAAAGCCTTCGGAAGCCGCGCTTGCGCGTTTGGGACAAGGCGCTTACCGAGGCCGAGGTACGCATTCACCTTACCAAGGTGACGTCGCCCCCGCCCCCGCCCCCGCCGCGAAAGGCTCCTGTTTCGGCAAGTCGGCTTCAGGAACTTTCTCTGGTGGTCAATACCGGCGGCGTGTATAAGCCGGAAGAGTAGGGTATGCCAGAAAAAAATAAGCTTGCAAAACCGAAACCCGGCCCGGCAACGCAGCGGTTTTTGGATATCGCCGAAATCCGAGATGACATGGTCATCTTGAATGACGGCACGGTTCGTTCCGTCATGCTCGTTTCGAGCATTAACTTCGCGTTGAAATCCGAGGAAGAACAAGAGGCTATCATCCAGTCGTACATTACGTTTTTGAACGGGCTCGACTATCCGATTGAAATTGTGATCCAGTCGCGTCGCATGAACATCGACGCGTATGTCGCCTCGCTTTCCGAACAGGAAAAGAAAACGGAAAACGACCTTCTTCGCGCCCAGATTTCGGACTATCGGACGTTCGTCGGAGAACTTGTGGAACTTGGGCAAATCATGCAGAAGCGATTTTATATTGTCGTGCCCTATGATCCGCTGACTAACAAGAAGCGCGGCTTCTGGCAGCGATTGTCCCTTGTGCTTTCTCCCGTGGCCGCGGCCAAACTTAGCGAAAAGCAGCTTTCCGACCGCCGGGAGCAGATCTCTCGCCGTTCCGATCTCGTCATTGGCAACCTTTCGTCCATGGGATTGCAGTCCGCGCGCCTTGATACGCAGGGACTGATCGAGCTGTATTACAATGCCTATAATCCCGACGTATTCGAGGAAGAACGTTTGGGAGAGCTGGGAAAGATAAGAATAGAAGATTAGTGTGGCAATTGAAATAAGACAATTGGGCAAGGCCGTGCCGGCACCGCCGCCGCAGGTAGAAAAGCCAAAAAAGCCGGAAGAAGCTCGCGTGGCCGCGGAGCGTCTTGCACTTGAGGAAGAACGGATTTATCGCAAGGGTGTCGTTACGGTGCGGGATGTCATTTCGCCGGCGTCGTTTGAGGTAAATCCGACGTTTCTTCGGCTTTCCGGCGTGTATGCGCGCACCTTGTTTGTCATCACCTATCCGCGCCACATCGGCCTTGGGTGGTCCTCCCCGATTATCAACCTCAACAAAACGCTTGACGTGGCAATGTACTTTTATCCGCTCCCGTCGCACCTGATCCTGAAGCAGCTCCAGAAGCGCGTGGGTATCATGAGCGCCGGCATCCTCGCCGATGCCGATAAGGGCGCCCCGCGCGACCCGATCAAGGAAACCGCGCTGCGTGACATCGAGTCGTTGCGGGACGCGTTGACCCAGGGAATCGAGCATTTTTTCCAGTTCGCGTTTTACGTCACCATCTATTGCAAGAGCGAGGACGAGCTTGACAAGACGTCGCAAGAAATTGAGGCGATCTTCGGGTCGAAACTCATTTATACGAAGTCCGGGTTCTATCAAACGGAGCAGGGATTCAATTCCACGCTTCCGCTCGGGAACGACGAGCTGCAAATTACCTATAACTTGAATACGTCGCCGATCGCGGCGTCGTTTCCATTCATTTCTTCCGACCTGACGAGCGACAACGGCATTCTGTACGGCATTAACCGTCATAATAACTCGCTCATTCTTTTCGATCGCTTCTCGTTGCAAAACGCCAACTCGGTGGTGTTTGCGACCTCTGGCGCCGGAAAGTCGTATGCCATCAAGCTTGAGATCCTTCGCTCGCTCATGATGGGCGTGGACGTGATCGTCATCGACCCGGAAATGGAATATAAGCATCTTTCCGACGCGGTCGGCGGCACGTACGTTAACGTGTCGCTCGCATCGCAGGCAAAGGTGAACCCGTTCGACTTGCCGCGCGCCGTGGGCGAGGGAACCAAGGTTGAGGATATCATTCGTTCCGCGGTCATTACGCTCAAGGGGTTGCTTCGCATCATGATTGGCGCTCCGGTTCTCGCGGGAGGCGCGGCCGGATTTACGCCGGAAGAGGATTCCGTGCTCGACCGAGCGCTCATTGAGGCGTACGCAAAAAAGGACATCACTCCGGAAACGGTCGATCTTTCCGTTGTCGAACCGCCGGTACTTACGGACTTTCAGGATGTTCTCGAGGGGATGGAAGGGGCGGAGAATCTCGTTGCCCGACTGCGAAAGTATACGGAAGGAACGTTCGCGGGCCTCTTGAATCAGCCGACCAACGTGGAGATGGACAACCAACTCGTGATTTTTTCCGTGCGCGACCTTGAGGACGAGCTTCGTCCGGTCGCGATTTATACCATCATCAACTACATCTGGAACGTGGTGCGCTCGGTGCGCAAGAAGCGCATCATGGTCATAGACGAGGCCTGGTGGCTCATGCAATATGAGGATTCCGCGCGATTCATGTTCGCGCTTGTCAAGCGCTGTCGCAAATATTATCTCGGCATTACCACCATTACGCAGGACGTCAACGACTTTTTGCGCTCCCCGTACGGTCAGGCGATCGTCAACAACTCGTCATTGCAGCTTCTCATGAAACAGTCGCCTTCCGCGGTGGATCTCATTCAAAAGACGTTTAACCTGACCGACGGCGAGAAATTCCTATTGCTCGAATCCGGCGTGGGAGAGGGAATTTTCTTCGCGGGACAAAAGCATGCGGCCATTAAGGTCGTGGCATCGTATACCGAGGACCAGATCGTTACCACGAACCCACAGCAGCTTTTGGACATCGAGCAGGCAAAGAAGGATTTTGAGGTACAGTTATCCAAGGAACGCGGCGAGGATAGTCGCACAAGGCCCGTTGCCCCCGGCGCAAAGACTTCGGAACCGGAAGCGTCTCCGCTTGAAGAAGAGCCGTCGTTATCCGAGAAGGCAGCAGCGGATGCGGCCGCCGCGTTGTTGTCGCGGGAAGATTCCGGAAAGGCCGAGGCTGATCGGATTAAGTCGTCGTTGCAAAGCTAACGTATGATTTCTCAGAAGACAAGACGAAATATTTTTCTCACGATCCTGATTCTGTTGGTTTTGCTTCTCATGTTCTTGCTTTGGTGGTTTTTGCGCCCGGAACCAGCGGCGCCGATCGTGATCACGCCCACGCCGATTGTGACAATACCCGCATCCGATACGGGATCGATTTCCGAAACGCGACAACAGGAGGAACAGGTATCCCGCAACCAAACTGCTTCCATTCAATCGGCGTCCAAGACGTTCGCGGAACGGTATGGCAGTTATTCCAACGAGGCTAATTTTGCCAATTTGCGCGACGTAATTCCTCTCATGAACGCTTCGTTTGCCCGTGAAACGCTGGCGTTTGTCGACGCCGCGACCGCGCCAGTGGATTATTATGCTGTCACGACGCGCGTAATTTCCGTATCGGTCGATGCCGTGGATGAAGCGACCGGAACGGCAACGGTTACCGTCACGACGCAGCGCGAGGAAGCGAAGGGATCCGTCCAAAATGTTTCGGTCAGGTACGCGGACCTGCGGCTCACCTTCGTTACGGAAAACGGATCATGGAAAGTTTCGTCGGTCAGCTGGCTCTAGACGCTTTGGATCTCGTGTTTCCACGATTTTGTTTGCGTTGTGGCGTTGAAGGGACGGCATGGTGCGAAGGATGCGCGGCCTCGTTCGCTCCGTTTCCTCCGGTCGCGCGCTGTCCGTTTTGCGAAACGACCGGATCGTGGCGCACATGCGCCGATTGCCGCGACGAGACGTACCTCGACGGCTTGACCGCGATCGCGCCGTACGGGAACGCGATCGTGCGCGAAGCGTTGACCACGTGGAAGTATCACGGGGATCCCGAGATGGGCAGGGTGGTGGACCTGTGGATTCGGCAGGTCGTTGGGTCGCGCGACGCGTTCGTTTTTCCGTCGGGCGCGACGGTGACTCACTTGCCGCTTCATGCGTCGCGCAGACGGCATCGCGGTTTCGACCAGGCAGAGGAAGTGGCCCGCTCGCTCGCGTCAACGCTCGACGTGGCGAGCCGTGCGCTGCTCGTTCGAACGCATGCGACTTCGAGCCAGGCCAAACGTGCGTCGGCCGAACGCATGGTCGGCGACCTTGACGATCTTTTTCGTGCCACGGGGGAGGTTCCCCGCAAGGTGATTTTGTGCGATGATGTGTGTACGAGCGGCGCGACCATGGACGCGGCGGCCAAGGCGTTTAAAGAGGCCGGGGCCGAGATCGTTTGGGGGTTCAGCGTTGCCCGCGGTTCGCATCCTTGATTTTATCCAACCGATCACGTACTCTGTCCGCACCCGTGGAGAGGTACCCAAGAGGCTGAAGGGGCGGGATTGCTAATCCTGTAGGTCGGGTTTTTCCCGGCGCGGAGGTTCGAATCCTCTCCTCTCCGCCAGGCCGGACGCATGGATCGTTCCATGCGCGCGGCGTGGCAACCGGGACTTGAGACTACTGCGTTGGGAGACGTGGCCGAGCGGTTGAAGGCACTGGTCTTGAAAACCAGCAGACCGAAAGGTCTCGAAGGTTCGAATCCTTCCGTCTCCGCCAGGACAATTTTGTATCGTAGAACCCGTATTGCCATGAGCATCGGGTGACTCAGATACATGATTATCCCAAGATAAAAACGGCTTAACGGCCGTTTTTATCTTTGCTGTGTGGGCGACGATCTTTTTCGACTATTTTGACCAATGACTCTTCCCATCCGAAGCAGGTTTGAATCCCAATAAGGGGCAAGAAGGTCGAGATACAATTCACGTCGGCTTTTGCGTATTCTTGCAAGATAAGGACGACTGACTCCATAAAACCGCCGACCGTACCATTTGAGTCATCGATGCCACTATTGCAAAGTTTCTTATCTAGCCGCAAAAGAAGGTTCACTAGCAGATCAGCTGTCTGTTCGCTCGCTAGAAGAGACGAGATGATCGCCGACAGTCGCCGACATCCTTCGTCAAGCGAATCTTGATACGCAAACCAGGTACGCGACGGCCCATCATACGCTTTGATATAACGGAGCGCATGAGTGATCTCGCGTTTCTTCCCAGCGAGCGCATCGGCACTCAGCTTTCCCAACTTTCCATTCCACGTCGGCCTAGCTGCATATTTTCTTTCTTGGTCTGTCAGAGGTTTCCCCTGTTTTACCGCATACATAGCAACAGCAATCTGGTGTTTGCATAATGTGTCGTTCTGGCCGAGATAGCAGGTGCAGTGGCCATAATCAAACCGTCGGTCCTCCACAAATACCTTGTAAGGTTTCGTTCCGATCACCGTGGCAGCATACGATTTAATACCTTCACAAAAATCTTTAATCTTGCCGGATTCATACAAGTCAACAGCCTTCTGAAAAGTGCCTTCGTTGGTACCAAATTTGATTTTATCGAGGTCGTACTTGGGCATACGGCTATATCTTTCGATACCTTGTCGTTCGTCCTTGACCGAGGCGCTCGATTTTTTTCAGACGAAGCAAAGCGTCGAGTGCCTGCGAGACGGTCGGGCGCGCCACTTCTGCCGCCTTGGCAATTTCTCCCGGTGTTGCCTCGTCGACTGTTTCAATGTACCGCCACACGGCAAGCTGCTTCGGCGAAAGGATCTTCTCGATATTCTCATGCGACAGCAATTCAATTGCCTGGCGCGCCTGTTCAAGCAAAACGTTTAAGAAAAACTCTAACCAAGGAACGATGTTTCCTCGCTCTGTTCCGAGCATTGCCTGGGCTTTTCGAAGAGCAATGTAGTAATCCGCCTTATTGTCCTCAACCAACTTCTCGTGCGAGACGTACGGCACGTATTCATATCCTGCCTTGAGCAATAGAAGATTCGTGAGGATACGCGAAAGACGCCCGTTACCATCTTGAAATGGATGGATCGCGAGGAATTCTACGAGGAAACTACCTATAATGAGAAGCGGGTGGTGTCCTTCATGTTTCAGCGCATACGCCGCCCATTCCACGAGTTCCGCCATCCGCTTAGGCGTAAGATACGCCGGGGTAGTTTTAAAAATAATGCCAACAGATTTGCCAGATTCGTCGAATGCTTCGACGGAGTTCTCCATTTTTTTGTATTCACCACGATGTCGCTCGTCCTTGTCGGCGTACTTCAATAGCTCTCGGTGCAGTTGTTTGATGACGCCCTCGGTAAACGGAATGTGCTTCCAGGAGGTGAAAATGTTTTCAAGCAGCTCGAAGTATCCCTGCACTTCCTGCTTATCACGATCGGTAAATTTTTGTAACGACAACCCACGCACGAATTTCTCAACGTCTTCGTCTGACAACTTCGATCCTTCAATACGCGTCGATGCTCCGGTCGAGGTCACCAAAACAGATCGCTTCAAGCGACCAAGTGCCTGTGGGTTGAGTTTCGCTCCACCAATCCATTGACCCTTCAGATGGTCGATTTGGTTAATCAGAGACCATACAGATTCGGGGATATTTACGATTCTATTGCTTCGTGGATCCATAGGTAATCTTATACTGTGACTATAGGAGATTATATACGATTGAGATTTGGCCATCAAGTCATACCAGAAGAGTCCAAAATAACTTGGCTAACATTAGACAATATGCATGCGGAGCGACCCACGTGGTGAGAATCTCACTTTCCCCGCCAGGACAATTTCTTATCGTGCAACGCGCTTGCTTCAGGTAGACGCGGCTACCGATAAGGCCTTGTCCAGATCAAAACGACCTCCTTATCGGAGGCCGTTTTGTTTAAGGATTATGACGCTTCTTTTTCGGAAAAGAACGATTCTGCCTCTGTAAGTTTTTTTATTAACCACCATCGGTTGTCGTCATTTTCCGGAATAGTCGCAAGACGATTCCTCAATGGAGTCAAATCACCGCCGTTCATTGCGACCACTTCCTCGTCAGTAAATGTCGCTGAGTTATACATCCCTTCATCCGGATAAGGACCTTCGTGGGGAGGCAGTCGGTATTTCCAAGGCACTTGTATCCGATCGCCAGCTTCTTCATCGGAAGGATGTGGTCGAAACATTTCAGGGGGCGCTGGTGGAGCCAAAGGAGGCCCAGAAGCATCGTCGAACTGTTCTCTATTCTCTATTTTTCGGCATACGGGACATTTATTATTAGTAGAGCAATTTTAACCCATTATCCCCAGAAAGCAAATTATAGTGGGCGAGTTCAAAAGCTTTTGTGGATTATTTTGTCATGGTACTCTATCTTCATCGAAATAATGTATTTATATGCGCGAAGGTGAGCCGACGAGAGATCGTAAGAATATTGATGAATACGAGCGCGAGAAGCTTGAGCGCACCCTCAAAGATATCGAGTTGACCCTGGCACTTGGCAAGAACTATCTCGCAATGGTCGAGAGCGCGGATCGACAAGGGATTCAGCTCGAGCGCAAAACACGTTTCGATCGGTTGCGTATGCCGAATGAACTCATGGGTCCAGGAGGTAAGCTGTACGAGGGAATTATGGAGTTGCAGGGTATGTTCATGGGCGGTCAAACAGAAATAGCTCATCAGATGACCCAGGAACAAGCTAGGGATATTAAGTTCACTGAATAGTCCGGAACAATTGGTGACTAGAAAGATAACCTTTTTAACTGAGGGTTATTTTTTTGTTTTTATACACCAATCTACTCCTTAAATTCCCCAATAACTCACGCTTTTCAGAAATACTCCCTTGTCGCAATAAATATTTTGCGTACGCCCGAATATTCACCTCAGCTTCATCTGCCTCCTGCTTGCCGTCCGAGCCGAACACCGTTTGTTGAAAGTGACTAAATCGTTTGATTTCGTCTTCGAGTTTGGTTTTCATGCCCAACTCGTTGATATTGATCTGATCGAAGATTTTGAGTAATTCGGCAATCAGCTCCTCCTCGCGGATGTATTGGTTTTTGCAATCGCGATCTCTTGCTCGAGTGCAGCCGTAGTAGATGTAATGAGCAGTGGTGCCATCACGGAGTTTCTTATACTTGTCCTCGACCGATATACCGGATTGGCACAGACCGCAGGTAAATAGTTTCGTGAAGGCGAATTCTTTGTTCTCCCGCACGATTTGATCGCGTTTGAGTTGGGTTTGGCCGAGGTCGAAGAGTTCTTTGGTGACAAGGGGTTTATGTTTGCCGCCGTACCAGTTACCGCTCTCACGTGGACGCTCGAACTTCCCGTAATAGAATGGGTTGTCGAGCACGCGGTAGATACCGCCGAGCGTTAGGGTTTTGTTACCGCGGGTTTTGAAGTTGAGATCATGTTTGAGCCAGTTGTAGATTTTACGCCCGCTCCATTTCTCGTAGGCGAGTTTTTCAAACATCTGTTTGATTATTGGCGACCGTACCGGATCGACGATGACTTGGCATTTCTTGTCCATTAACCCCTGATTGAGATAACCGAGTGGTGCCACTCCTGGCCACAAGCCCATCTCGACGCGCGTTCGTAATCCGCGCTTCACGTTCTCTCCACGATGGTCGTTTTCAAGCTTGGCGGTTGAGCCAAGAATCATGAGCATGAACTTCTCGTTAGGTGAATTGGTGAATCGCTGACCGTAGGTGCGGATTTCATGGAGTAGCCCTTGGTCCATCAAGTCGACGATCGCTCCAAGGTCACCTGCATTTCGGCTCAACCTGTCCGGTGCCCACGTGAGGATGCCACCAAACTTGCGCTGACGAATGTCGGCGAGGATTTCGTTGTACACGGGCCGTTGCCCTGTCGACTTGGCCGAATGGCTTTCGCGTCGAATCTCGGAAACATCAAGCCCTTCGCGCTCAGCGAGCTGAAGCATTTCCTTAATCTGCGAGTCGATGGAGAGCACTTGTCGTTCCTCGGACTCGCTCGACTTACGAGCGTAGAGGCAGTAGCGGATTTTCTCCTCAATCACAGCTTCTTTCTGTTCGTGATCTGTGCGTGTCGGCGTTGCTGTAATTGATCTCGTATTTTCCATACAACACAAGGAATGCCGCAACGGTTGTGGGGCGTCCAGGCTGGTCGGAGTTGGTAACTTTTGACGTCAAAACGCCCCGAGAAAGTGAGACAGTGGCTTTTTCGCCATTTCTACTCAAAAAGACCAACAAAACTGTCGATATATGTAAAATGAGACACTGTCTCGATACCCCGTACGTACTGTCTCATTTGTCTCATTTTACCCTCCAAGCCGTGTCCCACTTTGTACCAGTTTGGACGTCGAAAACGCCCGACCCACATGCCTCAAAATCGCACAAACAGAAATCATCGAAAAGTCCTTGAAACACCCCTACAAATTTGGCACTGAACGCGTGTACACCGCCAGGACAATTTCTTATCGGCAGACCCGAGTGCCTATGGCACGAGGGGTGACCTATAGGGTCTTGTCCCTTAAACAGAACCGCCTTCACGGGCGGTTTTGTTGCATGTAGGATTAAACTACTCCATATGGTCGAAAAAGAACTCTGCGTCTATTGCGGGCGGGATAATACTCAAGTGACGTTTAAGGGATCCGAACACGTCATGCCGAGATTAATGGGCACATTCAAAGATAGCCCTACTTTGATTCACTGTGTTTGCGATCACTGTAATTCGGCTGTATTCAATCCACTCGAAACCCGATTCAAGGAAGGAACCATGGAAGGGCTTTTCTACCAAATGCATAACTTTGAAAACAAATATCAAATTAGAGTTGGCGGAAAAAATCTAAAAGTCAACTTCTCCATAGGCCTTGGTGACTTCTTCAATCAAATTTTCCCGTTTCTTACATATCAAAGCGGAGATTGGAAAATGACCCTCATCCCTCAAATTAAGGTTCTACGTCCAGAAAACAATAGTTTTACAGTCTTATTGGTAACTGAGATTCAGAAACTGAATAGGGATGGTCGAGATTTCAAAGAACTGAGCGCATGGGTTAAGAAAGTTGACCCCAAGAATGTTAGAATCTTTGCGTTTGCAGATAGTCCAGACGATGTTGGTGAGATCAACGAAGCCATCGCGCTGATTAGGGAGCTCGGGGTTGATTACAAAGAGAAGAAAAGCCATCATGCTGGGCACGAAGACATTGTTCAAAAACAAATCGATGTTCAATTGGAGGATACGGTCGGGGAAGATGCTGCACGAATTCTGACAAAAATTGCGTTTAACTATTTCGCCAAATGTGCAATTGAATCCGAACGCCGAGATCTTCTAAGTCATCCAAATTTTCAGCAGATAAAGGACTACGTTCTCGGGCGGATTACCCTACCCACGAAAAAAGTAATAGTCGATATCGCCCACGAGACGGATATTTATGATGAAGTTGTTGCTGGTGGGAGAATTCCGGGACACAGGATTTCATTTGTCGAACAGGATGGAAAGCTGGTATCGCGGATCAGCCTAATTGGAAAACGTACTTATATTATTCATCTCGGCGAACTGCCAGAAGAATATCGATGTGAAAATTTTGGGTCTGCACACTTTTTTGACCCTATCAGGCATAATGTTCTTGGAATGACGCAGAATCCAGCGAAATGGAATTCAGGTATCAAGATTGGTTTCAGCATATTCAATCGCATCTAGCCACTTATGATTCTACAAGAAGTGAGATTGTTTTATCGCGATAGATAAGTCTACTCCTCAGATTCCCCAGCAGCTCCCGCTTCTCAGATACGCTCCCTTCGCGCAGAAGATATTTTGCATAAGTCCGAATGTTCACTTCGGCCTCCACAGCTTCCTGCTTGCCGTCGGATCCCATCACCACTTTTTGAAAGTGGTTGAATCGCTTGATCTCGTCCTCGAGCTTATGGCGCATGCCAAGTTCGTTGATGTTGATCTGGTCGAGAATCTTAACGAGTTCTGCGATCAGCTCCTCCTCGCGGATGTATTGGTTTTTGCAGTCCCGATCTCTCGCTCGGGTACAACCGTAGTAAACATAGTGCGCGGTGGTTCCATCACGGAGTTTTTTGTATTTGTCCTCGGCCGAGATGCCGGATTGGCATAAGCCACACGTGAAGAGTTTCGTGAAGGCGAACTCTTTGTTCTCCCGCACGATCTGGTCGCGTTTGAGTTGGGTTTGGCCGAGGTCGAAAAGCTCTTTCGTGATAATCGGTTTGTGTTTGCCGTCGTACCAGTTGCCGCTGTCGCGCGGTCGTTCGAATTTGCCGTAGTAGAACGGATTATCGAGGACGCGATAGACGCCGCCGAGCGTCAGAGTCTTATTCCCACGCGTTTTAAGGTTCAGGTCGTGTTTCAGCCAGTTATAGATCTTTCGACCGCTCCATTTTTCGTAGGCAAGCTTCTCGAACATCTGTTTAATGATCGGCGCGCGGACAAGATCGACGATAACTTGGCATTTCTTATCCATGAGTCCTTGATTCAAGTAGCCGAGCGGTGCCACGCCTGGCCACAAACCCATCTCAACCCGAGTTCGCAATCCACGCTTCACATTCTCGCCACGATGATCATTTTCAAGCTTCGCAGTCGAGCCAAGAATCATCAGCATGAACTTTTCGTTCGGCGAATTGGTGAATCGTTGGCCGTACGTGCGGATTTCGTGGAGAAGTCCCTGATCCATGAGATCGACGATCGCTCCAAGGTCACCTGCATTTCGGCTCAACCTGTCCGGTGCCCACGTGAGGATGCCACCAAACTTGCGCTGACGAATGTCGGCGAGGATTTCGTTGTACACGGGCCGTTGCCCGGTCGACTTTGCCGAATGGCTCTCGCGTCGGATTTCCGCCACGTGGAGACCTTCACGTTCTGCTAGTTGGAGCATCTCCTTGATCTGGGAGTCGATTGAGAGCACTTGGCGTTCCTCAGATTCGCTCGACTTCCGGGCGTAGAGGCAATAGCGGATTTTCTCCTCAGTCACAGTCTCTTTTTGTTCGTGGTTTGTGCGTGTCGGCGCTGCTGTTATTGATCTCGTGTTTTCCATACAACACAAGGAATGCCGCAACGGTTGTGGGGCGTCCAGGCTGGTTGGAGTTGGTAACTTTTATCGTCGAAACGCTCCGAAAAAGTGAGGCAGTGACTTTTTGTCACCTTTGCATGAGAAGTCCAACAAAACCGTCGAAATATGCAAAATGAGACACTATCTCAATACCCCGTAAGTAGTGTCTCATTTGTCTCATTTTGCCGCCGAGTCGCGTTCCATTCCGTGCCAGTTTGCCCGTCGAGAACACCCGACCCACATGCCTCAAAATTCCCAAAATGAAAGTCGTTGAAAAGCCCTTACAACACCCCTACACATTTGACACTGAACGCGTGTACACCGCCAGGACAATGTTGTATCGGGCGACTCGTGTGCTTCATGTACGCTAGACGTCTCATAGAGCCATGTCCCAATCAAAACAACCCTTCGCGTTGTTTTGTAATCGACAAAGCCCTATGGGTCGCCCTGCTGCCATAGGCAGGAAGGACGCACGATAAGAAGTTGTCCTGGCGGTGTACGTGAGTTCAGTACCAGCGTTTCAGGGATATTGTAAGGGGTTTTCAAGTAATTTAGTTTGAGCGATTTTGAGGCAAGTGAGTCGGGGTCTATGAATAAAAAATACGCTCATCTTTGAGTTATAAGATTGACTTTTACCGTTTTTCTGTAAAGTTCAGTCGATGTCTGTATTAAGCATCTTCCATGCATCGGCACCAAACCTTCGCACATTGGAGATGGATCATGCAGGTCAATTTCGAGATCGTCATCTTCCCGCGACACGACATGCCCTGGGAGGAGTTCGTCCGGACCACGCCGCCACGCTCGATCGCCTTAGATGGCGTCGTAAAGGGTGGTCCGAGGTTCGATCCGGCAACGCTACATCAAAACTTCGATCATCACGACGGCGTGGTCAGAGAAGCGACGATGTGCACAGCGATGCAGGTGTTCTACGCCATCAAGGGCGGACTCATGCGGTCGTTCGGTGGCGATACCTGCTACATCTACATCAACGATACGGATCAAGATACGTCCCTGGCAGTCTGGATCCTGCTCAACTACAAGTTGTTCGAGGGCACGCAGAGCATCCCCCACATCAATCGGCTACTTGAACTGGACAACCGCTGGGATGTTACCGGCGGGGCATTCCCCATGAACCTGAACGATGCGCTACTGCGTCAGCACAGCTGGGTGTTCCAACCCTACACCGATCTGAGAAAGTCTGGGGGCCTGGCCAGTGCCACCGAGGTCGAGTTGCGCAACAACTTAGAGGCCGTCCTAGCTCGATTGACGCAGTACCTCATGGGCCAAGGAGGAGAGGTCGAGATGGATACTCGGCACGAGATCCTCTTCGATCATCCGCGCTTCAAGATCGTCAATGAGATCGGCGGCAATGATGCGAGGTATCACCTCTACGCCAATGGCATGGACGCCTTCATCAGCCTCGTAGCGACGCGTCCCGATGGCCGCTTCATCTACTCGGTTGGACGGCGATCCTGCTACATCCCGTTCCCCGTCACCAGGCTCTTCCAAGTCTTCAATGCCGCCGAAGGACAGAATCGCTGGGGTGGCTCGGACCTCATCGGCGGCTGCGCGCGAGGCGATGGCAGCAAGCTGGAATGGGGACAGTTGCGAGATCTCACGCTCGCAGAACTCTGATCGCGACGCGGCACGTCGCGTGAGGTCCTCCGGAAGATAATTCCGGGGGACCTAATTGTTTTTGGGTGAATCAAAACAGATCACTTCGCGGGGTTGTTTTGTTTAGGTAGAATAGACTGGTCTGAGATCATATTTATGCTGGAATTATGCCAAACGAAAATCAAAAAATATATGACTGGTTGGACTTCGCCCAATCTTATTTACACAGTGCGGATCTCCTATTCGATACAATGATTGTCAACAACAGAGAAATCATGGTGACTTATATTCCTGCAATGTATTTACTTAAACACGGCGCGGAAGTCTTCATAAAAATGACCTTTGTAATCCTTAATGACGAACTCGGAGGAGACGGAAAAATTCATGATGCGCGAAAACTGATCGAAAAAATGTGTGAGCTAATATCATCAAATTCTGAAAAAGTAAAAAATGGGCTAGTTAAAAATTTAGCTGACGAAAAGAAATCTGCTAGTCCTGACAAGGGAAGGATTTCAGATTTAAAAACCGCAATCGCGGATTTACCGAAACTTCAAGTCAATCTTATGGAATTGAAGCAATTAGTTCTGAAATACTACTACTGGAGTGGACACCGTATGCTAGACACACTTCCCATGGAGGGGGAAAATATCTAGCGTATGTGGTCCACTCCAGGGTGGTAAGGACCCCATTTATTTTCGAATCGGTACTGGACGAATCCTTGGAAATCCCTTATAGTAACCATACGTGATGAGTTTAGAATCCGCGTACACCGCCATTGCACAATCATATGGAGGACACAACGCAAACGACATCGTTCGAAACCGGCCGCGCCAACGTGGCCTGGGAAATCGACGAGTATACGCGCCAGACGCGTTCGCGCAACTGGTATCTTGTCGCCGGAATCATCGGCGTGGCGTTGATTGTCTATTCAATCGCGAGCGCGAATTTTTTGTTCGCGGTGATCATCCTGATGATCGGAATCATTACGCTTATCACGGATTTCAAGCAGCCGGATCGCGTCACGGTCGCGATTACTCCTACTGGCCTCGTGGTAGGGGACATTGCCTATGATTTCCGCGCGGTGCGTGATTTCTCCCTCGCGTACGAGCCGCCGGAGGTCAAAATTCTATACCTGACGTTCCGTCAGTTTTGGCAGCCCATGCTTGCCATTCCGCTCGAGGACACGGACCCAAACGTGGTGCGTGCCGAGCTGTTGCCCTACTGCTTGGAGAATTTGGACCGTACGAGCGAAACCTTGACGGAAACCATCAAGCGGGTGTATAAACTGTGAACTTCACATCGTTTCGCCGCTGTGAGGGTCCATAAAATTGATGAGATGTTCTTGAACGGCGAGAACCGGACCGAGGCGTATACAGATATACGTCGAGGGAGGATCGGAGCCGTAAAAGAACAGATCGCGATTTTATGGAGCCGTAACTCACGCGCTCGTAGCTCAGTTGGATAGAGCATCAGCTTGCGGAGCTGAGGGTCGCACGTTCGAGTCGTGCCGAGCGCACCACAAATGCTTCGCCTTTGGGCGGAGTATTTGTTTTTCGGAATGATCGGCCGTTTCCCCTTGCGGATTGACAGGATTTAGATTTTCCGGCAAGCTCGTAGCCCATGCAGGAGGTTGCGCATGTCAAGACCAGATACCATAGAGGGTATGCAGGAGGAGCTTGAGGACCTATTGGTCCAATTGGCTCGTCTCATCTCGCTCGCGGCAGACAAGGGTTTCGAGCTTCGGTTCGTTCCAGTCGTCAGCAAGACGGGCACCATTCTTTCAAAGGCTGAGCCGCCAATTGAATCTCCGATGGAGCCGGAATCCCAGGTGGCAATGTTGCCTACGGAACCACCCTCGGAACCGTTGCGGCTCCATGTCTGTGTGCTTCCAGAGATCCGTCCAAGTCATCCATCTTCCGAACAGGCTGGTTGGCTGGAGGCATTGTGGGCATTTCTGCCACGTATGTACCAGCCGTTCTCGTCGATGGCCGACGAGGTCAATGACCTATCGAAACTCATTCTCGGCGAGGAGTTTCTCCGGTCATTTCCGAACCACGCGCAAGTTCTCCTCCTGCAGTACGCCGTCGCACGCGTGCGACATGGACAGAGCCTTGGTCTGTCCGACGCGGACGCGTTGCCGATCATCTCCGCCGTGGGCAAGTACGCGCAGCGGACGCGAATCGGATTCGTGTACGGCCCGATGCGGTCGCACGGTCCGCGCCACGGCAGTTGGAAGGAGGACGCGCAAGCGTATCTCGATGAGCTCACGGATATCGCGTCCGCGTGGCCAGACGGTAGTGTCATGCCCGGTCGGCTCATGCGTTTGCTCGAGACGGCTGTTCTGGACGCAGATCCCCTGGGGGATGTGCTTGCCGCGCTCGGCGCTGCCATTCGTGGCGGCGTTTCGCAGAGCGATCCGCGTATCGTACGGCTGCTCGATCCGTTCGTTGAGGACCTGGACGCCACCGCTCAATACAAGACGTTGCGCGCTGCCATTCGCGCCGCGCGCAAGGAGTCGCTAGTCGTTCCAGTGAATCCAATCGACGAATCTGCCCTCATTCCCGAGGATTGGCCCTGGCTCGCCTTTACGCGCGGCAAGCGGGCAGTGATGGTAGGGGGTGATCCGCGCGAGCCGAACCGGATTCGCATCCAGCGTGCGTTCGGGTTTGCCGAGCTCCTGTGGGAGCCGTCAGGCGGACGTCGGAACTCGCTCCAACAGGTACGGGATCGCGTTACCGGAGGCGGGGTGGACTTCGTCATCCTTCTTCGCAGGTTCATCGGGCATGATGTGGACAAGGTGGTTTTGCCAGCATGTCGTGAAGCCGGGGTCTCATGGATTTCAGTATCGGCCGGATATGGAATCGTGCGAATTCGGCAGGAAATCGAGCGCATGATCGCAAAACCGCTGTAGGCACGGCTCGTCGGGGACACCGCCGGGCTTTTTTGTTACAGTGTGACCGAAATGTAAAATGTCGATTTTTAAATTTCATGCATGGCCATGCACCTGTCCACACCCGTTGGCGCGCTTTCCGGCATCGGCGGGAACGCGGAAAAAGACCTGCGTTTGCTCGGAATCGTAAGTATTCGGGATCTTTTGTCGTATTGGCCATTCCGGTATGAGGATTATTCCGTGGAAAAGCCGATTGTGTCCCTGCGTCATGACGACACGGTGACGGTAACGGTACGCATTCGTTCCATCGAGTCGAGGCCGAGCAAGAATAGGCACGTGACGCTGACCGAGGCGATCGTCGAGGATGAGACAGGGGAGCTGAAGGTGACCTGGTTCAACCAACCTTATCTCACCAAAACCTTGCGCCCAGGTTCGCGGCTTTCGCTCGCCGGTCGGGTGGACAACCGGTTTTCAGGATTTGCCGGAGCATGCACGCTTGTGAGTCCCGTGTGGGAGCCGGCCGGCGCGCGCGTGCACACCGGGCGCATCATTCCTGTGTACGGGCTTTCCGGGTCGCTTACCATGCGCCGGCTGCGCGGGGCAATTGAGCGCGCGCTACCCGCGGCCGAGGAGTTGCCGGAGTTCTTGCCAGAGGATATCGTCGCGAACGAGTCGTTTCCGTCGCTCGCACAGGCCGTTCGCGCGGTACATTTTCCCGAGTCGCGCGCGGCCCTTGACGCGGCGATAGCACGATTAAAATTCGACGAGCTTTTTTTGCACCAGCTTATGTTCGCGCGGGTGAGGAGCGAGCGTGCGGTGCGCCTTGCGCGTCCTGTTCCAACGGATGTTACGTTTTTGAAATCATTCGTAGCGTCACTTCCATTTACGCTCACCGAAGCCCAGCGTCGCGCGGCCTGGAGGATCGTCCAGGACTGCTCGAAGGACCGTCCCATGAACCGGCTGCTCGAAGGCGACGTCGGGAGCGGAAAAACGGCCGTGGCTATGATTGCCATCGCGGGCGTGATCCACGTTGGTATGACTGCGGCCTACCTGGCGCCGACCGAGATCCTCGCCTCGCAGCAACAAGCGGTAATAATTCGTTTTTTCGTTGACGTACCAATGCCCGGTATCGGTATCGGGTTGTTGACCGCGTCGCGGGCAAGGATTGGCGACGAGGAAGTGTCGCGCAAGGAACTGTTCGCCGCGCTCGCGGACGGCCGCGTGCGGTGCCTGGTTGGCACGCACGCGCTCCTGCAGGGGATCGATATCCCGGACCTTTCGCTCGTGGTCGTCGACGAGCAGCATCGCTTCGGGGTCGAGCAACGCAAGGCGCTCCTGGAACGCGCTCCCGCGCCGCACCTGCTGTCCATGACCGCGACCCCAATTCCACGCTCGCTCGCGCTCACCATTTACGGCGACCTTGACCTATCCGTTTTGAATCAGATGCCAGGCGGTCGCAAACCCGTTGTCACGCGCCTCGTGTTCGAGAAGGACAAGCGGGACATGTGGGACCACGTGGCAGCCGAGGTTCGCGAAGGGCGCCAGGCATTCGTGGTGTGTCCGCTCATCGACCAGTCCGACGCGCTCGGCGCAAAGTCCGTGGCCGAGGTCGCGAAAACGGTGACGGGCGTGCTTCCGAAGTCGGTTCGCGTGGGAATTCTTCACGGAAAATTGCCGTCCGACGAAAAGGCCGCGTCCATCGACGCGTTTCGGTTGGGCCAAATCGACGTGCTGGTTTCAACCACCGTGGTGGAGGTCGGCGTGGACGTCCCGAACGCGAGCGTCATGCTGATCGTCGGGGCCGATCGGTTCGGGCTTTCCCAGCTGCACCAGCTGCGCGGCCGCGTCGGTCGCTCGGACATCCAGTCGCACTGCTACCTGGTACCGGACGGATGGACGCCGAACGCGAAGGAGCGGCTCACGGCCATGACGCGTACCACCGACGGGTTTGAGCTCGCGGAAATTGATCTTAGGCTCCGCGGGGCAGGAAACGTGTTCGGCACCGCGCAATCCGGCTTTCCGGACTTCAAACTCGCCACGGAAGCCGATGTTCCGCTCATGAAAAAAACGCGCGACATGGCCGCGCGTCTCCTTGGGGACGATCCAAACCTGGATGCCTACCCGTTGCTCAGGGAGCAGGTTCGGATCGCATTCGATCAGGTGCATTTGGAGTAGAAAATTAAAAGATACAAGAAACAAAAACGAGAATTTGTATCTTGTATCTTTTAATTTTCTATAACTCTCGCACGGTCTTGATCGACTTCGGGGTCAGAACGGTATCGATGCCCATGCGTTTTGCCTCGGATGTGCGGCGTTCGACGTTTGGGACGGAGCGCGTTTCGCCGCCGAGCCCAACTTCGCCCACGTAGACCGCGGGCTTCTCGGCCGCGACGTTTCCCGCCGCGCTCACGATGGCCGCGCACACGGCCAGGTCCGCGGCCGGCTCGCGCAACTCGAGTCCGCCGATCACGTTCACGTACACGTCTGCCTCGCCAAGTTTGAGCCCCGCGTGCTTCGACAGAATCGCGCAGAGCATCTGGAGCCGGTTCTGGTCGAATCCGCTCGCGCGACGCACGGGCGTCCCGTAGCTCGATTTTTCCACGAGCGCCTGCACTTCCACGAGGAACACGCGGGAACCTTCCATGGTCGCGGCGATCACGGAGCCGGGGACATTCCGACGTTCTTCCAAAAATCGCCCGGACGGATTTTCCACGGTCGCGAGGCCCGTGGCGGTCATCTCGAACACGCCGACCTCGTCGGTCGCCCCGAAGCGATTTTTTGTCGCGCGCAAAATGCGGTAGGCATGCACGGGGTCGCCCTCGAGCGACACCACCACGTCCACCAGGTGCTCGAGCGTCTTTGGCCCGGCAATGGCGCCGTCCTTGGTAACCTGGCCGATGAGCAGCACGGGGATGTTGGTGCGCTTGGCAAGGTCGAGAAGCAGGGAGGTGGCGTAGCGCACCATGGCCGGCGTTCCGGCGCCCGAGTCGAGCTCCGAGGAAACGAGCGTTTGCACGGAGTCCACGATCGCGAGCGAGGGGCGTTCATTCTCAATGGTGGCCACGATCGTTTCGATGGGCAGCGCCTCAAGGAAGTTGACCGCATCGGGCCTCAGGCCGAGACGCGCAAACCGGCCCGCGAGCTGCGGCGCGGATTCCTCGCCCGATACGTAGAGGGAAGGGTGGCTTCCCGCGACCTGCGCCACGAGCGTCGATTTGCCGATGCCCGGTTCGCCGGACAACAAAACAAGCGCCCCACGCATCATGCCTCCGCCGAGTACGCGGTCTATTTCCGGGATTCCCGTTTCGATCCGTCCCGGGTCTGCCGCGCCGGCGGCCTCCGAGATCGGCTTCGAAACCGCGGCCTTTGTCTTCACGCCCGTCTCCTTGCCTCTCGGTCTCTCAGCCTGGCCGCCTTCTTCCCCGACCGTTCCCCATTTTCCGCATTCCGTGCACCTCCCGCTCCACTTCGGAAACTGCGCGTCACAATTTGAGCAGGAGAACATAGTTAGTTGCAGGTCGATGACATCTTTGGTTTTTCAAAATGCCACGGCTCGCTTTTTAGGTTGCAGAATCCGGCGGTTTTCATGGCGGAAATGACTGCAGCCTGGCAGGTATTCGCGCGGCACGCGGCAGGATCCGAGAGACAGGCGTCCTGGCTGATACATTGCGACCCGCCCGTTGTTCCCCAGATGTCGAGGGCGCGTCCGGTCGTGTGCGGGCAGTTGGCGGCGTTGTTGTCTTTCAGAATACAGGTCGTCGGTTTGTCTGGCTTTCGGTTGCACGTGCTGGAACCGGGCGGGTTCTGGCAGTTCCTATAGATCAGTTCGCGTTGTTTTTCCACGCTTCGGAAACTCGAGGCAATGGACATACCGTATCCCCATGACGCGAGCGTTTGTGCCGCGGACTCGATGTCCGCCGTGAGCTCGCTCGGGATTTTCGTTTTTCCCGCTCCACTGATGTTCGTTCCGTCAGGCGTCGAGAAATTCGTCGCGACCGATCCGTTCGTGATGAAGTCGTCTTCGTATTCTTCCGGGGAAGGGGGAATCACGGTAATTTCCAGATTTTTAAAAACGGTCAGTTCCGGATTGACCAGGTAGAGAATCACATATACGAACAGCAAGAGGACGAATCCGGTGATCGCGTTCACAATACGGTTCTTTGCCTTTCCGATTTCCCCGGAAGATGCCCCGATGACGTACTGCAGTCCGCCGACCATTACCATGACGATGGCAATTGAGATCGCGAATCCGATGAGAAACTTGTACACGCCGGAGATGTACGCCCCAAGAAAGTTCGATTCGAGCTTTCCGTCGCGATACAAGGTCTTCACGAAGTCGACGCCCGGAATGTCGACGCTCAGCTGCGGGGTCGCGTACGAGGGGGTGTTCGCCCCGGCCTCGAGGGCTGCTGCCACGGCCTGGTCGGTTTCCGCGAGGCGAGCGGTCGCGTTCGACGCGCTGCATTTGGTCGCGACGCCCTTTCCTTCGCACGTATCCTTTCCATCGTGATAGGAGGAGCTGGCATACGCATCTCCATAGGCCAGTTTGCAGTCGGTCGTACAACTGGCCTCGCTATAGCCGGACGAAGTCGGATAAAATACGTCGCAGTAGCTGCCGTTAAAGTAACAGGCACAAACCGGCGCCTCGTCGTAAAGGTACACGGAACTGTCGCAGGAATCCGCTGCAAAAACAATCGAGGGAGCGAGCAGGCAGGCGGAAATGAGCGTGAGAATCCAACGTTTCATATCATTTGACCAGTTCCTGTCGAATCAGCCCAGTGAGTTCCTCGACCGTGAGCTCGCCGGCATAGGACTCGGAGCCGATGAAAATGGTCGGCGTGGCAAGGATGTTGAGCGCCCGGCCCTCCTCGAAATCCTTGCGGACAATGGCGAGCGTGTCGTTGGATTCCGCGCAGCGCGAAAAAGCCTGGACATCGAGGTCGACGTCCGAAGCGATCGCGACGATTTCGTCCTCGGTAAGATAGGCTTGTCTCTCGAACAGCGCGTCGTGGAACTCCCAGAACTTGCCCTGCCTGTCCGCGCAATGCGCCGCAATGGCCGCCTTGGTCGCAAGCGGGTGCGCGTCTTCGTTTGGCATGTCCTTCCAGACGATCCGAAGGCCGGTCGGGAAGCTTCGCATGACGGTTCGAAGGTTGACGGCCAGGGTTTTGCACGGGTCGCACTGGAAGTCGCCGAACGTCACGATCTCGACGGCCGCGTCCGAGGGCCCCATCGACGGGTTCACGAACGTCACGGTAGGCACGTCGATGCTCGTTGGCGTTTCGTCCGTCATGGCGTCCTGTGGCGGACGAATCGGCTGCAAACGCAGAAAAAAGAAAACCAGGACGATCGCGCTGACCGTTCCGATGGCAAGGAATGTGGTCCAGGGTCGCGGCATAGGTTATTTTAATCGCATCATCTGGAGAGTGCCGTCGTTTCCGCTGACAAAGTACAGGGTCGCGCCGTCGTCGCCGATCTGAAGGCTCGACATTGAGACGTCTTCCTCCGGAACGGCGACGAGCGTTACCTTGCTGAGGAGAATGTCGACCTTGTAGACCGAGTCAGGGTAGTTCGCAAAAAGGGCACGTTGAAGGCCCGCGTTATCCGGAAGATTTCTCGGAACCGCGCAATAGGCCACGCTCGCGCTTGTGAACGTGCATTTGTCGGCCCAGGTGTTCAATCCCAATGAATGTCGGTTTTCACCCATGGTCGCGGGCGTCGCGTCCACGGCCCAGAGGAGCGGCTTGTTGCTGGAATAGTCGCCGGCCACGGAGTAGAGCAGCCGTTTGCCGTCCGGCGCCCAGTTGGGGAGGAACCCGAGGCCTTCCACGGTGAGGCCGCGATAGTTTTCGCCATTGAGTCCGATGGGAAGAATCATCTTCCGGTCCAGGCCTCCGGAAAGCGAGGAAGCGGTGTCGGAGAAGGCGATGATCTGGTCGTTTGGCGACCAGGACACAGTGACTTTGTCGCCGTTTTCGCCGAGCGCCTGGAACGCGTCCACGTTGCTTCCGTCGGCGTTGGCCGTGACAAGCCACCGGTTGTTCGGATCCACGGCATTTGACTTTGCCTCAAGCTCGTCCGACACCGGGGAGAAAAAGAAATCTTCCCAATGCGAAGGAAGCGTGACCTGACGTTCGAGGTTGAAGTCGTAGACGATGTTGGTTCCGTCCGGGAACTCAATGACGGCCTTGTTCGCATCCTTGTTCCATTCCACGTTTTCCGCGCCCGGGAACGACTCGCTTGAGAGAAGAACGATGTTTCCGTTCGCGTCCACCGTATAAAATTTGCCGTCGTTCGGATTATAGAAATTTACCGAGGATCCGTTTCCGGAAAGCTCGACGTTCGCGACGTCGCTTTGCGTGATCGCCGTCGTGACCGTGCGTCCCCCCGCGGCAATGGCGGACGCAGGCGGAAGCTCGCCGGTCGTTGTTTCCGTTGCCGGGCGTTCGCCCGCGATCCCCGATGAGGGGAGTCCGGTTTCCGATCCTTCTTCTCCGGGGAGGACCGTCGGTTCTGGCGAGGGCGGTTTGAAGAAGGCGTAATAAAGGCCGGCGGCGATACCGAACACCGAGGCAATGAAGCCGACGATGATCAGGATGCGTTTTAAGCGTTCGGACATAGGATGGATAAGGATCTAAATGCCGATGATGGATGTCATGAACGGGAAGATCTCGCCGAGACCGCTCAGCGCGGCCGCCGGGTCGCTAATTGTGTACACGAGCAGGAAAATCATCGTTCCCCAGATGACGGTGGCGAATACGAGCAGAATGACGTACATGATCCAGGCGATCCAAAGCGGCGGGTTCGGGAGCGGGATATCCATTTCCGTGCCGGGGGGGAAAAATGATTTCCAGCTCAGCTTCGGGGTGAGCGGGGTAGAATTTCCCGTGTAGTCGTTGTATACCTCGAGTCCCCAAATGGCGGCGATCGGCCAGTAAACCAATGGGAGCGTGAGACAGGTCGTGAGGCCGAAGCATCCGATGTCGAAGGAGATGACCTCCGGAAGGATTTCGACGAGCATGTAATGATTCGCCTTGTCGAGCTGCTTTTGCAGCTGCGCTCGAGGGTCCATCTGCTCCTCCGCGGATCCGCCCGCGCCTTGTGCAAGCGACGAAGAAGCCTGGTTGCGCGCGAGCATTTCCCGCATCCTGTCCGTGCTTGGAATTTCGCCGCCTTCGTCGACGTAGCCCATCCCCTGCGCGTCTTCTTTTTTCGCGTAGCTCATTGGCTTTGTCGAAATTCCAGCATTCGCCATCCGATTTTGAACATAGGCTTCTGTATGAGCCTTGTTCAATTCTCTTCGTCGCTCTTTCTCCTCATGGCTTAGGTCGGCGCCACGATTACTTTGTGTTCCTTCGTCTGGCATATTTTACATCAAGACCGTCTTTTGTGACACAGATTTGAAGGGCCAGGGATGGGTCCTCGGCAATGAGGTCCGCGATCTTGTCCTCGACGCGCGTCTGGATGTGGCGCCGGATGTCGCGCGCGCCGAGCTTGGTTTCCACGGCGTCCGCAATAGCCTTTGCCGTGGCGGCATGCGCGGAAAGCCGGATGCCGCGTTCGCGAAGGCGCTCGATGAGCTCCGTGAGCTGTTTTTCGGCGATGGCGGCGAGCGATGCGCGGTCGAGCGGGCGGAACAGGCTCGTGAGATCCACGCGGTTCAGGAGTTCCGGGCGGAAGCGCGCTTCAAGTTCCTTGCGGACGTCCGCGGAAAGCGCGCCCGCGCGTTCCTCGTCGCCGCTCATGAACCCGATGCCCCCGGACTCGAAGCGTTCGAGCCCGACGTTCGAGGTCAGCACCACGATGGTATTGCGGAAGCTGACCTTGCGGCCGGTCGCGTCCGTGAGCTCTCCTTCCTCCATGATTTGGAGCAGAAGATTTTGGACGTCCTTGTGCGCCTTTTCGAGCTCGTCGAACAGGACGACGCTGTAAGGCCTCGCCTTCACGCGGTCGGAGAGGGTCGATCCTTCGCGGTAGCCCACGTAGCCGGCCGGAGCGCCGATGAGCTTCGAGGAGGTGAAGCCTTCCGCGTACTCCGACATGTCGAGACGGATGAGCGCGTTCGCGTCATGAAAAAACGTTTCCGCGATGCCGCGGGCAAGCTCGGTCTTTCCAACGCCCGACGGGCCGAGGAACAACATGGACGCGAGCGGCCGGTGGGGAAGCGACAGGCCGGTTTTGGCGCGACGCAGCGCTGCCGCGACCGAAGTGACCGCCTCATGCTGGCCGATGACTCGGCTCGACAGGCGCTCGTGGATCGTGGCGAGATCGCGCTGACCCTCGGCAAGCAGGTCCTCGAGCGGAATGCGCATGGTGCGCGAAACCACTCGCGCCACGTCGCGGTCGCTGATGATGGTGGGGGCCACGACCGGTTCGGTTTCCGCGAGGCCTTGCAGCGCTTCCCGAAGTTTTGCCTCTTCTTTTTTCAATTCGACGGCCCTTTGGAACTGTTCTTCCGCGACGGCCAGCCGTTTTTCGGCCTGTACCTCGGCAAGTCGGCGCGCGAGCAATCGGCGCTGTTCGGCCGGCTCGGATTCGCGGCGATGTACGCGCGCGGCCGCTGCCGCCTCGTCCACGAGATCAAGCGCCTTGTCCGGCAGGCGCTTGTCCGTGAGATAGCGTACGGACAGCTTCACGGCCGCGTCCATGGCCGCCGGAGAGAAACGTACGTTGTGGAACGCCTCGTATTGGCTCGCGACGCCGCGCAAAATCTCCATGGCTCGCTCGGGCGTTGGTTCCTCGACCGTGACCGTTTGGAAACGCCGCTCGAGCGCGGAATCGGTCTCAATGTGTTTTTTGTACTCCGTTGGCGTGGTGGCGCCGATGCATCGGATGTCGCCTCTGGCGAGCGCCGGCTTCAGCATGTTGGCCGCGTCCATGGATCCTCCGGCCGAACCGGCTCCGACGATTTGGTGCACTTCGTCGATGAACAGCACGATGTTGCCGCACTTCTTCACTTCTTCGACGATCTGCTTGAGGCGCGCCTCGAATTCGCCGCGATACATGGTGCCCGCGACCACGAGTCCTAGATCGATGGCGATCACGCGCTTGTCCGCGAGCGCGGCCGGAACGCGTCCCTCGAGCATGTGCTTGGCAAGGCCCTCGACGATCGCGGTCTTGCCCACGCCTGGTTCGCCGAGGAGCAGGGGATTGTTTTTCGTGCGCCGGGCAAGAATTTGCATGACGCGGTCGATTTCTTCCTCGCGCCCGATGACCGGATCCACGTTTGCCTGCACGGCCTTGCTGGTCAGGTCGCGGCCAAAATAGTCGAGCGCGGGCGTTTTGACCTCGTCGTCTTCCGGTTCCTTTGCCGCCGGTTCCTTTGTGACCGCCTCCGTAGACGACGCGGGGATGCTCTCCGCGAGTTCCGGGAACTTGGCGGCTGATTTGAGAACCATTGTGATTTCATTGCGCATGCGTGCCAGGTCGACCTGTTCGCGCATGAAGAACGATTCGATTTTCGGATCCGAGATTTGAAGCAGTCCCGAGAGAAGGTGCTCGGTGCCGACGTAGCGGTGCTCATGGACGTTCGCGGTGAGCACGGCCTTTTCTACGGCGCGCTTTGCTTCTTCGGAAAGAAATGGCGATCCGGACATCTTCGCGCTTTTTCCGCGTCCCCGTGCGTTCGTCACGAGCGTGCGCAGCCGTTCCGTCTTCAGGTCGGCCTTTTGAATGATCTCCGCGCCGACAGATCCCTTTTCCGTGCCAAGCGCCCAGAGCAGATGCTCCGGTTCGACCAACTCGCGGCCATTTTCAACGACAAATACAAGCGCGCGCGTCAGCACGTTTTTCAAATGCGCGGAAAATTTTTCAATGATGTCCTGGCTCATACGCCCATCGTTCTTAATCGCTTGATGCGTTCTTCGATCGGCGGGTGCGTCGAGAATAACCGTTCGAATTTTTTCGTGACGTGCGGGTCAAAGGGATTCGCGAGGAACAGGTGCGCGGTCGCGTGGTTGGGCCGTTGGAGCGGTCGGTCCTCGCGCGCGATTTTTTCAAGCGCCGCGGCGAGGCCGTTGGGAAAGCGCGTCATGAGCGCGCCGGAGGCGTCCGCGAGATATTCGCGTTGCCGTGACACGGCGAGCTTGATCAGTTCCGCGAGAAACGGGGAAAGAATGGCAAGGACGATGCCCACGAGGAGCAGGATGAGCCCGGCCTGTCCGTTGTCGCGTCCGTTGCGTCGGAACATGCCGCGCAAGAGGAAGTCCGAAAGCAGCATGACCGTGCCTACCAGTACCACGACGATGGTCATGATGCGAATGTCATAATTCTTGATGTGGGAAAGCTCGTGCGCGATGACGCCCTCGAGTTCCGGTTTCGTGAGGCGTTCGGCCAATCCCGTGGTGACGGCGACGGACGCGTGTTCCGGGTCGCGTCCGGTCGCGAACGCGTTGAGCGACGGGTCGTTGATCACGTAGAGCGCGGGCATGGGGAGCCCCGAGGAGATCACGAGGTTCTCGACGAGATTCCAAAGCTCGGGCGCGTCGCGCTTTTCGACGCGTTTCGCCCCCGAGGCCGCGAGAGAGACGGCGTCTCCCTTGTAGTAGCCGACCAGGTTCATGGCCGTGGCGACGACGACCGCCAGGATGATGCCGGCCGATCCGCTGCCCGCCTGCTCGCCGAACGCCCATCCGAGCACAACGATGAGCGCCGTGAAGACCGCGATGAGCAGGACGGTCCTCCGTTTGTTTGCCGCGATCTGGTCGTACATGTAGTTGGGTCTCTTAGAACTTCACGGCGACCGGCTCGGCGACGATGTCCGGAGCGTCGAAGAAGTCGCGCTTCGTAAAGCCGAGCATGCCCGCGACCACGTTGTTCGGGAAGGTTTGCACGCTGGTGTTGAGGTCACGCACGTTGCCGTTGTAGAAGCGGCGCGCGGCCTGGATCTTGTCTTCGGCGTCGGAGAGTTCGGTTTGCAGGTGCATGAAGTTGCCAGCGGCCTGGAGCGACGGGTATGCTTCCGCTACCGCGAACAACGACTTGAGGGACTGCGACAGCATGTTCTCGGCCTCCGCATGCTCGGCCGGCGATTTCGCGCCCATGGCCGCGGAACGGGCCTCCGTCACTTTCGTGAACACGTTTTCCTCATGCTTGGCGTATGCCTTTACCGTTTCGACGATGTTCGGGATGAGGTCGTAGCGGCGCTTCATCTGAACCTCGATGTCGGACCATGCCTCGTCAACGCGGTTGCGCGCATGGACCAGGGAGTTAAACGTAAGTGCCAGCCACCCGCCCAGCGCGACGACGGCTCCGAGAATGATCCAGATGATCGGTTCCATATGTGACGTTTTAAGCCAAGTTATATACAATGGACAGTACGCGAAATCAAGGCGAAGGTCAAGCAAAAATATGAATATTCCAAGGCACATTTTTAAGACATATGACATCCGCGGGCTGATCGGCGAGGAGGTAACCGTACCGCTTGCCGCGCGTGTCGGACGCGGGTTCGTGACTCTGATTCAAAACGAGCATCCCGGAATCGCCCTGAAGATCGCGGTGGGACGCGACATGCGCGAAAGCTCGGCGGAGCTTCAAGAGGCGCTCATGTCGGCCATGATCGAGGCCGGCGCGGACGTGCTCGACGTCGGGCTCGTGTCCACGCCCGCTTTTTATTTTTCCGTGGGCCACACGCGCGCCCATGCCGGCGTGATGATTTCCGCGTCTCACAATCCGGCCGCGTACAACGGATTCAAGCTCACGCGCGCGAACGCGGTTCCGGTGTCCGGGTATTCGGGCATTCAGGAGGTCGCGGACATCATCGAGTCGGAATCCTTCGCGGTTCCGTCGCGCGTCGGAACACGCACGGTCGTGTCAAACGTTCCGTCGCTCGCGGCGGAGCATGAGCTCGCGTTCGTCGGGAACGACCCGGTGCGGAAGATGCGGGTGGTCGCGGACCCGGGCAACGGCATGGGCGCGCAGTATCTCGACGAGTTGTTTAAGCGCGTTCCGCTCGACGTGACGCGGATGTATTGGGAGTTCGACGGAAATTTTCCGAATCATGAGGCCGATCCTCTCAAGGAGGAGAATACGCGCGATTTGAGACGCCAGGTGCTCGCGCACGGCGCGGACATCGGCATCGCCACCGACGGCGACGGCGACCGTATCTTCTTCGTGGACGACAAGGGCGACGTTGTCGAGCCGTCCATTGTGCGCGGACTCATCGCGCAGGTCATGCTGCGGAGACATCCGGGCGCGCGGGTGTGCTATGACATCCGGCCCGGGAAGATCACGGAGGACATGATTCGCGAGGCTGGCGGCGAGCCGTGCATCACGCGCGTGGGCCACTCGCTTATCAAGGAGCAGATGATCAGGGAGGAAGCGATTTTCGCCGGGGAGTCGTCCGGGCACTTTTTCTATGCGTTTCCGAACGGGTGCTACGAGGGGCCCGTCGCGGTCGCGTCGATGATGCTGCAGGAGATGACGCGCCTTGGCAAATCCCTTTCCGACATCGTTGCCCCGTTGCGCCGGTATGCGCATTCGGGCGAGATTAACTTCCAGGTGAGCGACAAAGCCGGGGTTCTCGCGGCGATCAAGCAGGCATTTTCGGAAGGAACGCTGCTTGAAATCGACGGCGTGACGATCACGTATCCCGACTTCTGGTTTAACGTCCGGGCGTCGAACACCGAGTCGCTGATTCGCCTGACCGTCGAGGCGATCGACCGCGCGGCCATGGAATCGCGCCGCGACGAGATCACGGCGATTATCAAACAATTCGTATGAACGTGAACGTAAACGAGGAAACTGTCGCAGAGCTGCTCGATCGCGGCGTGGAGGAGGCGATCGTGCGCGAGCATCTGGAGAAATGTCTGAAGGAAGGTCGGGTTCTGCGCGTTAAGTTTGGCATCGACCCGACGTCGCCGAACATGCATCTTGGCCACACCGTGCCGCTGCGGAAACTCCGACAGTTTCAGGATGCGGGACACCAGGCCGTACTTATTATCGGAGACGCGACCGCGATGATCGGCGATCCGACGGGACGCACGGAGGCGCGGCAGAAGTTGTCGCGCGCGGACATCGACGTAAACAAGCAGACCTACTTGGAACAAGCGGGAAAGATTTTGGATCTTGAGAAGCTTGAGGTGCATCACAACGGAGAGTGGTTCGACTCGATGTCGGCGGCCGGATTTTTGGAATTGACGTCCCTCGTCACGGTCCAGCAGGTTTTGCAGCGCGAGGATTTTCAGAAGCGCGTGGACGATCCCGATCACCCGCTCTCCGCACTCGAATTGGCATATCCGGTGATGCAGGGTTACGATTCCGTGATGGTCACGTCTGACGTCGAGCTTGGCGGGGCGGACCAGAAGCTCAACTTGCTGATGGGGCGCCGCATGCAGCGAAAGTTTGATCAGGAAGAACAAGACGTGATGACGGTTCCTCTGCTTGTCGGCACGGACGGAGAGCGCAAGATGTCCAAGAGTTTCGGGAACGCGATCTTGCTTGCGGACTCGCCGGAGGATAAGTTCGCGAAGACGATGTCGATTCCCGACGGATTGATCGTCAATTGGTTCACGTTGCTGACCGATCTTCCAATGAGCGAGGTGTCGGCGATTTCGAAGTCGCTTATTCGTGACGAGGTAAATCCGCGCGACGTGAAGGCGCGGCTCGGGTTCGAGATCGTCAAGGGCTTTCATGGCTATGCGGCCGCGCAGGCGGCACAGGACGCGTTCAACGCGTTGTTCCGCGACAAGAAGGGCCCGGACGCGGAACAGGTTATCGAGGTAAGGGTAGACGCGGCGCCGGCGCGGTTGCTTGAGGTGCTGGTGGCGGCCGGGTTCGTGCAGTCGAAGGGCGACGCGCGCCGGCAAATCGAGCAGGGCGGGGTGAAGGTGGACGGCGAGGTGGTGCGCGACCTGAACGCGACCGTGCCGCCCGGGGCCATCATCCAAAAAGGCCCGCGCCATTTCGCACGCGTCACCAAGTAATATGGACACCTGCATCTTCTGCAAAATCGTCGCGGGCGAACTTCCGTGCCACCGGGTGTGGGAGGACGAGAACCATCTCGCGTTTCTTGACATCCATCCCATGCGCGAGGGACACACGCTCGTGGTTCCGAAGGCGCATGCGTCGGAATTGTTCGAGATGGACGCCGCGGCGTATGAGGCGCTGATGCGCGCGTCGCGGACCGTTGCATCCAGGCTCAAGCCCGCGATGGGTGTGCCGCGCGTGGGCGTCGCGGTCGAAGGGTTCGAGGCGGACCACGTGCACGTGCATCTCGTCCCCATGGACCACGGATTCACAAAAGACGACTTCGGCCGCCCGCGCGTCGATCCGGACCACGCGAAGCTTGCCACAACCGTTGACAAAATCGTCCGGTTGTGATTTGCTAGAACCAGTATGAACAACGTCTGCCACAAGCTTACGCAGGATTCGATCGGCCTCGATATGCCGTGGGGATTTGCGTTCTCGTGCCAGACAGCGCTGATTTCGTGAGCCACTCACGGAAAAAAGCGTTTGAACGGCCCGGGAATCCACCTGGGCCGTTTTCGTTCGGAGACCCTATGCGCGTTGAGAAAACGTACTATCTGTTTACCATCCTTCTAGCGCTCGGGATGGGAATGACCGTGTCCTCATACGGTCCGTTCCTTCGGGAAATCGGCCTGTCGCTTGGGCAGATCGCCCTTGTGAACGCCGTGTTCTGGCTGGTTCTCAGCGTGTCGGAGATCCCGACCGGGCTGGTCGCGGACGGCCGCGGGCGCGCCTGGTCGCTTCGGCTTGGTACGTTATTCGAAGTAGCCGGCGCGTTCACGTACTTTTTCGCGAGTGGCGTCTGGAGCGCAATGCTCGCGGAAGTGCTCTTTGGAATCGGCATGGCGTTCCTGTCGGGCGCGCAGCAGGCGTGGCTCGTGGATGCGCTGCGCGCTGAGAAGCGCGGCGAGCAGGTTCGTCACGCGTTCGCGACAGCCGGAATTCTGTCCGGCGTCGGGATGCTCGTCGGCGGCGGGCTCGGGGCGCTCGTGTCCATGTGGCGGCCTCACTTCATCTGGCTGCCGATGGTCGCGTGCGGGCTTGCCGCCTCGTGGCTTGCCGCGCGCCACATGGAAGGGTGGGGGAATCCGGAGACGGCGATGACGGAACGCGAGGCGTTCCGCCAGGCCGTGCGCACGCTCCGGTCCAACTCCTCGCTCTGGTGGCTGACCGGAACCATGCTCGTCTTCGGGCTCGTGATCCCGTTCAACAACTACTGGAGCGTGTACTTCGAGGAGGACGCGGGACGACTCGGCCTCGCGGGCGTGTGGACGGTCATTTATCTGTCCGTGATGGCGGGAAGCTGGCTCGTGCGCCGCGTGCGGTTCGCCGATCATCACGAGGGAACGGGCGCGCTCGTCGCACTCGGAACCACGGCCGTCGGGCTGTTGGTCCTGCCCGCCGTCGGGTTCCCGTTGTCATTTGCGCCGCTCGTCCTGCACGAGCTCGGTCGCGGTGCGCTCCAGCCGCTTTCGGACAGCTTTGTCCAGCGCCGCGTAGAAAGCGGATGCCGTGCAACGTTCGGTTCGCTGCTCTCGCTCATCGCGAAGGCGGGCAACGTCTCGGCTCCGCTCGCGGCGTGGTGGTTCACACGCGGGATGGGGAACTCCCAGTCGACGATCGCTGGAGTGTGGATCACGGCCGGCGCCATCATGCTGGCATTCGTGTTTCTGCTCTGGGTGTTTCGGCCCAGGGAAGCTTATCCCATCTCCAGCTAGCCATCCGGCGCCATCCCGTCCAACACCGGGCCATGTCGGAGCGTTAGCGGTTGATGGTATTCGTCAGCACGTCGCTTCTGCGGCGTGTTTTTTCGTTGGGATAAGAAAAACCGTCCGCTCACTCGGACGGGAAGAAGAGGCGGCTCCGTGTTTCCTTGATCCACTGGGAGCGTTCATCGTCACCGCATTCGTCGAGCCGTCTGAGGGTCTCGGCGACGATTTCGAATTTGATTTCTCGTTCGCGTTCGAGGAGCGACTCGGGCGTGGCGCATCCTGGGTACAGGAGCAGCCGCATCCCGGATACCCACAGGAGCTCGGCGTCCATCTCCTCGCGCGTACGGCACATTTCCGTCATGAAGCGGACGAAGGCCTCCTGGTACTGCGTTCTCGTCTTGCAGTTCAGAAATCGTTGCGTATCCGATCCGAGCAGTGCGCGGTGGCGTTCCTGCGCCTCGCAGAGGGTGGTCGCGAATGTCGCTTCCGGCGCGCCGGGCGCGTCCGTTCCGACGCGGCGGTACAGCGGGCAGGAATCACACCGCGAACCGCAGTCCGATGTGTACGGGCCGGCGTAGATGATTCGCACGGTCTTGGATTCTGGGAGACCGTTCCATTCGTCGAGAAACGCGGTCTCAAGCGGGATGTCCTGGTGCGCCAGGACGAAGTCCGCGGCCGCTTGGAAGAACGGATTGACGTCTCTTGGCATGTCAGCAGGCATGGGAACCTCCGTTGGAATCCGAATGACATGTTCAGTATGTCATTGTTTGTCAGGGAAAAGAAAAACCGGCTCGTGGGAAGCCGGCGGCGAGCGTGAGCGTTTCACGTCCGTTTTGCGCTTTTTGCGCTCTGTGAAGGGACGATGGTGGGAGGGACGGGATTCGAACCCGCGACATCCAGGGCCACAACCTGGCGCTCTGACCAACTGAGCTACCCACCCGAACCATCGTTGCCTCACGATCCTACGCCGAACGGCCGAGAACCGTCAAGACCTTGGCCACCAGCTCGGAACGGGGTACCGATTCCTGGGCCTTGGTCGCCGTGTTTTTCACGCCGACCGTGCCCTTGGCCGCGTCACCGGTGCCGTAGAACAGGAGGATCGGCGCGCGCCGGGACAGGCCGAAGCCCATTTGTGCCCGGTTGGACGAATCCTGGTAGTTCATGTTGATCTCGACTGACACGCCGGCCGCGCGGAGTTCCGCGGCCATGGCGAAGTAGTCGGCCATGAGCGACCGGTCCATGGTGATGATGAACACGTCGACGTCAGGCTCGGTGTCGTCCACCGCGCCGAGCGATTCGAGGGCGGCAAAAAGGCGATCCACGCCCACGGACGCTCCCACGGAGGGGAGCGATTCGCCGGTGAAGCGTGCCACCAGGTCGTCGAACCTGCCGCCGGAATACACGCTGCCGAATTCTGGCTTCTCGAGCAGCACGGTTTCGAACACCGGCCCCGTGTAGTACCCGAGCCCACGAGCGACCATCGCGTCGATCACCCATGCATCCTCCGGCACACCGGAAGCAGTGACGAGCATGGCGATGAGCTCGAGCTCGGCCACGCCTTCCGCGCCGACGCCTTCGCCGCCGAAGTACTCTTTGAGCGCAGAGAGGCGGTCGGCGTTGGTTGCGAGTCCTTCGGTGAGCGCCATGAATCGCGACACCATGTCGAGCTTGGCCGCGTCGAAGCTGAACACTTCTTCCTCGCCCTCTGGCGCCTCCTTCGCAGAAAGCTCGGCGAGTACGCCATCGAGTCCAATCTTGTCCGCTTTGTCCATGACGCGCAGGAGTGCGGCCGCGGACTTGGAGCCGGACTGGAACCCGACACGCTCCGCAAAGCCGTTCAGCACCTTGCGGTCGTTCACCTTGATCAGGAATCGTTCGATCCCGAGCGCGCGCATCACGGCGTACATACACGCGATGATCTCCGCGTCGGCCGGGCCGAGTGCGGCACCCACGATGTCCGCGTCGAACTGCATGAACTCGCAGTAGCGGCCGGCCTGTGGGGTTTCGCCCCGGAACACGTCGCCGAACTCGTAGCGCCGGAACGGGAACACGATGGTCCCGATGTTCGCGGCCACGTACCGCGCGAGCGGCACGGTGAGGTCGAAGCGCGCGGTGACCGTGAGGTCCGGGTCCGTGGTGATGGCCGACTTGTCGACGCGCATGTCCCACAGGCGGTTCTCGATCGACTTTCCTCCGGTCAGAACCGGTCGGCGCTGGGCGATGGACGTCTGCAGCGGCACGAAGCCGAAGCGCCGGTACACCGTTTCGATTGAGCGCATCATGCGCTGGCGTGCCAGGACCTGTCGCGACGAATAGTCCTTGAATCCGCCGGGAAGTTCCGGCTTGACGAGTGGTTCGGTCATAGGAGTGTCCTCGTGAGGTCCGTGAAAGGAGCCGAGAGCATCATTCCCCGTATGACACTCGATGTCAAGCAGCTATTGACGGAGGGGAGTGAAGGGGGAAAGATGCCAGTAACCTAACATCTCTTCGTATGAGCATCATCCTTTCCGGAGAAACGCTGAGCATTGAGGAGGTCGTTCGCATTGCCCGCCATCGCGAACGCGTTCAAATTACGGAAACGGCACGCGCCAATCTTCAGAAATCGCGCGACTTCGTGGATAAGTTGGTCGCGGATGGCAAGGTCGTGTATGGCGTGTCTACCGGATTCGGACAATTTAAGAACGTGGTCATCTCGCCGGATCAAACTGCCACCTTGCAAGCCAACCTGATTCGTTCCCATGCCACGGGCGTTGGGGCGCCGCTTTCCGAGGAAGCCGTTCGAGCGTCCGTCGTGGTGCGCATAAACTCGCTTTTGCGCGGACATTCGGGCGTGCGCCAAACCGTAATTGACCGATTGGTTGATCTGTTAAACCACGACGTATACCCGTTCGTTCCGAGCAAGGGTTCGGTCGGATCTTCCGGCGATCTTGCTCCGCTTTCCCACATCATGCTTGTGATCATGGGAGAAGGGGAGGTCATCGACGGCGGGCGACGTCGGCCGACCGCCGAGGTCCTGCGGGAGAAGGGGCTCGGATCCGTGGCACTTATGTCGAAGGAGGGATTGGCACTCAACAACGGAACGTCCGTCCAGACCGGTGTCGGGACGCTCGCGGTTTACGACGCGATGCGATTGGCAAAAACGTTCGACGTCGCGTACGCGATGTCGCTTGAGACGCTGATGGGGACCCTCGCGGCGAGCGACCCGCGCGTGCATGCATTGCGTCCGCACCCGGGTCAGATCATGGTTGCCTCAAATGCGCGGCGCCTATGCGAGGGTTCGCAAATCATGGAATCTCATAAGGATTGCGGGCGTGTGCAGGACGCATATTCGCTGCGTTGCGCGCCGCAGATTCACGGGGCGAGCCGCGATACCATCTCGTATGTGGCGAGCGTTGTGTCGCGCGAGTTGAACTCGGTGACGGACAACCCGCTTTTGTTTCCGGACGACGGCGTGGCGATCAGCGCGGGCCATTTTCACGGCGAGCCCATCGCACAGGTGATGGACTTTCTGAAGATTGGCGTATGCGAGCTCGCGAACGTGTCCGAACGGCGCGTGGCGCGTCTCACTGACTCCGCGTTGTCCGAAGGGCTGCCGGCGTTCCTGATTCCGAAGGAGCAGGGCGGTCTTTCCTCTGGCTTCATGATTCCTCAGTACGTGGCGGCCGCGCTCGTTTCCGAAAACAAGGTGCTCGCGCATCCGGCCAGCGTGGATTCGATTCCGACGAGTGCCAACCAGGAAGACCACGTGAGCATGGGGACCATAGCCGCGCGTCAGGCCGCAGAGATCGTGGGGAATGCCCATCAGGTCGCGGCCATCGAGCTTCTCTGTGCCGCCCAGGCCGCGGATTTCCGCGCGCCATTGCGCCTCGGTCGCGGCACGGACGCCGCCTATCGTCTGATTCGTTCCCGCGTCCAGTTCATGGCCCAGGACCGCATCTTGTATACGGACATCGAAGCCGTTGCCGCGCTCTTCCCGAACGAGCTGCTCTCCGCGGTGGAGGGGGCGGTGGGCGTGTTGGATTAGCTTGATTCTTTTGTTAGAGTAGAACGATTATGAATCGAAAACTTCAAATTGGGGTCATGGGATCCGCCGCGGATCTGAACTACGGAGATGAAGTGTCGAAACTCGCAGAACGCGTCGGAGAACTGTTGGCCGAACGTGGCGCGATCGTCGTGTACGGCGCGGAGAAGGATTACGATTCGCTTTCGACGGCGGCCGCGCGGGGCGCGAAGCGCAAGGGAGGCATGACCGTCGGCGTGACGTATGGCAAGGGCAAGGACATTTGGGACAAGGAGGGAAACACGGACATGATCGTCGTCACGGGCCTTGAGCGCGGAGGGGGACGCGAGTTCGTGCTTGTGAATTCGTGCGACGCTATCATCGCCATTTCTGGCGGATCGGGAACGCTTACCGAAATCGCCATCGCCTACCAGTCAAATCTTCCGATGGTGGCTCTCACTGGCGTCGGCGGATGGTCGGAGAAGCTTGCGGGCCAGTTCGTGGACGCCCGCGAGCGCCGTCGCGTGATCGCGGCCGCGACGCCAGAGGAGGCGGTCGAGATTGCGATTCGCGAGGCGAGTCAGCACTAAATTGGTTGACAATGAGCCGGAAACCCATTAGGTTGGGATCTGGCTCTTTTCGATAGGGGAACCATCGTTATGCCTTACGAAATCTCATTAGACGGGGCTCGCGCGGCTGCCGGTCTCGCGCTTGCGCGGGCGGAGCGGTTGAGCGGGACCGGTGCCTCGGCGACGGTTCGGATCACCGGCATCCTGAAGTTCGCTCCCGATCGTTCTGAGGTTGAGCTGCTACGCTGGCTCGAGGAGCGGCTTGGTTCCGATTACGCCGCGTGCCTTCCGCGATTTCGCGATATCGGCGAGGTCGAGGGTTCCTTCGCGATTGAGCTCGAGTACGTCGGCGACGCCACGCTCGAGACCACGCTCGCGAGTCGCGAACGTCGTGACGCCATCGACCCGACGGTGGTTGTCGACCGCGTGGCGGAAATGATCGCGCGGTTCGCGACGGTATCCGTTCCGTCCGACGCGTGTTCGGCATCCGCGAATCCGATGGTCGACGAGGTCGTCGGCGCGCTCTCGTGCAACGCGATGGCCGCCGGCTCATTGTTTCGCCCGGACCCTGGAACGTGCCGCGACCATGCGGTGTTCGTCCCGGGGATCTGTCACCGCGACCTGTCTGCCGTGAACGTGATGTGCGCGTCCG
>MGFA01000006.1:40218-53376 GCA_001791645.1 Candidatus Uhrbacteria bacterium RIFOXYB12_FULL_58_10
CGTCTCATCGATCCGCGCGCATCCGTTCCGGGAGCGCCGGTTGGCATGCCCACGTTCGGCTCGTCCGCCATCGACGCCGCGGCCTTCCTCGTCAGTCTCGAGCGCAAGGAACTCGAGCGCGATCGTCTCGATCTGCCCCGGCTCGGCCTCACGGCCCGGTTTCGCGACATCGTCGACGGGTGGATCGAAGCCGGCACGTTCAACGCGTTCATGCTCGACCTGTGTCTCGCGCACGCCTACTCCGTCTACGCCGCCTGCCGCTGCGACTACTGTCTGGCGCCCGAGCGCGAATGGCTGTACGATCTCATGCGCAAGCGGCTCGAATCGGTTTCGACTCGGATCGCCTAGCGCGATCCGATTTTTCTTTCTATGCCTCAATCCAAATTCATCTTTGACCTGGACGGAACGCTATACCGCTACAAGGGCGCCTCGACGTTCGCGACCTCGGAATTTCATGTGGATATCAAGAGGAATATTTTTGCATTTTTCAAGAGAGAACTGAATGTCACGGCGGAGAAGGCGCAGGAAACCTACGACCGTCTCAAGCGCGATTACCACGGACACATCAGCCTCGCCGTCGAGAAGGAGTTCGGCATGGATCGTGCGGCGTATTTTGCGGCGACCTGGAACGTTTCGCCGGAGAAATACATCGAACCGAACGACGACGCGCGCGTGGTTCTTGCCATGCTCGTGGGACGCTGCGCCGTACTTACCGAGGCGCCGCGCGTGTGGGCCGAGGCCGCGCTGCGATACCTGAACGTATATGAGTCCGTGAAGGATACATTGTTTACAGGCGAACCCGACGTGCGCAAGCCTTCGGTCGAGGCATTTCGGCAGGTCGCCGCCGCGCTCGGCGGGCCGCTCGACGCGATCTATTCCGTGGGAGACCAGGAAGAGAGCGACATCGTGCTCGCGCGCGCAGCGGGCATGCGGACCATCCGCGTCGGCACCGAGGAAACGTCCGCGGACTTTCAAGTGGGGAACGTGCGGGGAATTTTGGATCTTCCGATTGACGCGCGCGGCGAATCATGATAGCGTCGTCGTCTGGAGGAAAGGAAAATGCTCGTTCTTTTTGACCTCGACAAGACACTCATTGACGTCGGGTACTACTACACAGACGACGGCATCGAGGACGCGGTGCGCCGCGCCGTGTCGCGCGGACATACCATCGGACTCAACTCCGACAGTCCCGTGCCGATCCTGCTCGGCCACCACCGGCATCTCGGCATGAACGGACCGATTGTCGCCGAGCGCGGCGCGGTCGTGCACTTTCCCGGAAGTCCCGGGACGACAATCCCGACTGGGACGTCGCCGGATGACGAGTTCGTTTCGCTCCGTGACCGAATCCTTCGTCGTCTCACGCGCGATGGAGACGTGGAGGCGATTCTCGGCGACCCGAGTTCCATCATTCGCTCGCGGCGCTTCATGACGGACTCTCCGCGTTCTGTCCTGCTCGCGAGCGCGCTGCGCACGCACAGCTTGCATTTCGCGGCACGGATCATGGACGGGAAGGACTATCGGTTCGACATGGCCCTTCTCACGCGGGTCAAGGATGCGGCGCGCGTCGAACTCGAATGCCAGCCATTTTCCGTCGCCATTGACTGGGATCTCAATCCCGAGTACGCGATCCTCATCCTGCACGCGTCCGCGTCTCGGAAGGTTGCCGGCGTTTCCATGCTACTTGCGCGTCTCGGCATCGACGAGGCTATCATGGTCGGGGACGGAGTGGTCGACAACCTCTCTCTTCCAAACGTGCGCCAATGGGCCGTGGGCAACGCGCATCCGGGCTACAAGGCCGTGTGCGAACGGATCGCGGCCGCCACGTTCACTTCCGGGGCGATCGAACTTCTTGACGCTCTCCGTTAGACGGCATTGCCCCGTCTATTTTTTGTTGACATCCGTTTGGTCCGTTGATACAACGCACGTAGCTCATTCCCAGGGTGATTCATGCCCAAGCCCCGCGTCTATGTCGTGTCAGAGGATCTCCACGTTCTCGTCGATCGTTGGTCGGAAAAACGCCTCGGCATGGTTTTCGACCTGTCCTACGAGCGAATCCGTCGCGAACTCGCGGAAATTCTGACCTTCGGCGGTCATTGCGTCGTGCGCGTGACTTCTGAGCAGATGCGGAGCGGAATCTCGCGGCTGCTCGAAGGGGAGCGTCGCCCCGTCGTGTCGGTAGACCCAGTCTATTGGCCATCCGAACTCATGCTCCAGATCACGCGCTGCGTCCATGCGGACACGCTCGAAGGCATCGACGGGTTCCACTCCAGGTACGGCTTCCCTCATCCTGACGCGCAGGTGTCCGACCTGGTCGGAAGACTGCGGACTCAGTTCGACGAGGCCATCGAAGTGGTTCTGGTGGATGACGTGGTGTTCAGCGGGAAGGTCGTGGTTGAGGTGATCCGGCGGCTCTCCGAGCATGGCGTCCGCGTCGCTCGCGTCGTGTGCGGGATTGCGGTGTGTACCACCGAGAGCGATCCGTTCGCGATGTGTGCGGCGTTGGGCACGCAGCTCGAGGCGGCTTTCCGCTTCGGAGGGGATGGGGCCGCCGAGGTCGTCGACGAGATCTGCGAGCGCGACTTCTTCGTCTTCTGCCCGATGTGCGGGCGCAGCGCCGTTTCCGACGAGGTCAACCTCGGATTTCCTTATGTCGAGCCGTTCGGCCTGGCAGGGAAGTGGGCCTCATTCGGCGATCACGCATGGGGTCTCTCGACCCGGCTGATCGAACTGAACGTTCGCGTTCTCGAGGAGATGGAGCGTCAGCTTGGCCGCGACATCGCCTTCGGCGACCTCGAGCGTCACCCCGTACGCGTCCGCCACCCCGAGGTGGACGGCGAATCGGTGCGTCTTCATCTGCTGGCCCATCTTCGATGACTCGTTTCCCGTCTTCCTCACGAAGGCGGATTTTTCTTGACGGAATGTGTTTCCCGGGTTGAAATGCGGAGGCGGCGGCTTTTTGATCGCCTCGGAGGAACCATGCCCGCTCTTAGCATCGCTTCCTGTCGGTTTCGACAGGTCAGTGGAACGAGCGACCCTGATCGCGACGCATTCGTCGACGCATACGCCGGCATCGCCGATGTCGACTCTCTCGTGTGGGTGTATCGCGGTGGCGACATCGCGGACACGCTGTGGGAAGGGAATGCCACGTACTTCATCCGGGTCGTGCGCGCGCCGCCGAATGGACAGATGGCGGGACTGGTGTGTTGCCATCCCCTTGTCGCGAACGTGGAGCCGCGCGTGCACGCGTGGATTCGTGGACACGATCTTCCATTTTCGGCCGAGGAGGCTGCGGTCATCTCGTGCCTGCAGGTGAGGCAGGGCTTCCGTGGCTCTGGCATCGGAATGTCTCTCGCCTACGACGCAATTCGCTGGGCACGGCATTCCGGGTTTACCCGGTTCCTGTTGCAGGCGCCCATTTCCATCGCCCGCAAGCCGGACGGCCTGTGCTTCCGCATCTGTGCGCGGCAGGTCGCCAGGCTGCGTGGGCACGACGAACCCAACGGCATCGTGCTGCTCCATGGCCTGGTTTCCGACGCGCTCGCCTGCGACGAGTGCAACCACTGACCCATCACGGGTCATTTTTTTGCCCGATTCGTTTGGTTGGGCTAAGGTATGGTGGTCTCAGGAGGGCATCATGAAACATGGTCAGGATCCAGTTCTCTCCATCGTCGACGAGCTGTGCCGCGAACGCGGGTACCGCAAGGACAAGGGCGGGCCAGGGGAGGGTGCGATCGCCGAGCTAGTCGCCTCAAAGCTACGGGCGTTTCCGTGGCTGACGGTCATGGTCGAGCACCTCGGCGACGAGATCTACAACGTGCTGGCATTCGACGGCGACCCGTCTGAGGTGGAGCTCCTCATCGTGGGCCACCTCGACACGGTCATTCCGAGCTCGGAGTGGACCATGGAGGAATTCTCCGACGATGGGACTTTCTACTATGCCCTGGGAGCCAACGACACCCGCGGAGGAATCGCCGCGGCGCTCGACGCGATCGGGAAGGCCGGGCGCACGTCGAAGGTCGGCTACCTGTTCTACGGCGACGAGGAGTACCAGTTCGTCGGCATGAAGGAGTTCGTGCGCACGCACCCGGACGTCGCCCCCAGGTTCGGCCTGTCCGTCTGCGGTGGGAAGGCCGAGGCCTATCTCGGATGGCGCGCGTGCACGGAGATCGAGCTTCTGTTTCGCGGGGTTCCGGGGCACGCGTCGCGCCCCTGGGCCGGCGCGAACGCGGCCGAGGCAGTCTCGCGCGTGACGGAGGCCGTCCGGCGCGCGTGCGCGGAGTCGGTCTCGGAATCTGGAACGGCCGTGAACATCGCCGCGATCCACGCCGGATCGTTCAGTCCACCGGCGTTCGTCCGGAAGGACGCGGATTCGCCGTTCGTTTCGTACGACTTCGAGCGCGACTACAGGCTCGGGAAACAGGAATCTCCTCCGCTCGCGAACGTCGCGAACAAGATTCCCGACATGGCCTGGGCGCTCATGGACATCCGGCCAGGCGGAAAAGGCGTCACCGCGGCGTTCATGGAACGCGTTGCCCAAGAGGAGCTGGCGGCGTTCAACGCGGGGCGAGAACACCGCGTTACGATGGAGTTCCACGTGAACTTCGAGATGCCGGCCTATGAGGCGGACCGGGAGCTGATCCGGCCAATGTTCGATCTGTTCCTGCCGGTACACGCGGGGAAGTCCGTTCCGACGGCGAGCACGGGGTTCGTCGACGTGACGCTCATCTCCGGGATGCATGGGACGCAGTTCATGTGCCTCTCGCCGGCGGGAGCGCGCCCCCACTCCGGCGACGAGTCCGTCAAGATCGCGAGCCTGCTCGCCTATCGAGACTGCATAGTGAGCCTTCTTTCCGGCTACAAGGCCCCCAATTCCGACTGATCCTCCCCGAGGGTCTTTTTTCTTGCCTCGGGCCGGCGAAACGGGCTATGATGGGGCCGTTATCAGTCGTGAGCCCGTCGAACTATGTTTTGGACTATCATCCTGTTTCTTGCCGTCCTGTCATTATTGGTATTTGCCCATGAGTTCGGGCATTTTATCGTCGCGAAAAAATCTGGAATGAAGGTGGAGGAATTCGGATTCGGGTTTCCGCCGCGCGCGTTCGCGATTCGGCGCGGGGACACGGAATACTCTATCAACTGGATTCCGCTCGGCGGGTTCGTGAAGATCAAGGGCGAGTCCGGCCAGCATCGCGGCGACGCGGATAGCTTCGCGTCAAAGCCGGCGTGGAAGCGCCTCGCCGTGCTCATCGCCGGCGTGACCATGAACCTCGTGCTCGCGTCCGTACTTTTGTCGATCGGGTTCATGATCGGCCTGCCGACCGCCATCGACGCGAACATGCCCGCGGGCGCAACGGTCGAGGAGGCCCGCATGCGCGTGATGACGGTTGCCGACGGCTCGCCGGCCGCGCGCGCCGGAATCGTGGCGGGCGAGGAGCTCCTGTCGATGGACGGGATGACGTTTGAGAGCGCGGAAGACGCGCGGGCTTACATTCAGGAGAACGGCGACGAGGGGATCGAGGCGGTCGTCGCGAAGGCGGATGGCGCGTTCGTCACCGTGACGGTCGTTTCGGAGGATTTGGCAAATCTCGACGTGCACGGGGTCGGCGTGGGTCTCGTGAAAACCGGACTCGTATCGTTTCCGTTTCATCTTGCCGTGTATCACGGCGTCACGGCAACGATCGCGTACACCATCGAGGTGGTACGCGCGTTCGCGGACCTTCTCAGGAATTTGGTCGTTCATCAGAAGGTCAGCGTGGACCTGTCCGGTCCGGTCGGCATCGCGGTGATGACCGGCGAGGCCGCGCAGCTCGGCATCACCTATCTGTTACAGTTCGCCGCGCTGCTTTCCATCAACCTCGCGGTGGTGAACGTCCTTCCGTTCCCGGCGCTCGACGGCGGTCGCATTCTGTTTCTTGCCATTGAGGCGGTCCGGCGCAAGGCCGTGGACCAGCGTCTTGAGGCGATCGTGCACAACGTCGGATTCGCAATGCTCATGACGCTTGTGGCGCTCGTGACCTATCGCGATTTCGTAAAGTTCGGCGGGCATATGTTGGGAGCCGTGAAGGCGATGATCGGAGTGTAACCATATGAAGGACCAATTCGAACAACTGAAGGACGATGTGATCGCCGCGGCCACGAAGATCGCGGACCGTGACGCGCTCGAGCGGCTGCGCGTCGAGTTTTTGGGACGCAAGGGAAAGCTCGCGGAGCTCATGAAGGGCATGGCAACGCTCGCGGGCGAGGAGCGCAAACTGATTGGCGCGGTCGCGAACGAGGTGAAGTCCGCGGTGGAGGCCGCGTTCGTGGAGGCCGAAAAAAAGGCCGAACGGGGCGAACGATACGAACGGGGCGAAACCGAGCGCGTGGACGTCACGGAGCCGGCGATCGGCTCGCGGCCGCGCGGGCACCTGCATCCGGTCACCCAGGTGCGCGAGGATCTCGAGGATCTGTTCACGTCGATGGGGTTTATCGTGGCCGACGGACCTGAACTTGAGAGCGATTATTTTAACTTTACGGCGCTCAACATTCCGCCGACCCATCCCGCGCGCGACATGCAAGATACGTTTTACGTGGAAGGGGCGCACGGATCGAACGGAGAGGTTGTGATGCGCACGCACACGTCCTCGCAGCAGATTCGTGCCATGCGCGCGTATGGCACGCCATTGCGTACGGTCACTCCCGGACGTTGCTTCCGCAATGAGGCGACCGACGTGCGTCACGAGCACACCTTTCATCAGCTTGACGGAATGGTCGTTGACAAGGGGATTTCGTTCGCCCACATGAAGGGAGTCCTCGGTATCGTCGCGAAGCATTTGTACGGACCGGAGACGAAGATCCGCCTGCGTCCGAAGTTCTATCCGTTCGTCGAGCCTGGCGTGAACGGGGAAGTGACCTGCTACTTGTGCAAGGGCGAGGGGTGCCGGTTATGCAAGAAGTCCGGCTGGCTCGAAGTGTTCGGCGCGGGCATGATCCATCCGAACGTGCTGCGCGAAGGCGGCGTCGACCCCGGCGTCTATTCCGGATTCGCGTTTGGTTTCGGTCTCACGCGCCTCGTCATGCTGAAATACGGTATCGACGACATCCGGCATCTGGAGGGAGGAGACCTGCGATTTTTGAATCAGTTCTAGAAATGAATAATGCAAAAATTTTATATTCTGCATTCTAAATTTTGCATACCGTCGCTATGTTGATCTCCAAACAATGGCTTTCTGAGTTCGTGAAGCTCCCGCCGGAGGTTTCTGACGCGGATCTTGCAAAAACCGTCACGCTTTCCACCGTTGAGGTGGAGAAGACGATTAACCAAGCTGCTGCCATGGAACACATGGTGGTCGGTTTGGTCGTGGCCGTTTTACCGCATCCGAACGCCGACCGGCTGCATGTGTGTCAGGTGGACGTCGGTGGACGCGTAACCCAGATTGTGTGCGGGGGAATCAATGTCGTGGAAGGAATGAAGGTGGCGGTGGCGCTGCCAGGTTCGCGCGTGCGCTGGCACGGCGAGGGCGAACTCGTCGAGCTTGCGAAAACGAAGATCCGCGGCGAGGAAAGCGAGGGGATGATTTGCGCGGGCGCGGAGATTGGCATCGAGAAGAGTGACGAGGGCGAGCATGAGATCATGGATCTGTCCGCGCTCGACGTTACGGCTGGAACGCCGCTCGCGGAGGCACTGGGCCGCGACGACGTCGTGTTCGACATCGAGCACAAGTCGCTCACCAACCGTCCTGATCTCATGGGACACTACGGCATGGCACGCGAGATCGCGGCGCTGTATCGCGCCCCGCTCAAGGCGTACGCGCCTTCTCAGTTTGATCCGAAAAAGAATACGTTGAAGGGGTTTGGGTCCTCGTCCGGGCCGGGCGTGTCCGTGCTCGTCGACGAGCCGGAGCTGTGTCCTCGATATGTGGCGGTCTTGGTCGAGGGGATTACGGTCGGACCGTCGCCCGCGTGGGTTCGCAACCGTCTTTTGTCATGCGGCGTGCGGTCCATCAACAACGTCGTGGACATCACGAATTTCGTTATGTTGGAACTCGGCCAGCCCATGCACGCGTTTGACGCGGACGTGGTCGGAGAGAAGATTATTGTCCGGCGCGCGAAGAAGCGGGAGAAGATTGCATGCCTTGACGATGCGACGTACGAGCTCGGAACGGACGATCTGGTCGTGACTGACGGAAAGAAGCCAATCGCGATTGCCGGGGTGATGGGGGGCAAGGAAAGCGGGGTTACGGACGCGACCACGCGTATCGTGTTCGAGTCCGCGAATTTCAATCCGGTTTCAGTGCGCAAGACGTCCGTGCGGCTCGCGTTGCGCTCGGAGTCGTCCGCGCGCTTCGAGAAGTCGTTGGATCCCAATCAGTGCGATCTTGCCATGCGTCGCGCCGTGGAACTGGTGAGGCGGCTGTGTCCGGAAGCGCGTGTCGTTTTTCCAGTGGCGGAGGTCTATTCGCGCGCGTTTCCGACCGTGAAGATTGAGATGGGACCGGAGGACATCCGTCGGAATCTTGGGGCGGACATTCCGGAAGAAGAAATGAAAGATATCCTCAGGCGTCTTGGATTTGACATTCTGGACATTCGAAAGACATCTCGCTGGACCGTGATCGTTCCCACCTGGCGCGCGACCAAGGATGTGACCATCAAGGAAGACGTCATCGAGGAGGTCGCCCGCATTTGGGGATATGATCGCATTCCTTCGGCACTTCCCGTGTTTTCGATCGCGCCACCGCCGGAGGACGTCGCGCGCGACCTGGCACGCCGTCTTCGCCACGCGCTCGCCATCGGACACGGCGCAACCGAGGCGTATCGCTACGCGTTCGTTGCCCCTGAGACGCTTACCGCGCTCGGGTTCGATCCGGCCGAGCACCTGAGACTCGCTAATCCACTCGCGGCCGACCGGCCCTATCTTGTCCGCTCCCTGTTGCCAAACCTGCTCGAGGCCGTCGCGGAGAACCACCGCGCGTTTGAGTCCGTCTCGTTGTTCGAAATCGATCGCGTGTTCCTAGGCGACGCGAAGGGCGATGAAGATGGACAGGGCGGAACGCTTCCCGCGCAGCCGTATCATGCGGCCATTGCCTATTCCATTGCTGGCGACGAGCGCCCGTTTGTCGCCCTGCGCGGCATGGTGGAGGCGATTCTTTTCCGTGAAGGGTTCGGCGTTTCGTTTGGTCCCGCAACGCATCCGGCTCATTGCATGCATTCTGGACGTTCCGCCGATATCCTCGTCGATGGGAAGAAATGTGGCATGCTTGCCGAGCTCACGCCTGAAGCCTCCATGGCGCTCGGCATTGATCGCCGCGTCGCGGTCGCGGAACTTAACGTTTCCGACCTTGCCTCGCGCCCCCGCGCCACCGCATCCTTCGCGCCGATCCCGCAATTTCCCGACGCCAAGCGCGATCTCGCGTTCGTCGTCAGTGACCGCGTCGCGTACGCCGATATCGAATCCGCGATCCGCGGCGCCTCGCCGTTGCTCGCGAGCGTAGAGTTGTTCGACGTGTATCGAGGCAAGGGAGTCGAAGAAGGGAAGAAGTCCATCGCGGTTCATATCACGCTGCGTTCGACCGGCAAGACCCTGTCCTCGGACGAAGTGGAAGCCGCGCTTGTGGATGCCCGAAGCATCCTGTTCAAACGTCTTGGTGCCGTGCCACGAGCTTGAACGAGTAGGAAATGTGGCCATGTTCCTTCGGATTGCAGCGTGGTATCATATTTCATGGTCTTTTGACCTAAAAAAGATTATGAATTCGATACTGTATCTCAACTTAAGTAAGTGGCATCTTTTTGGATTTTTTGTTGTTATTCTCCTATTTTTGGGAAACGCACATAGCGCGCAGGCAGCCGTAAGAACCTGGGATGGCGGAGGAGCTGATAACCTCTGGAGTACTTGTGCCAACTGGGACGGACCGGATGCATGCCCAGGAGCAGGCGATGTTGCAACATTTAATGGAACAAACACAAAAGCATCTACGATTGACGAGGCGTATGCCGGGTCTGTAGGTGGAATCGATATCGACGTGGGATATTCAAACACGATCACCAACTCACGCTCAAGCACGCTGACCGTCGGAGCGAGCAATTTCGCGCAGGATGCCGGGACATTTAACGGAGGGTCTGGGGCGATCACGATTAACGGCTCGATCAGCTTGGGGGTTGGGGCTGCGTTCACCTCGACGTCTGGAAATCTTACCGTATCGCTTGGATGGACAAACTCTGGTGCGACATTCACTCATAATGATGGAACAGTTACTTTTACAGGGAATGGGACAACGATAGATGTGAACACTTCGCAAACATTCTATGATTTTACATTGAATAAAAATAGTGGTTGGCAACTTACTGTTGCAGCCGGAGACACGATCGTCGTCGCACACACAGCAACCTTAACCCAAGGCAGAATCAATAAAACCGATGTTAATAGTATCATGGAGTTTCAGGGCGATCTTTCTATCGCCTCTACCTATACTTCTGGAGCGGATTGCAAATTCAATTTTGCCAACAGTACAGTCGATCAAAATATCTCCGGTGTTGGTTTGGCAAGTTTGACGCATCCAGTCACCGTGAATAAGGCAAGCGGTAGTGTTATTCAAGGTTCAACTCTGACCATGACAAGTGCCGCTTTCGCAATTTCAAGCGGAACGTATAATTCTAATGGCGGTGCCTTCACAGTTAATTCCGGATCAAGCTTTACAATCAGCGGAGGAGCATTTAATGGCAGCAATAGCACAATGAGCATGGACGGCACTTTTACTATTAGTGGAGGAGTATTTACATCAACTTCCGGTACGCTCACTGTAAGTAATACATGGACTCATACAGGCGGTGGAACATTCACCCACAACAACGGAACCGTCATTTTTACTGGAATGAATACAAATGCGAATATTGCCGCGGACGAAACTTTTTATAATTTGCAGATTAATAAAACAGCAGGCTGGACATTAACTGTTTCGTCTGGATATGCACTCTTGAGTACAAATCTACTAACATTAACAGAAGGTGCGGTTGGTACTGGGGAATTAGAGGCCCAAGGTGGCGTAACTGTCACGTCCGGTTTTGACGGTGGTAGCTATGCTAGCCTTACATTTAGTGGTGGGAACACACAAACATTCACACTCACAGGAGCGGAAAGTTTAATTAACAAAAATGTCATTATTAACAAGAGCGGAGGAAGTGTGAATCTTGCGTCAACTCTTACAATGGATGCCGGCGCAAGCAATAACCTTACTGTTACCGCAGGAACGCTGTATACCAACGGGCAAACATTAACCATGAGCGGAGGTGGGGTGCTGACCGTGTCAAATGGTGGAACTTTAAAGCTTAATGGTAATGAGACCATTTCAACGCCAACTTTTAATGCAGGAAGTACGGCTGAATATGCAGCAACTTCTGGCACGATTACAATCCAAAGCTGGACCTATCAAAATTTAACAATTAATGGTTCCGGAAGCACTTTTCAACTTTCCGCCGGAAAGGCAGTGTTTGGGGATTTTACGTTGGCTGCTGGCACTTTCAATGCCAACAATTACGAATTTGAAATGAAAGGCAATGCCACGATAAGCGGCGGGACATTCAAAACAGGTACTGGGAGCAACATCATTTTTGGAGATGCTGCTGGCGATTCAGTCACTATGTCTGGTGGGGAACTGCAAATTCAAATGGCGGCAACTGACACAAACATCGTGAAAAATGCTGGTTCATGGACGAACTCCGGTGGCATGATTACTTATAATGCCGCGCCCGTTGTTTCAACGAAAGTCCTTTCTACACTTTCGCCATATAATAATCTGAAAATCGATTCCGTGGGGAGCACGTATACGTTGGATGGAGCGATCGTCATCAGTGGAAACTTGAGCTTGTCAGCTGGAACATTGGATGTTTCAGGGTCGAGTTATGGCATTACCATCGGAGGGGAGTGGCAAAACGGTGGTTCGTTTACGCAAAGAGCCGGAACAGTGACTTTCAACGATAATAGTAAAACGTCGATTTTGACTGGGAATACGACCTTTCAAAATGTAACTTGTACGACCGCCAGCAAAGCGATTACATTCACGGCCGGCACAACGCAGACAGTTAATGGATTGTTGACATTGACAGGCGCGGACAGCCAGTTCATTACGCTTCGCAGTTCATCCGACAATTCTGCGTGGTATTTGAACGTTGCTGGTTCAAGTTCAGTGGATTACGTGAACGTTCGCGATTCGGATGCCAGCGGTGGCAATGCCATTACGCACGCCGTTTCTCCATCAAGGTCGGTTAACGTTGCGAATAACGTCAATTGGTCGTTTAACGTTGCGCCGACTGTCGCTTCCGTTTCCGCGACGCAAGGCGCAGACGGGCGCGTTACGATTCTCTTTACCATCGACGATGCCGACGCTGATGACACGTGTCAGGCACTAGTTGAGTATGACGTCGGTTCAGGATTTCTGAAAGCAACCATTTCAGAAGCAGACGTAGATACATCGGCGACTTACGGCGACCCTGAGGTCACGACGGCAGGTACGTATCAGGTGGGAAATGCTTCCGGTTACATCACTACTTCCTCCGGCGCGAACACCGTTTCTACGGTATGGAACGCTCCAGCGGATGAATCGGAGATTGACGTCTCGGACGCCGTGATTCGCATTACCCCATACGATGGCACAGAGGCGGGAGCAACGGATTCAAGTATTGGCTTTTCACTCGATCTCACAGCTCCATCCGTTTCTTCCGCCAGCTATCTTGATACTGACGGCGACGGCACTGTCGACCGCGTTGACGTGGTTTTCGACGAGGACGTTTCAGTTTCCTACGATGCTTCCGACTGGTCCTTTTCGGAGCCTGGCACAGTCAATCTGGCTGATACGGGGGCCTCGGTTTCCACGGACACGGCTCAGGTCACGGTGAGCGCTAGTGCCAATTTGACCGGCGGCATAACGGATCCTACGGTTTTGTATACGAACAATGCCAACCGCCTGACGGATCTTTTTAACAACGCCATTGCCACCTTCGGCGCCCCGCTCACCGTCGCTGACGCCGCGGCGCCGGTTGCCCTCGCCTACGCGTACAGGGACGCGGACGGCGACGGAACCGTCGACCGCGCGGACGTGACGTTCACCGAGGACGTTGCCTACGACGAGTGCGAGCCTGGGGACTACGCGTTCGGCGGCGCGGACGCGGGTACCGTCGCGGTCGCCT
>MGFA01000007.1 GCA_001791645.1 Candidatus Uhrbacteria bacterium RIFOXYB12_FULL_58_10
GCGATCGTCGCATAACAGATCCCGCAATTGTATGACCCGCCGCTAATGGAGATTGGAAGTGCGAAACCGTGAGGTTCAGTCTTGAGCCTTTCATCCCAATGGCGGAGCCGGAGTGCGACACTGTACAAAGCCTCGCAAAGGTTCATTAATGCATTCGCGGATTCGAACGTTTCTTCGTCGGTAGCCTCACGTCCTAATCGCTTGCTCAGCATCGCCCTAAAAGACGCGAGTTGTTCCTCTGAAAACCTTCCAATTTGTTGATGATTTTTCATATTAATAGAGCTAAGTGCCTCATGAGACACAGCCCCTCTGCCGTGTCTCATTTGTCTCATTTTTGATGAGACCCGGGTGCCATCCTGACCCTCTGAAATACCCCTTGAATCATTGCTCAAAAGTGAGTTCGAGACCCGTACGCCGAACCATCACGACCTGTTCCTACAGACCGGGACAGGGGGTGACCAAGAAAACCCGTACTCTTCATTGAGTGCGGGTTTTCGATTTGTAGGTCAGTGACTTATGGTGTCATGTTGTGATAACCTTTTTCTATGATTACGCTTTCGATTTTCAATCCGCCGAAACAAGCATCATAACGGGGTTGATTTTATTTATCATCGATCCTGTTTAGCCGTTCTGCCTTGTTGCGAACGGCTTTCTGTTACTAAAACTATCTTATGAATAATGTTCGCATTGCCGTCGTACAGTTCCACATTACCCACCTTGATTCTCAAATCAACTTTCAACGCATTGAGGCGTTCATTCGGAAGGCAAAAGAGGAGCAGGCCGCCGTCATTGTGTTTCCGGAAGATTGCATCACCGGATCCATCTTCGGCGACCTGACTCGACTCGATACTACGCATGCAGTCAGGAATGCGTTTCAAACTTTGGCTATCAAATACGCCATTGATATCGTCACAGGTTCCTGCATGGAAGGAACGCCGGAAGGAAATTTTAACACAAGCTACTATATCGATGCTAAAGGAATCGTCCTCAGTACCTATCGGAAAAATCATCTCTATCCTTCCGAACACAGATTCCTTCAACCCGGAACGGAAGTTCCAGTATTTGAAACCGCCTACGGGCGCGCGGGCATCGTGATCTGCTGGGACATGCTCTTTCCGGAAATATTTCAAAGAATGAAGCACCAGGGCGTTCAAATTATTTATTGCCCAAGCTATTGGTATAAGGAAATTGCCGAATCAATGGCGGAACACAATCTGTGTTCGGAAGAGCAACAAGTCGATGCACTTTGCATCGTCCGAGCTCTTGAAACGAATGCAATCTTGGTTTATTGCAATGCAGCTGGAACCGCCCTGTTTCCGAACGGGACCAAAGATACGCTTATCGGTCATTCGCAGATTATCATGCCAGTCCTAGACATCGTGAATAAACTTTCCTATAACCAAGAAGGTATGTTCGTACAAGACATTGATCTTCAGTTACTTGAAGAATCGGCAAAAATTTATCATCAATGAGTTCAATGCGACCGGAACAGGGCCGAACTTTTTTATAAAGTCACTCCGAACCGCCCTCAAAAACTTCAAGTGAGACCGGAGCGCAGAACCATCACGACCTGTTCCTACAGACCGGGACAGGGTGTGACCAAGTAAAAGCCCGAAACCTTAAGGTTCCAGGCTTTTATGTTACTTTGAAGACCCCGACCATTATTCGAATTCAGGTATTGATTCTTGAATATCTAATAATGATTTTGTAACGGTACCGATATCTGTACCATCTGCTGTCTTACCACTTCTAATCTCTTCTTCTGTAACAAACCTAATTACAGCATCAGAATTCTTTGATAGTTGGAGTAACTTTTCTAGCGTCTCCGGTTTTAATTCTGCATCAAACACTTCTAATAAACGAAGGGTTATTTGTCCTTCTTGTCCGGTTCTGTTAGTTTCTGCCAATTCAGTTGCATAACCTGCTCTAGCGCACTGAAGTCCTTCTAATTCTTCTCTGGTTAAAAGTTCTGCTTCATCAATTAATTCTTCGAAAACTTCACGACTAGGATCTGATTCTCTTTGCTCACCACTAAGAAACCATTCTCTATATTCATTAGCCCTAGAACCGCTCATCACGAATCTTAGATCATGGCCTTGTTCAAACGCACTGTCATCAATATCAAGTAAGTTTTTAAGTTTCTCCTTACCAGCAGGTGTTGCTTCAATCGCACCGCCAATCGGAGTTAACACAATTATGCCTTTTTTTGCCCTATTTTTGTTTACTAACAGTGCGTGCCTTCCTTCTAGATCTTTAATTCTAGTAAAGGAAGCAGAACTCACTCTCACTTCAGGAAGACTAAGGACTTCAAGTGATCTTCGTTTTTCTTGTCTAGGGACAAATGACCCTTGGTTTTTTTCGCTCATAAGGATTACTGATTATTTGAATAAAATTTGATTTATCCACGTTGGCGGGACGCAAGAGGTGAATTAAAGGGGTGAATTTTGCGAGCCAAAACTCCTTAGAAAAAAATATAACCGATAGCTGCCGTAACGATGTTTACAGAAATACCAGTAAAAATAGCGAGGTTTCGTCTACCTTTAAAAATCAGACCATAAACAAGGCTCTCGAAGGCGATGACACCTGTTTCAGCTAAAAACCAGTTTATGTGCTGGAAAAAAATCATCTGCCAAACGATCGGATGCGAAACCATGTTTGACCCAAAAACAACTAAAGCTACTCGTCGCCAGTCATCTTTCCTTAAGAGAATGAGAGCGATGGGCAGTTCAATAGCAATCGTTAAAATGAGGAACCTTACTTCTTCCATGCCTTATATGCCAGTAAGATAATTATAAGCCCTAAACCGGATATAACTATCCAAATGGTAGTCCATGGTGTGTTGGAAGTTTCGGAAGGAACTACTGTCGTGCTTGATTCAGTGGCGGATGTGGGGGTGCTTGCGCTTGCAAGGGTTTTTGGAAGTGCGGAACCATAAACTAAGTTCACATCTGCGTCGTAACGAGATTCACTGACGAAATGCGCTGTAAATGATGTGTCCGTCAAATTGTCAATGTGATAAACCCAAACAATGTATACAGCAGGATTTGAATCTGGAAGATTACCACTGACCAGCTCATTTTTGAGAGATTCTCCTTCACCAGTAACGGTCGCGTTAACCATGTACTGCTTGTTTTCTGGCAAAGTTCCCCAAATGTCCCCTTGTTCTCCATATGGATCGTCTTTATGCACAATTAAAGACTGATTACTTTTTCTTACAGCAAAAAAGGGAGCTAATGTAGAAGCAGGGTGTCCATTGGATTGGATTTGTTCTGCTCGTGGCTCTATCGCGTCGTTGGCGATTATCGGAGTCGGGCCAAATCGCCGATAATTACTTGCGTAAACATCGAAAGACGGATAATCAGCAATATTATCAAAAACGGCATGGGTCGAATATTCATGTGTTCCAGGATCCGGCGCGATGTCTGCGTTTGCTATCAGTGGAAGAAATAATGTTGAACTAATGAGCAACATTGAAAAAAGATATTTCATATGGTTTAAGATTAAAGTCTTAACTGGATTATTTTAAATGCACTAATCTTGTAAATGGCATGGATTAAGGAAAACGAATTTGGGTGAGGAAATTTTGCACTCCTTGAAATATAATTGCGAAAAATTTCTGAACCGTTTACTCCGTGTTGTGCGATGTTCGGCTCGGAGGCTCCTACTTCAATTTAATTACTGCCGATTTCTTCGTTCCATATTTTTGCTTCATCCACTTTTTAGCATCCTCCAATATAAATTCTCCATGTTCTCCGGATGGCGCAACCACAAAATCAACTGACCAATTAGATTTGGAATTATCTTTCGTCTGAAGCAAAATTATAAAATCAACATCGGCTGGCCTTTTCTTTTTAGTGGTGAAGCTACCTAATAAATAAGCAGAAGAAATCGGCAAAACTTTTTCCAACTTTTTAATAATCTTCTGAGAATTTTTCCACATCTCCATTCTATATTCAGAACTCAACAATTCTTTTGGAATTTTTTGTGTCATAGCAATTAAATTAAATAACTAAGAGCCGAGCCGAATTTCGTACAACGTCCCGCAATATGCGATGTTCACTGGCTGTATAATATCGCACGAAGTGCGGTACAGCTAGTGAATATGGGCGTAAGTTTGCGAGGTGAAACGGAACAAACCGTAGTCGCATACTGCGTGTGGCCGTAACGAACAAGGGACAGACCTACGGTTGTCAGCGGTCGTTTTATCTCAAAATTGGATGCCGCTTCACGAACCGGCATGATGCCCACCGTTTGGCGAGCGGGTCGAAGGCTCCTGGGCCGGAGACGGTGAGCCAGAGAAACAGGCCGGCGTACACGATATGTTCGTCGATAAGCGGGTTGTTGTCCGGAGGCAAGGAAGCCGCAAGAAACATAAGGGCCATCATGGTCGCACCTGCGTATCCCGCAATCCGTAATCCGATGCCAAGCAGCAGCGCGAGACCGATGCATGCAAGGCCCGTCATGAACAGCACGTCGATTGCCATCACGCCTGCCATTGCCTGAAAAAGACTGGCGAACGGACCGTCAGCGTGGCTCAAAAATCCCATGGTTGGCGATCCGCCGGTGATCCATGCCCGTTCAGGGGCCGTCGCGAATCCAAGCCCGAACAACTTGTCGAAAAATGCCCAGAGAAGCATCCACCCGAGCGTGATACGAACGAAGGCAGCCGCATAGTCGAGCGACTTCATATGCTCTAGACCCGTAGGTATTTACGCATTGCGACCATGGTCGCGAGCATGTTGATGATGGTAAGAATCACAAATTGCATTCCGAAAATCCAGTACCAGTTTCGAATGAAATACTCCAGCAAACCGACGGATTCGCCGCCGAAAAACGCGCTGAACTTGGGATCCATCACCGCCACGGACGAATACACGATCACAGCCGTGAACGCAACCGAGAACAATGAGTAAATGAGACACTCGATCAAAAACGGAGCGCGCACGAACGCATTGGTCGCACCCACGAGCTTCATGATGCCAATCTCCTCGCGATGAATGAAAATTGCAATGCGCACGGTGTTAAACACAATGAGCGTGGCAATAAGCAGGAAGATGGCCGAAAGCACCATGCCGAACAACTGGATGCGGTCGGTGGTCGAACGGATACGGTCGATGATGTCCTCGAACGAGGAAAAGTCCTTTTCACGGATGTCATTGCGGAACTGGGGGTTGTCGAGCGCGTCGAGGATAAACGGAAAGTCGTCCGCGCCATACGCCTTCACGACCAGGGTCGGGCCGAACGGATTTCCACCGACCTCGTCGAGCGACTGTAAGATCGCCTCGTCAGCCGCATGCCGATCGCTGAAACGCCGCAATGCCTCATCGGAGGTAATGACCTCGACGTCACGAACCTGCGGCAAACCGCGCAAATATCCAGCCGCGCCCGTGATGCGTTCCTCGGCCGTGGCCGGATAAAAATACACCGACACCTCGATGCGCTCCTCGGCGAACGCGATGGCCTTTGACGCGACCTGCTGGAGTACCATGAGAACGTTGACCGTCAACAAGGTGAGCACAAGCATGCTGACGGTAATGAGCGACAACCAAAAATTCCTCCCGAAATTTTGAAACGCGAATTTGACGGCGCGCAAGGCAGTAATCATAGCTTGTATCTTCCCTCTTCGACGTCCGAAGTAATCTCGCCACCCTCGAGCGTGATTACGCGCTTCTTGAGCGCGTTCACCACCTCGCGATTATGCGTGACAAGCACCACCGTGGTGCCGAACTCGTTGATTTTTCTCAGCAGGTCGATAATTTCCCGGGTGTGGATGGTGTCCAGGTTGCCAGTCGGCTCATCGGCGACCAAAATCTTTGGACGATGCACGAGCGAACGGGCGACAACCACGCGCTGCTGTTCCCCGCCGGAAAGTTGCTTCGGATACCGGTCGCCTTTCTCCTGCAGATTCACGATTTTCAGGACCTGCGGAACGACCTCGCGGATGCGGCGCGCCGGCGTTCCAGCCACTTCGAGCGCGAACGCGACGTTCTCGTACACGGTCCGCCGCACAAGCAGCTTGAAATCCTGAAAGACGACGCCGATTTGTCGGCGCAAAAGAGGAACGTCATGCTCACGAATGCGCGTAATGTCCCATCCGCCCACGGCGATCTGCCCGGAGGTCGGTCTTTCCTCCGCAAACATGAGCTTCGCAAGCGTGCTTTTGCCCGTGCCGCTCTGTCCGACAATCGAAACGAACTCCCCCGGACGGATATGAAGGTTTACGTTACGCACGCCAACGATGTTCGGCGAATACGTCTTGTTGATGTTTTTGAAATGGATCACAAGGATTGAAGCAATTTCACGCTAACGTCGATGACCCCGGCGCCAAGCGACGCGAGCTTCTTGAACGCGACGGAATCAAGGTCGATCACGCGATCGGGAAACACCGAGCGGTCCGGACCGTAATCATTCACGGTCACGGTCACGCTGCGCGTCGGATCGTCCGCACGCGTGACCACCAGATACGTCCCCTTAGGATAGTCGGGTGACGCGGCGCAGTCGCACCCCTTGTATGCGTACCAGCTTGCCGTGCCGGTCTCTGGGATCGTTTCCTCGAAAATTGCGAGGCGCGCGTACGGAAGATGGATGAGCGCGCGAACCGAACCGACCTCCGGGCTGTCCTCGCTCGGAAGTTCCTCCCATGCGCCGCGCACGCCGTTCCAGAAATAAATGCGGCGGCGGCCGTGCAGCTGCGCGGTCACGTCGCTTTCCTCCGCCGGATATCGGATCTCAAGGAAAAAAAAGTCGGATCCGTCGTAACTCGACTTGTTCAGAATGTCGAACAAGTAGATTTCGCCGACCAAGTCCCTGTTCGTTGGCAATGTTTCCTCCATGAGCGAACGATCGAGCGTCTTCACGTCCACGCGCGTCGAGACATTCAGCGTATTCGGGCGAATCCCAAGCCTGAATAGCCCGTCGTCAGACTCGAGCGTGTATCCTTTCACGATCGTCGCCGCGTCAAATTCCGCCGCGACGATTCGTTCGAGCTCCGAAGCATGAACGGGCGTCGCGAACAAAATGATGAGGATCAATGAGGCAAAGAAGGGTCTTGTCATATCATGTTGACGTGGTATATGATACCGCGCACACGGGGACATCACAAGTTGCGGGTATAGTTTAGTGGTAAAACGCGTGCTTCCCAAGCATGAGTCGCGGGTCCGATTCCCGCTACCCGCTCCAAAAGACCACCTTAAAAAGGCGGTCTTTTGTTTTTGGAAAACAGCTCCCAAATAAAAAATCGTTCATCGAGCAAACACCTTATGGAGTTCAATCTCAGTGAACGGAGGAGAACCTCAGTGTCGGATCGTACACCCCTTGAGGACGGCGCCGCAGCAAACCGTGGCCGTCCCTTCATTGCCGGCGGGGTTTTTGCCGGCCACTTCGAAGGCCGCGTCATCCTCCTTGCTACACCCGCCCATCCATCGCGGGGAAAGACGATGTTCAGCGGTGACGGTGACGTTGGTCCACCCCTCCGCCTCCATCGTGCTGACAGCACGATCGCTGCCCACCGTGAAACCACAGCCGACAGCAAGGAGGAGAGGGAGGATGATCAGATATCGCATTCGTACTCCTGGGCTGCGGATGATGAGGCAGCCATGAAATGCTTACATTTAAATTGATGATCTGTCAAGAACGGAACGGCATGCGCGCTCTACTTAAAGATTGATAACGTATTAGAAATCATTGTGGTTCCCGCTACCCGCTCCAAAAAAATGAAACGAAAAAACGATCCCGTTGGGGATCGTCTTTTCATGGAGCCGATGGTCGGGATTGAACCGACGACCTCTGCTTTACGAAAGCATTGCTCTACCACTGAGCTACATCGGCCGAACTCGAACCTTTAAAATCGATGATGTTAAAGATCCTCGTGTAACCGCCGAGATGATATCAGACACTCCAAAAACGATCAAGTTCTGCCAATGAGCTTCCAGACCCTCGTGGAATCGAGGTATTCTTGCACGGCTTCCTCGAGCGTGACCTTCTGGACCGAAATAATGGACAACTTGACCTCCGTGTCCTCTCCGGCCTCGACGCGGTCCGTCACCCGAAAGATGAGAAACGACTCAATCCCTTCGACGACCTCGGAATAAGAACCCGTCTCAAGTTGGCTGATGGTCCCGGTCCACTCCTGAGGGATCTCGGACATTTTTACGTACCCGACGTCCCCGCCGCCCGCCGCAGAAAAATCCGCGCTCGCGTCGCCCGCGACAACCGCGAAATCATCCCCGGCCACCAGGCGGTCGTAAGCGGCCTGAGCCTTTTGGCGGCGCGCGTCCTGGAGCGACGCATCCCCTTCGATTTGCTCGCCGAGCTGCATGGCGAGCACCACTGGCCGCACCACGCGATCGCGAAACTCGTCGACCGTCCACCCAAACATGCTGTCGAGCTGTGCCGCAAACTGCTCCTGGTCCGCGCCACCGACCGCCTGCTCGTAAAACGCGTCCACGCGGGACTCGTCCAGGGTCATCCCGGATGCTTCTGCCAAATGGTTGACCGCCGACTTATGCACGAGCGTTTCCATGATATTCTGCGTGATTTCTTCCTCGCTCGGCACCGTCCCCGTCTCTCCGGCGGACGTTTGGAAATAGGCGTCAAGCGCGTCACGTTCCTCAAGGTATTCATTGATGGTAATGACATCCGTACCGATCACGGCGGCAGGATACGGCAAAACGCCGACGATGGCGCGTACTGTCCCATTCGTCGGGGGACGCAAATACACGATCGATGACAGGACAACGATCGCCGAGAGCACGCCGGCCGCCAAGGCAAGCACGCGCAACCTGCGACGCGAAATCGGCAAGGTTACGTTTGTTTCCGGCGCGGAAGTCGGCGTGGGAGTCGATGATGGAATTTGTTCGGATTCAAGATCGGTCACATCGGTATGTTCATGTATTAACGGAAGAAATAATGCCACCACTTTGACGGATTCGCAAGTTCCCCGTCGCGCTCATCGCGAACGAGCAGCACGCGTGGATCCGCGGGTTCGGACGAAAGCCCTTCCGCCGCGTCCGTGGCCGTCACGCTCGTGGCGCCGTCTTCCTTTATAACTACTACGGTTTCTCCGGGCTTCTTCATCCCAAGTTTCAGTCGGGCCTCTCGCTCAATGAATGACTCGGTACGAAAGGCCGTGTTCAGATCCGCGATTTGCAAGTTGCGCGTCTGCAGCGCCTGTGCCTCGCCTTGCAACCGCGCGATCTCCTGTTGAATTTCATGGTTTCGGATCCATTCGCGACCAAACGAAAATCCAAGCGCCACAAGGACGACCGCATTGATGACAAACAGAAAGCGGAACTCGACGAGGCGTCTCCAAAATGGTTTTCGTTGTTCAGGCATGGGGTTCGTCGCTCATAAATTCTTCGATGGCCTCCTCGCGCTCGCGCGTCCGCATTTCCGTTGCCATGCGCTCGATTTGCTCCATGGTCATCCCCTTGGCGAGCGCCTTGAGCGTATGCTCACGGCGGTCCGGCGATTGGGTGGGAGAAGTTTCGCGCAGGTCGTTTAACAGGTCGTGCACGCGGCTTGGACGGGCCACGCGCCGAAACTCGATGTCCGCCGCGGAACCCGCGACATGCACGCGCAGATCGCCATAACGGAACAGCGTCGGAATGATCCCCTTCACGCGATACGTGACGTCATCAACGTGCGCGTAGGAAGTTTCAGAAATAACACGGTCGAAAAACGCGCGGCGCTCCACGTCGATCACGCGACGATCCGTGAGAATCAGCATGGTATTTGACCACCTCAGGTAAGACCTGAACGCCATGGTGGCCGCGGATCCGACCAGCGCGAAAAAAATGACCACCCCGATCCATCCTTGACGAAACAAGGGAAAAAGGAAGAAAAACGGAGCAACGAACCAAAAAAACAACAATGCGAACCTTGGAAGATGCGGGACGATGTCCTCGCGCACCACTTCAAGCACTTCCTCTTCGGGCTTCAATTGGACCGTTTTATCAATGTGAAATGCCATAGGCCAGCGCATGAAGTGCCTTTCGTGCCGCGATGCGATCATCCCACGGAACTTTTTTCCCCCCTGCCACGGCCATAACCGGCTCGCTTCCCTTGCCCGTGATGAGCACGATGTCCCCGGGTTGTGCGAGCGACACGGCTTTGTCGATGGCCTGCTGGCGATCGAGAACAAGAAAAAGATTTTCGTTTTCGCTCTTCGTCGGCCTTGCTCCTTCCGCCACCTGCGCGATGATTTCCATAGGCTCGTCGTCGTATGGATCCTCATTGGTGACGATCACGACGTCATCGTGCTCCGCGGCCATGCGCCCGAGCGTCTCACGTCGCGCCACGTCGCGTCCGCCGCCCGCGGAACCGAGCACATGGATGACACGCCCGTGCGGCACGAGCGAGATCGCGTCGTAAAGCGCGGCGAGCGCCGCGGGCTCATACGCATAATCAACGATCACCGAAAACGGCTGGCCCTCACGGATCGCCTCCAACCGACCTGGAACCGAACCCAAATGCACGGCAGCGTCACGAATGTGATCCCATGAAAGGCCGAGCGCGCGACAAACCGTGACCGCGGCCAAAACATTATACACGTTAAAGCGACCAAGAGGGGAAAATTCGATCCGATGCCCCGCGATATCGAACGACGATCCGGTCGCGGTCATCTCCACCTGTTCCGCGTTCATCGGAACCACGCCTGCGATTTCTTTTCCGAACGACGACGTCCCGATGCCGAAACCGTATTTTTTGTCCGCCGAAAACGACAGGAAATATTCCGTGTGACGATCGTCAAGATTTACGACGAAAGCCTTTTCGACGCGTTCGCCATTTTTGTCCTGCTTTCGCCTTCCTTTGGTCAGTGCCTCGAACAGCCTTCCTTTTGCCCGCTTGTAATTCTCAAACCCGCCGTGTGCCTCGATGTGCTCGGGCGTGAGGTTTGTGAGCACGGCCACGTCGTAGTTGATGCCGATGTGCCGGGACTGCGCGATGCCCTGCGACGAAGTTTCAACGATCGCATGCGTGCATCCGGCGCGCACCATGTCACGGAGCAGCTTCTGCGTTTGGAACCGGCCGAGCATGGTCATTTTCTGATCGTTGGCCCATTCCCTGCCCGCGACCTTGAACGAAGCCGTCCCGGTCCATCCCACGCGGTATCCCGCGTGCTCGAGCATCCGCCCGATGAACTGTACGGTAGACGACTTGCCGTTGGTCCCGGTCACGCCAACCACCACAAGCCTCTCCGACGGATGCCCGTACCAAAAGGCGGCCAGCTCGGCGAGTGCCAAGTGGTACAGTCCAATGATCGGTTCCGGCACCAGCCGGCGGATGAGCTTTTTCATTTTTTGTACTATTACCAGAAACAAAACACCTCTCTAATTTCTTCGCTGCTCTATGGCACGCGCAACCAAACGTTCAAGATGCGAAACGAAGTCTTGAACTGGAGGCACATCTTCTGCAGTGAGCATGAAGGCCTTAAGAACCAGATCAAACCTTGATGGAATAACCCGTTGAACCACGAGGTGGCGGGATTTATTTTTCAATGTCGGATCATAATCAACTGCAATCCATGCAAAATCAGCATCCTTTTTTGACGCCTCCACTAAGTGGACGTTGCTAGCTAGGTGTTCGTAAAACTCAGTGTGAATAGCTACTACGAATTTTTTATTCCAAGCACCAAAAATTGGGCCCTTCTCGATCAACTGAGGCAAAAGCCGTTTCTTTGACGAAGAACGGTAGTCAGGATGTTGTCGACCAGTCTGTTTTGGAGAAAAATCAACACCTCGTTTCTGATGCTCAAGATAACGGATAAACATATCTCGCATTCCGTCTCCTGAAAAATATACAGTCTGAAGTTCCATTCCAGCAAAATCAAGCACTCTGCCGTCTTTATGTCGAACAATTGTGTAATCAAGATTCCCAGCGCGTCCACGGTTTGTGGGCAATCTGACTTCCGGCAGCGCAACCATTTCATCCGCAGGAACACCTGGAAAACAGAAATCCATCGCCGCGTCAAAGATTAGCCCTTCCGACTTCAGACGATGTGGGCATGTAATCGCAATTTTTTTACCATGATGGAACATTGAACAAATCCCCATTGGACGACGAATACCTTGTCCGTCAACATATGTACTTTTTTGACAAGGACCGTCCAGAAACGGACAGATTCCAACCGACCTGCTCTGAACTGCCTCATCACATATATTTTCTACTGGGTAGCCGAAAACTTCGGCAAACAACTCTGGCTTTTCAACATTTTTCATACGAAGCAACTATTGTTTTTGCAATTGCACGTGCAAGTTGGATTGGCACAGCATTTCCAACCTGAGCATATTGCGAAGATTTGGAACCAGAAAAACGATATCGGTCCGGGAATCCCTGAAAACGGGCAGCCTCTCTGACCGAAAGGGTGCGATCTTGGTCAGGATGAATATACGCTCCCCAATGCGGATCACATTTTGTAAGTATCGTCGACGCTAGGCCTTTCGGATGCAGACGCCCATAGCGTTTTGTGTGGTCCGATCGCTTTGCTTTCAACATGCCAGGAGGCAATAGACCCAAAGGAATGTCCCTCCAGCTACCTCCAGGCGGGATATGTTTTATTCTCTCAAGATTCTTTTTTCCGAGAATTCCAAAACCATGATTGAAAACACCTTCTGACTGATTGCGAAGTTCGAGTGCGTAAACTGAAGGCTTTTTTCTTGAATACGGAAGAAATTCGACGGAATCCGTAGGGGATGGCAGATCACCTATGGCCTCATAAACTGTCACGTAATTAGGTTTCAAGAGAGAATTTGCAGGGAAATGACTCGCTTTTGGAAACATGACTTTGACCCCAAGACGGTTGCCAAAAAAAATGACGCGCCGCCGTTCTTGCGGAACGCCAAAGTCCGGTGCAAACAAAACCCTAAATTCCATCAAATATCCAATCCTTTTGAAGGCATTAACAATCTGTAGTGCCACCTTGCCACCCTCAAGTGACAACATTCCCGGAACGTTCTCAAGTACAACGAAATTCGGCTTGAGCATCGAAACAATACGAACGTAGTGTTTGAACAATTCATTGCGTGGATCACCGATATTTCTTTTCGGTGCATTGATTGAAAAACCTTGGCACGGAGGACCGCCGGCCATGACATCGATTTCCCCAATTTTTAGATTTCCTGAATCAAGAAAGTTTTTATATGTCAATTTTTGTATAGGCGCATGCAAGAACGAGGCCGACGAGTGGTTGATTTGATGAGTAACAGCACAATCTGCGTCAAAATCTGTTGCCACACGAATATCAAATCCTGCCTGCTCAAATCCCTCCGACATGCCGCCAGCACCGGCGAACAATTCAATCGATTTCAACTTTTTTAACTTGTTTCTCCTCATAATTTCAAACCATTCCGCAACACTTTTTCTTGTATCGACATCCTGATGCCTGGGGTATTTTTATTCCTTCACCCTCTTCACGGCCTCGACGAACTGTTCACCGCGGTCAAATTCATTTTGAAACGCGCCGAAGCTCGCCGCACCGGGCGACAGGAGCACCGTGTCGCCTTCGGTGGCAGCCTTCGCGGCACCCCTTACCGCCTCGTCCATGGTCTTTACGAGCATCCAGGGCACGCTTTCGTCGATGGATTTCTGAATGTCCGGCGTGGCGGACCCGTCAAGATACACCACCAGTTTGCACGTCTTGGCAACCTTCTTTCCGAACTCCGCGTAGGGCAATCCCTTCGACGCGCCGCCGCAAATGAGCACAACGTTCTTCTCCTTCTTTCCGGCGAACCGGTCGAGCGCGGCAATGGTGCCGTCGGGCGACGTGGCCGTGGTGTCGTTCACGTACGCGACCCCGCGCACTTCCTTTACGATTTCCTGCCGGCCCGGCAGACCCCTGAACGTTTGGAGCGCCCTGGAAATCGCCTCGGCCGGCACGCCGGCCAGGTGCGCCGCCAAGGACGCCGCAAGCGCATTCAAAAGGTTATGCGCCCCTTTGAGCGCCATGCTCTCGGTATCGCCGAGCACGTGTTCCTTTCCTTCCACGGCACAAATAATCTTCCCTTCGCGCAAGAACACGCCTTCCGTTCCGGCATTTTCCTTTTCTGAAAACCAATACTTCTTGCAGTTGATCCCATCCGAAAGCGCACGCACCATCTCATGATCGGCATTCAGCACGGCCTTTTGCCCGCCCTTGCAATGACGGAACAGCTGCAGCTTCGACTGCGCATACGCCTCGAGCGATGGATAGCGGTTCAAGTGGTCAGCAAAAATGTTGGTCAGAATGCCAATGTCCGGACCCCGATCAACGTTCTCAAGGCTTTCGATGAGCCACGAAGACATCTCAAGCACCACTGGGATGGGTTCCTTTTCTTCGAGCAGCCAGTCGAGATCCTCGAGCGGCGAGCGCGTGATGTTTCCCGCGACGACGGTTTTCGCATGCACGAACTTAAACATCTCGCCGAGCAACGCGGTGGTGGTGGACTTGCCGCGCGTACCGGTTACCGCGTAAATCGGAAATGGACAGTAGCGGAAGAATAGCGACATATCGCTCTCGACCCGTATGCCCTTCTCACGCGCGAGCAACACGAATTCCGACTCCCGCGGGACGCCCGGGTTCTGTACGACCAAATCCGCATCGGTAAAGTCCTGCGCGCGATGCTCAGACAGAACGAACACGGGCTGATAAATGGTCCGGTCCGGGAACTGCGCGCGGTATTGCCCGTACCATTGCGAGATCTCCTCGATGGACTCGCGCATTTCCTCTTCGGTCTTCAGGTCCGTGATTACAAGCTGGGCGCCGTGGCGCATCAGCCACTTGGCCGCGCCGATGCCGCTTCCCTGTTTGTATCGGCCAAGCCCCATGACCGTGACCACGGCGTCCTGAAAAGTTGAGATGTCCGAAAAGTCAATGGCCATACGCGATTATCGTTCGAATCCTTGAAGAAATTCCTGGAACACCTCGCCATCCGCCTGCGAACGCTTCGGCGCGAACGCGGACTGGACGGACGTAAGCACGAGGAACAGGACGATTATGGCGGCGAACTGTCCCTTTTCGGCGCTTGTCAGCGCGTGGAACGCCTCCGGATCCTGGCCCTTGCCGGCGCGTACCGAATCATACATATGGCGCGCGAACACCATGGCAAACGGGCCGACCACGAACATCTGCCACGCAAAGTCGAGCAAGCTGCCCACGCCGCGCGCCGCCGGACTGGAAAACACGATCGCAAACGCAGCGGATCCGGCCACCGATGCGAGCGCGAGCCAGCCATAACGCAGCGCCGTGACCCACCAATAACCGCGCGTCAATGCCCACGATTGCTTGATGGAATCGACCACGCCGAGCTTGTCGCGCACAAGCACGTATGGCAGATAGGATCCGCGCACGGCAAGATAGATGCCAGGGACTATGAACAGCACCAGCCCCACCATCACCATCACTGCATACAGAAACAATCCGCCGAGCACGCGCGCGATGAGATGCGCGTCAAACGATCCGCGAATCAGCGTCCCAAGCGGCACCGCGTTGCCGTCATACGAGGCGCGAACCGTAGCAATTTGAAGCGCACCACTCACAAACAGCATCCAAACCAGAGACGCAACGCCAAGAAGGGCGAGAAACACGTTTAAAAGCGTCCCAGGAGCCTGCAATCCGGCTCCGGCAATCGCGAGCGCCGTCATCGCGTAAAAGGAAAGGACGGCGACGAGGGGAAGAATGGCGATCGCCCCCATGAGAAGAGGAATCGCGACAAGATACCAAACGTTTTTCTGATAAAACGGAACGATGCTCTGAATGATTGTGCGCCACCCTGGAATGCGGAACTCATGCATATGGGTCATTAAAATCGTTTTAAGAATCGTCCGACACGGACGGATGCCATGGCCACGACGATTTGCCAGGTCATTTTTGCATATTCTACCACACCGCGCCGCCAACCGACCTTCTCATACTTACGGCGGATCCCAAGTCCGGGGAGAAATACCCCACCATACGGAAGCGCGCGGGACCGACAATAGTAGTTCAGGGCGGATTCGATCATGTACCCCTGCAGGTACTCAGTCGGCACGCGTTCGATCACTTGGCGGAGCATGACGCGCTCGCCGCCGATGAGCGGGAGACGCGAGGCAAGGCGTGAGATGATCGGGCCGCGGTCGCGGATCCCGACGTTCATGACGCGCGACCCGGAAAGCACCGGGAACACGAGTCGTTCCACGTGGTCGGGGGTAAGCCCGATCAGATCCGCGTCAAAGAACGCGACCACGGACGCATCCGTGTGCGTGAGGCCGTGGAGCATGGCCGCGCCCTTTCCGGCGTTATGCGGAAGGTCAAATACGGTCGCGCCGGCCATCCGCGCGCGCTCGGCCGTGCGATCCGTGGACCCGTCGCACACGACGATGACCTCGCGCACGTGCGGCGACGCGCGCAACGCCTCAACCACGCCCGTGATCGTGGGCTCCTCGTTGTAGGCCGGAATGATGGCAGAAATACGCACGCTCATAACGAGGGGAATCGGCTCCGGCGATCTTTAATTTCTGCGGCGAGCGCGTCGGCCTCCTCGATCATCCAAACCAAATCCGCGTACGCAAGCCCCATGGTTCGCAATGCCCCGAGCGACTCGCGCGTTCGAGCCAGGTACACGAGGGCGAGATCGTACTCAAGTCCGGCGATGCTCGGCGCGTGCGCGTCACCATGTCCCTCTTCCGCGAGCGCAAACGCAATTTTCACCGGAACGAGACACGCATTCACGTTTACCCGAAACATGTCGCGGTTGCGCATCCCCTGCTTCCAATAACTTTCGCGCGCCCACACGAACACTTTGGTCGCCCAAAGGTATGACCGAACGTACAATGGGTCGCGTTTCTTCGAGAGCAAATCCTTAAGCGCAACGCCCTCGGGAAAACCGTCCTTGCAGTGCTCGCACACGTGCGGTTCATCTTCTAGGAGCGCGTCCGGGCCAAGCACGTCGGACAGCCGGCGCTCGTACGAATCTTCCGTTTTTGTCTGTTCCCCGATGACGGTCTCCTCCATGGTTCGATTCACCGGATCGCGCGATTGCTCGTGCAAATCAAACACGCCGTCGATCTCATCCTCGAGCATGTCGAGTTCATCGCGCCGAAACAGCCATGGGTTGGCGGGGTCGTGTGGCATAAGGATTACGCCGTTACTTTCTCACGGACAATTCGTAGCTCATCTGCTCGAGGCTCCGCAGATTTCGCTTTGCCTGGTCGAACTTGGTGCGCAAATAGCCGGTGAGGTCCATGTTAAGGAGATACTCGATCACCATGTCCACCGTCTCGAACGCCGCTCGCACGGCCTCGGGCCGTCCGGCAATGACCTCGCGCGTGGCGAATCGGACAACCTCGCCCGTGGCGTCGCACAATCCGGCCAGATAGACATCCGAACGCATCGTGCGTTCTGCCATGGAACCGAACGTCCCATGCTCGAGATACGATGCGAACAACTGCGCCTCGGCAAATTCCTCAAGCGCCGCCTGGTACGACCCCTCCGTCAAAAGCGTGGGAAATTTTCGAAAATGCCTATCGAGTTCCGCAAGCTCCGTTTTGATCTCGCGCAAGCTCGTGACCGCGCCGCTGACGTCACCTCGGTGAAGCGCGAAAATCGCGCGCTTTGAGCGTGACAATGCGTCGTTTGACCGTCCCATGACGACCTTGCGCGCCGATGCTTCCTGGGCATAGGCCTTGGCAACGGAAATAAACGAGGCGGGACATTTTGTCATATTATGTCGATACAATCCGTTTTTGATAAAAAAGGTACGCTTCCTTGCCCATTTCGATCATGCCAAGCTTCACGAGACCCATCATAAGCAATAGGCCCCACTGCGGCAAGGAAAGAGGGACGACGTCAAACGCGCGCTGCAAAAACGGATGGAGCATGGCAAGGCCCATCAAAAGGAAGCCCGCGACCACACCGACGTTCAAATACCGGTTCGAAAACGGGTTCGACCGGAATATTGACCGCCGCAGGCTCTTTACGGCAAAGACATAGAACAATGAATCAACGCCAACGGCCGCAAACATGATGGATTGAATTTGAGGCAACGGGGTTCCGGAAGAAATGAACCAAAGATAGATGCCGAACAACAGCAAGTCCGTCACGATACCGATGAGGAAGATCAGAATGAACATTTCCCGGTTCAGCACGGGCTCGTTTTTTTTGCGCGGTGGAATGTTCATCACGTCGCGCTCACCTGGCTCGAACGCGAGCCCGATGTTTGGCAGGCTGTCCGCGATCAGGTTGATCCAAAGAATCTGAACCGGAAGCAAAGGCAGGGGAAGTCCCATCAGGATGGCTCCGCCGATCAGGACGATTTCCGTGAAGCTGTCCGCGAGCAGATACACCACGCAGCGGCGCACGTTGTCAAAAACGACCCTTCCCTGCTCGATGGCAGCCGTGATGGAACCGAGGTCGTCATCGAGCAGCACCATGTCGGACGCCTGCTTGGCAACCTCCGTGCCGGAGCCAAGAGCCACGCCGACCTCCGCGGCCTTGAGCGCGGGCGCGTCGTTTACCCCGTCGCCAGTCACCGCGACCACGTCGCCTCGGCGCTGCCATGCGTTTACCACGCGAATCTTGTGTCGCGGCTCGACGCGCGCGAACACCTGAACGCCCACGAGCATACGGTCGAGCGCGGCATCGTCAAGCGCGTCGAGCTCTTCGCCGGTGAGGAGGCCGTGGTGATCGCGCAAAAGAAACCCTGCTTCCTTCGCGATGGCGCGCGCCGTGCTCGGATGGTCGCCCGTCACGATAACCGTTCGCACGCCCGCCGCGCGCGCGGCACGAATTTGCTCGGCCGCCTCCGCGCGCAACGGGTCCCGCAACCCAACGAACCCAAGGAACGTCATTCCGTGAAGTTCGCCGTTGATTTCGACGGACTCCCCAACCGACTTATGCGCGACCGCGATAAGCCGCAACCCCTTCGCGGCAAGCTTCGTCGCCTCGGCAAGACGCATCTCCCCATCGCGGCACATGGGAAGGATCTTTTCCGGCGCTCCCTTTACGATCAATGTATGCCGATCGGCCTTGTGATGGAGCGTGGCCATGTATTTGCGCGCGGAATCGAACGGAAGTTCTCCGACGCGCGGACGCGCCTTTTTCAACGCGGACAGATTCAGCTCCGCGGCAAGACCCGCTTCCATCAATGCGCGCTCGGTCGGCGTCCCGATGATCTTCTCACCGTCCACAATCGCGTCGTTGCAGAGCATCACCGCCTCAAGAACCTTTTCGCGATTTCCAACGATATGATCCACGCGCATCCGGCCCTCGGTGATGGTCCCGGTCTTATCCGTACAAATGACCGACACGGAACCAAGGGTCTCGGCCGCGACGAGTCTGCGCACGAGCGCGCGGCGCTTTACCATGCGCTGCATGCCGATCGCGAGCACAATCGTCACGGAAATGCCGAGCCCTTCCGGAATGGCAGCCACCGCGAGCGCAACTGAGGTCTCGAACATCCCGAGCGGATCGCGCCCGGCCAAAACGCCGGCGCCAAACATAACCGCAACGATTGCGACGACCCCGTAGGACAGCCATTTCGCCAATCGCGAAAGCTCCATTTGGAGCGGCGTGTCGCGATCCTCCGTTTCTCGCACGAGCGCCGCGACCTTCCCGAGCTCAGTTTCGGATCCGGTTGCCACAACCACGGCCACGCCGCGCCCGGCCACGAACGACGTTCCGGCGAATGCCATGTTCGACCGTTCCGCCATGGCCACGCCCGGCGGCAGCTTCTCCTCCCGTTTGACGACCAGCGCGGACTCGCCCGTAAGCAACGCCTCGTTCGTTTCGCATGCGGAACACCCAAGGAATCGCACGTCCGCGACAAGGCGGTCGCCGGCAGAAAGAATCAGGATGTCACCTGGCACCACCTCGCGCGCGTCCAACGCGCGATCATGCCCGTCATCCTGCCCGTCCGCAGACAGGCGCCGCACCATGGCCGTCGGATGCACGAGCAAACGCAATTGTTCCATCGCCTGGTTCGCCTTGTACTCCTGAACGAATCCAAGCATGGCATTTACCGCGACCGCGGCCGCAATCACGCCGGAATCCAACCGGTCGCCAAGCGCAAAGCTCACGACTGCCGCGGCAAGCAAAACCAACATGAGCGGGCTGGCAAACTGATCGAAGGCCACGCTCCACCAACGCTTTGGCACCTCGCGCGGAAACTCGTTCGGGCCGCGCGATTGCAAACGCTTCGCGGCCTCCGCCGACGTCAATCCGTTCGTTCGCGTTTCAAGCTTAGCGATGACCTCCTTTCCGGACATCGCATGCCAGTCGTGAGTTGCGGGCATATTCAAAATCCTTTGTCCCCTTTGTTACATGTGTCCCCCGTGCTAATGCCTGATACTCAAATAAACCGCCTCCGTGTGCACGGCGATCATTTCCCAATTGAAATGGCGGCGCACTGTTTCCTGCGTGTCCTTCGCCGCGTCCTCCACGATCTCCGGATGGTTCACGAGTTCCATAAGCTTTTCCGTCAAATCCTCAACGCTCTTGTTCGCGAAGGAAAATCCGGCGCGTCGCATGGCCTCCAGATTCTCCGGAATATCCGACACGAGCACCGGCCTTCCGAAACTCATTGCCTCGAGCACAACGACGGGCAGTCCTTCTGATTCCGACGGTTGCACGTACAGATAGGCGTGCGCGTAGAGCTGCCGGAGCGCTTCGCCCGACTGATACCCGAGGAACAATATGTCATTCCGTCCGATCGCCATGCCCCTCAGCTGTTTCTCATACGCCGACGTATACGTTGCAGCGCCGACAATCACGAGGCCCATGCGATTGTTTCCACTCTGTTCTTTCATTTTCTGAAACGCCTCAATCAGATACTGAATCCCCTTATGCGGAACCAATCGCCCCACGTTCAAGACGTACTGCCTCGGTTCCAAGCCAAAAGCCAGAACCGCGTCCGTCGCTTCCACGACCTGCACTTCGGCCCCGTTGGGGATATAAATGATTTGTCTGCCGTACCGTTTGCGCGCGTATACCTGAATCACGTGGCTCACGGCAATGGTCGCGTGCGGAAACTGACAGGCGGCCCACTCTCCGAACCACAAGTACAGCCGGCCGAACCGCCCCCATTTTTTATGAAAACGATCCTGCGAGTGAAACGTGCAAACCACCCGTGCCTTCGGCTTCAAAAGGCGTGGAATCCACGCGAGCGTTGACGGGCCAACGCCGTGATAATGGATGATGTCGTACGGACGCAAGAGCGCATCGAGCGTGCACAAAAACGTATGAACGATCGCCTCCAAATTTTTGCGATAGACCGTCGGCATGTACCGGACGGTCACGCCCGGAAAAAATCCATTGCGCCGGGAACGCGAGGTGGACACGCTTGCGACTGGCACGTAGCGCCGCCGCGCGTACACGGTCACCTCATGCCCGCGCTTTCCCAAATGCAAGGAAAGCGCGCGCACGTGCTGCTCAATCCCTCCGCCACGCTCGCCGATTTCTATCCCTTTTTGTCCGATCATCGCAATGCGCATAGATGACATGATTATAGCATAATGGACCGCGGATCATTGACGCCGTAAAAAAGACCTGGTATCAATGCGCAACCAGAAGGAGGCTACCCATGGAACGGTATTGGACGAGGTTGTTCAAGCGCGCGGGCGCGGCCGTGGCCGGTGCCTGGCTCGAGGGAAACTTCGGCAAGAAGCGCGGCCAATGACCGCGTCGAGAGAAAGCGAGTCCATGCACCGCATCCGATGCTGGACCCCGCATTGGCAGCGGTTCGACGGCTGGAGTTACCAGACCGGAAAGCCGGAAGACACGCTGCTCGCCGCCGTGTCCCGCTCGCTTCCCGAAGCGCACAGCCATCTGTTCCATTGGCCGCACGAGACCATCTGGGAAATCCAGCGGCAGGTTCACGGGTCGGAACACTGCTCGTACCGCCCGCTGCTCGCCGTGACGCTCACGGTCTCCCCGCTCGCCGTCCGCATCGCCCGCTACGATCGCCAGACATCCGAGGCCGATGCGATCCTGGCCGCGAAGATCCGCGAATGGATCGCGCACCACGACGAGATGCTCGCGGACGGTTGGACCCACTTCGGCGACGGCTGCTACATCGCCCCAGTCCTTCTCCGCTGACTGCGCCTGATCTAGGCGCTTTTTTAGTTGATCCAATGAGCATTTTGGTATATGAATAGACGACTATGATCCTCACACAACCCGAACAACTTCTCCTCGACCTGCTCGCCATCCCGTCCGTATCCGGAACGGAGCAAGCGATCATTGATCGCGTCGCGGAAACGCTTGGCGGGACGTTTCGTGTCGAGCGCATCCCGGTCGACGAGACGCGCTCGAACCTGCTGTGCACCGTCGGGTCGCCGCGCGTTTTGCTCGCCGCGCACCTGGACACGGTGCCTGGCACCGTTGAGATCCGCGTCGACGACGAGAACATACATGGGCGCGGCGCGTGCGACAACAAGGGCGCGGCCGCGGCGATGATCACGGCCGCGCTCCAGGCAGTCTCGGAGGACGCGACGGATTTCGGCCTCCTGTTCACGGTCGGCGAGGAGACGAATTTCGATGGCGCCATTGCCGTGCAGAAGTTTTTCGCCGATAACGACATCGTCCCAGAGCGCATCGTCATAGGCGAACCGACCGGCCTCCAGATCGTCACGGCGCAGCGTGGAATCACCTCCGTTGAGATCCTCTGCGATGGCACGGCGGAACACTCGTCCACCGATCACCCCGATTCCGCGATCCACAAGCTCGCGGCGCTCCTTGCTGCTTTTTTGAAAAACACTTTCCCAGAAACCACCTACCACGTCGGGCTTATCCAGGGAGGGACCGCGGACAACGTCGTCGCCGCGCACGCGACCGCGACCCTGCTGTTCCGTTCGATGAACCCAGAACTCGAGACGTTGATACATCGCGCGCTCGCGGACACGAACGTTCCGCACACGATCAAGACCCTTCAAACCGTCCCTCCCGTCGACCACACCGCGCCGTCGTTCGCGCGCAACGCCGTCGCCTATTTCACGGAAATGGCCTTCCTCAAAAACAGCTTCGTCCTCGGCCCTGGCAGCATCACGGACGCGCACACCGCCTCGGAACGCGTTTCCCGCCGCGAGCTGAACGAGGCCGTCGCGCAATACCGCGCGTTTCTCCCAAAGAGGGACTGACGCCGAATGCCAAAGAAAAAATCCGGACAAGAACGAAGTTCTTGTCCGGTCAGAGCAGGAGCCGGCAGGACGCGTTGCGCTTCGGACAGCCGGGCTTGTCCGATTCCGCAAAGAAGTCGCACTTGCCGCAGGTCACGGCCCACGGGATCGGGCCGTGCCAATCGGGATGGAGCCGCATCCCGGCGTGGAGAGCCGCGGCAACGAACCGCGGATTCGTCGTGACGGCAAACGCGCGGTCGCCGACCAGCGCGCGAACGAGCCCGACGATCTCGACGACGAGGCGGTTGCCGTGTCCGATCCCGCGATGGCGCGCGTCGACCCAGGCCGAACCGATCTCCAGGTAGCCTTCGGGCCAGTCCCAGGCGGCAATGAACCCGACGGCCCGGCCGTTCTCCCGCATCAGCACCGCGCGCCCCTCTCGATACACGCGCTCAAGGTTCGCGGCGGTCGCACGCGCGACCCCATGATGCTCGGCTCCACCGCCATCGCGCGCTCAAGCGCGTCCCAGGCGGAACCGTCGACGAAATCCGGCATCCGAAGCAATTCCATGCGTCCTCCAAGAACAAAACCCCCGGAACCATTCCGGGGGTTTTGCGTCCACGAGGCGGACGTCACGTCATGCGCGCGAAAACTCCGGAATCCTTCCAGGGATTCCGCGACGACGCAGCGAGATGTTCGTCCGTGAGTTCCGCATATTGATACGTCCACCGTACACGTCCGCCGACGAACCGTCAAACGAACCGCCACAAACCAATACTCCAGCTGTTCCAAGCCCGTTTTGTCCGATCGTCGCGATGCACGGAGACAACCGCCAGGCGGAACGGTTGACAGTGGAATCAACGTGCGGTAGCATCCTCCCACGGCGCGGATTCCCCCGCGTCGTTCCCCGTGCCGGCCCGGGCTTCCCGGAACGCGCCGCACGGATACGGAGTAAAGATGCACGGAACCACCGAACTGATCTTCGACCGCAAGAAGATCAGGTACCCGAGGATCGGAACCCCGCCGGAGGACAGTCGGGCCTTCGATGACTGGGTCGAAAAAGCAATGGCTCGCCTCAACAAGTCTCGCCACCCGCTGGCGGGGATTCGCATTTCCTTGCGCAACGGCACCAGGAACAGCCTGGTGGTCGGGCGACACAAGGTCGTCTACACCTGCGGTCTCACCTCCTTTGACGAAAGGGGGAATCTGAGGCCCCAGAAGATGTTCTCGCCCGAATTCGCCGCCCTCGCCGACGAGGCGCGCCTCGCGATGTTCGTCGCGGTCCCTCCAGGGGAAGGATACGAACGCGGGATCCATGTGTTCGACGCGGAAGGCGCATCAGCCCGGGCGTTGGTTGTCTTCGACCCGTGCGAGAAGACGGGAATCGCCCGCTACCGCATCGACGCGTGGGGGAAGACCTTCGAGTCGCTCTCGAGCCTCGTCAACGGAATCCTCACGGGCCGTGTCCCGGAAGTCAAGCACTCCCACCGGCTCCCCTGCGCCTGACCTAGGCGCTTTTTTAATGGGTAAGTACTAATCGTTGTCACCAAGTTTCCTGGTAAGGGAGACGAGACGGTCGGCCTTCTCGCCGTCCGAAAGCATCCGGACGTTGTACCGCCACGCGAGCTCCGTGGCGAACAGGCCGAGCCGGTCACGCCGCATCCCGCCGATGTTCCCCATGCGCCGCTTCATGAATCCCCAGAACCCCTCGATGCCGTTCGTGTGTACGTCGCCGCGGACGTACTCGCGGGCGTTGTGGTCGACCCACTCGTGCGCGTAGCCGAGCCTCGCCAGGTCCCTGTAGTACGGGAAGCCGTCGGTGAACACCCTCGCGCCCGGGACGACCGACTTTGCCACGAACGCGAGGACGATCCCCTTGTCGAGCTTTCGCGCCATCACCTCGACCCTCACCGTCCCGGTGGCGCGGTCGTGGACGCCGATTATCGGCAGCTTGTTGGTCCCGTGGCCGCGCTTGGGCGGGTACAATTTCCGGATGTGCAGACGCTGGTTCTTCCGCTGCGCCCCGATGTACGTCTCGTCGACCTCGGCGGGGCCCTCGAACGGTTCCCGTTCCTCGGCGGCGATCGCCAGCCGGAACCGGTGGCAGTGCTTCTGCGCCGTCGCGGCCGACAGGCCCGCCGACGACGCGACCCGCCTCACCGTCCGGTGCACGACGAACGCCAGCGCGATCCCGAGGAGCGCCGGCGCGTCCGCCGCGAGGCCCGGAACGGACGCCCCGCGTGGCGAGAATTCCTTCCGGCACCGCTTGCACCTGCGCTTGTCCCTGCGCAGCTTCCACAGGCGGGAATACCCGCATCCCGGACAGGTTTGGACGGCCATATTGGTGGCAAAGTTAGTACACCGGCACTTCACCACGATTTCTCCGCTTGGTTGAAAACAAAAGTGCCACCGGGCTGGTGGCAAACTTAGTACTTACCCTACAAAAAACCCCGGATAGGGGTCAGACGCGGCAGGGACCGCGGTCAAACGTCGTCTTTGTCTTCCCAGTCGTCGGAGTTGCTACTCCGATTTCTTCTTTGTGTACGATGAATATCGTCCTCGGTACTGGCCCACGTGTACCCCAGGAACACGAGCCAGACAATGAACAGCACGAACTGGATCGCCCCCAGCAACATATACGCCTGCCACGCCAAGCGCAAGCTCCTGCCAGAACCCGTCCGGACTCGCGAACGATCGCACCCAGACGAACATCCACGTCGGGATGAGGGCGAGGACGAGCGCCACCAGCGAAAGCACGGCCCATCGGAGCCGCTGGAACAGAGCCTTCATGACCGATCCTCCTTGGTCCAGACGACGCTACCAAAAATCCACGCTCCTGTCAACCGTACTCCATCCCACTGTCACGAAAATTGAAAACATTGTTATAATGGCCGTCTATGGGAGAAGCATACAGGCCGCAACCGCATGAGCTTTGGAAAAAACCGAAGGATCTTGATGCCCGGCGGGAAGTCATGCCGGATTCGCTTCGGGACTCGATCGACGATGCGAAGAAAAGCGTCGAGCTCGCGCTTCTCGAACAATTCGGCATATCCGAAATTCCGCCGCAGCTGAACGCGGAAATGGCCCACGTGATCCGCGCCATCGAGATGCGTGTGCGCGAACAGCATTTTTGTCCCGAACCTGATGCGGCGGTCTTCGAACAGCTCGAGCGGATCGCGGCAAAGATTCTCACGTTCAAGGAAGGGGCGACGCGCGCGGAAATCGTCTCACGGCCGGAAGTCGGCCAACGTCTGGTTTTTGAGACCAAGGATGGAAACAAGCATGAGCGCGGGCTTACCGTCGACGAACAGGACATGCTGTTCAACATGGAGATGTGGGCGGACCATCTTGTCTCGTTCCAAAACGCGGAGGAATTCAAGGCGGCCTGCCAGAAACTTCGAAAGCGCGCGAGCACCAAGCCGACGGCCGAGGGGGCCGCCTACGTCGAGCGCGAGATGACGAGGACGTATTCGAGATTCGGATTCACGACCGAGCAAATCAAAAATCTTCTTGCGCTCGCCGAAGGCAACGACGTACCGGCGCTGACGCCCGATGGAAAGGCCGGGGCAACCCAGCGGCTACGCGTAATGAGGGAGGTTTGGAACGAATATCTCAACGAGGGGGAAAAGAGCTCCTACGTGAAGTTCGCGGTTGCCATGACCGTCTTGGGAGCCGTGGAAGGTCTTGCCCCGGCCATGCTCGGAAAGGCGATGGACAGCTCCCAAAACGCGGAAGCCGTCGCGTTCTCCATCGGATATCTTGGCCTGTCCGTTTCCACGGGTTGGGTTCGGAGACTCCTGGACGTGAACTTTGACTCGTTCCTGAACGGCGTCATGGATCGAACGGGCGGGCTGAACGAGCGTCTTTCGAGAGAACTCGCGTTCCAACCGGGAGAACGCATGTCCATGCGTGAAAATCGAGGCCGGATTCTTTCGGCTATGACGCGGTCGCAAGCCGCGTTCCAGGATGTGCTGAGTTCGACGGCACGCATCCAACTGCCTGCGGCGACCACGGCCCTCGTCGGGTTCGGAGTCATGACGGCCATGGATTGGAGGCTTGGGCTCCTGTCGCTCGCGACCGCCCCGATCGCCATCGCGATCGCGCGCAAGGCCGACCAGCGTACCGGTCCGTTGGTCGCGGCGTCGTATCAAAATGAGGGCGAGGTCGCGCAGGAGATCGAAGAGCAGATCCAGGCCCATCAGGACGTTGTCCTGAGCGGCATGAAGGAACCGATGGCACGGCGCATCGGGGATCTCGGCAAGAAAAAGAATCAGATCGGCCACGAGCGCTTCGTCGCAAGGTCGGACATGGAATTTCAAACCGAATCCGCGCTGAGCGGGACCGTCGTCGCGGCCCTGACCATGGCCGGCATGCTGATGCGCAACCTGGGAGTCGAAAACGGAGGAAACATCGTCGCGGCCCTCATGTACTCTGGACAATTCCGCCGCGGCTTCGACGGCATCCTGCGGACCAACAACGACCTGGTCAAAAGCGTGGGGGCGATCATTGAAATGGAGGAAATCTTCAACGGATACGCGCGCGAGGAGGAGGCGCTCGACAAAAGACGCGTGGGAGCGTCGGAATTAACGGACTTCTCCATTGAGCTTTCTGGAGTCTCGCTTGAAATCGACGGAGACAGCCTCATCAGGGATATTTCGTTCCGCGTTCCTCCGGGAGGAGTCGTCCGGCTTGAGGGCCGCAGCGGCCAAGGCAAGACGACCCTTTCCCGCCTGATGTCCGGATATTACGGACCGACGCGTGGAACGGTAAAAATCGGCGGGGAGGACGTTCGAAACGTCAAACGGACCGGTCCGGACTCGCTGTACGGCCACATCGCGTACCTTTCCCAGCATCCGTACGTGTTCGACAACGGGAATCTTCGGGACAATCTTGTTTTTGGAAATCCCAATGCCACGGACGCGGACATGTCGCGCGTCCTCAACGAACTCGGACTTTCAAGACGATTCACAAAGGACGGCGCCATGGATCTTTCAAGTTCCATCCGCGGCCTGTCCGGCGGTGAAAAGGCCAGGCTCGGGCTCGCGCGGGTTCTCCTAAAAATCCGATCGCAAAAAGATGGAAGCATCGTCTTTCTCGACCAGGCGACCGAGGAACTCGACGAGGAAACCGAGAAGGAGGTCGCGCAAATTCTCTTGGATGAAAAGCGTCAACGGCCAAACACTACGTTCGTGATAATATCCCACCGCTCGGACTTCATCCGCGCGCTCGAGACGCCGTCGGATGGAAAGGAAGGATTCGTGATCCAACGAATCAAACCTAACGAGGAGTAGAAAAACGAAAGGGTGGTTACAATCCGAGCTTCTTCGCGCTTTCGCGCTTGCGCGTGGTGGAGTCGAGCTGGGCCTTGCGGATGCGCAGCGACTTCGGGGTGACTTCCAGGAGCTCGTCGTCGCCGATGAACTCAAGGGCCATTTCCAGCGTCATGTCGCGCGGCGTGTCGAGCGCGGCCGCGGCTCCGTCGCCCTTCGAGCGCATGTTCGACAGCTTCTTTTCCTTGCACGGGTTGACCTCGATGTCCTCCACGCGGGAATACTGCCCGATCACCATGCCCACGTACACCTGCACGGCCGGGCCGATAAACAGCGCGCCGCGCTCCTGGAGGTTGGCGAGGGCAAAGTGCATGGTCACGCCGTTTTCCATCGAAATCATGGAACCGTGCTCGTTGGCAGTGATATCGCCAACCGTCGGCCGGTAGCCGAGGAATAGCGAGTTGATGATTCCCTGGCCCTTGGTGTCGGCCATAAAGTCGGTGCGATAGCCGATAAGACCGCGCGTCGGGATTTCGAACTCAAGAAATCCAACTCCGTTTTCCACGCGCATATCCTTCATTTCGCCGCGGCGGCGACCCATCTTTTCGATGACCGCGCCGGTGTTGGCCTCAGGACATTCAATGGACACGGCCTCAAACGGTTCTTCCATCTTTCCGTCCACCTCCTTGAAAATCACCTGTGGACGCGAAACTTCCAGCTCAAACCCTTCTCGACGCATCTTCTCGATGAGGATGGCCAGGTGAAGTTCCCCGCGTCCGGACACCACGAAGCGCGAGTCGGAATCGGACTTCTCTACGCGCAGCGCAACGTCGTTCAAAAGTTCTTTTTCCAGGCGCTCCTTCACGTGACGGGCCGTGGAAAAGGTTCCTTCGCTTCCGGCAAACGGCGAGGTGTTGGTTCCAAAGGTCATCTTCACGGTCGGCTGTTCAATCTCCATCACCGGGAGAGCGACACCGCCCACCGGATCCACGAGCGACTCGCCGATCTGCACGCCCTCGATTCCCGCGATGGCCACGACCTCCCCGGCCTCGGCCTCTGAAACATCCACGCGGCCAAGCGCGTCAAAGATCTGAACCGCGATCACCTTCGACGTCTTTTCCTTGCCGTCGCGATCAATGTGCTTCACGGTCTGTCCCTGCTTCACCACGCCGTTGTTCACGCGGCCGATGGCAATGCGTCCCTTGTAGTTGTCATAGAAAATATTAACCACGGCCATTTGGAACGGAAGCGACGGGTCCGCGACCGGGCCGGTGAGATGGGTGACCACGGCGTTCAGAATCGGCGTGATGTCCTTCATCTTCGCCATGTCGGGCTCAAGGCCTGCCAGACCGTTCACGGCCGAGGCGTACACCACCTGGAAGTTGCTCTGTTCCTCCGTGGCGCCCATGTCGATGAACAGGTCGAACGTTCGGTTCAGCACCCACTCCGGGCGCGCGTCCTTCTTGTCCACCTTGTTGATGACCACGATAATCTTGTGCCCGGCCTGGATGGCCTTCTTCAGCACGAACTTGGTCTGCGGCATCGGGCCCTCCTTGGCATCGACGAGCAAGAGGCATCCGTCCACGAGCGACATGATGCGCTCCACCTCCCCGCCGAAGTCGGCGTGTCCCGGGGTGTCCACGATGTTGATCTTCTTCCCCGCCCACTTGATCGCGGCGTTCTTCGCGAAGATCGTAATCCCGCGCTCGCGCTCGAGCTCGTTTGAGTCCATGATCGTCGTCCCCTGCGCGTCCGCGTCGCGGAACGTGTTGGACTGCTTCAAAAGCGCATCGACGAGGGTGGTTTTCCCGTGGTCGACGTGGGCGATAATGGCAATGTTGCGCAGGTCGTCTCGAATCATAGGACGGTAATCAGTCTGAATACCCGCGGATGATAACCGACAAACCCGCTTTCGTCAAGGACAGATGGTTGACATTTTGGCCTGTTTAATGCTATTTTCAAGCCGGAAACTCAACGAAGGAAGCCCAGATGCTCTTTGGACTCATTCTTGCCCTCGGAACGGCCCATGCCGGACACGGCCATTGCCGGGAAATTCGGCTGGCGCAGGACGACATTTCCGTCGTGGGAACCGGAATTTCCGGTATCCCGGACGTCAGCGCGGTCGACCGCGCGACCACGATGCGGACCAGGGAGGCGTCCGAAATCGTCCTCAAGGCACGCAGGCGCGACCTTGGCTGCGTCGACTTCGGCGACGTGAGGGCGTTCAAGTACGCGTACCTGGAGGCCGGATACGCGGAGGTGCTATTCCTGGTCACGGTGAACGACGAGACCGTAGGCGAGACGTTCACCCCGGACGTCACCAGTCTCGTTCTCACGGGCCTCAGACGCGGAGACTCGATCGAGATCCACGTCTACGGGACGACCGAGCCCCCGCCGCTCATCGCGGACCTGTCGGGCCCGACCGTCATGGAAACGGAACTCCGATCGTACGTCTACTGACGTGCGTCTTTTTTTGCCTGTACGCACCTCAGCACGGCCCACGAAGGGCGCTCTGGACCGCGGCTTACGCGTACCTCATCGTCGCGGTCTGGCTGCGCACCGACGAGCAACGGACGGACTACATCTACCCCGTGCAGGGTATCCTGATGCATGCCGCCGTGATCCCGATCGCTATCCTCGCGAAACGCCGCCGCTGACCTGTCGAGCCCCAGCTCGATTTTTTCATCGCAGATCGAACCTGCCCCTGGGTTCGATGCCATCCTCGACAGACCACAAAAACGGACTGGCTTTCGCCAATCCGTTTTTGTGGTGCGCTGGGTGGGGATCGGACCCACGACCTCGGGCTTAAAAGGCCCTCGCTCTACCACTGAGCTACCAGCGCGTATCCATTTCCTTTGCGCCGAGAATATACCAACTCAGCCCCCTCTTGACAAGACTATTGCGATCTATCAAACGGTCGATATAATACCGGTATAATTTTCTAACGGATGTACGTATGTCAGACACAGGTGTCTGCACCCGCTGCGGAGCAGGCGAGGACGGCGACGAAGTAGAGCTCAACGAAGCTGGTTTGTGCCCCGACTGCGAGGGGGAAGAAACCGATGATGGCATGGGCAAGCTCGAAACAGGCGCCGACGACGACGAATAAACGAAATCCTCGGTCAAATGAGACCGGGGATTTTCATTTTGCGAGCGCTTGAAGACGCGTCACGATGATGTCCGCGACGTCCGTCGGAAGGACAGACGCGATGGCGGACGACAACGCATGGCGGCGGACACCATCATGGAGCAACCCGCGAATCGCCTCCAAAAATTCCTGAGGCGTGGTCGCGTCCTGGCGCAACACCATCGCCGCGTCCGCATCGATGAGCGCTCGTGCGTTGTCCTCCTGCGGGGAATTCGGCAATGGAACGACGATCGCGGGCTTGCGGCACGCCGCGAGCTCGGTAATGGTCCCCATCCCGGCCCGGCACACCACCACGTCGGAGGCCGCAAGCGCCTCGGCCATGCCGCCAGTCAGCAACTCTTCGACGACGTAATTCGACCCGAATCCCTCAAGCGCCTCGGTAACCTTTCCAATGCCGGTGAGATGAATCACGTTTGCCTCGCGCACCAGGTCTCCTCCGACGGTTTCCATCATGCGATTGAGCCAGAACGATCCTCCTCCGCCCCCGAATACCAGGACGGTGGGACGCGAGGAATCAATCTCGAACGTGGCAAGCGCCGCGCCACGATCCGCCGCGAGCATGGAATGACGCGCCGGATTACCGACCACGCGCGTCTTTTCCCGCGGAAAGGCCTTGGCCGTCGCCTCCCACGCGACCGTAATCCACGACGCGAATGGCGAAGACAATACGCTCGAAAGAATCGGACGGACGTCAGATTGGTGCAACCATGACGGAATGCCTTGCGCGCACGCCGCGACAATGATCGGCACGCCCGTGAACCCGCCCGCGGACGCGATCAAATTGGGACGCTCACGCCTCAGCAAAGTCCAGGCGCCACGCGACGCGCGAAACAAATTCACGGGCAGCGTCAGCCATTCGACCGACGGATACCGCGTGAGCCGCGCAACCGGCAGCGACAAAAATCGAATCCCCGCGGCCTCCACCGACGCGCGCTCGGGCCCGTTCGGCGTCCCGACCCAAATGAACTCAACTGACGGGTCAAGCCGCTTCCATGCCTCAACGACCGCCAACAATGGCGTCACGGGACCAAGGGTTCCACCGCCAGCGAAGAGGATTTTCATACGGCTTTACGTACGGGGTTATTCTTTGTTCCCTTTTCCGTACCGCGAGATATTCAAGACGATTCCAACCGCGCACAGGCTCACCGCGAGCGAGGTGCCGCCGTAGGAGACGAACGGAAGAGTGATGCCGGTCATGGGCATAAGCGCGACCATGGAGCCAATGTTCACGAACGCCTGGATCGTGACCCAAGCCGCGATGCCGACGCATACGTACTTGCCGAACTTATCCGGCGCCTCGTTGGCGATTTTAAGCGTGCGCCACAAAAAGGCAAGAAACACGATCAGCACGAGCACAGCCACAAGCATTCCCATTTCCTCGCCAATGACCGCGTAAATGGAATCGCCGGATACCTCGGGAAGATACTGAAATTTCTGACGGCTGTGCCCGTATCCAACTCCAAGGATGCCGCCGGAACCAATGGCAAGCAATGCCTGGTTAATGTGATAACCGATTCCCTGCGGATCGAGCTCCGGATTCAGAAACGTGGTGAACCGGGCCGCGCGGTACGGCTCCAGGCCGATCAGAAGCGCGAGCCCCGTTACGCCGGCCGCGATAAGCCCGCCGACGTACACGAGCGGGGCTCCGGCGACGAAATACACCACAAGCGACATGGCCGCGATAATCGACATGGTCCCGACGTCCGGCTGGAGAAGCAGGAGAAACAAAATGGCGCCGAGCGTTCCGGCGAACGGAAGGAACCCCCCGTGCACGTCGCGCACGCCCGAATCGCCGCGGCGTTCCAACCAGGCCGCGAGATAAAACAAGAACGTAATCTTTACGATTTCCGAGGGCTGCAACGAAAACAGACCGCCGATCGAAATCCAGCTGTGCGCGGTCCCGATGCCCGCGGACAGCCCCGGGATAAACACGATCACGAGAAGCACGATCGATACGAGAAGCAAATTCCATGCGTTGCGCTTCCAAAACGTATACGGAATGCGACTGAATACCACGAGACCGGCGATTCCAGGGATCAGACCGAATACCACCTGGTGCGTGACGAAGTAATAGCTGTCCCCAAACCGGTCGTATCCCACGGGCGCGGAAGCCGAGGCGAGCATCATCAGGCCGAAAAGCACGATCGCGCCGACGATCGCCAGATAAGTGTAATCGAATGAGCGAATTTCGTTCTTCATGCGACCAATACGTCGAGAAGCGCAAGCGCGATGCCAATCGCCCCGGCAACCATGGAAATCACCCACAGGCGCATGACAATCTGCGGCTCCGGCCATCCGGATGCCTCAAGGTGATGATGAAACGGAGCGGACAAAAAAAGTTTCTTCTTGAACGCCTTGCGCCAAAATAGCTGGAGCAACACGGAAGCGGACTCCAAGACGAAGACCAGCCCGATGACCGGAAGGAATAAGGCCGAGTTGGTGAGCATCGCCACGATGCCGAGCGTTACCCCGAGCGACATCGCGCCCGTGTCACCCATAAAAAACTTGGCCGGACAGATGTTATACCAAAGAAAGGCGAGCAACGACCCGATGATCACCCCGCAAAACGCAGCCAGGTCATAATGGCCTTGCGCGAAGGAGATGATAGCGTAAGCGCCAAACGAGGTGAGAAGCGTCCCGCCCGCGAGTCCATCGAGGCCGTCGGTCTCATTGACCGAGAACGCGGTCGCGACAATCACGAGGATAAAAAACGGAACGTACCAGAGACCGACGTTAAAATCACCGACGAACGGAACGTGCAACAGGTCCCAGTCGAGTTTTGTCCGGAACCACCAAGCGCCAACGATCGCAATAAACGTGTATACCATCAATCGATGTCGCGCGCGCAACCCGCCGCCATGCGCGCCGATCCCGCGAATATTGAAATAATCATCCACGAACCCCACGATCGCGGATGCGACCAGGGCACCAAGCGGCAGGAGCGTTTCCGAACGTGAGAGAAAGTTCAAGTGCCCAAGGAACGTTCCGGGCGCGGCCCGCGACAACGCAGAAAGTCCCACCGCGAGCACGAGTACGGTTCCCCACACGAGAATACCACCCATGGTCGGCGTCCCGGATTTACTTGCGTGCAATTTCGAAAAGACCGGCGTCTCCGCGTCCGGACGAATCGCCTTCCCGGCCCGCCAGCGCAACAAGGCCATTAAAAGCAACGGCATCCACGCAAACGCCGCCCCGAACGAGAGGGCGGTCAACAGGAGGATGCGAATAATTTCGATGGTTTCAAGCGTCAGATGAAAACGTGAGAGGAACCGTTAGAGATTCAGCAATACGATGAGTACCATCGCGACGAACAGGATGAGTTCCGTCACGAGCGTCGCGACCGCGAAAAACACCGACAGGACGCGCTCACGCTCGAAAAACGCCGCCTGAAACGCCAGATTCACAAAAAACAACGCGGTTCCCAATGCGGGTAGGATGAAGATGTCATACCAGGGACCGAAGGCATCCACGCCCATGTACACGTTGTAATGCAACGGAATGAACGGCTTTTCCCCGGCCAACGGCAGGATACGCCACACCGGCAAAGCAATGGTGAGCAATAACAGAATACCGGAGGCAAGGGCCGTCCGGCGACACAACGCGGATGTCCGCAGGAGCTCAACGAGCGCGTCGCGAAACAACCGCATGGCCTTGGTCAATTTCTGCATGACCTTCCCCATGCTGACATTATACCGCATTCAGGTCGTCCACGGACACTACCTCCCTCACCTTGTCTGGAAACGCGTCCATGAGCGCCATTTCCACGCCCATCTTCAGCGTGATCTTTGACATCGGACATCCGCGACACGCGCCCTCGAGCCGTACCGTAACCACGCCGGTCGCCTCGTCAAAACGCACCAACTGAATATCCCCGCCATCCATGCGGAGTGCGGGGCGTACTTGATTCAGGACCTGTTCGATCTGGTCTTGCACAATTTACTTTTCGACGACCACGTTGGCGTATGTCGCGCGCTTCAGGACGCCGGTAAAGTTTTCGCGCATCTTCTTCGAAAACTTTACGATGCCGTCGATGCCGGCATAAATGGTGTCATCCTTGCCTTTCTTCACGCCGGCTCCCGGGTGAATCTTGGTGCCGCGCTGACGAACGATAATCTGGCCGGCGAGCACGCGGTCTCCGTCGCCGATTTTTACGCCAAGACGTTGACCGTGTGAATCGCGGCCAAGTTGTGTAGAACCTCCAGCTTTCTTATGTGCCATAAAGTTTAGGCCCGCGGACCACGCGGCGAAATGCCAGTGGCCCGGGAATTACGGGAGAAATGTACCGGAATACCGGAAACGTGTCAAGAAACGCGGCAGACGAAGGTCTTCAGATACGCCGACTCCGGGAAATACACGCTCTGCGGGTGGTCGGCGGCCTGGCGGATGACCGCGAGAACGTCGAGGCGTACGCCGGCCTGGACCGACGCGCGACGCAAAATGAACGCGAGGTCTTCCTCCGGCAGAAAATGCGAGCAGCTGGAAGTGATGAACAGCCCGCCGTCGTTCACGAGACGCAGGGCCGCGCGATTCAAGAAATGATAGGCCTTCTTCCCTTCCTCGGCGTCACGTCCGGCCTTGATGAGCGCGGGCGGGTCCATGATCACGGTGTCGTAACGCGATTCCTTGTTCAGGTTCAGCCAGTCAAACACGTCGGAAATTTCCGTAGTGAACATTTCCGCCGGAATGCCATTGATCTCACCGTGGCGCGCACAAAGTTCCAATGCCTCCTTGGATCCGTCCACGTTATGCACGTGATTGGCACCTGCCTTGATAGCAGCGATGCCGGCCGAGCCGGAATACGAAAACAAGTTGAGCACGTTTCCTTTCGTTCCATGGTCAAGCACCCACTTGCGCAAATCCTTTTGGTCGAGAAAAAATCCCGTCTTCTGTCCGGCCTGGACGTCCGCCATGAGGGAGAGTCCGTTTTCCATAAATGCGACGGGTTCGTTCACGTCGCCCTTGTGAATCGCCACGAAATCGTTGAGTCCTTCCTCGCGGCGCACCGCGATGTCCGAACGCTCGACGATGGCCGATGGCGCGAACGCCTCGTCAAGTGCCGCGACGACGTCCTCGCGCATTCGATCAAGGCCCTTGGTGGAAATCTGAAACACGATCACGTCGCCATAACGATCGACGACAAGCCCCGGAATGCCATCTGCCTCGCCGAACACGACGCGAAATGCGGTCGTATCCTTTGATACCGTGACAACTCGGCGTTCCGCGGACGCCTTCAGCTTCGCAACCAGCCATGCGCGATCGATGACCGCCTCGCCGAACGCAAACACGCGCACCGCGATCGAACTCTTGTTCGAAAACGTGCCGGTACCGATAATTTCTCCCTGACGGTCTGAAATGCAAACGAGCTCACCATGCTCGATTCCTTCGGGAACCTTTGAGAGCGCCCCTGAAAAAATCCACGGGTGCCAAAAGCCAATGGCGGCCTCCTTGCCAGGAATAAGCGGAATCACGGGATAGGACATATGCGTGCGAAGACAAATGCGTTAGGGGGTAAGGACCGCAGGATCGCAGGTCCGAAGACTTTTGTCAACGCGCCGCGGCCTTCGCAAACGCGAGAAACAACGGGTGCGGCTTCAGGGGCGACGACTGGAACTCCGGATGGAACTGCACGCCCACGAAGAACGGATGGTTCTTCAGCTCCACGATCTCGACGAGCTGGCCGTCCGGCGTGGTTCCGGCAACCTGCAGTCCGGCCGCGACGAGCTGCTCGCGGTACGCGTTGTTGTACTCGTAGCGATGACGGTGGCGCTCGGAAATCAGCTCCTTTCCGTACGCCTTGCGGCTGATCGTTCCAGGCAAAAGTTTGCAATCCCAGGCACCCAATCGACCCGTGCCTCCGTAATTGCGCTCAAGCACGTTCTTTTCCTGATCCGGCATGATGTGGATAACAGGGTGTTTCGTCTTTGGGTTAGCCTCGACGCTGTTCGCGCCAGTAAGCCCGACGACGTTACGCGCAAACTCTACTGTGGCTAACTGCATTCCATAACAAAGCCCGAAGTAGGGCACCTTATTTTCCCGCGCGAATCCTATGGCAGAAATGATCCCTTCCGTTCCGCGGCTTCCCCATCCGCCCGGCGCCACGATACCGTCGAACCCCTTCAAGCAGTCGGTACCATTCTTCTCGATGTCAATGGAATCAATCCAGGTCAGCGAAGACTTGCGACCAACGGCCCAGCTCGCGTGTTTGATGGACTCAATGACGGAAATGTACGCGTCGGACAGCACGAAATTTCCGGTCGAAAAATATTTTCCAACGACCGCAACCTTGAGTTCCCTGTCGAGTCGGTGAATCTTCGCGACCAAATCTTTCCACGGTTTCAACTTTGACGGCCGGTTCTTCAGGCCTAACTTCTTCAGCACCATGTCGCCAAATTTCTGATCCTCAAGGATCAACGGAATCTCATAGATGGAGCTGACGTTCGGGTTCGAGATCACTTCCTTTTTGGCGATGTTGCAAAACAGCGCGATGCGTTCCTTGCGCTTTTCGTCCATGGGCTGCTCGCTGCGTCCCACCACGAAATCAGCCTGGATCCCCATGGAGTTCAGCATGCGCACGCTCTGCTGCACCGGCTTGGTTTTCATCTCTCCCAAGTTTCCAGGAACCGGAAGATATGCCACGTGAATCTGCACCACGTCCTTTGGCTTGCGCATCTTCATGATGCGGGTCGCTTCGAAAAAAATGCCGTTCTGATATTCGCCCACGGTTCCGCCAAGTTCCACGATCACGATGTCCGCCCCCTTCCCGGCCTTCTCGAACCGACGGATGATTTCATCCGTCACGTGTGGGATGGCTTCTACGTCCTCGCCCTCATACTCGAATGCGCGCTCCTTGCGCAATACCTCGGCATAGACCTGGCCGGTGGTAAGATAATTCACCCGGTACAACTCGCGTCCAATGAATCGTTCGTAATTTCCAAGGTCCTGGTCGGTTTCAAGCCCGTCCATGGTCACGAACACCTCTCCGTGCTCGGCCGGACGAATGGTTCCCGCGTCCTGGTTGAGATACATGTCCACCTTCATCGGCGACACGCGATACCCCTTCGATTGCAAAATGGCGGAAAGCGACGCGGACGTAATCCCCTTTCCAAGGCCGGAAATGACGCCGCCGGAGATAAATACGAATTTGGGCATAATAAAAAATGGGGACGTGGGTCCCTATTTGGATTCAACGATGATTTTGACGGTGGCTTCGAAGCCGTTTGGAAAGTTGACGGTCACCTCACGTTCGCCGGGTTCTTTCATCGGCCGCATATCAATTTGGTCCGCGGTAATGCCAAATCCAGCCTTCTTGAGCGCGGACGCGACTGACTTTGCGTTCACGGAAGCGAAGAATATTCCCCCATCGCTTGCTTTTTCCTGAAGCATGAGCTCAAACCCATCAAGCCTGGCCGCGAGCTTGCGCGCTTCGGTTTCGTCCTTTTTCGACATCCGCACGACCTTTGCGTCCTGATCGCGCATGCGTTGGATCGCCTGCGCCGTCGCCTGGACCGCGAGGTTCTGTGGAAACAAAAAGTTGAGCGCATAGCCGTCGGAAACGTTGACGACTTCCCCGCGCCGGCCCAGTGCCTTCACGTCGGTCATGAGAATGACTTTCATATTCCTGACCGATTATAGCACGCCGCTACATCTCGACCAACACCACGGTCGAAACCACCAAAACGAGCGTTAACGAGGCGACCGTGAACACGATGCGCCAGAAGCGTTTTTCCGGCATTCCGTAGCAGTTTCCTGGACCGTTTCGCATTTTGCGCGGCGGCGGCTCCGGATGAGCGTCCTTGTGGGCATCATGCGACATACCCTTCCTCTCTACCATGCCTGGAGCAGAAAATCAAAAACCAAGCCCAGGCGCTTGCCCGATGCTTGGTCATTGCTCTTATTTCTACCGATTGCACGCCTTACACGAGCGGCAGGCAAGCATGGCGAGCGCGGAAAGCCCGACCAGCACGTACACGATGCGTTCCACCGTTGGGACGCTTCCGAGGATAGCGTCGACCAGGTTGAAATTAAACGCGCCGACAAGCCCCCAATTAAACGCGCCGATCCACACGAGGATCATGCCCACCTTGTGGAGCCCGCACAAATTTTTCGTCATCATAGCGATGCGAAGTTAAGAATGAACTGTGGATAACTTATATTAAGTTTAGCACGTTTTACGTCCATCCTCCCACTCGACGATCTCTCCTGCCCTTCGTTCCACCCAGTCTGCCGCGCGCAAGGACGCAATTTGGCCCCGCGTCAAAACGGGCTTGTGCGAAACCGCACAAAGATATTCGGGCACGTACCATACCTCTTCCTCGCTCGTCATCCAGTTGCGCCGGTCAAATCGCGTCAGGTCTACCGGCCCCGCATACGAGCGCAGGGTCTTCTTTCCGTTGGATTGCAAAAAATATTCGTGAAAATAGGACATCGCAAGCTCACGGACCGTCCGATACACGGGTTCCCGATACCGTAAGACGGCATGATTCGTCTTCGAAATGGCTCCCCAGTGCGCGTTCCTACGAAATAGGGCGACCACGTGGTCCTGGTCGTCGTCAGACGTCGTAAGATCCAAAAGAAACGGGCGCTCGCCAACAAGACGAAGCGCGACAGCGGCAAGCATCGCGCCTTCCACGCAGTGCGCGCGACCATGACGCAAAACGAGCCTCGGCGAAAAACAGGTATCGCCGTCCGGCTCGTGATTTTGCGGCAGCTCGTTCAAAAAATCCTGGATCCGTCCGGGCGTGCGCAAACTCCGCAAGACGCGCCGTTCCTCCGCGGTCCACGCATGATCCGTCATAGGTTATTTCCGTCGCCGCATTTTGATGCGAGCATGGGCGCTCATCGCGAATATCGCGGCAATGGAAAGTTGGGACATCAGGCACAAAAGGCACCACGTCTTCAAAACGAACGCCTCAATTCCCGTCAAATAAAAGCTGAATGCCAACCCGCCCGCGGCAGCCAACAAAAGAAATGTGCGTGCGGGAAGATCTTCCGGACGTTTGAGACACAGGACGGAACCGGCGAAGAGAAAGGTGTATCCGATCATCCCGATGAGTGCCACGGGAATGCCAAACAGATCGGAATACGGGCCGCGATTCACGATGTCACAGCTGAAGGAATCGTTGACATTGCAAAATGCCCCGGAAACGAACGACTCATGGTGCGCGAATGAATATCCCGAAATTCCAAATCCAATGACGGATAGTACGACGGAGAGCATCAGCAGGCGACGTTGCATAAAATGTTATTCTGCCACCGCCTCCGTGTTCGGGAGGAGGCAGGAAGTTTTATCAGAAAGACTTTGGAGTGACTGTTCCCCGGACGCCTTGCTTTCGTCGGCGAAAATCCAGGTCGGGTATCCTTCGACGCCCGCGTCCTTGCATTCCTTTGACATGGTCTTTGTCCCGCCGGGCGAACACTCGACGTAATCGACGTTCGAAAACGCGCTGCCGAACAAATCCTTTTGGTTCTGACAATGCGAGCACCACCATGTGCCGTACATCCTCGCGCCTTGGTCGGCAAGGCACTGGGCAAATTCGTTATACGCGCTTGGCACTCTCGATTTTATGCCGTTCACGACGATGACCGCGAACAAACCGATCACGACAATCACGGCCGCGCCGTACAGATAATAAGAGGATGGAATACTCTTCATAATAGAAAGCAGGTTAGCAGATACGGATCGTGGAATCAAGACTCCCATCCCGTTTATTCCATACGTCCGCTCGCGCTAACCAAATCCCAGCGGTACCCCTGCTCGACCGTAGCGTCTTCAACCATCGCGGCAACATAAATCCGCAGCGTCCCATCTGGAAACTCTACGATCTTCGGATCGTTGAGCGAGAGCACTTCCATCTCCTTGAAATCATCCCACCCGACGAGCCTCCCGTGAAGCTCAAACGTTTCTCCGTCGTCGCGGCTCACATATGCGTAAATGATTCCCTGACGCGACTTGGGCGGATGCTCCGTGCGCGACTGGTTCATGACCACGAGCCACACGTCGCCATTTTTTAAGACGATCGTGTGCGGATCGGCATACGTCGCGTCCGCAAGAGTCCCATCGAGGATCCCCGACGCGACGAATGCGAACGACATGCCGTTCGACTCGGGCGGCGCGTAGGCCCGATTGACCACGATCTCATCATTGATGGTCGAGTTATACAAAAGCACGACACCTCCTTTGGCATCAACGAAATACGTTGACACGCCAAACTGGTGCGGATTCGTGCCGCCGTCCGTGTCAACCTCATACCGAATTCCATCGTCCATCGCAAATGCGACTCCGTCCGTCGAGCTCTCGCTGCGAAGGCCTCCCGCGTTCGGGTCAAAGAAATATCGGCGATACGTTCCGTCCCTCATCACGAGGGCCTCCGGAACGGCGCGCCACGCGTTTGAGCTCTCCTCTGAAAACGTGAGGCCATCCTCGGTTCGCATGACTCGAACGCGGTCTTGCGGCTCATTCTTCAATTCGACCGATCGGAATTCGTACGCGAGCACGATCTCTCTTTCATTCGATTTCAGGACAAGGGGATTGGATGCATATGCGGCGCGTACCCCCGGATCCGGCTCAAATAATCTCGCCTCACTGCCAGACGTCACGGGAGCCTCGACGTCCACGGGACCGACCACGCCCGTTAAATCGCCGGGAATGACGGTCACCGACCGCAAGCTCCACCACGCGACGGCACAGACCACTAACAGAAGTAACGCAACAAATGCCAGAAATAACTTATATTGAGCGCTCGACATAGGGATTTCGATCATCATGAACAGATCTTAGACAGCAGACTCGCCGAATGCTTCGTCCTCAACGTCCGAGACCGCATCTTCCTTCGTCTTATGGATGCGCCCATCGATGTGATTTGGCGGGACGTACACAGTGGAAATGATGAGCGGCTCGGTTCCAAGGTTGATGAAATTATGTCGCACTCCCGGCGAGACCATTACCACGTCGCCCGGACCGACGTTCGTCTCGACCCCGTCAAGAATCGCCATGCCGCTTCCCGACTGAAAATATAAGGTCTGCTCCACGTGCGCGTGCGTTTCCTCACCGACGTCTACCCCGACCGGGATATTCATGACCACGAGTTGGCTTTTTTCACCCGTGTGTAATACCCTCCGGAAATTCGTATTCTTCATCGAGACATCGAGGACATTCTCCTGGTAAGACATACGCGTTGGTTCAATGGCTTAACTTCGTATAGAATATCACAAATCGCCATGTTATAGTGTTCGCATATGACTATGAAGCCGAAAATCTTTGACTTGCCGGAACCCGAACGTCAAAAAGCAATCGGGGTTCTTTTGGAAGAAAGCGTGCCAGACGCGGACTTTTTCGTTCTCCTGGTCCTTTCCTCATTTATCGTGGTACCGGGCTTGCTCATCAACAACGCGGCCATCATCATCGGAGGCATGGTCGTTGCCCCGCTGCTCTTTCCAATTCTCGGCATTTCCATGGGTATTTCCCAGGCAAACTTTCACCTGATCTTTCGCTGCCTGCGTACCATGCTTCTCGCGGTCGGGCTGGTTTTCCTTGGCGCGCTCCTCATGGCGCTCTTTTCGCCGGATCGCATCGTAAACGCGGAAATCGAGGCGCGCGCGACCGTATCGTTCGCCCATTCCGTCGTGGCGATCGCCTCTGGCGTTGCCGCGGCATTTGCCCTGGTCAAACCAAAAATTTCCGCGACGGTCACCGGCATCGCGGTTTCCGTATCGCTCCTGCCCCCGCTCGCCACTGCCGGCATTGGCGCAAGCATGCTTGATTGGCGCCTTGTCAGCGGCTCAATTGGGCTGTTCCTCGTCAATTGTCTCGGTATCATTCTGGCCGCGACCGTCATCTTCTCCCTGCTTGGATTTTACCCGGAACGAAAGCAAACGGAACGAAAACTAAAAACTGAGGAGCAGGCCTAAACGCCAGTACTGAGCCTGCATTTTCAAGGGGTTTAGCGGAGCTTACGCTATTTTAGCACAGGGACTACGGTCATGCGAATTTATAAAAAATTAATCATCGTATTCAGCAAACATACGACTTGATGGCGGGGGTCGATTTGGTTGCTTATACAAACCTGTTGCTAGAAGTCTTTCGTATTCTCGAGTTGCTTCTTGTCGACCGCCTTCCTCCCAAGTTATTTCCCTAATAACAGTAGCCCCAGACTCATCATTTATAAAAATTTCGATTCCGAGTTTTCTTCCACGCATTTCTATCACTTTCTTACGTGCTTCTTTATCCTTCTCTTCTTTTTGTTCTTTAGCTAATTTTTCTTTATCAACCCAAATTAGTCTTTCAATATCTTGCCAAGAGTTATTTTTTAAGGCACGTAATTGTGCCCTGGCTCCGCATGCACAGAAACCAAACTCTCCCCCATCTTCTTCAATCAAGTGAATATGTTCTATATCTACGTTGAATTTTTTGATTTCTGACATATATTTCTAGTATTTTTTTGATCCTGAATTATTCTTCGCATCTCCTGAAGAGGGACCGATTTAATCCCATCGGTGGGCTCGGCATCGATATCTCGCCGATTGGGTCACGTTTGATTCCTGGCGTGAACTCGTTGATCATACTCTTCCAAGCCCATGCAAAGCATCCGCTGAGAATTCGCCATACATGACTGCATCATTCTCACGTTCGAGCTGCAGGGCATACGCGTCTTTTGGTCAAGACATGACCTCCGTCTTTCGTTCAACCATAGAAATACAGTTACGTATTATGAGTTGATTAATGGTATCACTTTGACAATTGGAGTTCTATTCCCTTATGGCCCAACAAAAAATCCCGCTATTACTAGCAGAATCTCTCGTGGCAGGGGCGGAGGGAATCGAACCCGCGTTACCGGTTTTGGAGACCGGTGTCCTACCATTGAACGACGCCCCTCTGTGCTTGTTTGTGCGAAAATCTTACATGGTCCGACGCTAGGCGTCAATCGACGTATCATGCGGCCGCGTTCGGAATCGTCCGTTCCGAGCCAAAAGCGAAAACCGCCTCGCGGCGGCCTTCTTACTTGGTCTCCTTGTGTGCGATATGCGATCGGCACCACTTGCAGAACTTTTTGAGTTCCAGGCGATCCTTGAGCGTCTTTTTGTTCTTATGGCTCATGTACCCCAAGTTCTTACACTGGGAGCACTCGAGTTTGATGATATTGTCCTGCGACATATGGTCGATTATTCAACGCGGGAATGCTACCAAACGACCGGATTTCCGTCAAGTTAAAGCCGCATGATGGAGCCGGCGGCCGGGATATGGCTTCGCCATATCCATTCCTTCCGTTCGGGACGTCCAAATGCGATTTGGCCGTCCGCTCACTCCAGTCGTGGATCGAACCGGCGACGCGTCGCCGATTCGTGGAGCCGGCGGCCGGGATCGAACCGGCGACCTACTGTTTACAAAACAGTTGCTCTGCCGCTGAGCTACGCCGGCAAATGTAGCAGAATCGTACCCGCATCCGTCCCGCGTGTCAACCGACACGCTCCCTATGACAATGCTTTTGTTCCCTCGTGTCGCTTCATGCCGGCACGTGGAACGGTAGCGTAAAAAACCGTGCCTTCGCCTTCTTTTGACGTGAACCAAGCCTTTCCGCCCGCTTCCTGAAGAATCTTTTTTACAAGATAGAGTCCGAGTCCGTTTCCATGGGGATCTTGCGCCCGCGCATTTGTGGTACGGTACATTTTTTCAAAAATATGCGACTGCTCGGCGACGGGAATCGGCTCACCATTGTTCGCGACACCAAAGGTCAAGCGAGTGTCATCCGCGAACAATGAAACCGTGATCTTTCCCTTCTTTTGCGTGTACTTAATGGCATTCGATATATAATTCTGAAAAACAATGCGCATCAGCTTTGGATCGACGGAAATCATCGGAAGCTTTTTCGGCAATTTTTTGATCAACGAATGTTCCTTGTCAACGATCATCGGATGCATTTCCGTTAAGACCTCCTCGCACAAGGCAACGACGTCCGTAGGCACGGGCTCGACAATAAACATGCCCATTTCAAGACGAGAAACATTCAAAAGGCCATTTATGAGATCGTTGATACGCCGGCTCATTATGTACATTTCTTCCATGATGGCCTTCTGCTTCAGGCTCACTTTGCCGTAATCCCCCGCAAGCAGCATTTCCAAGTTCCAACTGATCGCACCGACCGGCGTTTTAAGCTGATGGGATGCAAGCGAAACGAACTCCGTTTTTTGTTGATCGATAATCGTTTCCTTCGTGATGTCCAAGCACACTCCGACATACCGGTTCACGGAACCGTCTGAAAGCACAATGGGACGACCGAATGAACGGATGGTCCGAATCACATGATCTTGAAGCATCACGCGATACCGGATGTCCATCTCTTGCTTTTTCCTGGTAATATTTCGGATTTGCTCCATGGTCCGCTTTCGATCATCCGCGTACAAACGCTTTTCCCATATTGAAAGGTTGACGTCCTCATCGGTTTCACTGACCCCAAACATCGAGCGCATGATTTTATCAAGCATCAGGTGCCCGGATGCCAATTCCAATTCCCAAACACCAATTTGTGCGGCGGAAGTCGCAAGCGAGAAGCGCATTGTCAATTCCGCGACTTTCTTGCGTTGCTCGTCGACATCTTCCAAAACGTTCAAGATGGCAATCTGGCTGTCCTCCTGATGGAGAAGGCGTTTTTCCAGGGACTTATTCCTATTTTTCAGGCTCCGTGAAACAATTTTCAATTCTCTGATTTCTTCGAGTAAGGCGTGCTCGTTGGCATCATTGATCGTTCGACGCATGGAAATGACTTCCGCTTTTTTTCTTCGCAGGCTTCCATTCATGATCAAAATGGTAACGAAACAAATCCCAAGAATACTGACGAAAGCCGAATCAAAAATATCCATACTCACACGCCGTCATGATGCGAAGACCCTTCCTTCAATTTCTTGATGGTTTGCTTCATCTCCCTCATCCTTAATTCCCGACCGACCATCAAACGGTTCATTCTTTCTAGAACGACATATTGTCGCTCCGCCTCCATTCTCGCCTCTTTCTCCTCACGTTCGGCAGAACGAATATACGACACGTCTTCTTCGGTTCCGATGTAGGCGACCACTTCGCCATTCAGATCCTTGATCGGTGAAATATGCGCGAGGACCGAATACAAGGTGCCGTCCTTTCGTCGATTTATGAGTTCCGTGTCAACCCTATTTCCGCTGCCGATTGTTTTCCAAAAATCTCGATAAAACGACCTGGGCATCAGGCCACCCCACAGACGGGGCGTATTTCCAAGCATCTCATCAAATGTGAATCCAGTCATTCTCTGCGCGGCCGCGTTCGCATATATGACGTTCCCCTGCACGTCTGTAATCACAATGTGATGGGAGGTACTTTCGATGGCCGAAAACAAAATGTTTAATCTTGATTCTGTGTCGTGATTGACATCCACCGGAGAAATCTTAGATGAATTCCCGAGAAAGGCCTCATGAATAAACTTCGTGAATGACATCGTCGGATGAAAATTTTCAAACCGCATCTGATTATCCGCGATTCCATGTTCCAAAAGGGATGCATGGGCAACATCCACGAAATTCTGTGAACCAGAGACAAAATAGAGGGCAGCCTTGTCTTTCAAAAACGGCTTGAAATCGTTCGGAGAAATCTCTCCCGAAATAAAAGAATATTCCAAGCGCTTATCTCCCTTCGCCCATGCCCGCAGATCTTCCAGATACGGGGCGCGTGCCTCGGAACGATCAGCATACAGAAGCCTGATGGGTACTTTTCGCTCGATATTTTCCTTCATGCTCTGGATCAAACTACAAAATGGCGCGATCCCCACACCTCCCGCAATCAGAACGACCGGAATGTTCGGATCCTCCGGAAAACAAAAAGAAAAACCGAATGGGCCAATCACGGTTAGCTTAGCGCCAACGCGCATTTCCATGAGCGTCTTCTTGAATCCGCTTTCTCCGCGGCGCATGAAGATCCGAATGTCGCCATTGGCATTCGGAGCGCTTGCAATGGACATGGGACGACGCTCACCGCGTGTATCCGAATGGATGAGATTCGGAACGACGACCCAAACGTACTGACCGGCCTCAAATGAAAACGGCTGTTCGACGTGAAACTGAAATTCGTAGGTATTCTCCGAAATTTTTTTTCGGCGCCTCAGCGTCGCAACGCGATGACGATTATCCGTCATTGTCGCTTCGGCCCTCTTTTCCTCCTCCATACGCACAAATCATAGCATGTCTTCGACAAAATAAAAATCTTAATTTTTTCTTTTTGAAAAAATTATTTCTCAAAATATGCGTATACTTGTGTCGTATTACCAAGTCCACCATTATTATTTTCGTCGTCTGAAATATCGATTACCCCTTTCTTACCTAATCTGAGTTTCACAGATGCCGCTAAAAGTGGGCCACTTCCTTTTTCCGTTCGATGTAGTTCTTCTGGTTTGTCTTGACCAGCAAAAAATTCTTGACTCGAATCTAATACCATATCTGGTGAATATCGTTTAGCGGCTTCAATTATGCTGGCAACATCATCTTGTGAATTACCAACCATCATGACCCTAATCCATTCTGCAAAATGCTGTGCTTGTTCTTCAGTAAGAGATTCGCCAATCTTTTTGATGAGAACCAACGGTGTCACGATTTTATCCACGTATCGCTTTAGTTCACCGGCAATTCTCGATCTTTCTAAATCTTCTGATCTTTGTCTTTCCCAATCTTCTGCTCTTGACATCTCTTCAATCTGCTCATAGGTGAGTTGCCTTAATTGTCCTTTAAGCCATTCAGACGCAGGTCCATGATATTTCAAAAGACTGTCAACAGCAATAATAGGTTTTGTGTCGCTAGCCCACTCTTGCAGAGCAAGCAGAGCTTCGGCTTTTGCGACACGAACCTTCTCGTTTTTTTCTTGTTCAAACGATTGTCTTGATCCTTCGTGTTGATTCATATTTTCAGTTTTATATTGATCTTAATATTAACGAGCCGTTGAGTTCTGTATTGGTGGGCAGGGAAGGATTCGAACCTTCGAAGGCGTGAGCCAACAGATTTACAGTCTGTCCCGTTTGACCGCTTCGGTACCTGCCCGCAAGCCGCAAATTTCTGAGCGACATGAGTATACCAAACCAGAGAAAACCGATCAAGAGTGCGCGTGTTTTCATAATTTTTGACGCAATTGGGTCGCCATCCGACAAATCAGACCCTGATCCGAAATGGGAAAAACGGTCGAATCGATGTCAATCAGACCGACCGCGTACACCTTCGGGTCGCCATGAATCTTCACAAGTGCCACGCCCGGCTTCGTGAGTATCTTCATAAACAAAAAGCTCTGACGTTTATGAACATCAGAACCTTTTGGAGCCACGGTCGGGGGTCGAACCCGAGACCTCATCCTTACCATGAAGTGCCCCTCGGTGTCATGGTAATAAAGTGTCTTAGGTTGGCATAGAAACTTCATTTACTGGAGTTTCCAGGTACCTTTTAGATAGACCACTTTACTGCCGTGTAGTTCAATCTCCAATTGTCGGCTTTGATGTTCGGAATATTAGGCCATCTTTGGTAAGATGACGGTGATTATTATATAGGAAGCCTCTTTTTAGATCAACTCCCCGACAATATGCCAATAGAATCACTGCGTGACCTCTTTGACCGAATCGAGGCCGAAATCAAGCCGATCGATGAGCAGACCATCGGAGCCGAGATCAAAAAGGAGTTTGAGATCAAAGCGGTGACGCCAACAGGCGATGCGGAGGTCGCGGAACTCTTCGCGTTCGCATTTCATGCAGATTATCGGGACGCCGGTACCGGTTGGGGATCGTACTACGGGCCAAAATTCGTCCTTCCGGGCGGTGATGGGCAGATGATCGAATTCCCGACTCGTGAGCGCATCAATGACGGGATTTTGAACTGCTGGAAGTCTCGTGCGCTGGAGACCAAGCACCCATCTCTATCTCTTCGCTACGCAGACCTATTCGTTGACTTTTACAAAAACGGGGCTGGAGGTGACGGCTTCATCGACATGGCCAGGCGCGTGATCGACATGACCATCGAGGTGTGCGAGCGCTCGTTGGATGACGACTTCGGTTACATCACGAAACTTGGTCGCGCGTTCGAGGTCGAAAGATTGATCGGCTGTAACCATCGGTTCGAAGATCTGAAAAAAGTAGCCATCGAGACCGAGGAACGAATGGCTCAGGACGACAAGCCCGGCTTGTGGGGACGGGTCTTCACATGGCTTCTGTTAGACGGCAAAGGAAAATTTGCGCTGACGGATCAGGAAAAGAATAATTTGGTGGCGGACATCGAGGCACGGCTACAGCGCCTGTCACAGGTCGAGGAGCCGAATGCATGGGCATTCGAGTGCGGAGCGAACTTGCTTTCACAACACTACGGCGCGTCTGGTGACGCCACCGCGCTTCAGGGCGTCCTCGAACGCCTGGAGGACGTGCTACGAAAGGACAAGCATTCAAACTCGAACGGAATCCTCGTCACGAACTATCTTCAGAAGCTGATCGACGTGTACTCGCGGTTCCAACAGCAATACGGCTTCGCAAAACAGGCCGTCGGGCGTATCACTGCGGAAATGGGGAACCTCGGGGAGCGCGGAAAGTCTGACATGCATACGGTATCCGCGGAGGTACAGATTACGGACGAGCAAAAAAACGAATTCATAAACGCCATCTTTAAGCCCGAGCTCCAAACGATCGTCGAAAGAATGGCCGTACATTTTGTACCGAGAAAGGACAAGGCCAAAGCCCAGCTGGACGATCTGTCAAAAAAATACGTCTTCCAGTATCTCGTTTCGAGCAAAATCGTTTCCGAGGATGGCTACGCACTGGCGGAATTCGGGTCGATTCAAGATGATCCCGATCAACATCTCGTGCATCACCTGTCGAAGGTCATACACTTCGAGACTCCATTTTTGTTCTGGAGCTTCGAGGAGCTCAAGAAACGCTACGCGCCGGAAGACCTCTACCGAGTCCTGGCCAAATGTCCCCTGTTTAAAAGTGAAGACAGACCCTATCTCGAAAAAATACTCTCCGCTTTTTGGCAGGGCGATTTCCTCGTTGCGAGCGCCTTGATGATTCCGTTTGTAGAAGATGCCATCAGAAACTTGTTTAAGCTGAACAAACAGCAGTACATCGTACCGAACAAGGAACACGGAGGATACAAGCTCATTGGCCTTCATGGGCTGATCAAGGCCGGTCTGATCAAAGCGGTTTACCGAGACCTCGGCGAGAGCGTCGAGCTCTACCTCGACACACTTCTGTGTACACCTGTTGGGTGGAACCTGCGAAATAACTTCGCCCACGGGGTAAATAAAATGTCGTTGACGGGCGAGGAAGTCGCAAACCGACTGATGCATGTGCTGTTTTGCCTTTCCTTGATCGCGAATAAAAAGGAGGAAGCGGACGGAGAACCGGAGTAATATACGCATCTATGACGAACAAGGGCGAGCTGGCACGACAGCCGAACGACAACCGCATGGCGTGGATTCGAAACATCGAATCCCTGACAAGCGACAAGAAAGGGTCGTACGTGGTCGAATGCGAATTTTTAAGCGAGGCTCGTATCTCGTCGGTGCTTTCATATGCGGACGGCATGATCCAATGCGGGGGTCTTGAATTTGAAAAGGACGAGAATGGGTTGTATCGCTACCTTCTTCGGCTTGAACACGCCGGAATTAAAGATCCGTCCTACAATAAGTTTGCTGACAAGGACGGGTACTACTTCAAGGACGGCATCCTCGGCGAGCTACTGGCGATATTTTCCTTATTTTTTCAGGCGAGATTTTACCCAATCGCCACCTACATGGGTGAACTCACGCCAACTAGTTTACCAAGCAGACACGGCGTCCACCTTCGTTATCAGAAACCCATACTTGGAAACTACCCTGAAATATTCGACAAGAATAAGACCAGACGATTCTCGGAACTCCAAGGCTTCCTCGATATGATCCGAGGGATTCCACCGCAGAGCCATCATGTCGTCATTCGCGCCATCGACCACTACGCGCGTGCATTGCGTGAAATTGGCGTCGATACCGAGATGGTGTTCATCCGCTTAGTGTCGTCGATCGAAGCCCTGTCTGGAGACTTTGCCATTCCCACAGAGCAAAATCCTCTTCATGGTGCGAACTATGCAATTTTTGACGACGTGGAACTCTCGGACAGACAACGGAAACAGTTACGGGAGATGCTCAAGGTGGACAAAACAGGCTCCATCACCGTCGACAAGTCGAAGAAAAAATTCCTAGGCTTCCTCGACACCTACTCCGTGGGCTGTCTGCGAGGGGGAAACCGCAAGGCGAAACATTGTAAAATTTACCGCAAGGACGTTCCGAAATACCTGCGAAGCATCTACGACGCACGATCCTGCTACCTGCATGACGGACTTTCCATGTACATCAGCGAACAATACGCCGCGGCATACAATTGGGACGTTGACCCGGGTCTCGGCATGACCATCGACAACCACCAGTTTTCCGGATCTTCAAAACTTCCGCATCCGTCTTGGTTTGAAAATATGGTACGACATGCGTTGATGAAATACATGAACGCATTGGCTTCAGGGACTGGGTTATAATGCGTTATAACCCACAACAAAACCGCCGGTCTTACCCAGCGGTTTTGGATACTACTTGTAGCTCCACCGTTCTCTCCAATAGTCGAATGCGAATATCAATGTGCGATAATCATTTATTGTGAAACGTCCAGGAATATCAAAGGCGTTTACGAAGATGCGGACGCCTGAGCGATGGCCATGGGGACATTTTTTAGTGCCGTTCACGACATCGCCGTGTGCAACTTCCGGCGCCCAAATGTGGCGACATTTAGAGCAGACTAAAATGATACTCCCGCCCGTGGTAAGGTTCCAATCTTGTTCCTTTTTCATAATGAATTAAGTTACCGTGAATACCCATCGCTCCCGATCTTCTCCACGGCAGGTCGCAAAGTATCAACACTGACGTTTCGACCGTAGGCCATGGTCATGCGCGGGTCGTGGTGGCCCATGAGCTGCTGCAGGTGCTGAAGGGGCGTACCGTGGCGATTCAACTCGGATGCGAACGTGTGCCGGGCGCGGTGAACGTGAAAGTGGACGCCGCTTTCCTTTGCGAGCAGGTCAACAAGATGCTTGAGGCCATGTTGACCAAACGCGCGATCCTTCGTTCCTGACACGAACAGCGCGGGGCTAAGATAGGCGATGGCGTGGTTTTTCCGTGCCTGCAGGTAGTCGCTCAACTCGATCATCAACGGGCGCGGTAACGGGATCGGCCGTGGCATTTTTGACTTTGATGTTTCAGCCCTCACTGTGAGCGTTCCCTTATCCAAATCAACATCCTGCAAATGAAGACCGAGCAACTCGCCACGGCGGACTCCAGTAAGTATGAGCACGCGCAAGATGGTGTAATTGCGAATGCGGATAAAATCGCTCGCCCACTTGTGATCGTATTGACACGTCTGGAATAAACGGCGGATCTCCGATTCGGTAAGGAACCGCCTATCAACGTATTGAACGTTTGGCCGTTCGATGGACGTGAGCGGATTTGTTTTGATCTGGTTCGTTGCCACGAGCCAACGCATGAACACGTCCAGTTTGCTACGGTAGGTCAGCAACGTGGATGCCTTCACGCCGGTTTGTTTCATTTGTTTGCCCACGAGCCGTTCACGTTCGTTGAGTGCGCTAAAAAATCCAATCCACGTTGGGCGGTCTTGGATATTGCGGAGGTCGGCCTCCTTCACGATACGGAGGAACAGTTGCATGGCGGCAACATAGCCCTGAAGGGTGGCGTGGCGGGCACAGCGGGTGAATTTCTGCTCGTTCAAGAAGTCTTTAAATAAGATCTCCAGCTCGTTTGGCGTACGGCCATCAACGGGCTTCAACAGTACCATCGTCATATACCTTTGTTACGCGGGGTACTCGCGCCCTGGCGTTTAGAAATAATGGGCGGGAGGTGATAGGTAATGATGTTGATGATAGGTTGATGATCTTCACGCGTATACTGGCGCGGACAGTGTAGTGAACGGCGGTCGGTGTGAACCGAAAAAGTGGTCATGGTTTTTCCATGGTATTGGTCGTAATATTCATTTGTGAAGGTACGCCGATTGCTCGGTCACCTCATTGTAAAGACGTGTCCGATAACGCGCAATTCGCGTTATCCACCAAACTTTTTACACTTTTTATACTCTTGAAACTTTAATAGCTTAACTTAGACCCAATTTTCGCCGAGAATATTTTTCGTACCTGTGGATAACAAAGTTAGCGGTGATGCCGCCAGCTTTGATTTACAGGTTAAATGCTTCGATGCGGATGCGGACGGTGAGATACGGTGATTGGAAGGTTTGCTCACGCATTTTTTGGTCGTAGATTTCTACTCCATTCTGTTTTGTCCATTCGTTTTCCACCAACTTTTTCTTCGGCTCCCCGCCGCAGCCATAATCTTCAAAGTTCCACGGGTCATATTTTATTTCATGCTTCTCGAACAGGTCAGACAGTTCCTTGGGGAAAGTTTTTATCATGTACATGGATCCCCAAATCCCAACGTACTTGTCGAGGTTGGTAAGGAATTGAATGATCGTCCAAAATGGAACCTCGCCCAGCTTCTCCTCGTCGAGAAAATCGCCATCCGGAAGCACCTCGGGGAATCCGATGACGTGAGGGGCGATGACGATGCTCGTCCCTACGCGATTTTCTCCGTACTTATCGTGACCAATCCACGCGAAGTTCATACCCTCCTCGGAACTGAATAACCGCTCTCTAATTTCCATTTTGTCGACGAACGTCTTGTGTCGATCCGACCATATCTGGGTCATCCCCGAGATTCCGTCGGAGAAATACACGAATCTGAAGAGTTTCCCAAATACCCCTTCGCCTTCCTTTACGTTTAGTTTTTTGTCCGCGTATATTTCTTTCACGAACCTCTCTGGTTCCACGCCCCCGTCCTTGGCGAGATCATTGATAATCTTTTGCCAGTTCGGCTCCAAAATTATGTCCGCTCGGTACGATATGGACTTGTTGGCTGCCTCTTTGTTGGTGGCGTCATCAAGAATACCGACGGCGTTTTCAACCCTTCGGAATCTTTTATCCTGCTGCGAGATGAGGTGGAGGAGGAATGCTCCGATCACCACCGCGGCCTTTGTTCCAGTCGTGAAGTCCCCAAGAAGGACTACGGCTAAAACGACGATGGCGATTCCCCAAGATATTTTTCCTTGCATAGTCAACAATGCTATTTACATTCAGTAAATCCCTAATTGTAGCTGTCGACGATGCCATCATCGTTGTCGTCGTAGACGCACATCGGGGACTCGTCGAACCAGCACCATTGCCATTGGTCGCCATCGCCGTAATTTGAGAGGTTTTCTGAGTCTGCGAACCCACGCTCTACAAGAATCATCTCATAGGTCATGCCGATCCAAACGTCACCACGAGCCACCTTGTCGCACTGATCCTCCGTCCACGTCGGGTGTTCTCCGCAAATGACCCCGCTATTGTTGATTACGAAATCATAGGTTTCGTTTGTTCCCAATTTGTCCATCGGTAGGATGTATCCCGCAACGACATCGAGAGACGGTGCCTGGAAGACTAAAACACCGCTTTCTTTTTCACCGGGAGCAATAGGCTTGCCGGTTATATCGTCTTCGCCGTAACCATCGACTTCATCGAAAACGGTATATGCCTTGTAGTCGCCGCCGGCTTCAATAAGCACGAACGAATCCGCGTTCAACGTCACGTCGTTATCGCTGATGTTCGTGACGTCAACGTTCAAAATAATGAACCGTCCGTCTTCGTCGTAATTTCCGTTGGCGTCCACTGGATACGCAAATCCTGCTGATCCGCTAAGAAAAAGTTCCTGCGAAATCGTGTTGATCACGAATTTGATGGTAGTAAACACAACCTCTTCACCCACGACCTTGAGAAAATACTCCTGGTCGGGATCGGTTACTGTCGAGTTGCCATCTTCGCCGACTTCCGGGATGAGGGAAAGGTCGGCATTCGTAATGCCGAGGCTCAGGAACCGCATGATTTGATATGCGGCATCACCATTTTTCATGTAGTACCTTTTGCCATCGGCGGGGTTCAGATACCACGCCTCGCCACGTGACTCCACCTGAAGCAGTATCCTGCCTCTGAGTGTGCTATTGAGCGACGCGTCATATTTTATGGAACCAGTCCCCAGCGGGTTGGTGTTCGTCTCCAGTACCTCCGACCCGTCGGAATAACCGTCGCCGTCAGTATCGGCCACGTTCGGATCCGTCCCAAGCCCTTCCTCAAGCGTGTCCGCGAGACTATCACCGTCCGTGTCCGTGTCTGCAAACCGCTCCTCTACGCCGACGGGCAATTTATTCAAGTCGTCGGTCGATATGCCGAGACCGAAATCCCGCAACGCTTGGTAGGCTGCATCTCCGTCTTCGAGATAGGTGCGCTCTAACGTCACGGGGTCAACGTACCAGGATTCCCCGTGGCTTTCGACCTGTAAGAGTATCTGGCCAGACAGGCGTTGAGCGAGGTCGTCGCCAGCCATCGCTTGTTGGTTCGGGAAACCTACGGAGGATAGTAACGTACCGACTAAAACAATCACGCTTAAAATCTTTTTCATATGACCCTGCTTGGTGGGTTTTATCCGGCATTGGGCAAACACAAAGCCCGCCGCCAGCTCTTCCCCTTGCGGGGAACGTAACCCTTTCGGGATACGACCAAGCAGGATTGCTGAACGACGGGTTCAGTATCCTGCTTGGCTTTATTGCCATGCCGCGCTCACGCACGGTTTAGGCTAAATTGTAAGAAAAGTGTAATGGTTTCTAACTAAAAGAACAAGTACAATGTTGACAAAAAGGCCTATTAAGAACATTATTCACTGTCGTTCCATACGACAAGAGGGCAGCCCTCCGCTACCCTCTCCACCCCAGGAGATCTCCATGCCCACGTTTTCTGGCAAGCGTCCTTCAGCCATCGCCTACCGGCTCGCCCACCCCAGATGCATCGACAGCCTGGTCAGGAACATCATGTCGCTCGCACAGATGTTTGATCCCACCGACACCGGCTGCTACGTCGTGGTCTGGCGTGGCATCGAGGAAGACGACAGTATCATGTGGTCCCCAGCTGTCGGGGTCGCCGTCGGCAAGGTTGCTCCTGAAAAGATGGCGAAGTACGCCCGTCTCGCCCAGGAGAAGGCCGAGCGTCTCGCGGCCAATCCGGAACACATCGCCAGCTTCCAGACACGAGACGAAACCGACCCCGCGAACCCCAAGTACCCCGGGGCCGTGCGGATGGACCTCGACCACATCATCATCTCCTGCTCCGGCTTCGACTGGAAGTTCGACGAAATGGTCGGGATCGAGATCGGCCTCTTCCTCCGCCTCATCAGCGTGGAACGCGTGAGGGATCTCATGGCGCTGAGTTCCAACGAGCACGCCGAACGACGCTACGCCAAGCACAACTGAAGTGCTCTCTCGCCCCGCGCGAGACGACAAGCCCCAACTCGGGGACGCTGTCGTTCTCGACGCGGGGTTTGTCTTTTGTCAGAGTTATAACGCATTCACAGTCAGAATCCACGACCGCATCTTAGACCCCCCACCCCCAGGGCAAAATGCGCAATCTTCCGGCAAGCCAAGGGTAAGGATTTCTCTTACCTTCGCGAAGAAAAGTTTTATGAACTTTCGACACTTTTTATACTTTTGCATCCTCGAAAACGCCAAACAACGACCGCATCTTTTTTTCGTTTTTACGACAATACCCGCTCTAGCCACTCGGTATTGAAGTACGTCTCCACCTTTTCATTGAACTTGTAGAACGCGCCATCACGCATGGCAGTGACGATCGTTTCGGTTAGATAAAGCTTTTGGCGAGTAACCATGTCGGGGCTATCAAACAGCTCGGGATAATACTTTCGTAATAGACGAAGCTCATCGGTGGCTTCGAAGCCATCCCAAACGGGTTCGTCGCGCTCTGAAACAAGATATTTTGGTGATTGAAAAAAGTCTATGATCTGGCGTAGCTCGTAGTCTCTTGGTGCTTGTCGAGCAAAATCAAAGTCGAGAATACCAGTTAACATTCCGTTCTGATGAAGCACGTTATCAAAATGGATATCGTTGTGGACGAGGACAGGTGCGGTTGCGACCGATAGCACCGATTCGTGCTCAAGATAGAAATTTCTGAGCGTGGCAAAATTCGCTCGCGTCCGTTCGTCTGCTTGCTCTGGCGCTTGTTCGGGTAAGTCAGTATAGGCGCGCAAGGCATCTTTCCACGAACTATTTTGAAGTGGGCGAGGAATGGCGTAGGTATCGAAAGAAATACTATGGAAGAGTCGGAGCTGATCCGAGATTTGGGACAACATCGCCTCCTGTTGGCTTTTACTGAGATCGAACCAACCAGATGACAGGCGTTGCCCCGGCATCTTTGTCATCAGCAAATATGAGACACCTTCGCACGTGCCA
>MGFA01000008.1 GCA_001791645.1 Candidatus Uhrbacteria bacterium RIFOXYB12_FULL_58_10
CTCCGCTCAACCAAAACAAAAATACCACTCAACAGGTGAGAGGTACTTTTGGAGCGGGAAACGGGGATCGAACCCGCGGCCTTCTCCTTGGCAAGGAGACGCTCTACCACTGAGCTATTCCCGCACGTTGTTTTGTGGCCATGAGTATAGCAACAGGGGAAAATTCATGCAAGATATGCCAAAACGTGCATCAACACACAGGGAAATTGCCAATATCCTGCATGAATCTCCGCCCTTGGACCATGAAAGGGATTTTTTGGGCATGGCCGGGCCGAATCGTCAGACGTGCTGGACGAAAGGACGGCCAACGCGCTTCGCGAACAAAATACTTGACTCAGCGATTGTACCGTGTTATTGTTTCTGTGTACAGATACACAAATACATATATGGTCAACGCAAAGCTTTCAAATGAACAAATTGAGCGGCTGATGGACGACGTGCTCGTCGCCGTCCAGTCCATTGCGCCGAACAAGCCCGTGCTCCGGGCGTTTTTGCGCGACCTCCTGACTCCGGCCGAATATCGCGACATGGCGCTGCGTTGGCGAATCGTCAAATTGCTTTCGCAAGGTGTTCCCCAACGGGGAATCGCCGAATCCCTCGGCGTAAGCCTGTCCAAAATCACCCGTGGCTCGCGAGAGCTCTCGGACGACAAGGGCGGATTCGCAAAGGCCCTAAGACGCCAAGCTTAAACCGACAGGAGCCCACCGTGCCGGACAGAACCGGATCTCTTCTCTCGCGTGTCAACTTCGATCCGTCCCTCCGCGAACATTTTGGAGTGGAAAGGGAATTTTTCCTGAAACAATTCAAATATGTCGGCGACTGCGGCTTCGGATGGGGCCCGTATTGGACGCATGACTATCGCATCGTCCCGCGTTCCTCCGATTTCCTCTCTACCGTGAACGACCCCGCGTGGACGTACGAGCTCTCCGCCTGCCAGGTGGAACATCGCACCGATCCGTCCCGTGAAATCACGGATATTCGGGACGCGCTCACGTCCGGCCTGGATCGTGGGCACCTTGCCGCCAAATCGCTCGATCTTCGACTCGAGGCCATCGAGGTCGCAGCGCGCGACATGCCGCTCGACGTCTATCCGCACGATGCGCGCTACGCGTCGATCGCGGCCGCCCTTCCCGAGCGCGTGCTCTCGGCCGCCTGCCGCGTCGCCGGGACGCACCTGCATGTCGGATGCGCCTCGCCGGAAGAAGCGCTCGCGGTCCACAATGCGCTCGTCCCTCATCTCAATCCATTGATCGCGCTTGGCGACCACTCGCGCGGCGAACGCATCGAACTTTACAAGATGATGGCCCGCAACTGGCAGCCGCCCGCGTACGCGTCGCGGGAACACTTCGATGCCGTCGCGCGCGAGCAAGGATTCGCCACGAATCTCCGCGACTGCTGGCATCTCATCCGCATCAGTGGCCACGGCACCGTGGAGCTGCGCATGTTCGGCGTGACGAATAACGTCGACGAAATCATCAACTGGATCCTGGTCGTCCGCGGCATCCTGCGCTCGATCTGACTCTCAGACGCCTATCGGCGTCTTTTTTCCTTTTGGATATCTCCGTCAATGGTAAACGTAATTGATATTTTTGGAATCTTCGTCTACCTTGTATCCATGAAAGAACGACCAAAAAAAATGGACGCACGAACAGATCGTTAATGCGGTTCGCATCCTCAAGTAGCATTCGACAGGTTCTCCAAAAAATCGGTTTAATTCCTGCCGGAGGAAATGACAAACACATTCAACGCAAAGCCAGCCGTGCCACCGCAGTCGCTCCAAACGATCCTGACAAAAAATTCATCCTATGATGGCCGTGTCTACCTTTGGAACTTGACCACATGAACGGTGACCATTTCTCTGTCCTAATTGCCATAGCTTGCGGCCAACACACAGAGGACGCAACAAAAAGCACGCATGAAATGGGCGAGTGGCGTAATTGGCAGCCGCGAGGGACTTAAACTCCCTTGGAGGAAACTCCGTGCGGGTTCGACCCCCGCCTCGCCCACCAAGATTCAGTCTCTCGCACATGAGATCAAACCGCTTTTTGTTCCTTGCCTCGCGCGACCGGGTCGTCCATAATGAGGCCGTATGACAAGTCCAGAAAGAAATATTGATTTTGGAAAACAGGCGGAAACGCGTCATGCGACGCTTTCGCGCGATGAAATCTTGCGCGCCTGCGAAATCCGGGAGGGCGAGCGGGTCCCGTTAGAACAAATCGAACGTATTTTTAATCGTTTTCCGGAACTTGTCGCGGGCGGAGGACGAAACTATTACTGGGAACTCCGCCGGGCGCTTGAATCTGACTACGAAAATATTCGTCTAAGAAGACCGGCAGGGCCTCGCGGTTTCGCTGATCTCGGCGATGGCATCGTCGTTTCTCGTTTTCAAGAAAACAGCGTGCGCGCGTCCCAGCCGCCGTGGATAGAACGAACCGGCACGTACGAACGCGATGACATTTTCGGCGACGAAGCACAAACGTCGGTGGGAGCGCAGTTGTCTTTCGTTCTTTGCGACCGACCGCTCGAGGAACGTCCTTTGCTCACCCTCGTGTATTCCACGAGCAACGACCGGGCACAAACGTACTGGAACGAGGGTCCCTTCGCGACATTCACGTCGACGGAAGATTTTCGTCCACTTGGAATTTTCATCCAAAAGCCAGGAAAACCAAAGGTGAGAATCGCGGAATGCGCGAAAAATTCCGACGTCATTGTCGATTACAGCCGCGTCGCAGAAATCGTCGATTCGCTCATTCCCTTCCCCGACGAAGACGTCAGCGACGCCTTGCGCACGCTTGATGCGTTGATGGAGCAAGAACGCGTTCCCGATCGTGAGCGCAAGAACCTTCGTAAGGCCATCCAGGATTTCGCCTCCTTCGTGAAACCTCCCCCGAATGAACCTGGCCACCGAATAAATGAGATCGGAAAATGTCGCACGGTCCCGTCTGATTTTCAAGCCTACTGTACGAAACGCCTGGGATTACAAATGGAACTCGAGGAGTACGGAGACGGCGTCACCTTTTATCATCAGGTCAATCGCTTCGGGAATATCCTCATCGACTGGACCGCAAGACAATACGGAGAATATGCCGACTCCCCGTACCCTCGGGTATATCGCTTGGATGAACTGCTGCCAAACGAAATGAAGCCGAGGTCACAATGGACGGAGGCGGAACGAAAAATGGCCGCTGAAATCACCGAATGGAACAGGCATGAAAGGGAGTATTAATTTCTTTCAAATTCGGGCGTCTCATTCCGCAACTTCTTGCCTCGCGCGGCCGGGTCATCCATAATGAAGCCGTATGATCGAGCGTGATGAGACGGAACTGCCGGAAAGGATCCTGGATGAAGGCGCGGATGCGCCGGAACGGGAGTTCGAGGCCGGATTACGGCCGCAGTCGCTCGGCGACTTCGTGGGACAGCGCGCCTTGAAAGACAATCTGAACGTGGTCATCGAGGCCGCGAAAAAGCGCGAGGAGCCGCTCGAGCACGTGCTTTTATACGGAAACCCAGGGCTTGGGAAGACCACGCTCGCCAACATCATCGCGAACGAGCTTGGCGCGCAGATTCGCGTCACCTCGGGTCCGGCGCTCGAGCGCGTGGGCGACCTGGCGGCGATCCTTTCCAACCTCGGCAAGGGCGACGTGCTGTTCATCGATGAAATCCATCGCATGAACCGCACCATCGAGGAAATCCTTTACCCGGCCATGGAGGACTACGCGCTCGACATCATCGTGGGCAAGGGCCCGACCGCGCGCACGCTGCGCCTCAACCTCGAACGCTTCACCATCATTGGCGCGACCACGCGGCTCTCGCTGCTCTCTTCCCCGCTGCGTGACCGCTTCGGCATGACGTACCACCTAAACTTTTACGAACACGAAGACGTCGGAAAGATCATCGAGCGCAGCGCCAAGATCCTCGGCATCGACGCCGAGCCCGGGGCCGTGCGCCTGCTCTCCGAGCGCTCGCGCCGCACCCCGCGCATCGCCAACCGCCTGCTCAAGCGCGTGCGCGACTTCGCGCAGGTCCGCGCCGACGGACAAATCACGCGCCCGGTTGCAGAGGACGCGCTCGCGATGCTGAACGTCGACGCGCACGGGCTCGACGACGTCGACCGTCGGCTTCTGCTCACCATCATCGAAAAATTCCAAGGAGGACCGGTCGGGCTTTCCACGCTCGCCGCTTCCACGCAGGAAGAAATTGATACCATCGAGGACGTGTACGAGCCGTTCCTGCTCCAACTTGGGTTTTTGACGCGCACGCCCCGCGGCCGCGTCGCCACCGACCTCGCTTACCGTCATCTTGGCTTCGACGCGCCAAACCGCGAGTCGTTGTGATATAATCGCTGAAGAAACGGGATTTGAATCTTGGACAATCGGAACTATGTCGTTCGACCTCTCGTCGCTCGCCCTTCCAATTTGGACGTTGCTCGTGCTCTACGGGGCGTATCTCGTCCTTTTTTTCGTCTACACGGGATTCAACCTGTACCATCTGCTTCGATTCGGTACGTACGGAATCGGCCTTTACTCCATTACCGCGCTTTGTCTCGCCGGGACGATCCTTCTGGTCGCCGGCTCCGTCCTGCTTCTCTTTCCGTTCGATTGGTCCGCTTCCGTTCCGCTCGACGTTTTTTTCATCGGTTCCGGAGACAGCCAATTCTTTCCCGGACCCTAGAGCGCTATGTTTCACCTTGACCGACTCCCAAACAAACGCCCGGACGAACGTGTCGTCTTATTTTTACGACGCCAATGGTTCGCATGGGCTTCCCTCTGCGCGGCCGCCGTCTTCATGCTCGCCGTTCCCGCGGCGATCGGCGTCTACTTTTGGGACAGGATAAGCGCCTGGCTTGAACATCCGTTGATCGGGCCGGTCATCGTCGTAACCGCCTGCATCTATACCCTGTCGATCTGGCTTATCTGCTTCATCGAGTTCACCGACTACTACCTCGACACCTGGATCATCACCACGCATCGGGTCATCAATATCGAGCAGAAGGGACTGTTCAATCGCGTCGCCTCCGAGCTGCACCTGGCCGTCGTCCAGGACGTCACGAGCGACGTCAAGGGAATCGTGCGCACGTTCTTCGACTACGGAAACGTCCTCGTGCAAACGGCCGCGGAACGCACGCAATTCGTATTCAAGGACATCGAGCATCCGGAAAAGGTGAAAGAGCTCATCATCCAGCTAGTCGAAACAGACAAAAAACGCCATGCGGACCGAATGGTCGCCGGCGTCATCGATGGGTCAAAAGCTATTTGAGGCCCTCCCACGCCCAGCGTGCAAGCGCCTCGGCGTCCACGAACGAGTCGGCGCGGGAATCCGAACCGAATGCGACCACGAGGAGCTCATGCTCCTCGTCTTTCATTTCCGGACGCAGCACTACGGAAAGGTTCCATCCCGACTCGTCCAAATATCCCGTCTTCCCACCCATGACGAAAATATCGTCGTATTCCGGCTTCCAAAGCATCCAGTTGGTGTTCGTAATGGTCTTGATGGTCCCCCGGCTGAGCACGCGGATCCTCGCGGAAGCGGTCGTGGTATATCGATGGATGTCCGGGCGTCGAAATGCGATGTCCGCGATGCGCGCCAGCTCACGGGCCGTGGACACGTTCTCAACCTCGATGCCGGTCGGGTCCACGTACGTCGTGCGAGACAGGTTGAGCGCGCGTGCCCGAAGGTTCATCTCATTTACGAAGGCGGCTTTGTCCGAGGTCACGGTACGCGTGATCGCGTTTGCCGCGTTGTTCGCGGATCCGACGAGCGTGGCATACAAAAGCCCGTCGAGCGTAAAGGTATCGCCGGAGTTCACGTACAGCTTCGCCCCGCCGACGTCATCCTCAGCCTTGACCGAATACACGTCGGACAGGCTCGCGCCGGAATCGAGCGCGATCTGCGCGGTCATGAGCTTTGTGAGCGACGCGATTGGCCACGCCCGGTCGGCATTTTGCGCGACGAGGATCTGGCCGCTCGTGCGGTCAATGACAATGAATGCCCCGGACGTGACGGACGGAACGGGTCTGGTCGGAGCGAACGACGAAAGGGGCGAAGCGGGCGCATAGGCAAGGAGCGACGGATATTCCTTCCAGCCATACTGGTATGCCCAGTCCTCAAGGTCGATGAGAAATCCGGCGCCGGAACCCGGGACGGCCTGATACCCGCGATCCGCGTCAAAGGCCGCGCGAAGGTCGCCACGCGATGCGAACAGGTCGAGCAACGCCTCGTTCGGAGCTGCCAATGCGGTTACCGGAAAAACGAGCGCGACCGCCATCAGCGCGAACGCGCCCGTCCATGTTCCGATCAAGTTTCGATTCGTCATTTCCATCGCCTCGTCAGGTCAATGCCCGTATAAAAGTATTTCAGAATATCCTTCCATTCCTTGCCGTTGTTCGCCTGGCAAAGCGCCTCGCTCGCGCTCATGCCAACGCCGTGTCCCCAAAGCGTCTTCCCCTTGTCGCACGGCGCCGGAACGCTTTTCAGCCAGGCCACGTCGCCATACCATACCTCGCCCCAATCGCGCGTACGACCGTCGGAACGGGAAAAATACGGGGTGATCGCGGTTTTTCCGTCGTATGTGACGACCACGCCCTCAGTCGCCTCCACGCTCGACGTCAAGCGCGGCGTGCGTGACTCCTGGCCATATCCGCGATACACCTGGTCGTCCGCATACGCGTTCATGTGGAAGTATTCCTCCTCGTGCTTCGTTGCGCGTTCCCAATGATAGAGCGCATATGTGCGCGCAACCGTGATCAACGTTTTTTGAAACTCAAGGTGGGAGACATTGGAGGTTTCGGCGAGGCCGCGCAAATACATTTCGACATCGAGCTCGTTGATGAGCCAGGTGCGATCCTTCGCGGAGTTATAGCGAAGTTCCAGAATATTCCGAAACTCGTTGTCCGGGTACGCCGCGTTGCGCGTCACTCGACGGTCGAAATTTTCCACCTTGCACACGGCATTTTCCTCGTCGGGGACGAAACGCAGATACGAGCCGGTCTTCTCAAGCCCCTTCCCGCGGTCATACCAATATCGATCCTTCTTATAAAACGCCTCGACGGACTCGTCCTTATTCAGCTCCGCGAGCAGGCCGCTATCGCCGTCGTAGAGCTTCCAGCTCGTGACGCAACTCACGACGACCTCGTCATCGGTTTCCTCGTCGACGATGAGCACGCCGATGCGCACGGTCGGCTCTTCCATGGTAATGTCCGATACGATTCCGTCTGTGGTGCTTTCCTCGGCTTCCTTTTCCCGAGCGGCTTTTTCCTTTACCGGCGCAGATTTCACGGACGGGGCGTCGCTTGTCACCTCGACCGGGATGTTGATTTCCAGGTCCGGCACCACTGCATCGTCGACCGCAAGCACGTACGTTACCGTGTGCGACCCCTTCTTTGACGGCGCTTGAAACGTGAAGTCAATGAGATCCATGGCTCCGGGCCCGACCGTGCCGGAGGTTTTGGAAACGACAACGCTCGATGAGCCCAGGGAGGCCGCTTGAAGATTCCCCTCGTGCAGGGACCGCTTCGACCACGACGTTGTTCCCGTGTTCTTGATCCCCACGGTGTAGGAAACCGTCTCGTTTGCCTTCGCCGTGATTTTCTTGGCACTGCGCAAAAGGACGATGCCCGACAAACCGGACGTATCCGCGGAAACGGACGTGGAACTGGATCCGGATCCAGAAGAAGACGGCGATGATTTCTGAGACGACCCGGAAGCGGCCGTGCCCACCGTTACGTTGATGGTAAATTGTCCGCCCGGAATCCAAGCAGCGTCCTCTGCCGCGAGTTGGAACGTTTCCGCGTACGTTCCCGCGGTAGCGGGGGCATGCAATGCAAACTGAATATGGCCGACCTCACCTGGCCTTACAGACGACTCTGTCAATTTGGCAGGTTGAGTCGACGAAAGCCACGTCGTGTCCTGAAAAACGGACGTGCGATACTTGGGCCCGTGGGTATACACGGAAACGTACGACCTTCCGTCGTTGACCCACGATTCGGTCCCGACATTCTGGAACCCAACCGATACCTGCTTGGTTTCGCCGGGCACAATGGTCAACTTGCTCGACGCCACCACCTGCACGGCCTCGTACCCCTTCAGCGGTGCCGCAAAAATGATGCCGGACGGAAAAAACGCGGTAACGGACACGAATACCGCCAGGACCGCCCCGATCCATTTTTTGACTCCCTCCATAACGTTCACATTATAGCATTTTTCGGAGCTCGTTTCAAGCGAGAAATCCGCGTTTTTCTTTTCTTTGAAAAACAACTACACTACGAGCCATATGGATCCGAAGCGTTTCGCGACAAATTACGCATTTCAGATGCTTGGCCGCGCGCTTACCATGGTGTTCGGGCTTGTCACGGTTGGCGTGCTTACCCGAGCGCTTTCAACAACGGAGTTTGGCGATTTCACAACCGGACTCACATTTCTGCAGTTTT
>MGFA01000009.1:0-8051 GCA_001791645.1 Candidatus Uhrbacteria bacterium RIFOXYB12_FULL_58_10
GCCGTGAGCGACCCGTAGGCGCCCTCGCGGAGGCCGAAGAGGATCGAGGAGACCACGGCGGTGTCAGTGGAGTTGTCGAGCACGACGACCGTGCCGTTCTTCCCCAGGATCTTGCGCCAGTGGTCGCCAACGTACTGCCCGTCGCGGTAGTTGTGCTCGCGCTCTGCGTCCGGGATGAGGAAGAAGACGTGGTACATCTCCGCGGCCTTCGCGATGGCCGTCTGGATGGGGATGTCCGCCGCCAGCTCCTGGCGCCCGAGCAGGCGGTTGACCCAGCCCGCGTCCACCTCGGCGCGGCAGATGTCGTCGCCCGTGATGAACAGGTAGCCCTTCTTCTGGCGCTTCACCCAGCAGTCCATGCTGGTGTGGTAGCCCGCGAAGTAGAAGAGGAGGTCGTACCCCTCGTACGGGGCGCCTCCGCCGCTGCCATCGGTCCACAGGCGGGTCAGCCACTCGTCGGCCTTCTCGTCGTCGGACTCGAACTGCCCGATCTGCCAGGGCGCCTCGCCCCCATCGAACGGGTCACCCACGGCTCCGAAGAGCACCTGCACGTCGGGGCTCAGGCGGGCGAGCGCCGGCATGAACTCGTGCATGGTCCGCGTGGCGAGCTCGACTGGGATGTGGCCCATCGAGCCGGTGATGTCCATCGAGAAGATGACGCCGAGGGAGTCCTCGTGCTCGCCCGGGAGATCCCGCGACTCGCGCACGATGAGGCCCTGCGGGGACATACTGGGATGGAGCAGGGTCTGCGTGAAGACCTTCTGCTTGGGCATGTTCTGGCGGGCCTGTGACCGCGCCTGGACGCGTACGCTGCTGGTGGAACCGGCTCCCATTGGGAACCTCCTTCTTGATGGGTGTTTCTTCTCTGTCACCTGCCGCCTGTCCCACTGTGGAACGAGCTTCAGGTGTCATGGAAGAACGTTGGAAAAGATACCAGGGGCAACCATCGCGATGCGGATGGATGGGTGCCCCTGGCTGTTCAGGATGCCGCGAGCCGGCGAATCCCGCTCTGGCGAGCGACCGGGAGATCGCGGACGTCGGAGACGTCGCGCGTCGGCTCGGCCGCGCCGATGGTCATCGCGTAGGGGAGCATCGCGCGGTAGATGCGCGTCGCCACCTTCTTGTCGACGCCCTGGTCGGTGAGCCGGCGCTTCATCTCCGTGAGCGTGCCGGAGTAGGTTCCATCGGTGAGCCCGATGAGTTCCGCTCCGACGAGCGACGCGTCGTCGGGAGACTCCATGCAGATGGCGTGCTCGCCGATGAGCCCGCGCCACGCGCTCGCGCAGTCCTCGGCCCGGCGCAGGTCCGGGATGAGGTAGAAGAGGTGGAACTTCTCCGCCGCCTCCGCGATGATCTGCTCGATCGGGATGTCGGCGGCAAGCTCCTGCCGGCCGAGGAGCTGGTTGACCACGCGCGCGCTGACGCGCTTGCGGGGCCGCTCGTCGCCGGTGAGGAACGCGTACCCCTTCAGGCCGCGCTTCTCGAGGCAGTCGATGCGCGCCAGCCGGGCGAGGAAGTACAGCGCGAGGTCGTACGACTCCTCGCCGTTCGGCCCGCCGCCTCCCTCGAGGAAGATGCGGGTGAGCCACTGGTCCACCAGGTGGTCCGAGCTCTCCCACTGGCCGATCTGCCATGGTGCGCGGTCGCCGTCCTCTCCGTCTCCCACGGCCCCGAACAGGATCTGGGCGTGGGGGAAGAGGGAGAGCACGCGGTCGGCGAAGTCCGGCAGCGTGCGGGTGGCCAGGGCGTGCGGGATGCGGTCCATGGACCTTGTGACGTCCAGGAACCAGGCCACCGCGCGGGTGGTCGGATGCTCGGCGCTGTCGCGGGACTCGCGGAACAGGATCCCGCGCGGGTCCATCGACGGGTGGACGCCGCGCGCCGTGAAGACCGTCTGCACGGGCATCGCGGCGCGGGTTTCGGTACGGGCGCGGGCAGCGGTGCTGCCCCAGTTTCCGGCTCCCATGTCTATCTCCTCGCCGTGGCGGTGGGCCGCGGCATGTGGCAGGGGTGGTAGCGGGGAGGTCCGAAGACGGATTCCATCGTGGTCCTCCAGTCGTTGTAGAGGTCCATCCCCGTCGTCCGGAGGCCGCGGGTCGGCGCGCCCGTGTACCGGGCGTAGCGGACGAGCATCTCCCCGACGGGTTCGGGGACATGAGACGGGAGCTGGCCGGTGGCGGGGTTCCCCCCGACCACCGCGATCAGCGAACGTGCCGCCATGGCGAAGTCCGTCAGCTCGTTCACGCGCCCGGCGAGCGCCTCCTCGGGGTAGTAGGCCGCGTAGGCCTCGCTGATCCCGACGAGCTTCTGCCCGGGCCGCACCGCCATCCCCCAGCCCACCTGGACCATGGAGTGATCGCGGGCGTGGATGACGAGATGCGGGGGGATGAGCGCGCCGTGCACGAGCCCGACGGCGTGGAACCAATCCATGTTGAGGAAGAGCCGGTTGGCCATCCAGACCATGGTCTCGACGTCCACGCCCTCGGGGTACTCGCCCATCACGTCCGCGAGCGACCAGTCAAAGCCGTGCCGGTAGCGGTACGCGACCACGGGCCACTCGCTCCCGTCCGGACGGCGCATGACGCCTTCCATGACGTACTCGGGAACCGTGGACTTGAACAGCTCGGAGCCGCTCACGTCCGCGGTGGCGAGCGTCTTCAGGTTGGCGACTTCGTGCCGCAGCAAGTCGCGGTCATCTGTGACCAGCGCCTTCACGATCACGTGTAGCGGCATTGCGTCGTCGGTGCGCGCCAGGTACACGTCGCTGGTGTCGCCTTGGGCGATGCGGCCCGCGAGCAGGTAGGCGCGGCCGTTGATCTTCACCTCGCCGAACTGGTCGCGCGAGCGGCCGTCGGCGAGGAAGCGGCGCGGGAGGTTGGTGACCTCGCGCTCGTCGGCGAAGCGGAACGCATCGGCGATGAGTCGGTCGAGCTCTTGCCACAGGCCGAACGCGTCGGGCCGCGCGAGCAGCTCCCTCGCCTCCTCCCAGCCCAACTTCTCGAAGCGGCCGAGCCGCAGGTTGAGGAGGGCGAGGAAGGCGTAGATCGGGAGGCCTGCCTCGGCGAGTGCGCGGTCGAGATTCGCGTCGACGCGGCCGGCCCACGCGCGGAACTCGTCGTCCATGAACGGGATCGCCTTGCCGGGCACAGAGCGGATGTCCACCGTGATGCCGGGCTCGACGAGCGCGCCGGTTGCCCAGTTCACCCGGCGAATGAGGACGGGGGAGAGAGCGATGGCGGCGGCGGAGCAGAAGGGGCACACCGTGCCGAGGGCGGGGACTTCATAGACCTTGCCCGCGACCGCGGAAAGCGTGAGCTCGCCGCAGCTGGGGCACATCGGGGTCCACGGGTCCACATCGCGGCAGAGCTCCGCGAGCGCGCGAGCGTCCACTGGGGACACGCTGGCACCGGCGTCGGCGGCGAGCCGCTCGACGTCCGGACCCTTCACGTCCCAGAGCTCGCCGAAGGTCGGCGAACGCCCAGGGGTGAGCCTCTCGATGACGGACTGCGCGTCCGACGGCTGCAAATGCAGCATGCGCGCGGCCAGGAGAACGGTCCCCTGCACGAACGGCGACGTGAGCGCGATGGTACGTGCGATTTCTCGCATGGAAAACTCCTTTGACTCCGCCCTTCAGAAACGTTTCTGGAGGATGGAGGAAAAGAGGCGAGCTTCGGCCCAAGTGGGGCCTAGCTCGCCAGGTTGTGCCGCGTCAGTAGCGGCGGGGGGGTTCCTCGCGCTCGCTGCCGCGGCTGCGCGTGGCGGGGGGAGCGGTGCGCGCCAGGCGTGGCTGCGCGAGCGTGGCCCAGGGGATGGGCTTGCCCAGGCGCTGGAGGGCGAGGATGAACTGCGGCTGCTGCTCCACCGGGGAGCTCGGCAGGCTCATCAGGCTGAGCACGTACCGCGCCACGGAGGTCTCCATCTCGGCGACGTCCGGGGGGATGTTCACCTCGAGCTTCTTGAGCATCTCGTCGAAGGTCGTGGCGCCGATGGTCGCCGGAAGGCCCGGACGACGCAGGATCTCGCGGGTGCGGATGGCATCGGCCGCGAGCGCGCGGGCGACCGGGATGCCGAGGCCGGCGAAGGCGCGGTTGAACCGCTCCAGCACGCCGCGGGCCGCCGCGACCACCGGACCCACGTCGGGCATGTCGATGGCCACGCCGCCGTCACGGATCGCGGCGATGGCCGCGCCGATGTCGCCGGAATCGTCCTTGTAGGCCTGACGGTAGGCTTCCAACTGCTGCTGGAAGACCTCGAGCACGGTCCAGAGCTGCTCCACGCGGTCCAGGAACTTGGCCTTCTCCTTGTCGGTGATCAGTTCGCCGATGCCGTCGAAGGCCGCGAGTACGTCGGCGTACCGACGACGCGCCACCTCTTTGCGCAGGGAGTAGAAGCTCTCGTCGAGCGGCTCTTCCATCTCGTCGGCGCGCTGCTTCATCATGTCAAGCAGCTTGGGCAGGATCTCGTACAGGCCGGTTCTGCTCGCGAACGCCGCCCGGATCGCCGCGACCGCATCTTCCGTGGGCATCTTTGCGGTGCCGCCCGAGGCCAGGGCCGCGACGAAGCTGGTGTCGTCCTTGAGGACCGGGAGCAGGGCGAGCTGTCGTTCGGCTCGCCCGTTCGCGGCCGCCACCGCGGGTGCGGCTTCGACCGGGGCCGGGACGTTGCGGATGCCCTTGATCGCCGCACGGGCGGTGGCCCTTGCCACGCCGGCGCCGGTGAGCGCCGCGAGCAGGTCCGCGTCCGGGGTGATGTCCGAGTCGCCGAGGTTGTTGACGGCGGCGTCGTCGATGGTGTCGCCGAGCTCGCCCCTGAGGGCGACCTCGATGTGATCCTCGGGCTTGCCGAGGGCGGCGACGAACGCGGCGAAGCGGGCCTTCAGGCCCTCATCTTTGATGGCCATTGGATGGCCTCCTTTTTTGTTAGAGAACTCATGATCCCTTCGATTCATCGGTATGATTCCTCGACGGGCGCTGGGTTAAGAGGGTTTCTTATCCCCGCGCTCGTCGACGAGCGGCCCCGGAATTTCTCATATTTTTGGGGTTTTGTCAAGCGATGTTACCGTAACTCGCCTGTTCCCTTGAAAAAAGAGGATTTTAGGCCTTTTGCGTGTCAATTTGACGATATCTACATCACGTCGACGTATTCCATCTTCCGCTGTTTGAACTTGAACAATTCCGCCGGGCGATGCGCGCCTCTCGCGGACTTTTTGCCGGTCGGTTCCACCAGTTTCAGGTCGAGCACCTTGCGGCGAAAGTTACGCTTGTCGACCGTACGGCCGAGGATGATCTCGTATACCTCCTGCAGCTGCGAGAGGGTAAATTTCTTGGGAAGCAGGCTCCATGCGACATTTGTGTACTCAAGCTTCGCGCGCAGGCGGCTGACCGCCACCGCGAGGATGCCCTTGTGGTCATACGCCAGGGCAGGGAGCTTGCGGACCGGCCACCAGCGGACGTCCTGGTACTTCTCCGTGGTCTTCAGTTCCACGTGCTCGCTTGACACGAGCGCCACGTAGGCGACGCTCACCACGCGGCCCAGTCGGTCGCGCTTCGGGTCGTCGAATGTGGCGAGCTGCTCGAGGTGCGCGTCGGTCACGCCCGTCTGCATATTGAGAATGCGTCGCGCCGCGGTCTCGGTCGTTTCATTCTGTTCGATCATCCCTCCTGGCGCGGCCCACATGCCGGTGTACGGAGTTTTTTTCATCTGAATGAGAAGCGCCATCAGTGCGCCGTCGCGCACGGTAAAAATGACGGCGTCCGCCGCAAGCTTGATGTGTTGTTCCGATGCGTCTCCCATATGGGCATTTGGCCCCGATCTTGAAACGTATTATCTATACACAAACTAATACGGGCAATAAATCGTGTCAAGTTTACACTATCCACAACTCGTCGTGCCAAAAAAAATCGCCCTGGCTAGGCGGTCTTTCCGGAAAGCACGATTAGTTGTCCGCACGCCGCGGCAATGTCATCGCCCATGGTGCGTCGTCGCGTGGCAGTCACTTCGGCGTTCTCCAGAATGCGGAGAAACCGTTCGATCCGCGAATCCTCGCTGCGCGCGAACTCGCAGTCCGTGAGGTTGTAGGGGATCAGGTTGCACTTCACGTTCCCGATGGACCGGACGAACGCGGCGAGGGCCCGCGCGTGATCGTCCGTGTCGTTGACGCCGTTGAGCATCACGTATTCGAACGTGAGGTGATGCCGTCGGTTGCCGAGTATCGTTAGGTAGCGTCGGGCCCAGTCCGCGAGCCTGGGCAGGAAGTCGTCGTAGGACGTCGGGACGATCTGCTTGCGCGTTTCCGCGATGGCGGAGTGGAGCGAAATCGCGAGGCGCACGTGCGGCCATGTCTTGTCCGTGAGCATCTGTTCCAGGCGCGGGAGCACGCCGACCGTGGACACGGTGATGCGCGTGGGGCCGAGGTCCGTTTGCGCGAGCAGAACATTGAGAGCGGTTTTCACGTTCTCATAATTCGCGAGCGGTTCGCCCATGCCCATGAAGACGATGTTCGAGATGCGCGGCGGGATGGCGGAAAAATCCGAGTGCAGCCCCCCGCGGTGCTTGTTGTCCTCGAGGAAGTGCTGCCAGAAGCGGTACTGGTCGATGATCTCGTCCGCGTCGAGCGAGCGCTTGAGGCCCATGCGCCCGGTGGCGCAGAATCCGCAGCGCATCGCGCAGCCCACCTGCGAGGACACGCAGATGGTGAGCTCGCCGCGCGCGTTTTCCATGAGCACGGTCTCGATGACCTGGCCGTCGCCGAGGGTTAGGAGCGCCTTGTGCGTGTCCTTGCTCGCGCCGGCCATGACGCGGTCGGCGGCGACGGTCATCCAGGGCAACACGGCAAGCGCCGCGCGCATGTCCTTGGAAAGCGAAGTCACCCCATCCCAGGAACGGATAGTCGGAACGAAAAACGCTTGTTCGATCTGACGCCAGCGGAAAGCTGGTTCGTTGGGAAACAGGTCGGAGAATTGTTGTTGGCGGGAGGGCATGAGAATACAAAAGGGACAGAGGTGTCAGATGGGACAGAGGGGACAGAGAATTTGGAAATTTTCCTTATCCTTTGTCCCGTTTGTCCCCAATGTCCCCTCTGTCCCCTTCGTGTTTATTTCGCCTTGGCAGCCGCCTTCACGAAGCGGATTGCCTTTGCCTTGCGACGCTCGGCAATGTTGACCTTGCGGTCCTCCTTCCACTGCGTACGAATTTTTTTGCGCATTCCCATAAGAGACAAAGAGATCCGAGATCGAAGCCCGAGATCCACGTGCGATATTTACCTCGAAAAGATACCCGAATGATGGTATCATGTCAACATCGCGCACATATTTCTTGCGATGACCGTTCCGTTCGTGTACGGTTTCTACTTATGATGATCTCCATCCGCAAGGGAAATTTGATCGATGAAAAGGCAGACCTTCTCGCGGTAAATCGGTTTTCCGACGGGAAGGGGGGAGGGGCGTATGCCGCCATGAACGAACGATTGGGCGGACTGTTGGACACGGTCGCGAAGGAAGAGTCGTTCAAGTCGGAAATCGGAACCACGCTTCTGGTACGGCTTGCCGGCGAAATTTCGGCGAAGCGCGTGCTTGTGGTGGGACTCGGGGATCGAAAAAAGTTTTGCGAGGAGACGGTGCGCGTGGCCGCGGCCGCGACGTTGAACGCGGCAAAGGCGATCGGGGCGAAATCCGTGGTGTCCGTGTTGCACGGGGCCGGCGGAGGCGGGCTCGATGCGCGAACATGCGGCAAGGCGATGGCCGAGGGCGCGCTCCTCGCCGACTACGAGTTTGGGCGGTACAAGAAGGAAGCGGCGAAAAAATCCGTGTCCACATTCTTCATCGTGACAACCAATGGGAAAAAAGTGCGTCCTGCATCAGATGGCATCGCGCTCGGCGAGCGATATGCCCGCGCGACCGTCTTTGCACGGAATCTTGTCAACACGCCCGGACAGCACATGAGCCCGATCGACTTGGTGCAGGCCGCGAAGGATATCGCGAAAGGCAAGGGGACGATTCGCGTCAAGGTGTTCGGCGAGGGGCAACTCAGCCGCATGGGCGCAGGCGGGTTGC
>MGFA01000009.1:8104-16085 GCA_001791645.1 Candidatus Uhrbacteria bacterium RIFOXYB12_FULL_58_10
TCCGACCACGAGCCATATTTGGTTCACATGACATACACGCCGAAAACGGCAAAAAAATCGATGAAATCCGTCGCGCTTGTAGGCAAGGCGGTCACCTTTGATTCCGGCGGCCTCTCGCTCAAGCCGGCCAACGCCATGGATACCATGAAATGTGACATGGCCGGATCCGCGGCCGTGCTCGGTGCTTTCTCGGTGATCGACGAGCTGTCGCCGGGCATCGTGGTCCACGGCATTTTCGGCGCGGTAGAGAACATGCCGAGCGGGAAGGCCATCCGGCCGGGCGACGTGGTGACGATCATGAACGGCAAGACGATCGAGATCAAGAACACGGACGCCGAGGGCCGCGTGACGCTCGCGGACACGCTCACGTACGCCACCAAGCAGAAGCCGGACGCCATCATCGACCTCGCCACCCTCACCGGCGCGTGCGTGGTCGCGCTCGGCGAGGAATACACGGGACTCATGACCAACGCGCCCGCGCTCGGGCAGAAGGTGCTCGAGGCCGCGAAGCGCGCGGGCGAGAACATGTGGGAGCTGCCGCTGCCGGAGGAATACAAGGAGCTCATCAAGACCGACATCGCGGATTTCAAGAACGACGCGCCGCGCTGGGGCGGGTCGCTTACCGCCGGGCTGCTGCTCCAGGAATTCGTCGCGGGCCTGCCGTGGGTCCACCTCGATATCGCCGGACCAGCGTTCGCCGAGCGCCCGCTGAACGCTTACACGAAGAAGGGCGGCACGGGCCACGCCGTGCGCACGCTGCTCGAATATTTGCGATCGCTTTAACTACTGCGCTATGAACGTAACAGTCTATTCCACTCCGACCTGCCCGTACTGCAAGCTCGCGAAAAAATTTTTGACGGCGCATGACGTCGCGTTTGAGGACATCGACGTCGCCGCCGATTCCGCGAAAGCCAGGGAGATGATCGAGAAGACCAAGCAAATGGGCGTGCCGGTTATCGAGGTCGATGACGAGCTCATCATTGGGTTCGACGAAAAGAAGCTGAAGAAGGCGCTGGGGATCAAATAGAATAAGAAAAGAGCGGTCCGACGTCGAGTCGGACCGCTTTGCGGTTCAGTCCCCCCTGTAGTTCCACATGTCGGTGGTCTGGGAAACGTAGTCTCCCATCCACCGGCGGACGAGCGCGGCGCGGGCGGGGCGCGCCGCCGCGTACTGCTCGATCATGCCCTCGGTCTGCTCCCCGCTGGTCGGGAAGTGCTCCTCGCGGCCGAACTGGCCGGAGTACGCCCAGACCGCGAGGGCCATCTGCCATGGCTCTTGGACCAGGTCGGTCCCGGCGAGCCAGTCGAGCTCCTTGAGCCTCGCTCGGAACGCGTCGCCCTCGTGACCACACGACTTCTCGTTCTGCTCGCGGAAGAAGCGCAGGTGCCTCTCCGTGGCCGCGGGCAGGCCGATTCCGCACTGAGCTCGGAAGATCTGCGCCGCCCGGTCGAAGCACGGCCAGGCGGACTCGTGGAGCCGGCCCCGATGCTTGGTGGGGTCAGGGTCAGCGTCGTCCATGAAGGTGTGCACTTCGAAGTGCGGTCGAACCACATCATCCGTGCCAGCCTTGTGGTCGAACACGTCGAGCGTGACGAGCCATGTTTGCGTGACCGCGTGCTCGGGCACGCCGGCGGCGCTGATGCTGAAGCGCTGCGCGATGAGCACGCCGCGCACGCTTCGGGCCGCGTAGACGCGCAGGCCGTCCCACTCGCACACGGGCCGCAGCGACTCTCCGTCGCCGCGTTCCCACGCTACGGCCATCTCCCACGGGCCGGTCCGCGCGCGCTTCACCCAGGGGGCGGCGCGCTTGCGGTCGCCGAACCAGCTCGTCTCGCGCCGCCCCTCGGGGAGGAGCAGCACGTGGTACGCGCCGTCAGGCTTCGGTGTCTCGGCCCTTCGCAGGGTAAGCCACGGCTGGTGGTAGCGCCGGTCGAGCGTGCCGCGCCGGTCGCCGAGCGGGTAGAGATCCATCTCGTGTTCCGACATCAGAACGTCACGCTCGACGTACACCCTGCCGCCGGAGCGGATGACCGTGCGCACGCGGCGCCCGTCGTCCAGCGTGGTGCCGACCGCCTCGAGGTACGCCGCGGCCTTTCGCTCATCGTCGAACCCGTAGGCGGGGACGACCAGCCGGCGATCATCGAGCGTCATGACCGGCGTGATGCCGGTCGACTGGCGCGACGGGGCGCGCTCACGAGCGTCGCGACGGGGCGCAGGCTCGTCGGTGGTCGTCGGCGTGATGCCGGCGGCGGACAGAAGACTTGCGAACGTTCCGAACTGGGACATTTGTCCCTCCGACCTTCCTTGTTGAACGAATGATCTTGGTGGCGGAAGGGAGCCACAAAGACCAGCCAAAATATCACAAAAACCGCCTTTTGTCAAGCGGTTTTTGTGTAAATCAGGCGAATTTTAGGCCTTTCCGAGGGTTTGGTCGCCCGTGCTCCATTCCACTGGGCAGAGCTCGCCGCTTTGGAGGGCCTTGAGCACGCGGAGGGTCTCGGTGACCGAGCGGCCGACCGAACCAGATGAAATCAAGGCATAGCGCACTACTCCATCCGGATCAATGATGAACGTACCGCGCTCGGCGAGGCCGTCGTCCGGGTTGTAGACGTCGTACGCGGTCGCGATGGCGTGCGTGTTGTCCGCGAGAATCGGATAGTCGACCTCCGGCAGGTCGCGTTCGAACCAATTCTTATGGCTCCACTCCGAATCCGTGGACGCGGCGAGCACCTCGCAGTTCAGCGCGGAAAACTCGTCGCGGTGCTTGGTGAAGCCACGGAGCTCCGTCGGGCAAATGAAGGTGAAGTCACGCGGATAAAAGAAAAAGACAAGCCACTTGCCGCCGTAGTCGGACAGGCTGACCTTGGCGAAGTCATCCCGGCCTTTTTTGTATGCCGTGGCGTTTTCAAAAATTGGGGCTGGCTGTGAAATGCGAATCATACGCGAGTCGTTAGCTGAATGAGATGGTTCGTGCCTTTTCGTAAATGGCATTGATTGCGGACCAGTTGAGATTTTTCCAGAAGTCGGCGATGTATGCCTTGCGGTCGGAACCGTAATCGATGAAATATGCGTGCTCATACACGTCGAGCACGATAATTGGGATACACCCCCACACCCCACCTTGGTTGTGCGAGTCGGATCCATAAAGTTTTAGACGTCCTACCCGCGTGTCCCAGGCGAGCACGACCCATCCGCGCATGGCCATGCCCGACGCGGAAAAAATGCCGACGAACGCCTCGACCGACCCCCATTTTTTCACAATGGCCTCAATGATCGAACCGGACGGCACCCCGTCGCCGCCGAGCGCGTTGAAATAGGATTCGTGGAGGTACACGCCGTTGGTCGCAAACGTCTCGCCGTCGCGCAGCGCGCGCAGTTCGGAGTACGACTGGTTCGCGGAGCCGAGAAATTCCGAGTTCTCAAACGAGCTCGCAAGCTTGGTAGCAATTTCCATCATTTTGCTTACGTAACCGGCGTAAAGCCTATCATGATGAATTTCGATGGTTTTTGCCGATATGCCAACGAGCGGCTTGGCAAATGGAAGCGGCTTTGCTTCGTACTGTTTCGCGGATGGCATAAATTGATCTTAAGTATGCATTTCTTATTTTCCCTTTGCTGCGTTACTATGGTACCCGTCAGATATGAAACGCACAACCTTCTATTGGACATGGATCATTCTGATTTCTTGCGTCGCCGGGCTCTGCTACGCGATGTATTGGTTTTACCGTATTCCTCCGGCTATCGAGCCCATGGAGGGGAGTGCGTTTGCGGAAAGTTGGTCCGGCAATGGTAGCATTCTTACGGTATATACCCCTGCCTTTGAGTCCGTTGCGGCCGCAGACCAGTATTTGAACGATAACGGACTTGGGCTTGACGTTGAAATAAATGGAAAGCATCGATTTTATCCGTATCAGATTTTGGTGTGGCACGAGGTCATAAACGACCTGTTTGATGACGTGCCGGTTCTGGTCACGTACTCACCGCTTTCGGATACGGGCATGGCCTTCGAGCGCACGGTCGACGGCGAGGAGATGGTTTTTTCCGTTTCTGGCTCGCTTTGGAACAACATTTCCATTTTTGTCGATGCAACATCCGGCTCGCGCTGGATTCAACTGTACGGCAGGGCTGCGGACGGGGAATTCGTCGGCAAGGAGCTGCGTCCGATCATGGCGAAAACAATATCCTGGTCTGATTGGAAGGCCGCGTATCCGCATGGGGACGTTCTCACGCGCGATACCGGCGCAACGCGCGACTACACTCGCAACCCGTATGGAAACTATGCGGCGACGCCGGCAGTCTGGTATCCGTTGACCTCCGTTGATGCGCGGCTTGATGCAAAGACCGTCGTGTATGCTGTTTCAGTGGGAAACCTCCGCGCGGCGTATCCGGCGGACGTGATCACTTCCATTGGAGAGGCGCGCGAAACGGTCGGTGGCGTGCCAATTGAGGTGACGTTCGACGAAGCGCTCGGGACGGTTCGCGCATACCGTTTGGAACTCGACGGCAACGCGGGCGACGAGCTCGTCGTGACGCGCGGATTTTGGTTTGCGTTTGCCGCGGCGTATCCGGGGATTCATCTATACGAACTTCCATAAGTATGTCAACGCTTTACGTCGTCGCGACTCCCATTGGGAATCTGTCGGACCTCTCCGCCCGCGCCAGGGAAACGCTCGGCCTCGTCGACGCGATTTTGTGCGAGGACACGCGCGTCAGCTCGAAGCTGCTCGCGGCGTTTGGGATTCAAAAGACGCTCGTGGCCTACCACCAGCATTCGGACATGAAACGCATGAAAGAGATCGTCGCGATGTTGCGGGATGGCAAGTCGCTCGCGCTCGTGACCGATGCCGGAACCCCGGCCATTTCGGATCCGGGCGGGATGCTGGTCGAGACGGTTATCCGCGAATCGCCCGAAACCGCGATCATCCCAATTCCGGGACCGAGCGCGGTTATCGCGGCTCTCTCCGTTTCGGGGTTTCCATGCGACGAGTTCGTTTTTCTCGGATTTCCTCCGCATAAGAAGGGACGACAAACGTTTTTCAAACGTTTAGCGACTATGGAGAGCACGGTCGCCTTCTACGAAAGCACGCACCGCATCGAAAAAACGCTTGCTGAAATTGCCGCTTCCGTCGGCAACCGCGAGCTGGTGGTTTGTCGCGAGCTAACGAAGCTGCATGAGACCACGTACCGCGGGACGGCCAACGAGGTGACAGAACTGATAAGATCCACTAGTATCAAGGGCGAATTCGTGATCGTGCTCGGCCCGCGTTCATAAGATCGTGTATGCAAAAAAAATTTTACGTTAGCACTCCCATTTACTACATCAACGGCAAGCCGTCGATCGGGCATGCGTACACCACGATCATCGCGGACGTGTTGGCGCGCTATCATCGCATGCTCGGCGAGCGCGTGTTGTTTTTGACCGGGACGGATGAGAACAGCCAGAAGAACGTGGAAGCCGCCGCGGCCGTTGGAAAGGCCGGCGACATCCAAGGGTATCTCGACGAAATGGCCGCGATTTGGGAACGTACATGGGATTCGCTCGGGCTCACGCACGACCGATTCATTCGGACGACCGAGCCAGCGCATCGGAGCGCGGTCGGGACGTTTTGGAAGGCGGTCGAGGCGAACGGCGACATCTACCAGGGCGCGTACGAGGGGTTGTATTGCAAGGGGTGCGAGGCGTTTTACTCGGAGGCGGATCTCGTCGAGGGGAAGTGCCCGCTGCACAAGACCGCTCCGGAAACGATCAAGGAGAAAAATTATTTTTTCCGTTTGACGAAATATCGCGATGTTCTCTTGGAGCATATCGGAAAGCATCCTGAGTTCATCCGTCCGGAGTCGCGGCGCAACGAGGTGCTCTCGTACGTCCGTGATTTCATGACGGACATTTCCATTACCCGATCCAGCATGAAGTGGGGCATTCCAGTCCCCGGCGACGAAAGTCAGCGCATCTACGTGTGGTTCGACGCGCTCATCAACTACCTCACCGGTGCCGGATATCCTGACGCGAACGATTGGTGGCCGTGCGACCTGCATCTCGTGGGCAAGGACATCATCAAGTTTCACTGCGCGCTTTGGCCGGCCATGCTGCTTTCGGCCGGGCTTCCGTTACCCGCCTCCGTGTTCGCGCACGGATTCTTTACGGTGAACGGTGACAAAATGTCAAAGTCGCTCGGGAATGTCATCGATCCGGTCGACATCGCGAACCAGTACGACAATGACACGCTTCGGTTTTTTCTGATTCGTGAAATCATGCTCGGCGGGGATGGAGACTTTTCCGAGGCGCGTTTGAAGGAACGTTACAACGGGGAACTTGCGAACGAGCTTGGAAACTTGGTGCAGCGCGTGTTATCGATGACCGAGAAATATTTTGACGGGAGGATTCCGGAGCGCGCGGAAGGATTTTTGGCCGGCGCGTGGCCGGCGTATCGTCTTGCCATGGACGAGGTGCGTTTGAACGATGCGCTTGACGTGGTGTGGTCGCTCGTGCGCCAGGCCAACCAGTACGTGGAGTCGCAGGCCCCGTGGAAGCTCGCAAAGCTCGGGGAAGACAAGATGCTCGCGGATACCATGTACGTGCTGCTCGAAACCCTGCGCCACATCGCGTGGATGCTGCTGCCGTTCATGCCACTCACCTCGAAACGTATCCTACAATCGCTGAACCTGACGGTCGCCGACGAGTTCTCGCAGTCCGCGGAATCCGCGTGGGTTTGGGGCGAGCTGACCCCCGGTGGTACAATCAAAAAAGGCGAGGCCTTATTCCCGCGTAAAGAATAAGTATGTTCCTTGTTGATGTCGTCCTACTCGTTATCGTCGGGCTGTTCGTGCTGTTCGGCCTGTTCTTCGGTCTCATTCACACGCTTGGAAGCCTCGTCGGAACGATCCTTGGCATCGTCGTATCGACGCGCCTCATCGATCCGGCATTCGATCGCCTTGGATTTCTGTTTGGCGGTGGAGGCGCGGCAAAGGTCATCCTGTTCATCATCATTTTTCTCCTTATTTCACGCATCGTCGGATTACTCTTCTGGGTCGTTGAAAGGGCGTTTGGCATCGTGTCAATCATCCCGTTCGCAAAGAGCATCAACCGGTTGCTCGGGGCCGTGTTCGGGTTCGTCGAAGGCGTGATCGTGGTCGGAGTCGTGCTGTTCTTCGCGCTTCAGTATTTGCCGGACGACGCGGTGCGCGCGGCGCTCGAGCAATCCGTGGTCGCGGATTTCCTCGTGGCTACCATGGCCGCGCTCCAGGTGTTGTTTCCGGAGGGCGTTCGCGTCCTGACCTAAGGGTATGCAACTCATCGACGCTCATTGTCACGTACACTTCAACGCCTATCGGGACGACATGGACGAGGTGATCGAGCGCACCCTCTCGAAGGGTGTCTTTATGATTACGGTCGGCACGCAATCGACGACCAGCGCGAACGGGCTAAAGGTCGCGGAACGCTACGACGGCATTTGGGCAACAGTTGGTTTGCATCCAAATCATTTATGCGAGCAAGAGTTTTTCGACGACGACGTGCTCGTACCAATACCGGGCATTGGTACCCAGCGCGTAAAGACGCGGTGCGAGACGTTTGATTACGCGTATTATCTCAAGCTGGCGAGTCATCCGAAGTGCGTGGCAATCGGAGAGTGCGGTCTCGATTACTATCGCCTTCCGGAAAACGTCGATCGCGCAGATACCATCGAAAAACAAAAAAAGACGATCCGCGCGCATTTCGATCTTGCAACCGACGCCGGCTTGCCCGTGGTCATCCATACGCGCGACGCGCACGAGGACCAGCTGGCGATCGCGCGGGAGTACGTCGAGGCAGGAAAGTTGCAACGGCGTGGCGTCGTCCATTGTTTCACTGGAACACTCGCGGAAGCCGAGGCGTACGTGAAGCTGGGATTTTTGATCTCGTTCACGGGTATCATTACGTTTCCACCGCGCAGGTCCGAGGGGGGCATCTCTCCGCTGCAAACCGTGGTGCGGGCGTTGCCG
>MGFA01000010.1:0-36060 GCA_001791645.1 Candidatus Uhrbacteria bacterium RIFOXYB12_FULL_58_10
CTCAAATTTCACCTCAACTTTGGTCGCCAACCATATCATAAAAATGTGATTTTGTCAATCGTTTGGCTGAAAAGTCGAAAAAAGAAAAAACCGGCTTCCACTGGGGAAACCGGCAGATTGGCCTACTTGCAGGCCTCCTGCTCGGCGCGGGCGCGGGCGGAGAGCTTGGAGCAGTCCACGCCACGCTTCGTCACCGGCGCGGCGGGCTTGGTGCTCGCGGCGGCTGGGGACACCGCGCTCACCGTCGCCTTTGGGGCCGGGTCCGCGGGCTTGGCCTCAGGCTTCTTCGCCGGCTCGTCGGGAGCTGCGGCGGCCTCCATGACCTCCTTCATCTCGGCCTTCTCGCCTTCCTGGGCGAAATACAGTGCCTCGATGGAGGAGTACTCCTGGGGACCTTCATCGAGGAACCGGCCGAACAAGTGCTTTCGCACCGCGTAGCCGACTCCCGACGCGCAGCCACCGATCTCCTTCTCGACGTACCCGGGCAGGTCGATGTCCGTCCCCTTCGGAACGCACACTTCCCCCACCGTGGCCGACTGAGCCCCAACCGCGCCGAGGATGTCCTCGACCCGGAACGCGCCGCCCGAGGGCGTGGCGATATACTTGACCTTGATCGTCTTTTCCTCTGTCTCGCCATCTTTGCCGCCCGGCTTCGGGACCTGCACCGTGATTTCCTGCTCCACCACGGCCACCTGGAAGGCGATGTTCCCGTCCACGTACTGCTTGTACGCGAGCGGGCCGATGCCGATGACCGCGAGGGCCGCCGACACCGTGGCGAGCGTGCGGATGTTCCCGAGCGACAGCTTCTCGAGGAGATGGTGGATCTCCTCGCTGTCGTGTCCCCACCGCGCGCCGATGCGGTCGTACGCGATGAGCGCCAGGGCGATCACGGGGATCGTCACAAGGCGCACCAGGAATGTCGGGAAGCCGAACAGGATGCCCATGTCAGCGATAAGCATCGCTGTAACTCCAAGGCCGAACAAGTACGCGGTGATGTTCCGCGCGCTGTTGGCGAGCGACGGGCTGCCGTGCTCGTCGGCGTGCGGGTGGAAGATCCCGCCGAACACCCTGACGAGCCCCGCGACCGAGTACCACGGGAGCAGCCACAGCAGCGCCAGGATGGACCCGGCGAGCGTGAGCCCGACGTTCCAGTGCTGGTTCTGCCACCACCCGAATACGCCCGCGCCGTAGATGCCGACGATCGGCACCGCGACGATGAAGTACGCGACCGGGATGCCGATCGCGAAGGCCGCGGCGGCCCAGGCGGCCAGTCCGCCGTGCTTGAGCGCGCGCTTCACGGCCTCGATGGCGCCGTGCGTGGCTTCGCGGGCCTTGTTGCCCGTGCCAAGTTCCGCTCCGCCCGGACCGTCGAACCACGCGCGCAGAAGCTTGGCGTCCGCGTTCTTGATCTCGAAGCACTGGTGCACTCCAGACTTCCTGGTGTCCACGAGTCGTGGGTCGATATCGTGGCAGACGATTGCGAGGGCATCGAAGTCGCCCTTGGCCGCGAGATCCTCGGAAAGGTCGATGAAGAGCCGGCCTTCGCGGTCGGTGCCGCTGTCCCTGCGGGCGGCGGCCACGAGCACGCGGCACATCTTCTCATCGGCGCGTACGCGAGCCCAGAAGCTCTGGGCCTTCGGCTGCGCCGCGCCATTGAGCCTCAGGCACTCCGGGCACACGTGCGGCTCGCCGTTGCCGGCCAGCGCGTCGAAGTCCCCCACCTGATAAGGGATGAGAGCTCCGGGGACGCGCGTGGTCTGCCGCGGCTGGCCGCGCTGCTGCTGGTTGCCACCCGTGGTCTGGGTGGTATCCGGATGCAGGAGGTCCCACCCACTGGTCATCTGCTGCCAGTGGGAACAGGCCTGCGGTCGGCCCTTGGCGTCGACGTCCATGCTCCCGTCCGCCGCGAGGCGGGCGAGGTGGACGACGCCAAGCGCGTCGCGAAACGCGTTGCCGAAGCGCCGAGCGACCTGCGCGCCGAGCGCGTCGATCTTCTGCTCGCGGTTCGGGTCGGACGCCGCGATGACGCCCTTCCCCACGCCGGCGAGGAAGTCGCCAAGGAACACCTGCGCCATCACGCGGGTCCCGGGGTCGAGACCGGGCATCAGTGCCGTTACCTTCCGCGCGATTGCCGCGGCGACGCCATGGTTCATGGCGTTGAGCCCGTGTTTTCCCCACCTGGAGTCAAGCCGCTTCAGCAGCTCGGTGAAGAACCGGATGCCCTTCACGTTCTCCGCGGTGATCTCCTTGACCACATCTTCGAGTGTCTCGCCAGCGACCGTCAGGCCGAGTGAGTGTGCCTTCGCGGCGTCGCCGTCCACGACGACGGAGATCAGGTCCCTTTCCGAAGGACCAGCGGCGGTTCGAGTTGCCATGGATTCCTCTCCGTGTGCGGCACGAGGCCGCGGTGATATTTCTGAAAAGACCGAATGCCTGCGCTCCCGTTTCCCCGAACCATTCCGGAGACAACGAAAAACGCAAGCAAGATGTCTCCCATTTGAAGCCCGAAGGCCGCACACGGAAGAGCGTATGATTACCACAAAAAAGCCGAAATGTCAATCATCTCAGACATTCCGGCCCAAACCGTTTCATTTTAGCGAAGGGAAAGCGTTTCGGGTGCCAACCCGTCCCGAATGGCGTTGGTAACCTGGGTCCGATCCCCGGTGCGGCCCACCATGGTCGCGCCCACCACCTTTCCAGCGCGCACGAACAGCTGCGTGACACCGCCGGCCGCGCGACTGCCAACTATGCGGATCTCATCCGCGAACGCGCGATCCGTGTCTCCGACCCCGATGATATCGAGCCCCGCGAGGTTGGTGGCATACGCCGAGACATTGCGAAATTCCTCCGGCTTCCCTGCCATGTTGCGCGCCGCGACGCGGCCCTGCATCACCGCCGACGGCCAGTTGCCCGCCATGAGCGTTCGTCCGACCACAAGGTCCTCGAACTCCGTCACGTCGCCCGCCGCGTACACGTCGCCAGCGCTCGTCTCGAGCCGCGCGCTCGTGACCACGCCCTTGTTCACCGCAATCCCCGCGTCGCGTATCCATGCGAGGTCCGGCTCAACGCCCACCCCGACGCCGACCACGTCCGCGTCCGTCGCTCCGACCGATTCCAACGTTTCGCTCCCGGGCCGGACGTCCGCGCCCACGGCGCGCAAATGGTCGCTCACGAGCTCGCCGCTGTCCGCGTCCAAAATCCGATGGAACATCCACGGCCCGCGAAACGCCGCGACCGTTGGCATGTGATGATACAAAAAGACATCGAGCAGTTCGCACGCGATGAAGCTTCCGCCGTACACGATTCCCCGCCCGCCGGCCCGCGACCGCATCAGCGAAATCAGGTGCTCCGTGTCGCCGAGCGAATGGAAGTAACACACGTTCTCCCCCTCGTATGGAAGCGTGCGCGCCTCGCCTCCGGTCGCGAGAAGCAGCTTGTCATACGGCAGCTCGCGCCCATTCGAGAGCGCGACGTGCCTGTTCGTAACGTCTATCGCGTCGCAGCGCGTCCCGGGCATCCATTCAATGTTCTTTTCCGCGTACCACGTTTCCTTTTTCAAAAAAAGCTTCTCGCGAGGCACAAGCCCCTTGGCGTAGTGCGGCAGCAGGACGCGAGAATAAATGATCTCGTGGTCCTCGCCGACAAGCGTGATCTCGGCATCGGCGTCGAGCTTGCGCAACTCCTCGGCCGCGGTTGTCCCGGCGATCCCGCCGCCGATGACGACGTGCCTCATACGTCCGGAAAGAGCTGCGCTCCCTCCTCGTCGTAAATGAAAATCGCGAGCGTCGGGCACGACTGGGCTGCCATGATGATATTTTCCTTTTCTTCTTCCGTCACCTCCATCGTGCGCTCGTACGTCCGAGGGGTCGGCTCCGTGCCGTGATCGAGAACGTATGCCTTGTTCTCGTCGTTGAGCTGAAAGGTTTCCGGGGCGATGGTCACGCATGACGCCGCGCCAATGCAAAGATCGGGATCGACTTTGATCGTCAGTTTCATATTATTCCTCGATGAATTCAACCACAGTGTACTCCGAACAGTGCTCCGCGACGAGGTCTGCCAGCCCTTCCTTGTACGAGGCCGAGCAGCCGCATCCACCGCAAAATCCCTCGAGGCGGAACACGATCTTCGGCGCGTCACTTGATGCGACGCCGACGGAGCGGTTGGCCGAATCAAGCACGGGCTTGAGCGATGCGAGCTGATCGAGCAAATCTTGATAGGCCATATTAGGCGCCGAAATATTTTTCCTTATAAAATCGGATGAGCTCTTCTACCGCTGGCAGCACGCCCGGATTGCCCGTGCCGACCTTGGTCTTTGCCTGCACGGCCTCGAGGGTGAGCGCACCGTCGAGCACGGCCTCCTCGATGTCGTGGTCGGTCACCTTCGAAACCGGGTCGATGACGCGGGAGGCTTCCACCACGATCTTGTCGACCTGTCCCGTGCGGCGGTAAAAGTCGTTGATCGCGTCGCGCAGCGCCTTGTCGCACAGCACCGAGCAGTGGAACTTGCGCGCTGGCAGGCCGCCAAGCCTGTCCATGATGTCCTGCGGGCGGATCTTGCGCGCCTCCTCGAGCGTCATGCCGCCGTTTTCCGTCACCATTTCGGACGCCATCGACGTGGACGCGATCGCGCTGCCGCACCCGAACGTCTTCCAACGGAACTCCCGGATACGCTCGGTTTTCAGGTCTACCTTCATCCAGACGCGCAGCTCGTCGCCGCACGCCGGCGAACCGACCTTTCCGACCGCGTTATATTGCGCCGGGTCCGCGTCCTCCATCATGAAGTTGCGCGGATGGAAAAAATGGTCCTTAACCGTGTCCGTGTAAAACCAAGACTTGCCGCCGTCCTTGGTGGTGACGTCGCCCTGGGTTCCCGCGACCGGCGTTTGCTTGTGATCAGACATAGTATTTCGGATCCACGCGCACCGGGCTGATGGCGCGCAGTTTCTCAACGAGGGGAGGAAGGACGTCGAGCACGTACTCCACGTCCTGCGCGCGCGTGGCGTGGCCGAGAGAAAAGCGAATGGATCCGTGCGCGACCTCGTATGGCAGACCGAGCGACAGGATGACATGCGACGGATCAAGGGTCGTAGACGTGCAGGCGGACCCCGTGGACGCGTAAATGCCGGCGGCGTCGAGATATAGAATAAGCGCCTCGCCCTCGATGTCCACGAAAGAAACGTTCACGTTGTTTGGAAGACGCTTGGTCGCGTGGCCGTTCAGGCGCACCTTCGGCACGCGCTGGCGGATTCCCTCGATCAATCGGTCACGCAACGCCGTGAGCCGTTCCGACTCGCGAACGCGATTTTCCTGCACGAGCTCGAGCGCCTTCGCCATGCCGATAATCCCGGCGACGTTCTCGGTTCCAGGCCTGAGGCCCCGTTCCTGCGAACCGCCAAACTGGAGCGGTTGGAGCTTGATGCCTCGACGAACGTACAGAGCACCGATTCCCTTGGGGCCATACATCTTGCCCCCGTTCAACGTCATCAAATCCACGTGAAGTTTCTCCACGTCGAGATCAAGAAAGCCCGTGGCCTGGCACGCGTCGGTGTGAAAAACGGGAAACGCCTTCTTTTCCGCGGCACGATACTTTTGAATCGCGTTCCCGATCTCCCCGATAGGCTGAATCGTACCGATTTCGTTGTTCGCGTACATGACCGAGATAAGAATCGTATCCGGGCGAATCGCGGACATCACCTGGTCGGTCGTAATCAGGCCGTCGTGATCCGGCACAAGATATGCCACCTCGAACCCCTCCTTTTTTTCCAAATGCATCGCGGCCTCCAGCACCGCATGATGCTCAAACGCGGCCACCACGAGATGTTTCCCGGTTCCGGCATTTGCCCGACAGAATCCGAGCACCGCGAGATTGTCCGATTCCGTACCGCCGGATGTGAACAGGATTTCATCCGCGCGCACGTGCAGCACCTTCGCCATACGCTCGCGCGCGTTATCGAGCGCGTCCTTGGCCTCCTTCCCAACCGAATGAAAGCTCGACGGATTGCCGCACGCGTGGCCGAGATACGGCAACATGGCCTCGAGGACGCGAGGGTCGAGCGGCGTGGTCGCGGCATGGTCAAGGTAAACATGTTCCACAGTGGAGGGAATCTACCAGCAAATCGATCTCCTGACAAGCCTCGTGCCTCAAAAAAAAGAGGCCTGCCGCGCAGGCATCCCGGCTCTCTCTGGCCTACATTCCCGGAACGACTCCATAATAGGCTCCGACCAGGCGGCCGATGACAAACCCGATCGCGGCCGCGCTGAGCGAAATGACCGCCATCTGCGCGCCACCGCGCCAAGGAGAACGTTTCGAAAACGAAGCCGACCACGCGCCAAGCGCGAACAGACAAAACGCGGTAAGAATAATGGACGGCGCGTAGGCATTTCTGATCGGGAGAAAAAAATATGGGGCAAGCGGGACGAATCCGCCAAGCACGTAGAAAACCCCCATGACCGCCGCGGACCGAATGAGATGCGTGTGCGCTCCAGTCGCCGCGACCTTCCCTTCTTCGCGAAGCACCTCGCGCTCGGCCTCCGTCGCGGACTTGTTCGATAGATAGCTTCCCGCGGCCATGGAAACGGCCTCCACGGCCACGATCACGAGGCCGGACATGATGACGATATACGTGCTATCCGCGCCGGCCGCGATGCCGGTTACCGCGCCAAGCGTAGACACGAAGCTGTCCTCGAGCCCGAATACGATCTCCCGCATGCTTTCCGCGACCTCTCGACGCCATTTGCTCCCATTCATATGCGAATAGTATATACTAAGCGAGAAACGAGGATAAGTATTGAGAACATTAAGGATATGCAACTCCCGCAGGAATTCCAGGCGTTCGAACGCCCCACGCTCATCGTCGTCACGGACAACGTGCAGGCGAAACTCTACCGCGCCCTCGGCCACGAGGTCTCGCTCGTCCACACCATCTCAACGAAGGCGGACGTGCTCGAAGGCGAGCGCGTCGAAATCATGACCGGTTCCGGTGACGTGCGCTCAGGGGAACCGGAGGATGATCGCAAGGAGTGGTCGCGCGAAAAGTTGTACGACCAGTTGAGCGAGGAGCTTATGCGCCGGCTCAAGGCCGGAGAATTCGAATCGCTGGCCGTTTGCGTTCCCGAGGAGCACATGAACGAACTGAAGGAATCGCTTCACGTAGACCTTTTGAAAATCGCGGACGCGTGGGTCAGAAAGAACCTCGCCAATGACGACCTTCTCGACATCGTGATCCACGTGCAGGAATCGGAATAACCAACGAGCGTATGTCCAAACCAATTCTTGTCATGATGGGAGGCGCGTCCGCGGAGCATGAGGTGTCCGTGGTCACCGGGCTTCAGGCACTCGAACGGCTTGATCGGTCGGCCTATGTGCCGCACGTAATCTTCGTCGCAAAATCCGGCGAGCCGTTCCTTCTTCCCGGCCTGAGGGACCGTACCGGATTTTCCCGTGCGCGGCGCGTGCCAGTTTCATTCGGCCTCGACGGGCGAGGAGGGTTCGTTCGCACCGCGGGATGGCTAGGAAAAATAATCCGCCCGTACGCCGCGCTGCTTGCCTTCCACGGCGGGCTCGGGGAAAGCGGGCCCGCGCAGGGACTGCTCGAATCCGTCGAAATCCCATTCACGTCGGCGTCTGTCGAAGGATCCGTTGTCGCCATGAACAAGCAGCTGACCAAGCTCGTGGCCAGGGACGCCGGAATACCGACGGTGCCGGGCGTTTCCCTGTTCGCGGAGGACATCCGCGCGAACGTCTCGGCGGCCGCGGAACACGCGCTGGCCTCCCTTTCCCTTCCCGTCATCGTCAAACCGTCCCATTTTGGTTCGTCCATCGGTATCCACGTCGCAAAGACGCGCGTCGAGCTTGAAAAACACCTGATGGAAGCGTCATTTATGGACTCGGAGGCCATCGTCGAAAGTTACTTGGATCCGCGGACGGAACTGAACTGCGCGGTAAGGCGTGTCAACGGCAAGGTGCAGGCGAGCGAGATCGAACGACCGATGTCACGGGATGAGATCCTGAGCTTCGCGGACAAATACCAGCGAGGAGGAAAGAAGACGGGCGGCAGCATGGCCTCGCTCGACCGCGAGTTGCCGGCGAAGATTAACCCTGCCACGCGTGAGGCCATCCAGGCAATGGCCAAACGCGCGTTTCTCGCATGCCGCTGCAAGGGGATGGTCCGCATCGACTTCATCCTTGACCGAAATGGCGACGCCTATCTCAACGAGGTCAATCCGATTCCCGGATCGCTCGCGTTCTACCTGTGGGAAGCGACCGGCGTCAGTTACACGGAACAACTGACCGCGCTCATCGAACAGGCCGTCCGTGACGCGGACGGCCTGCGGGAAAAACGACTCGATTACGCGTCGGATATCATCGAAAAATTTGCCGCGACCGGACGTCAATAGTACAAGTCGTGCAGTTCCGGTTGGAGCAAAAGCACCCATTCGGACGGCGGGAACGACCCATGGGCCATCGCCAAGAACGCGGCGAGGTCTGCGACGACCCTGTGCGGGCCGGAGCCAATTCCCGCCTTGATTTCCCGCGCGAACAGGCTGTGCAAGACGACCGTATAATCCGCCTGCCCACGCAGCATGGTTCCGAGCAGGCGGTTTTTGTCGCGCTCGTGAGGACCGAGCTCCGGAATTCCGGCGGTGACGACGAGCAACTTCTTCCCGGTCGAGCTGGCAAGCGACCGTCCGGCCCTTATTCCAGCCCGAGCCGTCATGAAGCTGACATTGTACGAGTCGTCGATCGCGTCATAGCCATAAAGCGCGGCATGGCGCTGGCGACGTTCCGGCGGCTCAAGCTTCGCACACGAATCCAGAACGAACCGTTCCGGGACGCCGACCAGGTTCGCGACCGCGAGGGCAAGACGGAGGTTCGCGACCGAGGAGTCGGAAAGGTGTTTCGTCGCGACAAGAACCGACCGATAGGCAGGCGCACAGCCGACAAGTCGAACCGTCCGTCCGCCCGGGTCTGGACGCCCGAGCCTGGAATACGTTTCTTCGTCGAAAACCACCGTGGCCGTCGGCTTGCTGCCGAAAATAGTTTCGCGAAGCGCGCTCGCGAGCCGGTCCACGGAGCCGAACCGCTCCAGGTGCTGGTCGCCGACGTTCGTGATCACCGCGATGTCCGGTGGCGCGATCTTGCAGCTGCGAGCGATTTCCCCGACCTGGTACGCGTCCATCTCCACGACGAGAAGCTCGGTGGAAGGCCGAAGGTCTTTTAGAATCCATGCGGCGATTCCACGAGGAGTATTGATGGTGCCAGGAACCATCTGCGTCGGAAGCACGTGCCGGGCAAGATCGTAGACAAACTGCTTCGTCGTGGTCTTGCCGTAGCTTCCCGCGACCGCGACGACGCGCATTTCCTTCCTCGATGCGACCACGGACGCGGCCCTTCGCATGGCCCGCAGCGCCGCGACGTGGTGGACGGGCCACAGCGCCCACGTTCCTGCGGCCACGAACGCGTGACCGAACGTGCAAAGGACTCCGATCAGGCCGACGCGGACGACAAGCGGCAGCGCGGACGTCGCGACAACTACGGCCGCGAGGACCCAAAGAAAGAGTGACGCGGCAAAGATTGTCTTCGCACGCTGGGTGTACCGCAGTTGCTGCCGGCGGGCGACGTTCCGGCGAAAGAAAAAGCGCGGGAGCCACTTTGCGAGACGCCCCACGCGGTATTCTTCCAGCTGCAGGATATACAGCGCGTCCCAAAACGGGACGATCGCGTTAGCGATCCTGCGCAAACGTTCGGACAATGCCATAAAAATAATATGGGGCGTCGAGATGCGCGTTGTGCCCCGCGCGCTCGATGACCTTGAGTTCGCTTCCCGGGATCCGCACGCACGTTTCCTCGGCCACCGCGAGCGGAACTTCCGCGTCGTCGCTTCCCCACACGAGAAGCGTCGGAACCGCGATGCGAGCCAGCCGCTCCGTCTGGTCGAACCCGACGACACGGCGAAACACGTCTCCGAGCCCAGCGGCTTCCGCGTCACGAAGATCGGGGGTTCGGAGCCCGGAAGAAACGACGCGGCGGATCGGGCGCAGGAACCGGGCAAGCGCGTTGCGGAGCCGGACGGAATGCAAAGGGCGGTATACGCACGGTGCACCATAGAGCACTAGCCGCGAAAGCCAGGCGGGACGATCGGCGGCAAGACAGGCCGCGATGCGCCCGCCAAACGAGTGGCCGAGCAACACGACATCCGTCCAGCCGCTTGATTCGATCCGCGCGCGAACCCAGGCAGCATACTCAGGAACTCCCCAAGCATCCGTTGGCCTTGGCTCCGAACCGAAACCCGGGAGGTCGAAGCACTCGACCTCCCCTTCCGAAAACGTATTCATAAATGGATGCCAGGACGCTGAATTCTGTCCCCACCCATGGAGCACAACGATTTTTTTCATGCGTTCGGTTACACGTACCCGCCTGCCTGGATTTCCCAAAACTTCTTGTAAAGGTTGTCCCGGCGGATCAGTTCGGAGTGCACTCCTTGGTCGACCACGCGCCCCTTGTCCATCACCAGGATATTGTCCGCGTCCATCACCGTGGAAAGCCGATGCGCGATCACGATGGTGGTTCGGTTCCTCATGACCTCGCGAAGCGCCCGCTGCAAGTCGTGCTCGGTCTTGGAATCAAGCGCGCTGGTCGCCTCATCCAACACCAAAATCGGCGGATTGGCAAGAAGCACGCGGGCGAGCGCGATGCGTTGCTTCTGTCCTCCGGAAAGTTTTACGCCGCGCTCTCCGACGACGGTATCGTATCCCTTTGGAAGCTTCGCGATGAATTCGTGCGCCTGCGCCCGCTTTGCGGCTTCCACCACTTCCTCTCGCGTCGCGTTCGGCTTTGCGAACCGAAGATTATACAAGACGGTTTCGTGAAACAGCAGATTTTCTTGCATCACGAACCCAACTTGCGGCCGCAACGTGGAAAGCGTCATGTCTCGCAGGTCAATGCCGTCGAAACGAACCGATCCTTTCGTCGGATCTGCAAATCGGACGAGTAACTTTGCGAGCGTGGACTTCCCGGCCCCGGATTCGCCGACCACCGCGAAGGTCTTTCCCGCGGGGACCTTCACGCTGATCCCGCGCAACACCGGCTTGTCCGCGTCCGCGTATGAAAACCAAACGCCATCGAACTCCACGTCGCCGCGCATCGCGGGAGCGGAATTCGCTTCCGGCAGGTCGCGCACCTCCGGTACCTCCTCGAACATGCTTGCGAGGCGCCCAAGCCGGCCCAGCGCCGTTGCCATGCTCGGCAACGATCCAACCATGCTCGAAACCGCGCCGTACATTGCTCCCGTAAAACCGAGAAACGTGACCAACGTACCAAGAGACGTCTCGCCCGACAGCACGAGACGCGTTCCCACGAGAAACACGAGCAAACGTCCAAAAATATATACGCTGCCAATTCCAGCGTCGAACACGGCCCATTGGACGTTCAGACGAACTTGCTCCGCGATCAATTTCTTGAAGATCGCGGAGAAGCGAACAAGAATGCGATTCTCCGCCCCGACTCCCTGCACGCTCGCAACGTTCGCGAACGTATCCCCGACAATCCCGGTCGTCTCCTCCCATTTTTCATTCATCGTTTCCTGCTTTCGAAGGGAGAGGTTCAGATTCCACGCCCCAAGCGCTACGTCGATGGGAATGATGGCCAACGCGGCCAACGCGAGACGCCAGTCCAAATACGCGCCGACGCCGACGACTACCACGAAAATGGCCCCGGACTGCAGGAACGTGCGGAAGCCCTCCACAAGCAATCTCCAAATCGCATCACGACCGTTTGTCATTCGCTGCAACAAAGCTCCCGCGCGTTCGTCCGCGAAGCGGCGCGTGGAAAAGGTCAGGAACTTCCGAAACGACCGCTCGGTCAGTTCGCGCTCGGCATTATTTCCCACGTACCACGATATCCAAGAATATGCGGCCAGAATACCGGTACTAACGACAACCACGCCTGCCCAGGCAAAAAGAAACGGAGCGATGCGACCAAATCCGTCGGCCGCATTGACACCTTCGGAAACAGAGAAAATGACCAAGTCCACGATACGTCCATAGACATACGGCTCGATGACAGCAAGCACGGCAATCAAAAACGCCAATGCGGCAAGCGAAACAAAAAACGGCCAGCGCGGAACCAACATCGGCGCGAGCATTGACCAAATAAGCCGAAAACTGATCGGGTATTTCTTTTCGTCCGTCATGCACTGACAGTATAGCAAAGAGACACCCCAATTGGGATGTCTCTTTGGAGGCCACGGCCGGGATCGAACCGGCTCATCGAGGTTTTGCAGACCCCTGTGTTCCCACTTCACCACGTGGCCGCGCGGCGAGGAGAATGTACCAGAGGTTTTAGAACACTTCAATAGTCGCGAACTTGAGACCGAACGACTTGGCATCGGAATACTCGCGCATCCAGATGTCAACGTGCCTGTCATACCGCTTGTTCATACGATCGACGACCGTAAACACCCGATTCCCGTACAAATCCGGAATGCGAATTTTTGTCCCCATGGGAAGGAAGTTCGTGGCAATCACGTCTTCCTCGTCGTGCGCGCACAGGTCGAATCCGCGCGCGGCGATGCACGGCGTATTGTCCGTTTGCGCGAGGTCTGAGGTGTAAGCCGTGATAGGCACGGTAAGAAGATGGCGCGGTTCGGCGTCCTTCGCGGCTGGAAGCTCTCCGTACGGAAGCGTCTCGTTTTGCATCGCGCCGATCAAGAGCGCGACCGTGGCGTCGTCCGGATACCGCGGGCCCGTGTCCATATCGGCGTACGCGCTGTTCAAAAAGAATGCGTTGGCAATCACGAGGCCGGACACGACGCCAATCGCAATATCCTTCGCGTTCTTTCTCAGAAGCGGAAGGATTTTCCACGCCATCGACGACATCTGTTCCATACCCGAGGGTTCCTCCTGCCGTTTCCCCTTGCGTATGAAACGATACCGAACAAAAATGCTTCCTGTCGGAAGCGGCGCCAGCTTACCACTCAAACGAGCCTTCGTCAATCACAGTTACGCACAGAAAAAAATCGCCCGGCCAGACGGCGGATGAGCGAGGCGATTCGCAATGAACTCCGATCATTGCAGATTATTCAACAGTCACGCTTTTTGCGAGGTTCCGCGGCATATCCGGATCGAATCCGCGAAGCACGGCCGCATGGTACGCGAACAGTTGAAGCGGAACGGCCATAAGAACCGGGACAAGCATTTCAAGCGTCTTTGGAAGATAAAGAACGTCGTCGGCAAGCCGTGACATCTCATTGTTCCCCTCCGTCGTGATCGCGATCACCTTTCCACGACGCGCGCGAATCTCCTCCACGTTCGATTTTGTCTTCTCATACACGGAATCCACCGGACACAGAACCATGGATGGGAAACCCTCGTCGATGAGCGCGATTGGCCCGTGCTTCATCTCGCCCGCGGCATATCCCTCGGCATGAACGTAGCTCAGCTCCTTGAGCTTCAGCGCACCCTCGAATGCCGCGGGCGCGCAGTACTTGCGACCCATATACAGAAAATCCTCGGCCCAAGCGTAACGCTGCGCCACTGCGCGGTACTCGTTGGTCCGCTCAAGCAAGGACGTGACGAGCTCTGGCAAGCGGACGAGCTCTTTTGCGATGCGCTTCCCCGTGGAAAGCGACATCTGCCGCTGACGACCAAAGAAAAGGGTGAGTAGCGCGAACACGGTCACCTGCGAAAGATATGCCTTCGTGGACGCGACCCCGATTTCGGGACCCGCGTGGCTATACACTCCAGCATCCGTTTCCCGGGCGATCGTGGAACCGACCGCGTTCACGATTCCGAGCGTGAGCGCGCCCTTCATCTTTGCCTCCCGAATCGCCGCGAGCGTATCCGCGGTCTCCCCCGATTGGGAAACGGCGATCACGGCGGTGCGACTCGTGATGATGGGCTTGCGATATCGGAACTCGCTCGCGAGTTCCACCTCAACGGGAATCCCCGCATATTCCTCGAGCATGTATTCGCCGACCTGGGCCGCGTAATACGCACTTCCGCATCCGACCACGATCAAACGGTCGATTTCCCGGGCTTGGTCGGCCACGTCGCGTAGCCCGCCGAGCACGGCATTGCCGTTTTTCGCGTTGAGTCTTCCGCGCATGGTGTTGCGCAACACCTCGGGTTGCTCGGACATTTCCTTCATCATGAAGTGGGGATACCCATTTTTTTGCGCGGCCTCGGCCGTCCACTCCAAATCCTCCGGCTCCTTCGCGATCGGAAGGTTATCAAGCGACGAGATCTGGTATCCGTCGAGGCCGAGCACGGCCATTTCTCCGTCGTCAAGAAAAATCACGCGCCGCGTATGGCCGATGATCGCGTTCGCGTCGGAGGCAACGAAAAGTTCCCCTCCGCCGACGCCGATGACGATTGGACTTCCAAGCCGCGCAACCACGACGCGCCCGGGTTCCTCGGCACGCACGACCGCGATGCCATACGTTCCTCGTACCCTGCGAACCGCCGACCGCACCGCATCCGCAAGCGTGGTGCCGGGATACTTGAGCAAATGCTCAATGAGATGCACCAGCGCTTCCGTGTCCGTTTCCGACCGAAATGCGTGGCCAGCGGACTCAAGCTGTTCCTTAAGCTCACGGTAATTCTCAATAATCCCGTTATGCACGAGCGCGATGTTCCCCCGACAATCCGTGTGAGGATGCGCGTTCGCCTCGCTCGGGACACCGTGCGTGGCCCAGCGCGTGTGCGCGATTCCCATGAAGCCGATCATCTTCTCCCCAAAGAGCCTGTCATCGAGCGATTGGATTTTTCCGACGGATCTCACGATCCGAAGTGATTCACCCACAATGGCGACACCCGCGGAGTCATATCCGCGATACTCCAAACGGCGCAGCCCATTCATGAGAATGGGCAGGGCGGCCTTCTTTCCAACATACCCGACGATTCCGCACATATGGGTCTTCCTTTTCGCGTGAATGATAGACACACACCACTATCAAACATAACATTTTTTTTATCAAAAAATATTCGTCAATATTCTTGGGGTTAATAATTAATCACTGTACACAGCGAAACCTGTAAAATTTTTTCGTCCAAATGGTGCCGTCACCTTTTCACATATGGCAGTTTCCGATAGCATGGGAGACATCCATATGCCTGAATACAAAATGCACGGTTGGAAAAAACGCAGTGGCACGAAGCATATTATCCGAAACCTGCTTACGCGACACAACGCGAAAAATCTCGTTCTTGCCGGAATCTTACTCGTGATCGTGGGATCGCTCGGCGCGCTCGGGACGTTCGCGTATTATTCGCGCAACCTTCCGGACCCGTCGCAGCTCACCGAACGTTCGATTTCTCAAACGACGAAGATTTACGATCGCACCGGCGAACACCTCCTTTACGAGGTATACGGCGAAGAAAATCGCACGCTCGTAAAAATACAGGAAGGCTTTTGCAAGGATGATCCAGCCCTCATGACGGATCCGAGCGGAATCCCGCTCCATATGCTTCAGGCCACGATCACGGCCGAAGACCGTGCCTTCTGCGAGCACGGCGGCTTCAGCGTAAAGGGATTGCTCCGCGCGGCCATCTTTCTCGGCCAACGCGGAGGCGGATCCACTCTCACCCAACAGCTCGTAAAAAATGCCATTCTCTCGAACGAACGGCATTTGAGCCGAAAAATAAAAGAACTGATCATCTCGATCGAACTGGAACGCCGTTACTCCAAAGACGAAATCCTGCAGATTTACTTCAACGAGATCCCATACGGATCAACGTATTACGGGATCGAGGCAGCGGCGCAAAATTACTACGGCGTTCACGTCGACGAGCTAACGCTTGCGCAAATGGCCACGCTCGCGGCTATTCCACAGCTCCCCACGTACTATGCAAACAATCCGGACGACTTGGAGGGACGCCGGGATTGGATTCTCGACGGCATGGCGGAACAGGGATTTGTCTCCCCGTCGGAGGCAGACGCGGCAAAGGGCGAGGATTCCTCGATCGCGGTCAAAATTTCAAAGATCGAGGCGCCGCACTTTGTGTTTTATGTGAAGGAACAACTGGAAGAGCTGTACGGCCAATACCAGGCAGAAAACGGCGGGCTCAAGGTCATCACGTCGCTTGATTACGACCTGCAAAAAATCGCCGAGGAAGAGGTGCTTTCCGGCGTGGACGCGCGCGGGCCGTCATATGACTTCACGAATGGCGCGCTGCTTGCCATGAACCCGAAAAACGGACAGGTGCTGGCCATGGTCGGATCCAAGGATTACTTCGATGAAGATATCGACGGACAGGTAAACGTGACGCTTAGGCCTCGCCAGCCCGGATCGAGCTTCAAGCCGATCGTATATACCGCCGGATTCTCGAAAGGATACACGCCGAATACCATCCTGTGGGACGTAAACACAGAGTTCCCGAGCGGAACTGGAACTTACGCCCCAAAGGACTATGACCTTGGCGAACGAGGCCCGTTGCGCGTGCGCAACGCCCTGCAAGGATCGCTCAACCTCCCGGCCATAGAAATGACATACCTGGTTGGCGTAGAAAATTTGCTCTCGTTCGCAGAAAATCTTGGATACACCACGTTCGCGGACCGGTCGCGATTCGGACTTTCGGTCGGCATTGGAGCGGGCGAAGTGAAAATGATCGAGCACGCGACCGCGTTCGCAACGCTTGCCAACGACGGCGTGCGCCACGAGCCGGTTTCCATCCTAAAAATCGAAGGCCCGGATGGAACCACCCTGCAGGAATGGAAGGAGAACTCCGGAGAAAAGGTATTGGACCAGAACGTCGCGCGCATGACGTCGAACGTGCTCTCGGACAACGCCGCGCGCGCGTACGTGTTCGGCGAATCGAGCTATCTGCAGCTCGGTGGCCGTCCGGTCGCGGCGAAAACGGGAACAACCAATGACTTCTACGACGCCTGGACCATGGGATACACCCCTTCGCTCGTTACCGCCGTCTGGGTCGGCAATAACCAGTACGTGCCAATGCGACGCGGAGCTGACGGGTCAGTCGTCGCGGCTCCCATTTGGAACGCGTTCATGCGGCGTGCGCTCGAAGGAACACCCGTCGAGTCGTTCACGTCCCCTGAAATCCCAACTACGGGAAAATCCATTCTCGACGGGATCATGCCTGGTACGACGGTAACCATTGACAAGGCCTCGGGGAAACTCGCGACCGAATACACGCCGTCTTCTTACCGGGAGGAACGAACCTACGCCGAATACCACTCGGTCCTGCAGTACGTCGACCGCAATGACCCGCTCGGCCCAATGCCGGAAAATCCGGCCAACGATCCGTATTATGAACCGTGGGAAAAGGCAATCTCAAACTGGATCGGGCGTCGCGAGGCCGAGACCGGGATCCAAATCGAACGAACTGCTCCGCCGACGGAATACGATGACGTCCATGTCCCGGAAAACTTCCCGTCCGTCACGATTCGCACCCCGGACGACGGCGTCGAACTTTCTGACCGCGACCTGACCGTCGAGGCGGACGCTAATTCGCGACGTGGAATCGAACGGGTGGAATTCTATTTGGACGGCTATTTCCTCGCGGCGGACACAAGCGAGTCGTGGCGCGTTTCCACCACGATCCCGAACACGGTCAGTCGCGGATATCACACGTTCAAGGCCGTTGCCTATGATGACGTCGGAAATACAGGTTCGGACGCGATCGGCATTCATGTGAATTCCGAGGCCGCGGCATCCGCGTTCGAAATGATTGACCCGAGGAGCGGCCAAACGATCGAACGGACCGATAGCGACTACACGGTCGTGGTCACGCTTGAGCATCCGACCGACTACGCCTCCGTTACCCTGCACGTGCAAGGCGTCGGACAGGGCGCAAAAACGCTAGTCGAGACAAAGTTCGATCCGTCATCACCGTACGTCACGTTCACCTGGCCACTGCCAGACGATGGGGACTGGGCATTGTCCGCGACCGCAGTCCCAAGCAACGACGGCGAACGCCTCGAAACCGCCGGCATCATCGTGCACGTCTCAACGCCGGCAAGTACGACAGAGCCCATGCTCATTCCCGTTGTCTCCGAAACAAATTCGGCAGACGCTCCGACGACAGATGTGACGCCTTTGCCGGCGCTCGACCCATTCGCGACAATCTAAAAACAAAAAAACGGCAGCCTATGAAATCGCTGCCGTTTTTATTATCTCGAAAACGTGACGCTCGAAAAAACGTCCGGTTGGTGAAAATCCGGCTCTGCGCCGGGAACCGCGCTCCAGGCCAAATGTTGGCCTCCAACGAGAACGAACGCATTGGCTCGCACGATCTTCTTCGGAAGTACGTCCCAAGGCAGCTGTATGACGCTCTGCCACGTCCCGGGGGTCGCACTGGCGTTCCGATGGACAAACTCCCGTCCGAGCCAGTCATTCGAGCGATGACGCACGCCGTCAAACGACAGTACAAGGTAATGGCCTCCAGGCCCGAGCTCAACTTCCGTGTATGTCCCATCCTCTCCCACGAAAAACAGCTCAATCGCGTCGAATTCCCACGAGCCGTCCACCCGGGTATCGCGCGGAGCGTCCGGAACGTGACGGTCGTCACGCAGCGGCGCGTGCACGCGCACCTCAAGCCCGTTTTGTTTTTCCATGACCCATGCCTCGGCATGCATCGACTCGTCCCCGCACGGGTTCCCGTTCCACAAATGGTCGATCTTTATGTAGAGCGTGTCCGGTTCCCTTGGAATGACATGAGACATAAGAGTGTCCGTGCGATGAATTATTGCCGAATCGGCATGATGAGATACAGATGGTTATCCAATCCGTCCGGGATAACGACGCATGGATTCCCCACGTCGATCATTTTAAACACGACGCGTTCGGATGACATGGAATTCAGACCGTCGAGCAGATAACGATAGTTGAGCGTCACTGAATTCGGCTTTCCCGTGATATCCGCCCCGCATGCGGTCGTATTTTCGCCGCGCGTGGCATCCACGGCCGCAAGCGACGCCTGCTTCGTAACAGGATCGAACCCAAACACGACATCAAACAATCCCGACTTCGAAAAAAGACTCGCCGTCTTCACCGCCTTGATAAGATCTTCGCGGTCCAGCATGGCCTGCGTGTCAAAGTCCTTTGGAATAATCTGCCCGTAATCGGGATAATTCCCCTCGATCATTCGCGAGATCAGTTCCACCGGCCCATACGTGAAGGCTGCCTGCGAGTCCGAAACGGACAACTCGATGGACGGAGGACTTTCCACGTCGTCACGAAAGACGGACAAGATGCGGTTTACCTCAAGGAGAGTCTTAGCCGGAATAATGACCGAGTTTTCTTCTTCGATCGGGGACACGAGCGGGATTGTTCGCTCGGCAAGCCGATAGGAATCCGTGGCCGCGAGCGTCAGACGCCCCTCGCCGTTTCCAACCGTGAAGCGCATGAGTACCCCGGTTAGTTCCGGACGGGACTCGTTCGTTGCCACGGCAAACACAACCTGTGAGAGAGCCTCCCTGAAATCATTCGCCGGAATCTTATACGTTTTCGTCCCCTGAACGCGAGGGACCAAGGGAAACTCCGTGGCCGCCAACGCGTTCATTTTCGTTTTTTGGCTTCCGCAGGAAACTCGAACGTAATCCGCGTTCCCCTCGATGACAATCGCGTCGTTCGGCAACAATGAGACATAGTCGTAAAACAACTTGGATGGAACGGTCGTTTCGCCGGTTTCTTCCAATTTCCCTCGCACGAGGCAACTGACTGCCATTTCCAAGTTCGTCGTCGTAAAACGAATCGTTCCACTCTCCGCCTTGATCAAAACGTTTTGAAGAATTGGCAAGTTAACGTTCTTGCCCGTGAGATGGCTTACGATCGATAGCCCTTGATGAAGGTTGTCCCTCGTACAGGTCAGCTTCATACCGTCATCATTATTATTAGAGACGTTTTAAATATATTCTAGTAACGACAGTAGGGAGGTGGATGAAGTGGATAAGGTTGGGATTATGAGTTAACCCAGCCTATATTTCCACGTTCACGATGTGGAGTAACGGTTTGCTACTTCCTGGAAGACAAGTGGATGGAAGCAGTGGTTGGGGTGAACACAAGATGTGTGCAGGTGTTATCCGTCGCTCGACCACAGGGTTATCCGGCACATTCTGCGGAGTCTTTCCACATGGGTTCGCATGTGGAAAGAACTGTGGTTAAAGTGCGTACAACCGTTGTTTGATGAGTTCCAGGTCATGCTGGAGCTTTTCGTCCTCGCTTACGATTCCACAGATTTTATCGTAGGCGTGCATAGCCGTCGTGTGGTCTCTCCCGCCGATTTCCAACCCGATGGACGGATAGCTGGACTTCATCTCCTCGCGCATGAGGTACATGACGATTTGCCGTGGGAAGGCCAGGCGTTTTTCACGGCTCTTGCCGAGCAGGTCCTCGATCTGCAGGTCGAAATAACCGGCGACCGTGTGGATAAGCTGCCGCGCGGTGATTGATTTGCGCGCGGAGGCGGGTTGGAATGAGGAAAGGATCGGTCGGACGGAATCCACGGAGGGGATCATGTTCTTGAACTGGTGGAATGCGATAATTTTGTTGAGCGCGCCTTCCAGTTCACGGACGTTGCTTTGCACGACGGTCGCGACATGATGGAGAATTTCCCTGTCGAGCGGAAATGACTTCTCCCGGCATTTGGTATCGAGAATGGCGACGCGCGTCTCAAAGTCCGGACTTCCGACGTCCGCGAGCATTCCTTGCTCAAGGCGTGAGATTAGGCGATTTTCAAGGCCCAGAATCGCCTTTGGCGGCCGATCGGAAGAGATGACGATTTGCTTGTTTGTTTGATGGAGCTGGTTGAACGTGTGGAAGAACTCCTCCTGCGTCTGTTCCTTGCTCGTAATGAACTGAATGTCGTCGATGAGGAGAACGTCTACGGTTCGATAGCGATTTTTAAAATCTTTTGCTTGGCCGCTTCGTACCGCGTTGATGAAATCATTGGTGAAACGCTCGCTTGTGACGTACAGGACCTTGGACGGCGGGTTCTTTCGAACAATCTCGTTGCCTATGGCTTGCAGCAGATGCGTTTTTCCAAGGCCGACGCCGCCATAGATGAACAATGGGTTGTAAACGCCGCCCGGTTGGGATACGACGGCCTGTGCAGCCGCGTGGGCGAGTTCGTTTTGTTTGCCGACAATGAAGTTTTCAAAGGTATACTTGGCGTTGATTGAAAACTCGCCGAAGTTTTGTGTTGTGCTGTCCGGTTGTTGGCGATAGCTCGTGACGGGCTGAGTCTCGCGCGGAGCCTCTTCGCTTATCGATACGATGACCGGCTCATTGCGCTCATGGATGGGTTGTGACGTTCCCGAGGATCGTGCTTCAACCTTGTAGCAGATTGCCTTCACGGTGTTGTTGGTGTGCGATTGCAGGCATTGGTAAATTTCCTTATGATATTTTTTTTCAAGCCATGCCTTTGTAAACATGTTAGGCACGCCGATAAATAGTTGCCCGTTGTCGAAGGAGACGATAAAGGTGTTTTTAAACCAGGTGGTAAAGTTCACCTTGCTGAGTGAGAGTTCCAGCTCGCCAAGAACCGCCTGCCACAGTTCGTTGGTATTCATAGTGCGTGTGTCTCATCGACGATTTAGAAGCGACGCTCGTCATCTTAAATCATTTATCCACATGTGGGCAAGTGTACAGACGGTGGAAAGGATCTGTGCAGAAGGTGTGGGTATGGTTGATAAATTGGGGACGGTATGATAGGGTTGTCTCGGAATGACAGTTGGGTGCTGGTCAATTGATCAGATACTCAAAAATCATCTGTATATCTGTAAAAATAGTAATCAGTGACAATTCTCTATGCCGAAGCGAACGCACCAACCAAAAAAGGCCCGTCGTGCGAAGGTACATGGGTTTCGTTCTAGAATGAGCACCAAGGCTGGACAGAACGTTCTCAAGCGACGTCGGGCCAAAGGCCGAAAGCATGTGAGTGTTCAGGCGAAGAAGAAGTAAGAGAAAGCCTGCTTCTCCGCTATGTTACCCAGTCCGAATCGATTGCGTCTCGATAAAGACATCAAAGCGCTCTTTGCCAAAGGCAAGGGCGTGTTTGATGTCTGGGTGGGATTCAAGTTTCGAAAAAACGACCTCAACGTCACGAGATTCGCGGTCGTCGTCGGGACCAAAGTTTCAAAGAGTGCCGTGGTTCGAAATCGGTTGCGTCGGCAGGTTCGGGAAGCGATCCGTACCCGTTTGTCCGATATCAGGCCTGGCTATGACATTATGGTACTCGTAAAAAAAGAGGCGATGGGGGCATCGTTCCAGGAGCTGGAGAAGCATGTGGTCTCCGGATTGAAAAAAGCGAATATTTTATGAGTCTTTCAAAGATCATCGTGCTTTGGACAATTCGGATTTATCAAAGCACCATTTCGTTTGACCATGGTTGGCCAAAGCGGTTTTACCCGAATGGGTATTGTCGTTTCTATCCGTCATGCTCCCAGTATGGCTACGAAAGCGTAGACAAGCACGGTGTCCTCATAGGAGGGATAAGAACGGTTTGGCGGATTCTCCGGTGCAATCCATTTTCGAAGGGTGGGCATGATCCAGTCATTTAAAAAACACCCGTTGCCGGGTGTTTTTTAAGACTATTCCTTTGGACAGGTGCATGGATCGCTGCCGCACGCGACGCATGTTTCATTCATACATCTATAGATAGCTGTTTGACGCGAGTCGTTGCACCGCGAACGAGGCGGACGCATGATTTTGAGACGTTATAGTGTTCCGCGACAAGACCGATAATTGCCTCATTTGCCTTCCCCCGTTCGGGAGGGGCCGTGACCGACGCTTTCGCCGTATTTTCATCGAGCCAAACGATCTCATTTTTTCGTGCGCCTGGTTTTGCGTGTATGGTCACGATCATAGTGTTAGCGGGAGGCCGACCTTTTTGTAATGGCAACGATATGCTTATGAATTGCTGCGTTCGTCGCGACAAGGTCCTCGCTTTTTATCGTCCAGTGCTTCCCGCAATAATTCGATACCTTGCCGCCCGCTTCCTCGACAAGGAGCATTCCCGCGACCGTATCCCATGGCTTATTCCCCGTTAAAATGGTTGCGTCCGCCCTTCCGCATGCCACGCCGGCGAGCATATGGGCCGCGGACCCAAGTCGCCGAAAATAGGGCGTCTTTCGTTCGAGGGCATAAATGATCCGTCCGTGGCGCAGGCGGTCATGGTCGCGATATCCGCGTCCTGCGAACAGCATTGCTCCGCGCGTGACGTCGCGTTCGGATACGCGGATCGGCTTGCCGTTGAGCCTTGCTCCCTTCCCGCGATCCGCCGTGAACAGTTCGTCGTGCAGCGGGTCATAAATGACACCGAGCATCGGGATTCCATTCTGGACTCGCGCGATCACGACCGCGAATAGTGGGATGTGATTGATGAAATTTGATGTTCCGTCGAGCGGGTCAATGATCCAGGTGAATCCGGCGCCGGCAATATTGGGAGCTTCCAATCCCTTTGATTCCTCACTTAAGATACCGTCATTCGGGAAGGCGCGGCTGATTTTTTGGATGATCGCGTCGTTGCTCGCGAGATCCACGATCGAAACCGGCTCCCGGAATTTTTTATAATGGACATCCAGGGATTCCGCGGAGCCCTCGTAGGCCGCCATCAGAATTTTTCCGGCTTCGCGTGCCGCAAAAATAGCAGTTTTTAATGGAGAACTGGCCATATTATGATCGAAATTTTTTTAAAATGGCCATGTCTTTTTTTACGCCATCGTCCAACGGCGTCTCGAGAATCAGATCTAGTTCGCTCAAATTTTTATAGGCGACGATCGCCTGAAATCCCTTGATGCCAATATGGCCTTTCCCCAGGTGCTCGTGACGGTCCTTGCGTCCATTGAACTCCACCTTTGAATCGTTGCAGTGCGACGCGATGAGTTTATTTATTCCGATAATCTTGTCGAAGCGCTTGAACGTGACGTCCACGGTCTCTGGCGTGCGCAGGTCATAGCCCGATGCGAACGCGTGTTGGGTGTCGAAGCAGACGCCGATCTCATCTCCGCGTTCCGTCCCGCCGATAAACGTCGCGATCTCCTCGAACGAATCCCCCATGACCATGCCCGCGCCCGCAGAAATCTCGATGAGCAACTGACACGATCCGTCATAACCGTCCATGATTCGATTGAGCCCGTCAATCACCATCTTAACGCCCGCATCCTGCCCGACGTCCTTCGCGGAACCGGGATGAAACATGACCGCGCGGCATCCAAGCTTCGAGCCGCGTTCCAATTCCCCGCGAATCACGTCCACGGAACCCTGGCTAATGCGTCTTTCTTTGCTGGCAAGATTGATGAAGTAGGGAGCATGGATATAGGCGCGTTCGATCGCGTGTTCGCGCATCGCCGCCTTGAATTTTGAGACGACCTCATCGGTGATCGGCGATGGCTTTCCTCCTTGCGGAGGGCGCGAAAACATCTGAAGGACCTCGCACCCAAGCGCACCCGCGTTTTTCGGGGCGTTCCAAACTCCTCCTGCCGCAGATACGTGCGCTCCAAATTTCATATGGGGCAACCGGTCCATCGTATGCTTGCGCGAGAAAATATGCAAAAAAGAGCGCCACGCGGCGCTCGTCAGCCTATTTATATTTTGGACCGCCTCGATGCCCATCATCTCGACATCGGGTCTCCGGCCGCTATTTCACCATGGCCTCGCGCAGCTTCTCGATCGCCTTGCGGTTCTTGAGCGTGTACTCGACGTACCCGCGGTATTCAGGGTCGTAGATGCGGTCGCGGGCTTCCTTGTCCTCGTAGCGCTCTGCGATCTGGTCGAGCGATTCTTCCACCTCGGCGTCCGTGATCTCCACGTTTTCATTCTTGACGATCTCCCGCAGGATGAGAGCGACCTTGATGCGGGTGAGCGCCTGGGGCGTGAATTCGAGCTTGAGTTCCGCGACCGTCTTCTTGATTGACTTCATGTATTCCGGGAATTCCATCCCCTGCTCCGCTGCTCCTCGCTCGAGCTCGTGGATCATTTTATTGATCTCCTCATTGAGCAAGAGGTCCGGGATGTCGTCGAAGCGGGATTCCTTCGCGAGCGTCTCGAGGATTTCGCGTTCCTGACGGCTCTTTTCCTCAAGTTCCTTTTCCCCTTGAATATTCTTTTTAAGCAGATCCTTGAGCGTGGCCATGTCCGTTTGGCCGAGCGCCGAGGCAAACGCATCGTCGAGTTCCGGATGTTCGAGGTTGTAAATTTCCTTCATGGCGACCTCGAACTCAACCGCGCTTCCCGCGAGCATTTTGCTAGTGTGTTCCTCTGGGAATGTCAGGGTAAAGGATTTTTCCTCTCCCTCCCTCATGCCGACGAGTTGTTCTTTGAAACCAGGCACGTAGTAGGACTCGGTGAGATAGATCACGTGGTTCGGCGATTGCCCGCCCTCCACTGGCACCCCCGCCTTCTTCATGTTCATGGACACCACGACCTTGTCCGCTTCGGTCGCGACCGCGCCGGAAGCGCCGCGCGTTTCTTTGGTTTGCATGCGCTGCAAGTCGGTGAGCGCGAGCTCAATGTCCTTGTTTGTGGCGTCGTGTGGCTTTTTCCCGACGGTCAGCGCGTGCCAGTCCGCGAGCTTGGAAATCTTCGGCATGAGCGCGACCTCGGCCGTATACACGATGTCGTTGCCCGGCGCGAGCTTTTCAACGTCGATCTTCGGGCTGCCGACCGTTTCGATTTCATTCGAGGTCACGGCGTCCACGAACGTCTTGCGCACGATCGCCTCGAGCGCCTCCTCGTAGATTTTTTGTTCTCCGACGCGCGCCTTGACAACCTCAAAGCCGGCTTTTCCAGGACGAAATCCAGGGATGGACGTTTCTTCGCTCATGCGAAGAGCCGCGGCCTCGAGGAACGGAATCGCGTCATCGTGTGGGACGGTGACGCGGATTTTTAGCGAATTTTTTGGGAGTTGTTCGAATTGTACGTTTACCATAATGGGGCGAGTGTACGAAAAATGAGGGTATCCGTCAACCCTGCGATCGTTTGTATAAAGAAAGAGCCGATCCGTGTGACGGATCGGCAGCTGCGGTTCTCGCTCCCAGGTCAGGAAGCCTGGGGTCGCGAGATGTGTGCGTAGATCACCCCGGACTCCTGGACCATCTCCTCGACGGAAAGGCCGTGCGAAACGTGATCCACCACGCGCATGGCGATCTGCCAGAGCGCGCTTTCAGCCCGCACGACATCCGCCTTTCCATCGAAGAGGGGGTGATCGAGGTTCAGGGTGATCGTGGACGCCTCCTCGCCCGGGGTCAGGTAGGAAACCTGTCGAAGGGCTTCATGATACCCGCTGTACATGCTGGCCGCCAGCATGTACCGACGTCCGTCGTACACGAACTCGAGGTCGAGCGGGGACCGTTGCTTGGGACGATCCCGAAGCCCTCGCTCGATCGACACCTTGGCCCACGCGTGGAAGTTCCCCGGATTGTTCCGGTCGAACGCCTCGATTTCCACGAACCCTTCCGTGCAACCGGACGCCACGGACGCCCTGTGCGTGCCGTCATGCTCCAGGCGCACGTCGTGCGGTGCCCCGTCACTCTGTTTCTTGGCGACTTGGATGACGATGTCTCCCGAGGTGCGGCGCAGCGCGCGCTCGTCGATGGACACGACCACGCGGTCGTTCGTGTCCATCCGGTAGATCGGCTTCGAGAATGCGAATGGGATCTCGGGGACGATCCGTACCTTCACCTCGTAGAGCACCTGCGTGGCATCGGCCACGTTCCGCGCCACGAGCGTATAATCGTCGCCGCAGGCGGTACCAGCGGTGTACGTGCCCTTGGGCCCGCGCTTGGGCGTCATGGTTCCGCCGGAGTCCGAGTCATCCCAGACGACCCGAGTATCGTGATCCGCCTTGATCTCGATTTCGTATTGGTCGCCGCGCTCGAGCATGATGCTCGTACGGCGTTTGGTGACGCTCACGTGTCTGGTCGGACCGCCCATTGGGATGACGCCGGTCGCGGACTGGATGACTCCCGCGATGCCGCTCAGGAAGCTGGCGACGTCGCTCGTGACCGTGGGGCGCTCGTTCTTGAGTGCCTCCTGCACGCCTGGGAGCATTCGCTCGATGAGCGTGACCAGAGCGCCCTCGACGAGCTCCTCGTCTTCGCCTACGTCCGCGTCGAACGCCTCCGAGCTCGTTGACCGGTGGTCATTGAGTCCGGTGACCTCGATGTAGCCCGAGAGACGCGGGTCCCAGAACTGGTCGAGCGGCGCGAGCAGCGTGCGGTAGCGCGTGTTGCGGCGCACCAGGCGGACGAACTCCTGCCAGGTGACGTAGGTACCGAGCGCGCCGATTCGCAGCGCGTCGATGCCGGCTTGACGGTTGGCCACCACGGCCACGTCCCAGGACATGTCGCCCACGCCCGGCACGCCAAGGGATTCCCCGATGATCGGTTCGCCCTCGATCCTGCGGGCGGCCAGGCGGTGAGACACGTTCTTTTCGTCCGTCACCGTGATGAAACGGTCGACGTTCGGGGCCAGGCACTCGGCCAGCTCAGCGATGAGCCTTGCAGGAGAGCGATCCTCACGCGTACTCACCATGGGCTTTTTTTTGTAGGTCTGGCCGTTGTCTGCGCCGAGACCGTGCAGGATGATCCTGGTTCCGGTCGCGCGAACGGGATGGTTTCCCGGCTTCGTGACGACTTCCCACGCGTCCGTATTCCCGACGCCGGTTCCGAACAGCCATTCCAGGAGCTTTTCTACCGTGACCTTGACGCGGTACAGCGTTCCGGGTTCCGGAACGGTTTCGATGGTCACGTACCTGCAGTGCCAGATCCAGGACTTGGATCCGGAACCCTTTTGGCCGCGCATCCCGCCCAGCTCGCGCGCGGCCGAGCGGCCGAGCGAGGTGAGGTAGCGGCGACCCTTCGCGTCCGCGCCGCGGCCCTGGTCCGTCACCTCGACGTTGATTTCGTCTCCGTCGTTCACGTATCGAACGGAGATTTCTGGCGACGATCCGTTCACTCGCCAGTCGAGCCCGTTGGAGATGAGCTCCGCGATGGATCGAGGGAAGGAAAGGAAGGAACGAAGGATCTGGAACAGGACGTCGGGGTCAACGCCCGAACGAACGGCCTCGCGGCCGGAAGTGCTACTAGATTTCACCTGGTCCTCCTCGCGCGCTGGTTGCGCGCCATGTCGATGTTGGATTTGATGATCTGGAAGGCCGCACCGGGACTTTCGTACTTCAGCAGTCCGAACAGGAGGAGCACGGCTTCCTCGAGATCGGGCTTGAGACCGAGGTCGCGCCGCGCAGCTTGTTTGAGTCCGCCAAGCGCGATGAGCAGCCGGCGGAATGCGGCGAACGCTTCGCGAACGCGTTTTATTTGGTTTGGATCCGGATGTTCTCCGGAGAGATCCGGAAATCCGGATGCGCCCAGGCAGTGCTCCAGCCCGTCGATGGTTTCGCCGATGACCATGGGTCGCGAGGAAACTACCGGCGCGGGTTCGGGAGCGACTTCGCGTCCGGTCGCGACTGGCGCGAGCTCGTCGAGGAAGGCGCGCAGATGCGACGCGCCCTTTTTGAGCGACCGGAGCAGCTCGAGCAGCTCGGCGGTTTCCGCGTTCTGTTGTTCCGTCGGTTCGTCGGCCCGTTCCCTTGCGTGGGTCTGCTTCGCGACGGCCGGCAGTTCCGGTTCGTGTTCCGCCTCGGGTTCCGGTTCGGACGCGATTGCCTCGGTCTTTGGCGTCACCGTCCAGGTCGTCTCGAACTCCGGCCGCATGCGGTCGAAGGCATCGACGAGGTCCGTACGATGAAGCCGTAGGAAGGAATGCGCGAGCGTCAGGACCGTTTCCATTGGCAGCTTGTTTTTGGTCGGGTCCCACTTGCGCAGGCGGTCCACGGTCGGCTGGTTCAGTCCGAACACGCTTTGTTTGTCGCTCGCGGCCCTTCGGTCCCCGAGTTCCGCGAAAAGCGTATCGAGCATCTCCCTGAACGATCGGAAGACGAACAGGTCCTCCGTCGTCATGTCGAACATGTTGCGGGCGATGAGCGCAAGGAAGCAGTCCTCCTGGCACGCGGCCTCGATGAGACCGCGAGTGAGCCCGATGACGAGTCGAACGAGCTCCTCGCCGCTTGGCAGGAACGATCCTCGGATCCACGGCGACATCCGGTTGTCCGGCACGCCGATCTGGCGCGTGAGGCAGTGGCGGCTGCCGCTGTACTTTTCCGTCCATGCTACGGCCATTTGTACAAGCTCGCTTCGCGTGACGCCCTGGTCGAAGCGCATGCTGTCGGCGAGTTCCGGATGCCGGCGAATCGCTTCTCGCTTTGCCTCGAGCACGATCACTTGTTCGAGGTCGATTCCGGTAAGGGACTCGAACTTTCTGGCACGCGCGGTGAACAGCTCGCCGGCAGGCTCGTCGCCGAGCCATGCGTCGATGTTCTGGATCGCGCCGAACAATTCGTTATTCTGGAGGTACCTCGCGGCCTCGTGCGTACTTACCCCATTGGCGTCGATCCATGCGCGAAGCACATTGCCGAGCGAGGTTTCCCGCCCGTAGGCAAACGCCTTGTCAAGCAGTTTCCATGATCGGCTCATAGGCCCTCCAAAGTCTGTTTTTTCGATTGGGAAGCATCATTCCGGCCCGTCATACGTTGGACGGCCAGAAGGGGATGATCCTAACAAGGCAGTGAAGCGGTGTCAAGGAAATAATTGACATTTGTCGCACAGACACGTAGGGTCGGATCTTCGGAAATTTCCGAAGAAGGAGTTCGTGATGCCGAAGGAGGAACAAGTGATGAACGACCAAACCGTGCGGCTCGCACAACGAAACGCATGTGCGGCCCTGGCATTGGCGCGGACTTACATCGCCGGCACACGCCGGCCGATTCCGCACGAAGAGTGCGTCCGGATCGTGGCGCCGTACGGCACGCAGCCCAACCTGGTGCTGCACCTACTCGAGCGAGAAGGAGTTCTCCCAAGCGACAGCGCGCGGGGGAAGAACCGCGCTCGCATCGTCGACCTCGACAGGGGGGTCACGGCCATGGTCAACAAGGTCGTTGTGCGCTTTTGGCCGGATCCGGAGCCGGCGGCGGAAGAGGCGCTCGTACGTCTCGCGAAGGTTCCAGCCGCGTCGCGGCCCAAGCCGTCGGAGGCCATGCCTGCGGAGCCCTTGGCCACGGAGGTCGTCCCGCGTGTCCGTCGAGCGCGCGCTCCCAGGGAAGAGCAGGCTCAGAAGCTCTGCGCGCTCCTGATCGAACGCATTGGCGACGCGGAGTTCTCCGTCGCGGACGTGGAACGCGTCTCGGGCCTTCCGAACAGTACGACCAACGGCTACCTTCGGCGGCTGGTCGCCACCGGCGGCGTCGAGCTCCTGAACGAGGGAGTGGCAAAGAGGGGGACGAAGGGCCGGTACCGCGTGCGCATCGCGCCCGCCGCCGCGCCGACCGAGGAACTTTCGGCCCCGGCTTCGGAACCTGCCCAGCAGTCTGTGATCAGGTCGCGCGGGGAGATCGAGTCTGGAGTTCGCACGAAGCGCGAGATGCTCGGCCAGATGGATGAGCGAAAGCGGAGATTCGCCGAGCTGGTCTCGCAGGAGCCCGAACGTCGGAGGAAAGTCGAGGAGGCCCGCCAAATCCTTGCGGAGGCGGAGGCTGTGCTCGCAAGGACCGTCGCCGAGCTAGATGGGCTCGGGGATCGCACGAGCAACGAGCTGGATGCGGAACGTCTGCGCCAGGACATTGCCGGCGACGAGTACCTTCTCGAAGGCTACGAAGACATTGTCGCGCGCCTGGTCGCGCACCACTGATCCCACCTCGGGATCTTTTTTTCATAAAAAACCCCGACCAGGCGGTCAGGGGGTGTTGGATGCGGCCGCTGCCGCGGTTCTTTTTTCTTCCGCGGCCCTTGCGAGGCGTTGGCGCGTCTCGCGCTGCTGCTCATTCACGATGCGCCGTCCTTCGGCAACGGCGTCCGTGACGCGCGCGATGTCCTCGCGCGCCGAGAGAACGCGCTCCGCGAGCGTGATCCCATCCTCCGTGAGAACCCACACCCAGCTGCGTCTCCATTGGACCTTTGTGAACGCATTTGGGTGCAGCTCCCGCAGGGCGGTGTTCGCGCGTTCCTCGTCGCGCTCCTCGATGAGGCCGCCGTGCCGGAGCATGCGGGCGACCGTCTTTGGGGCGCGGCCGGGCGAGCGAGTCGAACGGACCAGCCCGAACGCGATGAGCATCAGGTCCGCGAGTTCCTGTTCCCCTACGCGGTCAAGTCGGTCGAGTGACTCCACGGCCTTCGGGAGCGAGGCGAGGATCTGTCCGACCTCGCGCGAAAAACTGATCGGCTCGATGGACACGAGGGCCTTGTGCCCGTCTATTTCCTCGAGCGAGCGCCTGCACGAATCCTCGGCCGCGGCGATCGTCGCCTCGAACGGCTCGGGATCCAGTTCGAACAGCTGGCAGGCCGCGCGAACGTTCCCGAGCTTTCGGCGAACGTCCAAGACGTGATTCCTGCCGCGAATCCACGTCGCGTGCATGGAGTGGATCCCCTGCTCCGCCGCGACACGCCGCTCGCTCGCCTCGTCGAGCTCCTTCTTGTCCGCGAGAATTCGCTGGACCGCAGCGCGAAACGCTGTTCGCGTTGAGGCGCTTGCCTCAGGCTTCGCGGCCTGATGGAGGAGAACCGCGAGGCTGAGACGCGGCCATTCGGATTGACACCGCTCAATGCGGTCGCGGTGCGCGGTAAGCGCCTGGCGGTAGGCGGTGCCAGCGGCAAGCGCCTGTTGCTCCAGGTCGCGGGACACGTCCGTGAGCCCGAGCGATGTTGCGCTCAGCGCCGCGATCACGCGTCGCAGATGCGGTGCGATCGCCATTTGTCCTAGGGCCTCGTCGGTATCCGCCGGCGGTGCCTGGGCGGGCAGCCTGGCGCGGATCCTTTCCGCGGCGGCTCGGAGCGACTCGCCGCGCTCGACATGCTGTGCGAGCGCGTAGTCGGGGTCGCCAAGCGCCATGGCAAGCATGACCGTGCTGTCGAACGAGTGCGCGATGAGGACGCGCAGGTCCGGATCCGGATCCGGCATTTCGCCGCTTGCGCGACTCTCTTCCTCGACGACGAGTTCCGCCGCGGCGATGAGATCCGCGAACGGATCGTCTTCCGCCTCCGGCGTTCCCGGGTCTGCCGGGGCTGGCGCTGGATCCGGTCCGTGGTCGAGCAACGGGACCACCGGTCGAGCCCAATCGGCAAGACCGAGTGCGAACGGCACTTCATCGGCCCCAGTCTTGTCCGCGTCGTCGACGTCGGGCTCAAGAGTCCGGCCACCGTCCGATTCCGTTTCCGGAACCGAGTGGAATTCGGCAGGCGGCTGCCAGGTCCCAGGCGCGTAGTCGCACGCGTCGCCGGTAGGTATGGCTTCGATCAGCGTGGCCAGGGACCGTTCGGTTTTTGCCGGAGTCGGTACGGGACCGAACCTTTCAACGAGTAGCTCCTTCCTTTTGCGTCTTCTGTCAGTCTTCGTGGACATCACTTCCCCTGGTAAGGCGTTTCGGCGAATGACCGCTTTTAGGCGGCAAAAGCCGGCAGATGAACGTACCGGAAAATCTTGCGATCGTCAAGACGCACATAAGAAAAAAGATCCCGCGCGGGATCAGGCGGAGCGTGCCGCCATCAGGCTTGCAAGGTCGTTCCGCTCGACGGTTCCTGGCCGGTAGAGCAGGAATTTGACGCTGTTCGTTCTCATGAGCTCATTCTCCAGCAGGGCAATCAGGTCGTCGACGCGCGCGGGCGTAAACGCCCGCGCCATCCAGAAGACTTCGTCGCGAGTGATGTTCCGCCGTGTCGTCGCGCATGCGACGCGGAGGCACTTGCACAGCGGGACCTCTCCCCGCGAGTCCGCCCAAAGGTCGATGCCGAGCAGAAGCACGTCTCCGCGGTTGAGCGCGCGTCGGATTTCCGGAGGAACGTGCGACGCGTGGAACGTCAGGTGCCCGATGAGCCCGCGGACGAATTCCTGTCGCTGGTACGCGTCAGTGCTCGGCGTCCTCATGGCAAGGCCCCGCGTCAGCTTGTAGATCTCGACCGCGTCGTTGAACGGAATCCCGGCGTTTTCGCAGGCGATGACGAGCTCGGTGGTCGCGGAACCGGTATCGTCCACGACGCCGATTGCGAACAGCGCGCTGACGGCATATTCGGTGTGGTTACTTCGCGGTCGCCTGTCGTGTTCCGCGCGTACCATCCTTCCCGCCACGCGCTCAATGGTTTCAAGCCACGCGCGGTCGGATTTGTGGACGAACGTCATGACGGTTTGTTGCCAACCCGAGTCGAATCCGTCGGCACATCTCGGGCATATCTCACGAAGTGCCCGAGTGATGGCATTTTCGGTTGCGGTGGATTCGGGCATGTCTGACCTCCGGGGTTTCGGCGGATCGCCGAGGGAAATTCATATCAGACATTCGTGCAACGGTCAACGAGCGGAAGAACAAACGATGACATTTCCTTGACGAAATCATTTGAAATTGCTAGGTTTTTCCCTCACGGTTCACGTGAGCGGAGAACAAATGCACAGCCACGACAACCCACCGAAAAATAAGGTGCGGGACGCGTGGATGGACTTTCTTCCCGCGTCCTTTGACATCGATCGCGCGCCGGTAGGCCTCTACCTGCCAGGCGCGGAGAACCTTGAGCTTGACCACTATGCCAGGAAGGGTATCGCGCCCAGGCAGCTCATTGGGTGCGAACGTGACGTTGCCATCCTTCCGGAAGTGGTTCGAAACGCACGTGGAATTCGCGTCATCGCCGGCGCGCCTGCCGCGGCCGCGCCGATTCTCATGAGGGAGCGCATCGCGCCGATCCGGTTCGCCAATCTCGACTTCGAGGGAGGATACGAGACGCACGTGAGGGACATCCTTGCTGCATTGCGTCTGACCGCTCCTTGTTGTGACGACTCGTCCGATTTGGCCGTGACGAGCTATGCGGCGCGAGGGCATTCCCTGCGCGACGGCTCGTTGCATGCGTCCAAGTTCCGCTCGACGCTCGATGACCACGAGATGGTTTACACCCAGCTGCGCATGATGGAACGACGCTACGAGATCGCGGCGACCATGCTTGCGAACCCGTACGCCAGGCCGTACTCGCACTTGCGCCGCGAGCTCGGATTCATGTGGTGGATGGTCATGGGGCTCGGTCTCATGGACATTGGTCGACACGGATACGGCGCGTTCGACACGAAGTTCCTGAGCGCACGTATTTCTCCGGGCATCGACGCAATCGAGCTTCGGCTGAATGGCAACGGCCATGGCGAGGGACTCCGGCTGGTACGCGAGCCCATGCTCGCGATGGCAATGGAGGAACGCACAACGATCCTTTGGCCGACCGCGTTTCGGCACATCCTCTACTACTCTCCGAGCGGCCAGCCCATGCAGGCATGGTTTCTGAAGTACTGGCGCATTGAGGGTGGGAGGTACTCACTGCGCGATCTGTGCCGGCAGGTATGGGACCTGGCGGTTCGGACGCCACTGACGTTCATCTCTGCTGACGGGATGGACGTGACGATCAACAACTGACACGAGGTAGAACGATGACCGACGTCCTTTCACAGCTGCAGCAGGACGCCGAGCGCACGCTCGCGCTCGTGCGGGAGCTCGCACTTCTGCGCGCGTACGCCGCCTCGCACGGGTACTCCACCGTCGATGTGATCAGTGTCCCCGCACTCAAGACGCGCGAAGCCTCGGATGAGGACAAGGCCATTGTGGGCGCGCGACGCGACGCGGTGTCCGAGCTCTTCTGGCTCCACCACGCGCGTGACGCGGCGTGCGTGGAAACCGGGCTCACTCCCTGGCAGGTGGCGGCCATCCTGTCGTTGCGCACCCGCGCAATCAACAGGAATGGGATTTCGCCGTCCGCGGCAGAGGCTCCGGCTCCCGCGGGATGGGAGACGCGGTTTTGGCCCGCGTCCATCCCCGCGCCGTCTGGAATCGACGGGGCGGTTCCGCCTTCCAGGGGTGGTGTCGAACGTCAGCCTGATGAGAACGATCGCAACGTCGTGTGCGCCGCCCGCCGGGCCGTCGCCCTGGATGACGTCGAAGGCTGGAACAAGTTTCGGACGGCCTACGGCGCCCACCGGCGCCTCACCACCCAGCAGATCGCCGGTATCGTCGCGGTCGCGCGCCGTACCGGGAAGCTCTCCTAGTCGTCGGACTTCCCGACGGCTTTTTTCTTTGCTCAAAAAAAGTCCCGAGCAAGTCGGAACTAGAGGAGTGCGCAAAAGTCGATTTCCGCGGGCTGGCCAAGACGCCACCACGTTTGCTCGGTGACGCGGACGAAGCATCGCGACTCGCGCTGGCGACAGGCCGAAACGTTGTCGTCGCTGCCCGTCTTCGCGAACGGGCAGCAGCAGGTCTCCCGCCACACGGACGCGGGAAGCGCTCGAAACGGCACGCACCGCATGCCCACGCGGATGCCGATGCGCAGCGACGCCGGGTTGGTGGTGGTGGCGAGGATGTTGCGTTCCGGGTGGTCGCGGAACAGGTCGCGGTAGAGCTCCGCGGACAGGTCGTGCCCGCGGTGCGAGCGCGCGACCCACACCGTGCCAAGCTCATACCATCCGTCGGCCAGGTGCCAGAGCGTGGCGTGGGCGATTGGGTGCCCGTCGTGGAATCGGAGCGCGGTGAGCCCGTCCTCGCGCTGGGCGAGCAGGGCGTCCGGGTTCTTTCTGAGGAGCGCGGGTTCCTCCTGCGTTGCCTGTGACACGATGTCTGCCCACATGCGGGGACTCCGGGAAACGGGGTTTAGGTGATCGCAACGAAAAGCCGCCAGGAAACCCTGGCGGCCCTCGCGTCGGCATGACGTTCGAAAGCTAGCCAAGGCGTTGGGCCTTGGCCTTCTTCCCGTTCGTCATTGGCGCGACGTGTTGCATACCAAACAAATCTACAATCACACCCGAACCCTGTCAAACGCGCGGTTGATGATAAAAAAACCCGTCGAGTGGACGGGCCTGCGTGGGTTTGGTCGCGCTCAGCAGTCGAAGAGCTGCGCGACCAGATTGATCTCTTCGACGCGACGCGGGCGTTGCATACGCAGCTTATTGAAGAACGCCGAGTCGACGAGACCGTGGTTCGTGAGGATCTCGCCCGCCGCCGCCGCCACGTGCGCCAGAGACGCCCCCTCTCCAGGCATGAGGCCAG
>MGFA01000010.1:36085-38509 GCA_001791645.1 Candidatus Uhrbacteria bacterium RIFOXYB12_FULL_58_10
GTTCATTCTCTCCGTTTCCCACAGGAGCGGTCGTCTTCGCCGAAGCCGTCTGGGGGGCGGCCTGCTGGACGCGGAACGGATTGCGCGCCTTGCGATGGGCGCCGCGGGCCGCACGGGCGATGCTTTCGCACTGCCACCTGTCTAGACCAGCGGACACAGGGTCGCGCATGGCCTCGATGACCCTGGTGCCGTTCGGGATGGCCGTCACGCCGCGCGCCATTCCCTGCCGGAGCGCCATCGCCAGCTCGCTGCAGCTGGCGGATTCGTCACCGTCGGTGGTGGCGAACCAGGCGTGAAGGGTTCCGATGGCCTTGCGGAGATCCTCCTCGCGGTTCGGGACCAGGCGCCCGTCGCCGCCGTCGGTTTCGCGCTCGGCCGAGTGGCCGAGGCGTCCCTCCATCCACACAAGAACGAACTCGGTGGGGTCGGGGTCGATGACGCGCACCCTGCAGATCGGGCACTGCTGGTCCGTGCCCTGGAAGGCAAACGTTGTCGGGCCGGTGAAGCGCACGGGCAGATGCCCGTTCTCGCATACCGGCTGGAGGATGTGAAGCTTGCCGAGACACTCGGCGAGTGCCTTTGCCTCGGCGGTGGAGATCGTCTCCCCCGTCTGCGTCTTGACGGCGATCTTGAGTTCGCCTGGGTCGACGCGCCTGATACCCCCGTAGGTGCATCGCGCGGCGCGGCCGAACGTATCGGCCACGATCTCATTGGCCTGTTCGACCGTGATTCGCGGGCCGTCGTCTTCCGGTCCGAGGATGAACAGGGCGATCACGTTCGGAAGGCCGGCGTAATGCCGGCGGAGCAGTGCGGACGTTTCCCATCCGGTAGGACTGGTTTCCATTGATCTTCTCCATGTTGCCCGGCGGGCGTGGCTGCTCATGACTGAAAGAGCAGGTTGCGATGATACTCCATTTTGCGCGGTTTGTCAATGAATGGATAAAAAAATGAGAGACGGATGTCTCCCAGACCCGCAGGGGGTCAGAACTTCTTGTTGCCGCCGTCGTTGCCGACCTTGAGGCCATTGCCGCCGAGGAACCCGCCCTGCCGCTCGGCGCGCTGGGCGCGGGCGGCGAGGATTTGGGCGAGCTGGTCGGCCGGCATGTAGTAGATCTTCACTGTGCCGATGCGCTGGCCGTTCCAGTGCTCGATCTCCTTGGGGTCGGTGCCGATGCACTGGTTGATGAGCGCGCCGGCGCCGATCTCGAGGTCGCGCGTGACACGACGCAACACCCCCCGGCCGCCGCGGAAGACTTCGTAGTCAGGCTGACTTGACGATCCGATGTCGTCGGAATCGTCTCCGACTTTTTGTTCTTTCGATTTGAAGAACGCGAAAGTGAGGTCGAATGTGCGACGGCCGCCGATGAGCTGCGCCGCCACACCCCTCCCTTCCTCCGCCGTGATGAGGAACTGGCGGTTCTTGCCCGTCGAGGCCCAGAACCCGTCGATCCACATCCTGACCGGGGCGGTGGAGGCCAGGTAGTTCTGCGGCAGCCACTCGTGGTCGCACTGGGGGCAGAACAGGTTGCCCATGAAGGCGACGCCGTGCACGGGGCAGCGGTGCCGGTACTGGTGGAGCGGCATCTGCCCGCTCGTCAGCTCCATGCCGGTCAGGGCGCAGACGCCCTGTACCGACATGCGCACGGCCACGTCGTGGGTCGGGTGCTTCGGGAGTTGGGTGAAGTCGAACCACATCCCATTGCCTTCCGCAAGCCCGACCACGTAGGTGGCGGTGTCCTCGGTGGAACGTTCCCAGTCGTCCGGAAGCTCGGGGAAGTCGTCGACGGGGTGCGCCTGGATGGGCGCGTAGGGCGGGAGGCCCTGTCCCACTTCCTGGCCGTTCTCCCAGCGGCCCACGAGGGCCCGGGGCATGTGGACGCACATGCGGACGTAAGGGTCGTTGCGAAGCCTGATGTCCATGTGCCAGTCTCCGTAGTTGAATGGCAGCGGAGTTCTACCAGTTTTTTGCGAATTCGTCAATAGACCTGTCGCCAAATAATCTTCTGGCTGCAAAACGTCACATTCGGCTGCAAGCCGTTTTCTAAACCTTCGAAATAGCTCCGCTATTCCTTCAGCTTTCTCAAACGGCTTTCGCTCGAATCTGACATTTCTCGCCTATAAGCTTATTTGGCAACAAGTCTAATACCAATACCGGGCATTGGTATTGCAAGGGTTAGTGTCCACGCGGCAATTTTCGGATCGCTGATCGATACGGTATGAAGATTCCATCCGCCGAAAAGCGGTGTGAGACGGTTTCGCGCGCGTGGGTCGCGCAGGCCGATTTGTCCGGCACGAATCGATCGGTGGTAGATCGCGGACGCGAGAAGCGTGGGGTCCCACGGGCAGTGCAGGTTGTGCCAGGCGACTCCGGCGTTGGGCAGCGTCGCGTTGCGCGGAATGTCCGCCTGGACGAAGACGACATGG
>MGFA01000010.1:38659-40032 GCA_001791645.1 Candidatus Uhrbacteria bacterium RIFOXYB12_FULL_58_10
CGTTTGTACACGGTGAGATACGTGAGCGGCGAGAGCGCCTTCCAAAACGACACGTTCTCAATCGCGTCCCACCGAAACGGCTTCGCGATTCTCTTCTCGACCAGCCCCTTGAACCCAAAGAACCCCGCGTCCTTTCCCCGCGCCGTGCGGATCAGGGAAACGTTGAGCCCGGTTGCGAATCCGTGGATAAGCGCGATCTCGGACATAGTGCGGACAGTATACCCGGAATGAAAAAGAACCGCGCTGGCGGTTCAGGTGCGGCCGACGGCTTCCACTTCGCGCCGGGTCCGCAGGAGTAACTCGTTGTCACGCTGCGTCTCGGTGAGGAGGCGCGTCACGCGTTCCGCTGCGTCAGGGGCGCCGTTGACCTGGCACTCGCGGACGATGACCAGGAGCTGCTCGAGCGCGGCCTTGGTCGCGTCGACCCGAGTGCTGACCTCGTCGTAGAGCGCCTGCTGGCGGGCGAGGTTCGCCCTGAGTGCCTCGCACCTCGCCGCGTCGCGCCTCGTGTTGCCGAGCGCCTTGATGCGTTCCTCGGTGTCGTCGAGGTCGAGCCCGATTTCGTTCTGCAGCTCGAGCAGCTCCGGAAGCTTCTCGTCGACGAGCTGCCGCGCGTTGCTCCAAGCGCTTCCCTCTAGGATCGAATCGAGCCGATCGGCGGTGGCGAGGGCCTCCTTGTAGTCCTCATCCTCCCCGTAGTCGTAGTCGGATCCGCTCTCCTCCCGTTCGGTTGGTACGAGGTTTATGAACGCGACAATTACCGAAAAGAGCGCGCCGCTGATCCAGAAAAGGAGTACTAGCGATGTCCCGAGAACAATGACGATTTCCATGTCTGCGACCCCATGGACAGAATGGATGCAGACTCTACCTGATTTTGCCAGCTTTGTCAACCAAAAACCCCGCCGTGGGGCGGGGTTTGGATGATTGGTTAGACGATGAGCGCGGCAATGAGCAGCGCGACGATGTTGAGAATCTTGATCATTGGGTTGATGGCCGGACCCGCGGTGTCCTTGTACGGATCGCCTACCGTGTCGCCGGTAACCGCGGCCTTGTGAGCATCGGAGCCCTTGCCCCCGTAGTTGCCCGCCTCGATGAACTTTTTCGCGTTGTCCCACGCGCCGCCTCCGGTGGTCATGGAGATGGCAACGAACAGGCCAGTGATGATGGAACCGATGAGCAGGCCTCCGAGCGCGTCCACGCCAAGGCCAAAGCCCACGACGATCGGTGCAAACACGGCGAGCAGGGCCGGCGCCACCATCTTGCGGATCGCTTCCCTGGTGACGATGTCGACCGCACGTCTGTAGTCGGGCTTGCCCGTGCCGTCCATGATGCCCGGGATTTCCCTGAATTGGCGGCGCACTTCTTCTACCACC
>MGFA01000011.1 GCA_001791645.1 Candidatus Uhrbacteria bacterium RIFOXYB12_FULL_58_10
TTCGCCGCGTTCCACCATCCCTTTCATGATTTCGAAGCTTTTCTCCTCCACCGTAAATTCAAGACGCGCGAGGAACTGTGCCGCGCGCAACACGCGCAACGGATCGTCTGCGAACTTCTCCGAGTCAGTCACGCGCAATGTCTTTGATCGAAGATCCTCCATGCCTCCGAAGGGATCAAAAAACACCCCTGTGATCGGATCCATGGCCATCGCGTTCACGGTAAAGTCGCGGCGGCGGGCGGCCTCCGTGATGTCAAGCGACGGTTCGGAATCAATGAGGAACCCCGTGTGTCCTTTTCCTGCCTTTGACTCGCGTCGCGGGATGGAAACGTCGAGCTCAAGGCCGTCGCCTATCGGGACCTTGATAATGCCAAATGCCTGTCCAACGTCATTGATCTTGCCGAACATCTTTATTAACAGCGAAATAAGTTCGGCTGGCGCGACCCCGTACACCTCCACGTCCGCGTCCTTGGGTTGCAATCCCAAATGAATGTCGCGCACATACCCGCCGACGATGTAGGCCCTCGGAGGCTGTGTGGAATATTCTGGATTCGGATAGATTTCCGCGACCGCGCGCGCCAAATCCCGAGCCGCTTCCAAGAGGGGATTCTCTCGATTTCTCGAAACGTCGCGCGTGTCCGCGGGTTCGTGTCCGATACGTTCTGGCATATGGCGGCATTATACGTAAGATTAAAAATTATATTTTATATTTTTGTAAACCCAACCGTCATCTCAAACTCATTCGCGCGGAACGTCTCCGCGTTGTCCGGGGCATCGCCCGTGGTACAAAGCGCGGTGCCGAGTACGCCTGTCACGAGCGCGTCGCGGTGTTCCTCGAGCGCAAGCGCGACCTCGGGCTCGATGGATTGCACGTACACTTCGATGCGGTCGTCGATGGTGAGTCCGCCCGACTTCCGCATGGCGTTCACGCGCCGCACGATCTCGCGCACCGTTCCCTCGCGCACCAGCGCCGGCGTCAACGTCACGTCGAGCGACACGGCATACTCCCCCTTCTCAACGAGAACCGCCTTCACGTTTACCTCGTCCTTCACGAGCGCGACGTACTCCGCCCCGAGCTCTCCCGACGGCAGGGTCACGGTCGCGCTCGCGAGCGCCTGCCGCACGTTCTTTCCGGCGTTGGCGCGCGCCTCGAGAAGCTTCGACACGACGGAACGCGTCTGCGCCATCTGAGTGAGCGCCACGCCATTAATCGCCGACGCGTCCACGACTGGCCAGGTTTCCAAGTGCACCGATGGTTTCTCCCCACCCACGCGCAAGTACACATCTTCGGCGAAAAACGGCGCGAACGGAGCCATCAGCTTCGCGATCGTCAGCAGGCACTCGCGCATCACGGAAAGCGCGACCAGCTTGTCAGCGTCGTCGTTGGACTTAAACCGGTCGCGGCTGCGGCGCAGCCACCAGGTGGACAGGTCGTCGATGAGCGCGCCGATCAAACGGGCGGGTTCCGTAACCCGGTAGGACTCCAGCCCATCCGTCACGTCGCGCACGGTCTCATGAAGCCGTGCGAGCATCCAGGAATCGAGCGCGGTCAAGCCCGCGAGGCCAACAACCGGCTGCATCCTACCATCCGCGTACGTCTCATAAAACGAAACCACGTTCCCCAAAATCCCAAACACCGCGCGCTGCATTTCCACCAGCGTCTTTTCATCGAACCGCTTGCTCTCGCCCGGCTGGTTGATGGTGTACATGTACCAGCGCACCGAGTCGGCGCCGTACGCGTCGATCATTTCCATGGGCCGCACGATGTTGCCGAGCGACTTCGACATCTTCTTGCCCTTGGCGTCGAGCACGTGGCCCAGGCAGATGATGTTCTTCGCCGGACGCTCAAGGCCGAGCGCCACGGACACCGCGAGGAGCGTATAGAACCAGCCGCGGGTCTGGTCGATGGCCTCGCAAATGTAGTCGGCCGGGTAGCGATCCGGGTATTCGCCGCTCGCATACGGCATGGCGCCCGAGTCGAACCAGACGTCGCACACGTCCTTCACGCGTCGCGCCGATCCGCCGCACTTCGCGCACTTCACCACGACCTCGTCGACATGCGGACGGTGCGGATCGAAATCCGCGCGCACGTCGAGCTCCGCGAACGATCCCACGCATTGCTTGTCGCCGCATTCCTCGCACACCCAAATCGGCAGCGGGGTGCCCCAGTAGCGCTCGCGGCTAAACGCCCAGTCCTTTACCTCGCGCAGCCATTCGCCGAAACGACCGTCCCTGATGTGCGACGGCTCCCAGTTGATCTTCTCATTCTCCTCCAAGAGCTTGTCGCGCAGCGACGACATGCGGATGTACCACGAATCCTTGGCGTAATAGATCACTTTCGACTTGCAGCGCCAGCAGTGCGGGTACGAGTGCTCGAACTTCTCTTTCTTGAAAAGAAGGCCGCGATGTGCCAAGTCCTTGATGATGTCCACTGCCACGCCCTCATCGGTCACGAGCCGCCCCGCGAGAAAGTCCGCGCTCGGCAAAAACGTCCCGTCGAGCTTCACGAGATGATACTTCGGCAAACCGATCTTTGTCCCGAGCTCAAAGTCGTCCGCCCCGTACATCACGGCCGTATGCACGATGCCTGTGCCATCGGTCGTGGTCACGAAGTCGGCGGATGTCACAAACCAACCCTTCTTCTCCTGTTCGGTTCCCTTGATGGCGTCGCGCACGAACGGGTACAGCGGCTCGTATTCCATGCCGACGAGCGCGCTTCCCTGCGCTTCACGGACAATCTCCCCGTCCGGCGCCAGCTTCGCGACCAAGTCGCGCGCCATCCAAAGCAAATCTTCCCCGTGCTTCACGAGCGCGTAGGCGATATCCTCACCCACCGCCAACGCAACGTTCGACGGCAACGTCCATGGCGTCGTGGTCCACGCGACGAGATATTCATTCCCATCTGTCTCCTTCGTAATTACCTTAAACTTCACATACACCGAAATGTCCTTCACGTCCTTGTAGCCTTGCGCCAATTCGTGCGACGACAAACTCGTGCCACAGCGCGGGCAGTGTGGCGTTACGCGGTAGTCCTGGTACAAGAGTCCGCGATCCCAAATCTTTTTGATCACGCCCCAGAGCCCCTCCACATATTCCGGCTTGTAGGTGACATACGCATTGTCGAGGTCCACCCAAAACCCAAGCCGGCGCGTGAACTCCTTCCAGTCCGTGAGATAGGTCCACACGCTCTCCTTGCACTTCTCGTTGAACGGCGCGATCCCGAACTCCTCGATTTGTGCCTTGCCCGTGAACCCGAGCTGCTTCTCCACCTCAAGCTCCACCGGCAGCCCGTGCGTGTCCCATCCACCCTTTCTCGCGACGCGATATCCCTGCATGGTGCGAAACCGCGGAATCAAGTCCTTGAACGCGCGCGCCTCGACATGGTGGATGCCGGGCTTGCCATTGGCGGTCGGCGGGCCCTCGTAAAACACAAACGCCCCACGCGGTGCGTCCTTTTCTACGGTTTTCTTGAAGATGTCGTTTTTCTCCCAGTATTCAAGAACTTCTTTTTCGCGTTCGGAAACGCTTGGACGTGCGTCGGGCATACGGTCGAGTCAGGGCGGATATCAGCCGCCAGTAAAGGAATTACGATGAGAGGATCCTAACAAACGTGCCGTGTTTGGGCAAGAAAAAAGAGCCGCGCGTTAGCGGGCCTCTTCGTATCTCAGGTCGTACGTAACCGTGTCCTGTATTTTTCCGGACGGATCCCGGTCGTAGTCAATGCCTGTGAATCCGGACAGATTTCCCTGTTCGTCAAAGCGCGAGACGAACGCGGAAATACGTTTGCGGTCTTCAATGCCGTACGAGTTCGTCCTGGTCACTTCCCTGCCATCTGGCGAATACTCATACTCCATGATTCCGTGCGAAGGACCGTCGAGCTTTCCGTACCAGCGTTCCTCACTTTTCAGACGTCCCTGATCGTCATACGAATAGACAAGCCGCATCGGTGGTTCCCCTTCCGCTCCACCGGACGTTTTTGATTCCAACAATCTTCCACGGTCGTCGTACGCATAGTCCGTGACGGTTTCAACGACACTGCCAGATTGCTCGCTTGCTCTCGTCTCAATCTTCCTCGCGACGTTTCCACGCGTGTCCAATTGACGTTCCACGATCGAGACGTTCCCCTTGGAACCCTTGTACTCCTCTCTCACCGGTACGCGACCATCGCCCTCGTACGCGTACGACCTCTCGAATCCCATGACTTTGTCCCCGTCCTCCGGGCGATCCGACCACCGCTGACTCGCCTCGAACAGACTGAGCGTCACGCGCCCGAGGTCATCGTACTCGTACATGCGTGTCTGACGGAATGCCCGATCTTTCTCGTTCAGCGTCCTTTTGTCGTCCGACCTGGCAAGCGTCGTCAACTCATCCGTGACGCGGCCGGAATGATCATAGGAATATCTGGTAACCCGAACGACTCCGCGTCCCGGGTTTCCAGATGGTTCCCGACGTTCCAGCAGGCGCTTTGGCGGGGCTTCCCTCGACTCAACCGCCGCTCCCTCGTAACCCGATGCTCGTTCTGACATATCGCGCTTCGTTCGTTACATGCGTTATAAAAATAGTCTAACAACAAACTCACCGGACCCGCAAACAAAAAAAGGGCAATGGCTGGATCAGTGATCCGATGCCGTGCCCATGAAGTTCAGCCCTGCGCGCCGTACGCGTGGAGAGCCACGGCCCGCGCGGCCTCATACTCCTCCCGCGTTCCCCACAAGCGGGCGGAGAGCCGGTGCCTCGGGTCCGCGACGACGAAGGCGATGATCTCGTCGGGGACGAGCTGGTGGAGCTCGACCGTGCCGATGACGCGCGGCACGATGTCGCTTTCATCAGCGCCGAAGATGTTCTCCAAGGAGGTACTCGGTACGCTTGCCTGCGACATAGGCATCGCCCAGACGGTCCCGTCGATGGACAGGGACGTCGGCCACCTGAGGGCGAGCTCCTTGTGATGGTTGGGGAACTCGGCGTCGTACGCGCCGATCTCGAGGCCGGACAAGCGACTCCTCCTGGCCGTGCGTGGGCGCGACCGGCCGTCAGTGCCGTAGTACACGAGATCCGTGTTTTCCGGCCACGGAATGGTGCTTGGAAGCACGGCCGCACTGAGCAACTGGCTGACCTTCGCCTGTATCCCCTCCGACACCCGCCCCTGCAACGGGCGCATCGACCGAAGCTGCTCCCACGCGGAAATCTCTCTCCTTCCCTGAATCATCGTTCCCTCCGAATCCCATCGACAGACGGGGAGACGGAACATACGCCATTTTTTCAAAAATGTCAATCCCGTTTGGCATCCGACCCGTATCTGGCTATACTGCCAAGCGTATGACGAAACCAACCATTTACCTCGGGGCGGACCATGCGGGCTGGGAGATTAAGGAAGCAGTGGAGGAATTTTTAAAGGAAGAAGGATACAAAACCGTGGACATGGGGAATGACAACCTCGTGGAGGGCGACGACTACCCGGACTTCGGGTACGCGGTCGCCAAACGCGTCACAACCGACGAGCATTCGCGCGGCATCGTCATGTGCGGCAACGCGCAGGGGATCTGCATCGTGGCCAACAAGGTGAAGGGCGTGCGCGCGGCCACGGGGTTCAACAAGGAAGTGGCGAAGACGAGCCGCACGGACGACGACGCGAACATCCTCTGCCTGCCGGGACGCTTCCTCTCCAAAAAGGAGGCGGTCGAGGTAGTGAAACACTGGATCGAAACCCCGTTCTCCGGCGAGGACCGGCACGTGCGACGACTGAAGAAGGTTGGCGAGATTGAGAAACAGGAGTTTGGAAATTAAAAAATCCGGGCCTTCTGGTCCGGATACGCCTGGTCAGTCGTTGAGGTCAAAAACCACCGTCCACCCCTTGTCGACGATGAGTCGACTGAACTCGATCGGCCACATGAAGGTGACCTGCGATAAATAGGCGGAAATCCAGACCTGATAACGATCCAGACCCGGATCGAATCCGCTCGCGGCAACGGCAAATTCCCTGAGAGCTTCCCCCACCCATTCTCCGTCACTTCCTCCGTCTTTCCGTTCCACCTCTAGTACAATTCTGCGGGTGTGGTTCTCGATAATAGAAACGGAAACTGATTCCATGTACTCTCCGTATTGGGCACAACCTGAAGAGCCGGTGATTTCCGACCCAACAGGCCACAAATAATACATTCGTTTGGGTGGAAAGTCAATAGTTTTTATCTTTCAATGATATGATCGAAGTCATTCCTTCCCTGCTCGTCGAGTCCGCGGCGGAGTTCGAACGACGGCTTCGGCTGGTCGAGCACGACTGCGAGACAATACACGTCGACATTCTCGACGGGTCCATGTTCGGAAATACGAGCTGGCACGACGCGCGGGCCGTGGCCGCGATGCGTACCAACGTGAAGTACGAGCTGCATCTCATGGTCGAGAATCCGCTCCCGATCATCGAGGCATGGCATGAACACGTAAAGAATACGCGCCGCGCCATCGTGCACGCGGAAATCTCCCGGCCGTTCGGCACGGTGCTCGAACACGTCCGCGAATTCATGAAGCTCGAGGGCGGCATCGCGATCAATCCGGAAACACCGCTAACGGATGTCGAGAACGTTCTACACCAGGTTGAACAACTGCTTGTCATGGGCGTCCATCCGGGAACGTCCGGCCAGCCCTTCGAGGGCGAATACATCCTCGAAAAGATCCGCGCGGCGCGCAACCATCGGCCGGATTTGGCGATAGAAATAGACGGAGGAGTCACGGCCGAGCTGATCCCCGCCCTCCTGAGGGCCGGAACCACGCACGTGTGCGCGGCTTCCGCGATCTTCTCCGCTCCCGACCCAATCGAGGCCTTGAAATCGCTTCGAAAATTTGATATCATCGGTACAATCTAATTCCTTCGTCGAGCTATGAACAAACTTATTTCGGCTCTCGCGGTCATTGGCATTATCATCGGCTTCGGCGTCCATGGGCTTCCCGTGAACGCCGCCACGTCCATTTCTTCAATCTCATCGGGCGACCTCGTGCGCGGCGAATCGTTTTCCGCCGTGTACTACGTGGGCAAGGACGGCTTCCGCTACGTCTTCCCGAATGACAAGACGTACTTTACCTGGTATTCCAACTTCGACACGGTCAAGACGCTTTCAGACGCGGATCTTGCCACCATCCAAATCGGCGGCAACGTCACGTACAAACCGGGAGCAAAAATGATCAAGATAAACTCGGATCCGAAAACCTACGCCGTCGACGATGGCGGCACGCTCCGATGGGTCATGTCCGAGGAGGTCGCGGTCTCCATGTATGGCTCCGCCTGGAACACCAAAATCGACGACGTGCCGGACGCGTTCTTCTCGAACTACGACATGGGTTCGGACATCGAGACGTCCGGTGACTTTGACCCGGTCGGTGCTGGCGCGGACGCGAGCGACATCAACCACGACAAAAATCTGATGGCACCGATCATCGTATCCGTCACGGACAACGCCTACGAAGAAACGACCTACACCATCGACGCGGGCCGCGCGGTGAAGTTCGTCAATTACGGTAACAACAAGCACACGGCGACGGCTGACGACGAATCCTGGGGAACCGGCACCATGACCGCCGGACAATCATTCTCCCGCTATTTCAAGACCGCGGGCGAATGGGACTTCCACTGCAACTATCACAGCGACATGACGGCGACCATCGTGGTCGAATAGCGAAAACGGGGCAGTTGAGGCTGTCCCAAAACTCCCGACCACCGGGAGTTTTGTGTATGCCAAAAGCAGCCCGAACAAAAAAGACCCTCACACAAGGTC
>MGFA01000012.1:0-2150 GCA_001791645.1 Candidatus Uhrbacteria bacterium RIFOXYB12_FULL_58_10
CGTGCCGCGGCCCTTATCACGAGTCCGGAGTATTCGATGAAAAAGCTCCTTGGGTTCGGCTTCGAAAAAATCTTCACGCTCACCAAGGTATTTCGGAACGACGAGGAACTGGGAGGAACGCACAATCCTGAGTTCTCGATGCTTGAGTGGTACAGGCAGGGCGCGGATTACGTCGAGTGCATGAACGAGACGGAGGCGCTCGTGCGGATGACGTGTTCCGCATTCGGTCGAGGCCTTCCGGCGTTTCGCCGCGTGCGCGCGCGCGATCTTTTTTTGGAGTGCGTTGGGATTGATCTCGACGTCGCGACCGCGGAGAACCTTCGCGCGGTGTGCGATGCGCACGGAATCCGTACCGATGCTTCCGACACGGAATCCGATTTATTCTATCGACTGTTTCTTGCGCGCGTAGAGCCAAACCTCGGTTCCGATCCCGTCTTTGTTTTCGATTATCCGATCCATCAGGCGGCCCTGTCGCGTCTGACGGCCGATGGAAAGTATGGGGAGCGATTCGAGTTGTATATCGGCGGCTTGGAGCTTTGCAACGCGTTTACCGAACTCGTCGATAGCAACGAGCAGCGCCGTCGGTTCGCGATCGAGGCAGAAGAACGCCATACGCTCGGAAAAACAATCTTCCCCGTTGACGAGGAACTGCTTGCCCTGTTACCATCCGTCCGTCAACCGACGTTTGGAAACGCGCTCGGAATAGACCGTTTGCACATGGTCGCGACCGGCAAGACATTGATAGAGGACGTTCTGCTGTTCCCAGCGAGGCAGTTGTTCAAAAATTCTTAATGCAAAATGCAAATACCAAAATTTTGGATTTTGTTTTTTGCACGATTCATTCCAGCTATGCCATCCCCAAACGAACTCCGCAAAGGCACGGTTATCCGCTATGACGGCGATCTCTGCGTTGTGATTGACTTCCAGCGCGTTTCTCCGGGAAAGGGATCTTCGTTCGTGCGAACAAAGATCAAAAGCGTAAAGACGGGGAAGGTGTTTGAGAACAATTTCAAGTCGTCCGAAAACGTGGAGGTCGAGGAGGTTCAGTACAAGAAGATGCAGTACCTGTTTAACGACGGGATGCTCTATACCTTCATGGACAACCAGACATACGAGCAGATTTCCATCGGAAAGGATGATATCGGAGATGATATAAAGTATCTGAAGGAAGGAGTGGAGGTAACGATCGTCATGCACGGCGACATTCCGCTCACCATTCAGCTCCCGATGAAGATTCAGTACAAGATCGTCGAGACGGAGCCCGCGGTAAAAGGGGATACTGCATCTGGCAACGTCCTGAAGGACGCCGTCGTCGACAACGGACTCAGGATTCGCGTCCCGATTTTCGTCGGGGAAGGCGACGATGTCATGATTGCGACTACCGACGGGTCGTACGCGGAACGGGTGAGCAAATAGTGAACTTGGAGTAAATACTCTAGCGCAACTGGGTAATATCATTACCTCGTATGCAAACAGTCACTTCGGATGGTGTCCCATATGCCAGATACGTCCCACCAGGATGCGGGATTATATCTTTTGTGTGTGTAAGGAACATCGACGCAGAGCCGCTCTCGGCTTCTACAAGCCGTAGAAAAATTTAATGGCCCCGTCGCGTTAAATGCTTGAAGCAGAGTGAGCAATTTAGACCCGCATGATATTCTTAGACAGAAATATGTGGGTTTGTAGCCCACGGGATCATTTTGTATCCGGGCCTCATGTCTATTCGCCAACATTATTATGCGAAGAACAGAAACATGCGGGGAACATCGACCAACGGGTGTGCCAATTGAGATGTACCAGATTTCCGGGTTTGGATTTCCCAATACAGAACAATATTTCAGAGACAAAGGTCAGGATGCGCGTATTAAACAGGCCGAAGAGAGAGTTAGGAGAATTAAGAATATCCAACTTGTCCCGGAGGCATCGCGGGCCGAGCTCTGGGAATTGGTCGAAAATGGAATTCGCCTTGCCCTGTCGCAGGATGACCCCGGGGCGCGCAAGGAAGCGGCGTGGGCGATCCGGCATGCCACGGTGGCATCGCGGGCCGAGCTCGTTCGCCTTGCCCTGTCGCAGGATGACCCCGGGGCGCGCAAGGAAGCGGCGTGGGCGATCCGGCATGCCCCGGTGGCATCGCGGGCCGAGCTCGTTCG
>MGFA01000012.1:2222-28094 GCA_001791645.1 Candidatus Uhrbacteria bacterium RIFOXYB12_FULL_58_10
CGCATGGCGGCGGCTGGGATGATACAGCATGTCCCGGAGGAATCGCGGGCCGAGCTCGTTCGAAAATCGTTCGACGTGGGTTTGGGAAACGAAATCATCAAGCCGGCGCTCTATGAGGGCAGCACACTAGACGGAGGTCGGTTCAAACTGGCAAAATTCGCCAAGACGGGCTCGGAAACGACCCTCGTCGGAGGGGCGCTGAAGGACAAACTCATTGTCAGGCATATCTCCCCTGGGCCATTCATTGCCTGGCAAAAGATTTATGAAGACCATGGGGCATGGCAAAGGAACGGCTTCGACTACGTGCCCGTTGAGCCGATTCATTCCTATCTGCTTGATAAAAAAAAGGGGATGGTCGACGTCTTTTCCGGCGTCCTAGACCTGAGCCTAGCCTCCTGGTTGCGGATATCCGGAGACATGTACGAGCAAGAGCTTGAAAATCAACGAGACAAGATTATCAACGTGCTCAAACAAGAGGGTGTGGCTCATGGCCATACGCACAGAGACAATTTTGTCCTCCGATTTTTTCGAGACAAAAACGGCAATCCTGATATTGACCGAGTGCCAAGAGTTTACGTGATTGATTTCGACCAAGCCGTTTCGCCAGTTTCCACTCTATGAAAAGAGCCGGCCCCGGACGGGTCGGCTTTTGAGTTGCGCTACCGGCGGTACGGCATGCGCAGGGGGTGGTTCCGTTGCGCTTGGGCGTAGACTGGCGTCGGATTGGGTGTGAATCCGGTGTGGAACGCGACCTCGCGGATGAACGCTCGCCAGAAGTGCGGCGCGTGCCGTGTCGGGGCAGTGGCCGTCTGGTGGGGGAGCGGCCGTGTCGTGGCGGGAGACTTCCGCGCTCGCAGCTCTTCCTCGGCCTCCCTCGCGATGAGGAGTCCCTCGAGCCAGTCGCGGGCACGCGAGCCGATCATGCGCATGAGTCGCATGGGGATGAGTTCCGCCTTGCGCTCGTGGTCGAGCACCAGCGCGAGTCCGATGACGTTGCCCTGCTCGATGCGCTTCAGGAAGCGGTCGAGCCCGCTCGTGATCTCGCGGATGGCATGCGCCACGCGCTCGGCCATGGGCTTGAGCGCGAACCCGACGCGATCCTCGATCTCGAGGTAGACGCGAGGGACCGACCAATCATCGCGCATGGTCGCCGCGCGGACGAAGTCCGTGATCTTTCCGCGGACGCCCCGACGCAGGGTCCAGTCGATTTCCATGATCGTCGTGCTTCCATCCCGGTTGAGGATCGCGAGCTCCACGCGTTCGGCGCGGGCGTAGTCTCCCTTGAAATCGTAAAGGGTGTGCGGAACGCCCAGGCGGGCAAGCTGCTTGGCAACAGCCTCCTTGAGAAGGATGCCGAACCGCTTTTCGGTCGGTTCGTCACGTCGTCCGCGCAGAAGCGCGCGACGTTCGTACCGAATCCTCCGCGCGGTTCGGGACTGCTTTGCGCCGCTGCGACGACGCGCTTCGGCGTTTCGGAAGGATGATCCTCGTGGAGCTCTCACTTGTCCTCCGTGGTAGAGCGAGGGCGAGATGAGCTTAGCATGCAAGGCTGGAGTTGACAAAGACCAAGAAACCGTATATATTTGCTCCCTTCAGCCACCCAAACACGGAGGGTCCAATGATTGGCCTGCTGATGCTCGCCGCCTCTTCCTGGGCCCAGTGCCCAGAACGGCTGCCAGATGAGTACGCCGATGACGCGCGCTCTTCCGGCCGGGTGTTCCTGGTCGTGAAGGACGAACGCTTCGTCGGCGTCTATGAGAACGACACGCTGCTTCCCGGCGCCTGCTTCACGGTCCAGCTCGGACCGGCCGCAGACGACGGGCCGAAGGCGAAGAAGGGTGACATGCGTACGCCCGAGGGCTGGTACGCGGTCTCCCATCGCAACCCGGACTCGCAGTTCTACCGCTCGCTTGCGATCAATTACCCGAACTTCGATGACGTCATGTACGGCATCGAGCACGGCGTGATCGATCATGCGACAGGCAACGAGCTTGCGGCCGCGATCAACGCCGGCCGTCTTCCGAACCAGTCGACCGCGCTCGGCGGTGACCTGTTCATTCACGGGAACCCTAATGGATGGATGAACGACTGGACCTGGGGATGCGTCGCGGTTCAGAACCGCGACATGGACGTCCTCTACCAGCTCGGCGACCCTGGCACGCCGGTTCTCATTCTCCCCACGCTCGGGGAAAACGAAAGCGCAGACCAATGACAGGTCCGCGCCTTTTTTATTTTCTGTCCTTCAATGCGTTGAGGTCGAATCCGTACTCGGTCGTGACAAACACGGTCGTTCCGCTGCCCATGCCGTACTCGTCCGTGAGCGCCTTCATGTAATCTCCAAAGGTTGCCAGACACCCATGCGTTCGGCTGCCAAGAAAACCGTCTGGATCCTCATTCGGCCGTGAGTGGATGTTGATATTTGTCCGCTCCCCGGACGCGGTATTAAGTCGCGCGGACATGGAGCCAAAGTCGTTCCATCTCCATTCGGTCGGAAGCACGCCGTGATTTCTGTTCAAGATTTCGTCTTTTGTCCATGTGTTCGGGACGGATTTCGTTCCGTTCGGGGTGCGTTTTGATGCCGCGCGGATCAGCCCAAGGTCCATTGGCTCGACTGTTTTGTCGAACGGTTTGAGCGTATGCCCGGTTTTGTCCGGGAAGAAGCCCGCGTTCGAACCGGTGAGGTAATACCATTGTTTCGTGGTCGGATGTTGGTATTGCAGCTGGTCGCCGGCCTCGCGAATTGGCGCACCTTGCGGGACCCATGAGTTGTGCCAGGACCAGGACGTCTTTGCGCGGTCAATGTAGCTCACCCTGAGGACCGTGTTCGGAACGTGTACGAATTCGCTGACCGCGGACGTTCCGGACACGCCCATTTCGGGCGAATTAAGCGGGCCGCCGATGGCAGGGAAGGTGTCGATGAGCAGATACTCGCCCTCAATCGGCCTGAGAACGCGGAGCTGTCCGCGCGCCTGGTCCATGTGAACGACGTTGTCCTTGCTTCGTCCGACGAGGGATTTTGCATCTTCCACTCCAAGTTCCGCGGCTCTGGCAAGGACCGGATGATCCGGAGAAAGAATTTCTGAGAGCGCGTCCGTCAATTTTACGATTTGCGCGAGTCCGATGTCGCGCCCCATTTCCGTGAGTAGCAATTCGTAGCGTTCGACCGACTTTGTCGGCTCCATGGTTCCGACCGTGGAAACAAAAATGTCGATTGCATCGTCGGAAAGGAAGCGCGCCTGATTCGAAAAACGGAATTCCGTCGTCGCGAGTTTCATCATGTCCGGATACGCGTCGAGAAATTGTTCCCCGGAAAGACCTCGATATTCCGGGTGCAGTTCCGTAAACCGTTCCTGCACTGGCGCCTCCGAAAAAAGTGACCGCTGGTACGGGGTCCATTCCGGACGTCCGACGCGTGCGTAGTATTCTGGCGCGGCCTGCCCTCCTTCAATTGCCTTTGCGACCTGGACCAGTTCAAAGAGGTAAAATTGGTCCGTTTCCGGATAGCGCGGCTCCAGCATCGCTTCCTGCTCGATGACGGAATGAACAATTGGCCGTTCGGCGACAAGGTCCGCGATGAGCTGGTTCGTTCGAACGTCAACGTTGTTCGTTGATGGCAGTTCTTCGAATGCTTCCGGAAGCGGATTCGGAGATTCCACGTCAATCATCGCGGAAACTTCCACGGTTTGCGCCTGTTCCGGCGGATGGTTCGTTTCCGACGCGGCCGCGGACAACGGAACTCCAAGGAACAACGCGGCAAGTGCCCTGACTGGGCCACGGAGCCGTGCACTTTCTTTCATCCTTTGGAGCCAGCCGCCCATTTCTCTCCGCGCGGCGGCCCGCTGCTCCCCATCAAGATTCGCGCGCGCCTTTTCTACTGAGCGCAAGGCGGAAGCGACAGGCGTATCCTCGCCTGCGTTTTTTTGAATTTCGTTGCTCATATTAGAAAAAGTATAGCACGGTGGATAAGTTCGCGCGACGGATGATTTGTTTTAAATTTCTGACAATTAATTGTTGGCTGAACAAGGTCGTTATCTTGATGTTTCACTGGAGCCTTGTTTTCTTTCGCAGACAAAACGCTTGAAAGATTAGCCAAAATTTGATAGATTGTCGATACAAGAGGGTTCTGTTACCCTGTGAGAGCTGATCCCGTTGAAACTTAGGGGCGCGAGCCCGAACATTTATGGCAAAACAGGTTTTGGAGGAAGTAAACGCAGGTGACGTTCGCACGAAGGCCGCGCTCGAGGCCATTTCGCAGATTAAGCAAAAGTTCGGCGAGGGCTCAATCATGCGTCTTGGCGAGGCAAAGACCATGCAGGTCGACGCGATCACGACGGGTTGTCTCTCGCTTGATCTTGCACTCGGCGTGATGGGCGTTCCGCGCGGGCGCATCATCGAGGTGTACGGTCCGGAGTCGTCCGGAAAGTCGACGCTCGCGCAGCACATCGTGGCGGAGATTCAGAAGGCGGGAGGCCTGGCCGCGTACGTCGACGCCGAGCACGCGCTCGATCCGGAATATGCGCAAAAGATCGGCGTGAACATCAACGAGCTCTTCATTTCGCAGCCGGACAACGGGGAACAGGCGCTTGAAATCGTCGAGACGCTTGTGCGATCGAACGCGGTGGACGTGATCGTCATCGACTCGGTTGCCGCGCTCACCCCGAAGGCGGAAATCGAGGGCGACATGGGCGATTCGCATATGGGCTTGCAGGCGCGGCTCATGTCGCAGGCGCTCCGCAAGCTCGCGGCCATCATCAACAAGTCGCATTGCACGGTCATTTTCATCAATCAGATTCGCATGAAGATTGGCGTGATGTTCGGGAATCCGGAAACCACCACTGGCGGCAACGCGCTGAAGTTCTATGCCTCGATACGCATCGAGATCCGTCGAAGCGCGCAGATCAAACAGGCCGAAAAGATCATTGGCAACCGCACGAAGGTGAAGATCGTAAAGAACAAGGTTGCGCCGCCATTTCGCACCTGCGAGTTCGACATCATGTACAACGAGGGTATCTCCATTGCCGGCGACCTCCTCGATGTGGGCGTACCGGCCGGCGTGGTCGGAAAGAGCGGTAATTCCTATTCGTTCGGCGAGGAAAAGCTTGGGCTCGGACGTGAGAACGCGAAGGCGTATCTCAAGGAGCACCCAAAAACCATGAAGCAGATTCGAAAAGAGATCGAGAAAAAGGTGGAAGCAGGCGAATCGCTCGTTGCCGCTCCCGCGACACCACCGGACGCGGAATAGCGCGAAAACAAAATACGGGTCGGCCATCGCCGCCCCGTATTTTTTATGGAAGATAATTGAATCCGGATGGAAGCAACGCCGTGTTCTTCTCGGCCTCGAGGACCACGCGCCGGTATTCGGTGGAAACGCGGGAATATCGTTTTGCGCCCTCAACCTTGATGACATTGAGTCCGCGTTCCAGCGAGATTGCGGTTTCGAACGTTCCGTCGGAGTTAAGAAGGACGGATTCGCCGTTTACCTTTATGGCGGTCCCCGGCTTGGTTTCGCCTCGCACGGTGATTGTCGCGGTCGTGGTGGCGAGACCGTCCTCGGGTCCCATGACAACGAGCGGCGGCGCGGACGTAATAGATCGCACTTCGTTTCCGACGTAGAGCGACACGGCAAGGAGAACCGCGACCACTCCTGCCACCTTCATGAGTCTGCTCGTGACGAGCAGCGCGACGGGACGGACGCGCTGGCGCGGAAGGCGTGACGCGTCCACGAAGTCGCACGTTCCACGAGCCTCCTCCCATCGCTGGATGAAATAGGTCGGATTTGCGACGCCGAGCCCGCGCAAGTAAATGCGCAGATAATTACGCGCGTACAAGGATTCCGGAAGGTCACAGACGCGATCGCTTTCAAACGCCTCGATGAACGCTTTCCGGATTTTCGTGCGCGCCTCCATTTCGGAGAGCGTCAACCCGGTCGCGCGCCGGAGCTCACGTAATTCTCCCCCAAGGGTTTGGGCGTCGTTCAGTTTGCGGATGACAAATGGCATGATGTGCGTTATTCGGGTTGCTCTGGCAATGAAGGCTGTTCCGGGAAGCCCTTCTCCCCTTTTCTTTCATTTTCTTCTATAGCTTCGTTCACTTCCATGGCTTCGTCAAGGTCATTTTGCACGGTTGGGACGGATTCCTCGAAATCGCCGCCCGGCGGCCACTCGTTGACAAGCACCTCGCGCGGCTTCGCGCCCTCTCCCGGTCCGATCACGCCTTTCTCCTCGAGCAGGTCCATGATGCGCGCGGCCCGCCCGTATCCTATCTTGAGACGGCGCTGCAACAGGGATGTGGATGCGCGGCCGGCCTGGATAATGGCCTGTATCGCCTCCTCGAGCAACGGATCGTCATCTCCGCCGTCATCGAGAACGGTTCCGGATCGAAGCGTTTCCGTGATGGCGTAGTTGTAATCGGGTGCCCCTTCCTTTTTAAGGAAGCTCACGACCCGTTCTATTTCCGCGTCCGAGAGGTAGGCGCCTTGGAGACGCTTCGGCTTTGAAAGCTCCGCGCTCGTGTAGAGCATGTCGCCGCGGCCAAGCAGCTTTTCCGCGCCCGCGCAATCGAGAATGGTGCGAGAATCCATCTGTGACGCGACCGCGAACGCGATGCGCGCCGGGAAGTTCGCCTTGATCAGGCCCGTGATGACGTCCACCGATGGCCGTTGTGTCGCAAGCACCAGGTGAATTCCGACCGCGCGCGCCATTTGCGCAATGCGGACAATGGTACTTTCCACCTCACGGCCGGAAGCGGACATCAGGTCGGCGAGCTCGTCGATGATCACGACGATCTTCGGCATTTTTTCTTCTGCTCGCTCGTTGTATCCCGTGATGTCCCTGGCGCCGAACTTCGAAAGGACGTCGAGACGTCGTTCCATCTCGCGTACGGTCCACTTCAGGGCATTTACCGTATCATCTGCCTTGGTGATTGGCGGAATGAGCAGGTGTGGAATGCCCTCGAACTGCTTCATTTCGACGCGCTTCGGATCGACCATGATGAACTTCAGCTCGTCCGGACCATTCTCATAGAGCAGCGAGATGATGATGGTATTCAAGCATACAGATTTTCCGGAACCAGTCGCGCCAGCAACAAGCAGGTGCGGCATTTTTTCGAGCGCTGCCGTCCATGTGATGCCGGAAACGTCCTTGCCAAGCGGGATTGCCGTGTTGTTTGACCGCGCCTTGAACGGCTTCGACTCCATGAGATCGCGAAGCGAAACTGTGGCAATGGTTTGGTTCGGCACCTCGATGCCGACCAGCGACTTGCCAGGAATCGGCGCCTCAATGCGAATCGGGTGCGCGGCAAGCGCAAGTGCGAGATCATTTTGCAGCCCGACGATGCGCGCGAGCTTTACGCCCTGGGCTGGGCGAAGGGTAAATTGCGTGACCGTTGGCCCGGTCGCCGTCTCTCCCATTTCTACTGGGATACCGAACTGCTCGAACGTCTTGTAAATGATTTCGATGCTGCGTTCCGTGTCGCCAGAATTCGCGTTGTTCACGCGGTATTCGAGCAGGTCAAGCGGGATTGTGACCTTGCGAATTTTTTTGATGGTCAGCGCGCGTTCTGGTTGCGCGCGTTCCGCCTCGATGAGCGGCTTTGACCGGAAGATGGCAGTTGGTTCCGGCTCGTCTTCCTCGTCTTCCTCATCCTCCGGTTTCTCGATTTCCTCGATGTCGTCATCCTCATTTTCCTGTGCCACTGACTCGAATTCGACTGTCTTTTGAACCATGCCTCGGTGGATGCGTTCACCGAACCATCCGGTCAGGTGCTGGTGTACGCCCATGAGGTTTCGAAGCGACGTGTTGAACGCGAGCATCACGGCCACGACGAGCAGCGCGCACACAACCACGATGGCTCCCCAAAATCCGATGACGCTTGGCAGGATAGTTCCGAGGAACTGGCCGATGTATCCGCCTGCAAGCGTGATATCGGTCGTGTACGGGTTCGGGCGGTTTACGAGCAGGAGGTTCAGGAGCGCGTTAAAGGACAGAAAGAAAAAAAGAAGCCCAAGGTGGTTCCATGTCGAAAGCCGGCCTCGGTCAGGATACATCGCGGTCGCGCCAATAATGATGCACATGATCGGCACCAGAAATCGGTCCCAACCGAACAGCAGCGACGCATAATGATCGACAAACGTGCCGAGCGTCCCGGCGATATTGAAGAACGACAGAAACAAGAGCGCCGCAACCGCAAGTAGCAAAACGGCTGAGATGCCACGCCGGGTTTCCGGGTCGAGTTCCATGTGCGGCCTTTCCTCGCGCGCTTCGTTTCTGCGTTTCCCCTTATGTTTGCGTGCCATAGCAGACGAAAGATCCAAGATCCAATATTCAAGAATCAAAACCTCTGAAATCGACATTATTCTACCACGTTTTTGGTTAGGAATCGAAAATGTCGCAAAGCTTGGCCAAATATATGGTTCGTCAATTGACAAACCCGCATTTTTCTGCTACATTGCGACCTTTAACGGCACTCTCAGAGAGGAGAGAGTCGTTGGAGAAACAACGTCCAACGGAGGTGCGGATGAATCCGCTCGCCCTCTTGAAACACGCCGGGCTCGATGCGATCGATGCCTGGTTGAGGAGGTGGAAGACCTGGCAATTGTGGTCGGCCATCGCCGCCCTCGCCGTGGTCGACGTCGCGACCGCGATGTTCGACCTGATCCCGCTCGTCGACGACATGCTCGTCGGCGGACTGGCGATCATGGTGTCGGCGGAGCTCCTTCGCCGCCGCAAGGGCGCGAAGGAAAAGGCCAAGGCACCCGTTCTTAGGTTCCGACGATGTCGGGGGCTGGGAAGGGAATGTTGTTCAGAGGTTTTTCGACGAGTGTCGTTGTCACGGTCGCACAACGGTGTTCGTCGGAGAAGTACTCCGAGCGCTAGAGTCTGAAATTTCACCCCGATTATCAGGAGGAACCATGAGGTTCGACCTTTCCGATTTCATCAACTGGCTGAAGGGCCAGTATCCAGACGGTTTGGCCGACGACGTCTGGACGGGCTGCTCCCACCCCGGGTGCCGATCCAACAAGATCGGGCTCGGCGTCAGCTACGTGGAGGGCGGCTCGGGACAGGTCGTCCCGCTGCTTGTCCACGTGGACGGCATGGATGCGCCGGTATGCTACATGTGCTACCGGTCGCACTACGGCGGCGGCGTCGAGGACTACGCGAGCTTTCTCGTGCGCGAGCACGGGCTGGCGCGCGGGGAGATCCCCGAGTTCCAGCCGCCGCCGACCGTCGCGTTCATCGCGCGGCCGCGTGGCAGGGCCCCGCGCCAGGCTGCCGTGCCACGCGTTCAGGCTCCCAAGGCCCCCGCGCCCGCCGTCCCGGCCCGCGCCAAGGCCCCGGCGCCGAAGGCACCGAGCGTTCCGGCCCAGGCTCCCGCGCCGAGGCCCGCGCGCGTTCCCCCGCCGCGCGGTGCAGTGCCGACGGCGCCAGTGGTGGGCGAGCGGCCCAAGGCACCGGCTCCGGACGCGTCTCGCGTCCGGGCTCCCAAGGTCGAGGCGCCTCGCGCCCCGGCCCGCGGCAACCAGCCCAAGGCCCCGGCACCCGCCGTCCCGGCCCGCGCCAAGGCCCCCCCGCCCGCAGTCCCGGCCCGCGCTTCAATGCCGACGGCGGCAGTGGTGAGCGAGCGCCCCCGCGCCCACACCGCGCCCCCGGCCCCGCGCCGGGAACGTCGCGAAGACCGTGCCCCCGCGCGCACGGGTCAGGACCGAAGCGCGCGGCCAGCTCCGGTCACGGAGTTGTCCATCGCCCTCAAGGGCGTGAAGACCACGTTCAAGGACGAAGCCGAGCGCAAGGCCTTCGAGGCTGCGCGCGAGGCCGAGGCCGATGCAAAATGGCTGGCCGAGGCCTGCGCTCGTGGCATTTACCGCGTCGCAGGAACCCGCCCCGCGGCCGACGGCGTGCTGCTCGTCCACAAGGGCGAGCCGGTGTTTTACGACGGCGGCATCACCGGCGTCATCGTCGGGGAAGGCAAGACGTTCGTTGGAGCCGAGGAGTCGCCCGCGCTCGTTCGCCGGAGTCTCGCTGTGGCTCTCGACCTGGCAAGTGCTCGTTGGAAGTGGGCCCGCGCAGTGACCCAGATCGACGACAATGGAACGCCGGTCACGGTCATGCACTGCGATTCGAGTGGAGTGATCCACAAGAAGCAGCTCCAGCTGACCGTGCCGACCGTGTGGTTCCGCTCTCCGGAGCCGCCGGCCTGGCAGCGCCGCAACGTCCCCACCGAGGACGCCGGCGTGGTGGACAACACGAGCGGCGCGGCTCCGCGTCGGATCGGGTTCGACGGGTTCTCGTCGATACTGCTTGCCGCGCTGGACGCCACAATGGAAGAAGATTCGGCGGTGCAGGACTGGATGAGCCAGACCATCGCCACGGTCGGCCTCGTGCGACTCGGGAGGCTCTGGGACACGGCGCTCGACGTGAGCGCCGCGCTCGACGAGCTGAACCCCAACCGCACCATGGCATACCGTGCCTGGATGGGAACGCGCGCGGCAGCTCGCGATCCCAGTGCCGAATCCCCGGCCACCGAGAACACCCCGGTCACGCTCCACGCGTGACCACAACCTCGGGGTTCCCGTCGCCCTGCGACTCGAACCCCGCTTTTCTCCCGCGCGCGAAAGGCATCCAGCCCCTCGCGCCCGGAAGGTGAAGCATGTCTACGAACAACAGGTATCTTGTGGCCTACTGCGCTCTCAGCCCGCTCGCGATCAAACTCACGGGCTGGAGGCAGGAGTTTCGGGACGAGCAGTGTGGGTTTACTTTGAGTCATAGGATGAACGGTTCGCTCGTTCTCTACCCCATCAATAGACCAGATGATCCGGAGATAACCGTCCCTCCGGATGGAACTGTCGTGGAGGGACAGATGGGGGCGTTCTTTCGGAGGTTCTGCATCTGCGCATCAGCTGGTGATGCAGCATCCATGATAGAACAGTTCAACCGATCCTGACCCACCCTCTGGGTTCCCGTCGCCCTGCGACTCGAACCCCGCTTTTCTCCCGCGCGCGAAAGGCATCCAGCCCCTCGCGCCCGGAAGGTGAAGAACATGAGTTCAATGGTAATGCCTGAGGAGGCACGGCTGGCCCTGGCCTTAGCCGGAGTTCTTCTGAAGTGCTGGTACCCGATGAACGGACAATCATCCCTGATCGTCCAGTTTCTTGTTCGGGATCTTGGAATACCAGGTGGCCAAATTCTGCCTGGCATCTGCCAGTACATGCACCTGATGGGAGGGGATCACTCCAGGCTTCCGCAGCCGGTTCAGGATTTCCTTCGGGAATCCCAGGAACTCCTCCACCCGATCCTGTCCATTTTTCTGCGTGACGGGATCAAAGTGTCCATTACGACGAAGGTCGTGGCCGCGCCCACGATCAGATGGCTGGAGGACATGGTTGCGACACACGCCATCCTCCCTCTGATCTCGCCGATGAATGGGGCGGAGTTCGAGAACGAGGTTCGTCAGGTCCTTCGGGTCGCGGTCATCCCCGAGGACGTGGATGCACGTGCACTGAAGTACATCCACGACCGTGAGGTCACCGAGCGCCATCCGGCATACGATTTTCTCTACGAGATTCACAGTCACGCTCAGGGATCGCGTGCGCGTCCCGCGCGCGCGATCGAGCTCGTCGGCCTGCTTGGACCGCTGACGAATTAGATCCTCTCTGCCAGGATCCCTACCTGGCACTTTTTCTCTCGCTCAGAAGCGATTCTGGACGGAAGAAAGGGGAGAGTGTAATCTTGAACGTAGAGTAATTACCCTTTCGCAAGCTGCGAGGGATGGCACGATCTTGTCAGGACGATGTCGCGAGCGTTCCCTGGTGCCCACGGGCGTCGGGAAAAATCTCTCTCCTCTCGCTCAAACACAGCGTTTTGACTCTTCGTAATCGTGGCCGTGCCTTGCAGCTTGCGGGAGGGTATTTGTAAGACGCAGGGGACGGAGGGGACAAATGGGACACAGGGGACAGAGGATGTGGATATCTTGTTTATTTATCAAGTTTGACAGGCAAAAATATTTTCTTTTTGGCTAATTATAGCCAAGAATTTTACCTCCTTGACAATCCACGGGTTCTCCACTTGACGAAAACCCTAAGGATTGCTAAGATTCGCGCGCAACTCACCCCGTTTGCTGCTGAATTGTCCAGGGGTGCCGACAGAAGAAGGAATTAACCACCCTCCATGTCGCACCGCAGCGCAAACTATTAATGGAACGCACCGAGGCGATCGGTGACGTTTTTGTTTCCTAACGAGTCTATGCCCACTTACCGACGTCAATATAAGACGGAGCCCGCCCGAAAATTTTTCCCGGGTTCCGTGCCGGACGCGATGGAGCTGCCTGACCTCATCGAGGTGCAGCTGCGCTCGTACCGGTGGTTTTTCGAGGATGGATTGAAGGAGCTCTTCCATGAGATCTCCCCGATCAAGGACTTTATCGGGCGCGACATCGAGCTGACGTTCGAGGATTATTTTCTTGACGAGCCGAAGTTCGACGAAAAGACCTCGCGTGAGAAAAATGTCACGTACGAGGCCCCGCTTCGCGTGCGCACCAAGCTTTCCAACAAGCGCGCGGGCACGGTGAAGGAACAGGAGATTTATCTTGGCGACCTCCCGATCATGACGCCGCGCGGCACGTTCATCATCAATGGCATCGAGCGCGTGATCGTCGCGCAGCTCGTTCGTTCGGCCGGCGCCTTTTTTACGGCCGACGTGTATCGCGGCCGCCGCTATTACGGCGCGAAGATCATCCCGAACCGCGGGGCATGGCTTGAGTTCGAGACGGATCCGAAGAACGTCATTTGGGTGAAGATCGACCGCAAGCGCAAGGTCGCGGTGACCTCGCTCATGCGCGCGTTTGGCATCACCACGGACGAGGAGATCATCGAGATTTTCAAGGACGTGGACACGCACCCGACCAACCATTACATCGAGTCGACCATTGCCAAGGACGCGGCAAAGAACGAGGAAGAGGGCCTTACGGAGGTGTATCGCCGCATCCGCCCGGGCGATTTGGCGACCCCGGACAACGCGCGCGGACTCATCCACTCCATGTTCTTCAACTTCGACCGCTACGATCTCGGCAAGGTTGGTCGCTATAAGTTCAACCTGCGTTTCAGTCTCGACACCACGGACGCCGCGGTGGCGCCGGAGAACAACCGCATCATTTCGAAGGAAGACCTCGTTCATATCGTGAAGGAGGTCATTCGCCTGAACATTACGCAGGAAGAGCCGGATGACGTCGACCACCTTGGCAACCGCCGCGTCCGCGCGGTCGGCGAGCTCATCCAGGGTCGCTTCCGCGTTGGTCTTGCCCGCATGGAGCGCATCATCAAGGATCGCATGTCCACTATGGACATGGAAACGCTCAGCCCGGGCCGACTTATCAACGCCCGTCCGGTCATCGGCGCGGTGCGAGAGTTCTTCATGTCGTCGCAGCTCTCTCAGTTCATGGACCAAACCAACCCGCTCTCCGAGCTTGAGCACAAGCGACGTCTCTCGGCCATGGGCCCTGGTGGTTTGAGCCGCGAGCGCGCCGGATTCGAGGTTCGCGACGTGCACCCGACCCACTACGGCCGCATCTGCCCGATTGCCACCCCGGAAGGACCGAACATCGGACTCGTCGCCCACCTTGCCTCCTATGCCATTATCAACGACTACGGGTTCATTGAAACGCCGTACCGAAAGGTTCTGAAGGAACAGAAGGGCGGAAGGACGATCGCGAAGGTCACGGACGAAATCGAGTACATCAACGCCTTCAAGGAAGAGCGTTCCGTGACGATTCCGGCAACGGTCCCGGTGGATGAGAACGGCTACATCGCCGAGGAAATGGTCGGCGGCCGTAAGTTCGGCGAGCCGAAGGTCGTGAACCAGAGCGAGGTGGATTACATGGACGTGTCGAGCCGCCAGATCGTCTCGGTCGGCACGGCGCTCATCCCGTTCCTCGAGCATGACGATGCCACGCGCGCGCTCATGGGTACCAACATGCAACGCCAGGCCGTCCCGACCATCAAGCCGGACGCGCCGATCGTCGGCACGGGCATCGAGTACCGCGCGGCCAAGGACTCCGGCCACGTCATCGTGGCGGAACAGGACGGCGTAATCTCAAAGGTGGACGGCGGCCAAATTCAGATTACGGACAAGCAGAACAACGTGTACGCCTACGAGCTCAAGAAGTTCCTGCGTTCCAACAACTCCACGTCCATCAACCAGCGGCCGGTGGTCATGCCGGGCGACAAGGTGAAGCGCGGCGACGTCGTCGCGGACTCTTCCGCCGTCGACAAGGGCGAGCTCGCGCTCGGCCAGAACGTGCTGGTCGCGTTCATGAGCTGGGACGGCTACAACTTCGAGGACGCCGTCATCATGAGCGAGCGGTTGGTTCATGACGACCGGTACACGAGCGTTCACATTGAGAATTACCTTATCGACGTGCGCGATACCAAGCTTGGCCCGGAGGTCGTCACCTCCGACATCCCGAACGTGTCCGAGGACAAGCTGAAGAATCTCGACTCGGAAGGCGTGATCCGCATCGGCGCGGAAGTGAAGTCCGGCGACATCCTGGTTGGAAAGATCACGCCGAAGGGCGAAACGGAACTGTCCGCGGAAGAAAAGCTTTTGCGCGCCATTTTCGGCGAGAAGGCGCGCGACGTGCGCGATTCTTCGCTGTACCTCGAGCACGGCGAGCACGGAAAGGTGGTGGACATCAAGGTGTTTTCCCGCGAGGCCGGCGACAAACTGAACCCGGGCGTTATCAAGCAGATCCAGGTGTCGGTGGCAGACATGCGCAAGATCCAGGTGGGCGACAAGGTCGCCGGCCGCCACGGCAACAAGGGCGTTATCTCGAAGATCGTTCCGATCGAGGATATGCCGTTCCTTCCGGACGGAACCCCGGTCGACGTAATCCTTACCCCGCTTGGCGTCGTGTCCCGCATGAACCTTGGGCAGATCCTCGAGGTTCACCTTGGCCTCGCCGCGAACGCGCTTGGCTATCGCGTTGCGACCCCGGTGCTTAACGGCGTGAAGGAAACCCAGATCCACGGCGAGCTCGAGCGCGCAGGATTCTCGAAGAGCGCGCAGTCCACGCTATGCGACGGGCGCACCGGCGACCAGTTCGGCCATCAGATCACGGTCGGCTACATGTACGTGCTCAAACTCTCGCACATGGTCGAGGACAAGATCCATCAGCGCTCCATCGGCCCGTATTCGCTCATCACGCAGCAGCCGCTCGGCGGCCGCGCGCAGTTCGGCGGCCAGCGCTTCGGAGAAATGGAAGTGTGGGCGCTCGAGGCATACGGCGCCGCGCACATGCTCCAGGAAATTCTCACCATCAAGTCTGACGACACCACGGGCCGCGCCAAGGCGTATGAGTCTATCATTAAGGGCGATGTCATTCGCAAGGTGAACATCCCTGAATCCTTCAACGTGCTTATCCGTGAGCTGAAGGGTCTCTGTCTCGACGTCGAACTCCTAAAGGGCGGAAAGAAAGTTGAACTTTCCGGTGAGAAGAAGGTGAAATAACGATATGTTTCAAAAACAAGACACATTGAAGATCACCGACTTCGACGCGATTCGCCTGCGCATCGCGTCGCCGGATACGATTCGCTCCTGGAGCCATGGGGAGATCGAAAAACCGGAAACCATCAATTACCGCACCCAGAAGCCGGAAAAGGGCGGTCTTTTCGCGGAGGAAATCTTCGGGCCGTCCAAGGACTGGGAGTGTTACTGCGGCAAGTATAAGAAGATCCGTTTCAAGGGGATCGTGTGCGACAAGTGCGGCGTGGAAGTCACGCATTCGATCGTGCGCCGCGAGCGCATGGGGCACATTGAGCTTGCCGCGCCGGTTTCTCACATCTGGTTTTTGCGCGGCGTCCCGTCAAAGATCGGCACGGTGCTCGATCTTTCGGTCCAGTCGCTCGAAAAGGTCATCTACTTCGCGTCGTTCATCGTCACGGACGTCAACGAGGAAGCCAAGGTTCTGACGCAAGAACAGGTGAAGCAGGAATACAAGAGCAAGCAGAAAATGATCGAGGGCGAATTCAAGCGCGACGTTGAGCGACTGAACGCCAAGTTCGAGGGCGACGAAAAGAAAATCAAGGCCGAGTTGAAGCACCTTGAGGAAATCCGCGACCACAAGGTCGAGGAGCTTGAGGAGGACTTTACGATGGTCGACAAGGAGCTGAAGGAGCTTAAGCCGCTCAAGATCATTTCCGAGGAAACGTTTCATGACTGGTCGCTCAAATACGGCCACATCTTTGAGGCCGGCATTGGCGCGGAGGCCGTGCAGGAAATGCTCCGCCGCACCAACCTCGAGGCGACCATGGCGCAAATCGAGGAGAGCATGGTGGATGCACCGACGGCCAAGCGCGATCGCCTGATGCGTCGCCTGAAGCTGTTGAAGTCGCTCCACATCAACAAGCTGGAGCCCTGGTGGATGATGCTCGGCGCGATCCCGGTTATCCCGCCGGACCTGCGCCCGATGGTGGCGCTCGATGGCGGCCGCTTTGCGACCTCCGACCTCAACGACCTGTACCGTCGCGTCATCAACCGCAACAACCGCCTGAAGCGCCTCAAGGAGCTTAACGCCCCTGAGGTCATTTCGCGCAACGAGAAGCGCATGCTTCAAGAAGCGGTGGACGCGCTCATCGACAACAGCGCGCGTTCCTCGAAGACGGTCATTGCGGCCACGGGGAAGAAGCGCCAGTTGAAGTCGCTCGCCGACCAGCTGAAGGGCAAGCAGGGACGCTTCCGTCAGAACTTGCTTGGAAAGCGCATCGACTACTCCGGGCGTTCCGTGATTGTGGTCGGTCCGAATCTGAGGCTCGACCAGTGCGGCATCCCGAAAAAAATGGCGCTCGAGCTGTTCCGCCCGTTTATTATCGCGAAGCTCATTGATCGGGAGTTCGTCCACAACATTCGTTCCGCCAACCGATTCATCGAAACGGACCGCGCGGAGGTGTGGGACATACTTGAGGAAATCACCAAGGATGCGTTCGTCCTGCTGAACCGCGCCCCAACCCTTCACCGCCTTGGCATTCAGGCGTTCCGCCCGGTGCTCATCGAAGGCAAGGCGATTCAGATTCACCCGCTCGTATGTGAGGCATATAATGCCGACTTCGACGGTGACCAGATGGCCGTGCACGTGCCGCTGACCGAAGAAGCCAAGCGCGAGGCCGCCGAGCTCATGCTCGCGACCAAGAACCTGTTGAAGCCGGCCCATGGCGGACCGGTGGCGACTCCCGGAAAGGACATTGCCTGGGGCATCTTTTCGATCACGCTCACGTCGACTGAGCCGGATACGAAGAACATGAAGCTATTCGCGACCGAAACGGACGCGCTGTATGCCCAGCAGACCGGGGGCGTGGGAATGCGCGAATGGGTTCGCGTGCGGCTCGATAACGGGGTCATCGTGGAAACCACGCCTGGTCGTCTCATTGCCAACCAGCTGTTCCCGGAAGAGGTGCCGTTCATGAACCAGACGATGGGAAAGAAGGAGTTGTCGAACATCGTAAAGTTCACGCTCGAAAAGCACGGCTCTGAGTTTACCGCGGGCCTGCTCGACCGATTGAAGGTCGCCGGTTTCAAGTACTCGACCGCGACCGGATACTCGTGGGGAATGTCCAACCTGCCGGAGATTCCGGAAAAGGAGGCTCTCATCCAGGAGGGAAACCAGCGTGTTCTCGAGGTCGATAGCTACTTCTCACAGGGCCTTCTGACCGCGTCGGAGCGACACGAGGCCATTATCAAGGTTTGGAACGAGATCAAGGACCGCATCGCGGAATTCGCCAAGAAGTCGCTCCCAAAGGACAACCCGGCCTACACCATGATCGAGTCCGGCGCCCGCGGTTCGTGGGGCCAGATGACCCAGATGATCGGTATGAAGGGGCTTGTGGCCAACCCGTCCGGCGACATCATCGAGCTTCCGGTCAAATCCTCCTTTAAGGATGGCTATGACGTGCTGGAATTCTTCATCTCCTCTCACGGAACCCGCAAGGGTTTGACTGACACGGCACTGCGTACCGCGAACGCCGGGTATCTCACCCGCCGTCTCGTGGACGTTTCGCAAGACGTGGTGGTGCGCGAGGAAGACTGTGGCGACGACGTGGGCGTAGTGCTCACCAAGGCGGAGTCCGATGAAATCGGCGAACCGCTCCTTGTGCGCATCCTCGGCCGCATTGTTCTCTCCGACGTGAAAAAACCGGGCGGTCGCAAGATCATTGTTCCGGCCGGAGAGCTCATTACCGAGCAGCACATCCGTGACCTCGAGGAAGTAGGCGAGGATCTTGAGGAAGCGCACGTGCGTTCCGTGATGACCTGCCGTTTGTTCCGCGGTGTCTGTCAGAAGTGTTATGGATACGACCTCGCGTACAATAAGCTCGTGAAAACGGGTACGTCCGTCGGCATCATGGCCGCGCAATCGATCGGCGAGCCTGGCACTCAGCTCACCATGCGTACTTTCCACACCGGTGGTGTGGCCGGCAAGGATATCACGCAGGGTCTCCCGCGCGTGGAGGAATTGTTCGAGGCCCGCCCGCCGAAGCAGAAGGCCATCATGGCCGAGGTGTCCGGCAAGATCACGGTTGAGACGGCGCCGCGTGAAATCGTGCAGGCGGTCACCGGCAAACAGATTATGGATACGCGTCCGGGCCAGAAGACCGTGAGGATTGAGCATGATTCCACGGACGAGCAGAGCTACGTCGTGGGCAAGGATCCCGACCTCAAGGTAAAAGATGGCGGCAAGGTGAAAATCGGACAGGTTATTGCGACCAAGAAGAACGGCACCGAGGTCGTGAGCGAGTACGACGGCATCGTGGCTCTCAAGAAGGTCGGCGTGGTAACCGTGGTGTACGAAACGCCGAAGCTGCGCGAATACATCATCCCGCCGGGCTATACCCTTTATGTGAAGGACGGCGATGAAGTGACCGCCGGCGACGCGCTCACGGACGGCAACATGGATCTCCAGCTTCTCTATAAGCACAAGGGCAAGGAGGCCGTGCAGCGATACCTGTCGAAGGAAATTCAGTTCATCTACGCCTCGCAGGGCCAAAAGGTCAACAACAAGCATATTGAGATCATCATCAAGCAGATGTTTTCGCGCGTCCGGGTGAGCGACCCGGGCGACACAGACCTGCTTCCCGGCGAAATCGTTGAAAAGGCCACGTGGATGGAAGCGAACGAGGACGAGGAAGTGGCGAACAAGGCGGTTGCCGAGGAACTGTTCCTCGGAATCACCAAGATTTCCCTTTCGACCGACTCGTGGCTTTCCGCCGCGTCTTTCCAGGAAACCGCGCGCGTGCTCATTAACGCCGCGTGTACCGGCAAGGTGGACAACCTGATCGGTCTCAAGGAAAACGTCATCATTGGCCGGCTCATCCCGGCCGGCACCGGCTTCGGCGTCGAACACAAGGTCGACCTCGAACCAATCGCCATGCCAGTGACGGACAGGGAATAGAAAACGCAAAGACGGGGTTCGTTGACCCCGTCTTTGTTTTGTGGTACCGTGCCTCCTCTCGAATCGGAGGAGGACGAGATGTTCTTTGGTCGGTTGTTTGCCCTGTTCGCGGCGTTGGCCTCAAGCGGGACGCCCGTGTTCGCGCGAATGTTGTACGAAGCCGGCTGGTCGCCGTGGCAGGTGATCGGCGCGCGGTTCGCCATCGGGTTCTTCGCGCTCGCGATTTGGCTGCGCCGGGACCTGCTGCTGGTGCGCCGGGACTGGCGCGGGTCCATGGTGGTCATGGCCTCGATGACCGTGGGCATGGCCGCATACGTGTTTTCGGTGTCACGTTGTTCCATGGGCACTGCCGTGTCGCTCGTGTACCTGGCACCCGCGTGGGTCACGACGTACCAGCGCATGCGAGGCACTCCGGAGCGTTACGACATCCTGGCCACGGCCATGCTGCTCCTCGGTGTCGCGTGCGTGGTTGGTCCGGGCGGCAACGGGGACACCTGGCCTGGTATCGCCGCTGCGGCGCTTGCCGGCCTCATGAACGCCGCGTTCACCATCGCGGGCACGCGAGCGACCAGGAGCGTTCCTCCGCCGGTCATCGCCTGCGTCGGGATGTTCGCCGGCATGCTGACGTTCGGTTGGACGCTTGCGGACGCACCATGGACCCTCGCTTCCGCCCCTCCCGCCGTTGGGATGGGGATCGTGAGCGGGGCCGGCATGGTCGCGCTTGGCATGCTCGCGTTCAAGCGGATCGGAACCGAGGCCCGCATGTGGTTCCCGTTCGACCTCGTGGTCGTGTGGATTGTCCAGACGATCCTGCAACGACACGTTCCGCATCCGGTCACGCTTGTAGGCGCGACCCTCATCCTCTCGGCCGCTCTGCTGCTAGCCTACGGCACGCGCAAGCCGGTCGCCAGCAAATCCCGCTCCTCGTCCTGAGGAAGCGGTTTTTTAAAAAAGTACCAAGTACCAATGTCCGGTATTGGTAGTATTGGTACGTCGTTTTGGGTTAAGACATCAGCTCGATGTCAAACCCGCGCAGGAGGGAAATGGCATCGGGGATGGAGAACTTGGTTTTGCAAAGCGTATTGCCATTCGGGTCAATGGCGTAATTCTTGGCACGGGAAAAGTCCGCGCGGGTAAGGTCGCATGCATGGAACATGGTTTCGGTGAGATCCGTGTGCGAGAAGTCCGCGCCCGCGAGGTTCGTACGGACGAACGTGCAGCGGCGCAGGTCGCAGGACACGAACTTCTGGTTCTTCAGCGTCAGGTCGGAGAAATTGCATCCTTCCATGACGCAGTTGAAAAATCGCATGTCAACGCCAGGGAACGCGCGGCACTTGCGAAAGTCGACGCCGACGAGCTTGCACCCCTCGAACGTGACTCCGGAAAGCCGCGCGTTCGTGAGGTCGGTCGCGACGAACTGGCAGACGTCGAACGTTACGTCCTCGATCTCCGTCCCGATAAGGTCGTTGTCACGATAGGTTTTTCGCGCTCGCGTTTCTGCCATATGTCCGGCAGTGTACCGCACGCGCCGAAAAAGAAAAACGCGCCCGTTGTAAGGACGCTAGCGTTGGAGTTTGTCGCCGAAACGATACCTGATGTTCGTTGGCGCGAGTGCGTCGCGGAATCGGCGGCCATCGTAGTGGCCGAGGTCGAACGTGCGCGGAAACAGCTCGCCCGAGGCGCGGCGAAGGAGCGGCGTCGGATCGAGCAGGTGGTCGGGGCGTGTCGTGTCGTTCCACCAAGTGGTTGTGGCGAGCGTCCCCGACCTGAGTAGCTCCAGGTGGAGCATGACCATGGGACGGCCCTTGAACGTGCGCAGCACGGGAAGGATAGTTCCGACGCGCTCGCCCGCGACCACGCATTGGCCGATGGCCACGCAGGGTTGGATTTCCCCGTAGGCAATCACTCCCGACGGCCCTTCCACGAGCACGGCCCAGGTGTTGTTCCACCAGGGAGAGGGTGCGTCGACCACGTGGGCGCCAGTGAAGGGCTCGACGTTCGCGACAACGCCGTCCTCCATGGCGACGACAGATTGGGCGACGTCGCAGTACAAGTCGACGCCAGTGTGCGTCTCGTGGGTCCGCAAGGCGGCGAACTGGCCGGGTGCGTCCGGAAAAAGCGGGGTTTGGCCAAGGAGCGGCCAAATAGGCTTGCTCATGATTCCTCCGTCCGCTACTTTTATCAGTTGTTGTGCCGAATGTCAATTTAGTCGATTGACAAAATCGTGAGATTTGACAGGATTTTTGCAATCAAGTGCAAATTGGTTGTAGCGGGTGCCTTTATGCGCAAATCATAGAAACTTGGAATAGGAAGAATTGGGTATACCGCGCCCCCATGTTCGAGGATTGATTGGACAGAATGCGTTAAGATGAGAGAAAATGTACGTATATGGACCAACAAACCTATCTAGGGTTAGTCAGGCGTACACTCGCGGAAAACGGGTTTGAGATCAGCTCGGACACGGTCGGGCAATTAAATGTGATCGTGGCAAAGAAAAAGCAGTTTAAGTTTTCGTGGTTCGCTACCCAACTCAGTATGCACGTCTACATTGCCGGGGTGGAAAACGTAACGGCCGAACTCGCGGCGGAATACTCGCGTCAATCGATCGAACACGCGATCAAAAACCACGTGGGCCTGCCACGTGCCATGCAGTCCGCCATCGTTGCGTTCGCGGTTCTTGTCACTCAGCACGCGGATGATGCGGCAAAACAGCTCGTACAAAACTGCCCGAACAAGCATATTGCGGCATTTGAAATGCCGGTCATTGTTGATATCGCAAACAGCAAAATCTACTCCTATAAAAAAACCCCGATCTGGGGTGCCGTCTATTTCAAAACGTTCCGTGCACTCATCGAACAATTGTTGAACGGACCGTTCAACAAATAAGAAATATCTAAACCTTTCGTCGAGTTGTAATCTGACCGATTGACAAAATAGGCTAATTTGGTAGGGTACTTGCCTGTCGGTACAAGCAAGTTGCCGATGGGAACGGAGGATCCGATGATTCAAAAAGGATACGCGTTGCTGTTCGGAGGCGGGACGTCCGCGCCGATCGACGGCGTTCGGTCCATGACCAACGACGCGGAGGGCGACATCGCGGTCGCGTTCGCCTGGTCGTTTGCGAAGCTCGGCGTTCGGTGCGTGCTCGGTCTGAGCCGCCTGGCGTACTACAAGCATCGCGACAACCTGCCGAAGGACGCGGTGGCGTACGTCTTCAAGACGTTCTCCGAGTACGTGGCGCTCATCGATACGATTCTGGTCGAGCACGGCAAGCCCGCGTGGGCGCTCTCCATGGTCGCGGTGAACGACTATGGCTACCTCGACGGGGACGTGCCGAAAGGCAAGATGAGTTCCGCGACTGACGCGCTGACCCTCACGATTCCCGCGCTTCCCAAGGTGCTCGACACCTGGCGGGGAAAAATGGGGCGCGAGTGCGTGATCGTGGGATTCAAGTTCCTCACGCGCGCAAACGCCTCGCTGTACGACCTGTTCGACGCGGCACGGAGGCAGAACGCGCGCGCCCACCTGAACGGCACCGTCGGGAACTTCAAGGAGGAGATCGGCGGCGGCAAGCATCCCGTGTGGTGGATCACGCCCGACGGCGGCACGCTGCGCCTCGACGGGTGGCGCGGCGACGTCACGGACCAGCTCGCCAAGATCCTGGTGCGCTACGCGCATACCACGTGGCACCGCAGCGTGCGCGTGGAATCGGACGGCACTCCCCACCACGCGGCGGTCGCGCTGGCGCACCAGGCGATCCATTTCGCGCAGGATGCCGGGCTGCTGACCGGCCCGGAAGGAAATATCGCGGTTCGCGCAGGCGACGGCGTGATGCTCGTTTCTCCGCGCGGCGTGGACAAGAGCGCGATGCGCGCGGAAGACCTGCTCGTCGCCCGGCTCGATCGTGCCACGCGCGAGGTGTGCTTCTACGGCCCGGTCGACGGCAAGCCGAGCATCGACAGCTCGGTGCATCTCTCCACCATGGGGTCGTTGCGCCACCCGGTCGCCATCCACTTCCATGGCGGATGGGTGCTCGGCTCCGTTCCGCGCACACGCCTGGCGTACCCGTGCGGGACGCTTCAGCAGGCACGCAACATCGAGGAGGCCGTGGCGCACTGGCAACAGGAGACGGGAACCGATTGGAACGGCCCGGCAACCCGGCAGATGCTGGAGCTTCGCGACCACGGGCACATCCTCTATGTCCGCGACGTCACGGCCGTCGCTATCCAGTGGGAAAGCGCGCGTGCCGCCTATCACGCGCATCTCGTGGACATCGGGCGCCCGGACCTCATCGAAAAGGTCGCGCTCCAGCCCGTCTGGCTCGAAACCGAGATCGTGGGCGTGACCGCACTCATGGACGGCCTGCGCTCCTTCTTCTTGATCCAGGACGTGCGTGGACTGGGACTCGGCGAACAGCTCGTCGAGCTCGTCAACCGTCGTGGCACGCGGATCGCCGCGCATGACCGGTGCAAGGTCGTGGACTTCTACCGCAAGCGCGGGTTCAAGACCGTGGAACGGCGCGAAGCCGAGGGTCTCCTGATTCTCGACCCGCCCTCGGTGCGCGACGACCTTCGGGACGCGGCAACCGTGTGCCTGCACTGCACGACCACGGACCGCCTGCTGCTGGCACTTCGCAGCCCTGACGTCTCCTACGGGGGGCTCTACTGCCATCTGGGCGGGAAGATCGACCCCGATGACCGCGACTTCCTCGCGACCATCGTTCGCGAGCCCGGTGAGGAAGGGGGTCTTGATCTCGAAGGGCTCACCGAGCCCGCACCCGGCGACGTCACGGTGCACTATACCGGCTACCTGACGCCGGACGGACGCGAGGTTGGAACTCGCGTTACCAACGTGCTCGTTCGCACGGTGGTCGAGCTCGCGTTCGTTCCCGACGGGTCCGAAATCGTCGGCGGCGGGTGGTTCGATCGCGCGGAAGCGGCGCGGCTCCCAATGGGGCCTGCCACTCGGGCGGTGCTTCGCAAAGTTTGGCCCGACCTCTAGCCTGCCGCGACCCGTGTCGCGGTATTTTTGATCATTTGAAACTACTTGCGAGATGTCTCTGCTTTTTTGATCTCGAGCTGAATCACCGCGTTGATTGCGTCGATAACAGGTTGAACAAGGCGTGTCTCCAGAATGGTTTCGGGCGGATATGCTCCCGGATCCAATTCCGTTGGAAATTTAGGCGCCCCCATTACGCGATCCAAAAGAGTTTTATCGGAATGCGCATCGTCCCAAATTTCCTTAAGTTCCCGTGGCGAAAATTGATAGTTGTCTTCAATCTTCTCTGCCAAGGCAGAATTTTTTTTCAAATGGCTCTTGACCCGATCACTTTGAAGAACCTTTTGTTCCAGCCGGAGACGCTGATTGCTCCAAGCTGTAATGGCGGGGTTTGCAAGGTGGATGCCATCGTCCTGTACCTTGAGAACATAGTCGATACGACGTCCTGGCGCCCTGACCTCCTTGAGGATTGTAACGCCACTCGTGTTCACATAAAGCTTGACCACGATACCATCGTCAGAATTCTGACTTCCTGAAATAGAAACCGCATGCGGTTCGGAACCGCGTGCGTATGAAACCGTCAGGCTCACATTGACTTTGCCAGTTGGGTCAGGTTGATTCAGCGGGACAGAAGCGACATCCGCGCCAGGCGGATCAGACTCAGAAATTAATTGTTGGAGTCGATTGTATCCATTTCCTATTTCATTCACGCTTTGTATGAGGTGTTCCATTGCCCGGGTGTCGTCCTCAACGCGCTCACTTGATCCATTCGAAGCAGCGCTGCATTCACGAGGGCATGTATAAGTTGGTACGTTGTGGACGCTGCAGATAGTTCCTGAGCTTCCTTGTTCTGGACGTGACATATGATTATTATCTGAATTCTTCACAATCCTACCAATGTAAGGATATTTTTTCAATTGGCCTTGAGAAGATTGAATATTTTGCGACACGAGCGTTATCAATGTCGAACGTGTGGAGTCCAAAGAAAAGGCCTGTCACGCGATTCTTGTAAAGTATAGTCAATTCAGCCATTTTTTGGTAGGATATCCGCGATATGTCAGGACATTCTCATTGGCACAACATTCAACTGAAGAAGGGGAAATCGGATGCTCGACGGGCCGGGGCATTTTCGAAATTAGTGAAGAATATTACAGTTGCGGCTCGCGAGGGAGGAGACGCGGCGTTTAATTTTAAGTTACGCATGGCCGTGGATGCGGCAAAGGCCGCGTCGGTGCCGAAGGAGAATATCGACCGGGCCATTGCGCGCGGGTCTGGAACCTGGGAGGGAGGCACAATCGAGGAAGTCGTTTACGAGGGGTTCGCTCCCGGCGGCGTGGCCGCGCTCGTGGTGTGTCTTACGGACAACCGCAATCGTACGGTTTCGGAAGTAAAGCTTGCGGCGTCCAAGGCGGGAGGACTTATCGGGTCTTTCGGATCGGTCATGTGGAT
>MGFA01000012.1:28122-40082 GCA_001791645.1 Candidatus Uhrbacteria bacterium RIFOXYB12_FULL_58_10
GCTGACGGGTCAACCGTGAAGGATCGCGACGCGTTCGATCTCGCGGTGATCGACGCGGGAGCCGAGGACATCACGCGGGACGCCGACTTGCTGCAGGTCGTTAGCGAGGTGAGGGATTTGCAGAGGGTCGCGAGCGCAGTAGAGAGGTTGGGTATCAAGCCAGACGGAATTGGCATTGAGTACATTGCAAAAACGACTACGGCAGCGGATGATCCGACCGTAAGGCAGCAACTGGAGGCATTCGTCGAGGCGCTCGAGGACCTGGATGACGTGGACGCGGTATATACGAATTAAGTAAGCCATAACACATCTTTCATTTTGAATTTTTATTATGCGCTCTTCTCGTATCCTCGGTATCGATCCAGGATTTGGCCGCATGGGGTTCGGCTGCATTTCCGTTGTCCGCGGAAAAACGCACGCGCTCGATTTCGGCGTCGTTACGACTTCCGCGAACGAGCCGATGGGAGATCGCCTTCTCGCCCTGTTCGACGACATGGGCGAATTGGTTGAGCAGCTGCAACCAAACGTGATCGCGGTCGAGAAACTTTTTTTCGCGAAGAATACCACGACGGCTTTACGCGTGGCCGAGTCGCGCGGAATCGTGTTACTGCTTGCGGCGCGGGCTGGCATTCCCGTGATTGAAGTCGGTCCGTCGCAGGTGAAGCTTGCCGTGGCCGGTGACGGAACCGCGGACAAGGCGGCCATGCAGCGCATGGTCGCGCGGCTCCTTGGCCTTCCTCGCGTTCCAAAGCCCGACGACGCCGCGGACGCGCTCGCCATCGCTATTACGGCAAGCACCATGCGTTTCTAGCCAAAAACAAAAAACTGTCCTGAAGGACAGTTTTTTTGTTGCTTAGGACTGGGTAGCCTTGAAGCAGTTGAGACACTTTACCGGACGGTCGCCGCGCGGTTGGAACGGAACCTGGCAATTGGCGCCACAGTCCGCACAAACGGCGTCGAACATCTGTCGCGGGGCGTCCATGCGGTCGCGCTTGGCGCGGGCACAGTCGCGGCAACGGGTCGGCTGATTTTGCCAACCTTTCTCGGCAAAGAACTCCTGATCGCGTTCCGAGAAGGCAAATTCCTTCCCACAGTCGCGACACACCAATGTGATGTCTGGCATACGTTGGTTATCTCATACGCGGTTTGAGGCCGAACGTATGATGTCTTTGTTAATCCTGGGTCACAGACCCATCGGAAGCACGCGACATGACATCACGTTCTTCCAAAGGCGAATGACGGCAATAATAATACCTTAAATCCTAATTTTTGTCAATATTCACCCATTATTTCGGCCAACCATACACAAAACGACCCGGCAATGCCGGACCGTTTTGTGGAGCGGGTGACGGGAATCGAACCCGTGACTACTCCTTGGAAGAGAGTCGTTTTACCACTAAACTACACCCGCGTGTGACGGCAGGATATTACGTCCGTTGCTTTTTTGCAACCCAGAGGCGCACGCCATAGGCAATGGCGAGAAACAACGCCAGCTTTCCGAGCCATGCCATCGTGCCGGACAGGCCGGTCGTTTGAACGGGATAGCTTTCGCCCTTCGGCGGCGGGAAGCCTGTGCCCGGCGCCGTGTCGATTTGCGTTTTCGCTGCGTCGGCAAGGGCAATGACCACGCGCCATCGTGCAGAAAACGAAGAAGAAAGTTCCGCGAATGGGATATGGAATGTCATCTCGCCTCCGTCTATCGAGATGGTTGCGGTCGTTTTTTTGTCGACTCCCCAGAAATCCGCTTCCGGATTGTACCAGCGGAAATCCGTGTACCAATCCTTTGCGGCATCATACTGGGCGCAAAATTCTACGTCCGTTCCCGCGCGGATGCCTTCGGGCGCATTATTCGTTGTTTCTCCGTCCGCGTCCGCGTAAAAGAATATCTGAGTTCGATTCGTCGGCGCGTCCGGAACCGCTCCGCCGAGCGTAACGGCTACGTCCCAGGTTTGCGTGTCGTCATTTTTTTCGAGAACCACGCGTGAGATGTCACCATAGGGCTGCAGAATCGTCGACGTGATTCCGAATCGATCCAGAACATCGCCGAGCGGATCCTCGACGCGTCCGGCTCCCTCGGCGAGTTGGAACGCCTGGCGTTCTTCCGTTGTCGTTTCCGTGGAAAGCTGTGCGCCCGTATATCCCAAGCTGCGCAAATACTCGTCCGTCCCCGCGGTTGCGGCAAAGGCAGATAGCGGAATGAGAAGCAGGATGACGGCAATGGAATATTTCATAAATGGTCGGGGATGCCGGTCTCGAACCGACGGCCTCCTGGTCCCAAACCAGGCGCTCTACCTACTGAGCTAATCCCCGATACCGCGAACGGATAGTAACAAAAAACCCCTGCCAAGGCAAGGGTTCCTTTGTTTCTAGTATGGATAGGCAATGTCTGGATTTTCGGTCAGCAGACCGCCTAGTTCATAGACTTCGAACTTTTCGTCGCTGAGCGTCACGCTGAAGTCCGTGGAAAAGCGCATGAAGGCCAACACGTCGCCAGGTAAGGAATAGGAGAATTCCACATCGAGGTATGTCACTTCGCCCGTGGACAATATGGCAAGGGTGCCTTCCGGATGTTTCTCGACGGTTATCGCATCACCGAGAGTGTAGTTTCCCCAGTACGCGTCCGGAACGTCGATAACCCGTTTGTTCCATTCGTTTCCAAAAAGCGATTGTGCGATTTCCTCAGTCGTGACCCACCGTAGGACGCCGCCGGGTTCTACGGCGTAGACCTTGGGGTCGGTGGCAATCTTTATAAGCCAGGTCCCAGGACGGACGGTTACATTGGAACCGAGCTCGTAGTCCGCCAGGTTCTCTGGGTCGATGAACGCGACGTCATCATAGTTCTCGAACCAGGATCGATATACCAGTTCAGAAGGGAACGCGTGGCGTTTGCCATCCGCGCCGATCACATAGACTGCCGCGTCAATCGTGGTCGTGACGTCGCCGTCGTCCACAAGCTTCACGAGCAGCCCTTGTGGCGGGTCCGGCGTTTCTCCCGCGGCAGGTTCATCCGATGCCGCGGGTTCTTCCTCGTTTGCCGCCGGCTGTTCTTCAATCGACTCGAGAACGCTTGCCGCTTCGATCGCGTCGAGACGCCAAAGCTTGTCAGTCGTACACATTACCTTTACGTACCGGTAGGGTTCCGCGCTCTCGTAAGCGACCGTCGTTTCCGTTTCATACAAATCGAAGTTTCCGGTCGCTGATTGAAGCGACACGAAATTCGCGTCAAAAAAAACAACTTGCCAAGCTGCCCCGTATTCAAGAATCTGAGACGTAAATGTCAAATCTCCCGTTCCTTCCTCGTTTTCGCCCATATCGAGCGTGACATAGGCGAATTCATCCTGGAAGTCCGCGTACGCGCCGTCGGGCATTCCGATGGCGTTTTCGGGCGCGTATGTGGCGACAGATGTGGCGTAAACCGCGTTTGCGTAGGAATCCGGCTGCGTAATGGCAGCAAAAATTTCAAAGGGAACAAGGAAAGATACGAGAAGAATCACGGAAGTCCTAGCGAAAAAATAGTTCATAGGATGATGGTTACGCTACAAGCATAGCAAAAATTTGTTATAATGAATACATGGAGGTTGAACAAGGTAGAAATTTTCGCTGGTTGGCAAAGCTGGTCTATATTACCGTGATTTTTTTCGTTACGCTCGCGGTCTGTTTTAGCATTTGGCGTATCTACCAGTCGACAACGGAAGCGACGGTCGAACGCCGCCAGGCAATTGTCTCGCTCGCAGCCGCGTCTACCGAATTGCGTTTCGAATATTTGAAAGATCTTGGTGTCTCGTTCGCGACGCGCGTTCGATTCCGAGAGTTCATTTCCACAAATGACTGGGACGGAGCCATTGGTATTCTCAGTGATGTCACGGAAAATTTTCCGTACATTGATCGCATTTTTATCACTGATCCTTCCGGCATGCTCATGGCCGACGTTCCCGCGCTGTCAGACGTGCGCGGAAAAAATTTCGCGTTTCGAGACTGGTATATCGGCGTGAGCGATGGATGGAAACCCTATGTGTCGGATGTTTACCAACGAACGGCCGAGCCGCGATATAACGTCGTTGCCATCTCAGTTCCGATTGTCGCCGACACAGGGGAGATTTTAGGCATTCTTGTCCTGCAAATCCGCGCGGACCAATTGGTCAATTGGATGAGAAGTGCCGTCGAAGGCACGAACATGGTCGCATACCTCGTCGACCCCAAGGGCCATCCGGTCGGAAATCCTTTGGTCGATCCGCAGGAGTCACTTCTTGATTTTTCTGACCAACCGTTTGTCGCGGCCGTACTGAACAATGAACGCGGTCTCGGTATCTATTCGGGAATCAATGGCGGTAACGAATCGTTGGTGGTATATGAACCCATTTCTTTATTCGGATGGGGGGTTGTCGTCTCCGAAGAGATTGACTCCGCATTTGCCACACGTAATGAGATTCTCAGCATTGCCGTCCTCATATTTTTGATCGCCGTTGGCATCGTTGTCTTTTTGGTCTCGCTCCTGTACCTCATGCTGATGCGCCTTCAGCGGATGTCTCTGGAGCTTGACGCAAGGGTCGAGAGCAGGGCTCGGGCGTTTGGCGAGGAACACGCGAAGATTCAAGCTATCATCGAGAGCATGATTGACGGCGTGATCGTAAGCGATCTGCGCGGACGCGTTGTCCTCGCGAACCAAGAAATTCGCCGATTGCTCGGGTACGTTCCAAGTGAGTTACAAGGAAAAAAAATATTTTCATCTCTTGAGATGCGTGATCGCACCGGTAAGATCATTCCTGAGTCGCGTCGCCCCATGTTGCAGGCGCTTCATGGAAAGATAACCCGCATTCCGACAGTCACGGACGCGAACTTTTATGTTCGCAAAGATGGCACATTATTTCCCGCGCTCGTGACGTGTGCTCCAGTTCTGGTCGATGGAAAAGTGGCTGGTGCCGTTTCCGTATTGCGCGATGCCACGAAAGAATACGCGGTAGATCGCGCAAAGAACGAGTTCGTCAGGCTTGCTTCCCACCAGCTGCGCACACCACTTACAGCGATCCTTTGGTACGTGCAAAACATGATTGAGGGTTCGGTGGGGCGCCTATCAAAGCCCCAGACCGAACATCTCAAAATCATTGAGTATTCTACGCGACGCATGATTCGTCTCGTGAACGACCTGTTGCGCGTTAGTCAGATTGATCTGTCGCAGATCCCATCAAGGATTCATGGAATGGAACTTCAGCCGGTCGTCGGGAGCGTGGTGGAGGAATTGTTCGAAGTTGCGTCTGAGAGAAATGTGTCAGTGACTGTTTCCTCGCCCCGTTCCTTGCCTCTGGTACGTGCCGACGAACTGCTTGTCCGACAATCGCTCTTGATTCTTGTTGGAAACGCCATTGCCTTTACCCCCGCGAAGGGACGAATCAAGATTATTCTCGAACGCGTTACCAATGACGTGCGCATATCCGTCCGTGACACGGGGATTGGGATCCCAAAGGACGAACAAGGTCGTGTCTTTCAGCGTTTTTTCCGCGCATCAAACGCCCAGAAATACACTGGGGAAGGCACGGGACTCGGGTTGTTTATCGCGAAAGAGATCGTCAACCTTTCAAAAGGAAAAATTGGATTTTCATCAGAAGAGGGTAGGGGAAGCACGTTCTGGATTTCATTTCCAATCGTGCGATCCTAACAAAAAACTCGCCGACTTCGGCGAGTTTTTTGGTGCCTGGGGTCAGAATTGAACTGACGACACGAGGATTTTCAGTCCTCTGCTCTACCACTGAGCTACCCAGGCCCATGCGTTACTTCATCTTTTCTTCCTCGGGAAGTCGTGGAAGCGCGACAAGCGCGACAAGCGTGAGGATCGTTCCAATCACTGCGAGGTCATACATACCGAGTCCTGAGGTGATTCCAATGGCCGCGACGATCCAGATGCTCGCGGCGGTCGTAAGGCCTCGTACGGATGCGCTGGACTGCATGATGGTACCCGCCCCAATGAAACCAATCCCCGGAAGAATGCTTGAGAGCAGTCGAGACACGTCCACGGATTCACCGTAGCTCGCCAACTTGATTGATGCGATTGCGACGACCGCGGTGCCGAGCCCAACGAGCGCGTTGGTCCGCATCCCGGCCGGTTTTTTGTGCGCTTCCCGCTCGAATCCAATGATCGCCGATAGCAGTCCGGCAACCAGGAGCCGTACGAGAATGTCCAATGTGGAAAGTTCCGTCATAAACGTTCTGGTGGGCGTGCCAAGACTCGAACTTGGGACCTCGACATTATCAGTGTCGCGCTCTAACCACCTGAGCTACACGCCCTTGTTTGTGTCGATATTCTAATGAAATTGCCGGGATTGGTCAAGAGGACCATTCAGGAGCTATTCTAACAAAAAACCGGCGGAATTACCCGTCGGCAAGAACGCGTTCGAGAAGCGCCATGCGTACGTACAAGCCGTTCGCCGCCTGCTGGAAGTAGCGGGCATGACGGTCCGCATCCACGTCCTTTGAAAGTTCCCCGCCTCGGGGAAGCGGATGCATGATGAACGCGTCCGGCTTCATGGACTGGACATTGCCGGCGTTGAGGGCAAAGCGGCTCTGGACGGCACGGTACATTCTCTCCCCCTCGTCTCCGTCGCCGTAGCGTTCGCGTTGCACGCGCGTCTGATAGAAGAAGTCACCTTCCCGGAGCGCGAGGTTGAGATCCTCAGTTTCCACGAATGGGATGCCGGCCGCCCCCAGCTCTTGGCGGATGTCCTCGCCGAGCCGGATTTCAAACGGGCTGACGAGCCGCAGTTCGAAGGAGGGCACGCCGCCGTATTGGATGATGAGCCGGCAGAGCGAGCGGACCGTCCGGCTATGATCGAGGTCGCCGCAGAACGCGAGGGTGAGGCGATCGCTTTTTCGCAACCTGAGGATGGTGTACAGGTCGAGCAGGGCCTGCGTGGGGTGCTCGCCCGCGCCGTCGCCGGCGTTGATGACCGGAATCGGCGAGACGGCCGCGACGCGTCGCGACGTGCCGATCTCCTTGTGGCGCATCACGAGCGCGTCGATCTCATAGCCCGCGAGTACGACGGCCATGTCCTCCGGCGTCTCGCCTTTGGCCAGCGAGGAGAACATGCCGGCCGCCTCGCTGACGATGGTGCTTGCTCCCAGGTAGCGCGCGGCGGTTTCGAAGCTGATGCGCGTCCGCGTGGACGGTTCTTCGAGGATGATGGCGACCATCTTGCCCGCGAGCGTGCGTGGGCGGTCGCGGCGCCTGAGCCCCTTCAGCTCGTCGGCTCGGGCGAAGAGCGCGTCGAGTTCCTCGCGGGTGAACTGGGTTGCGGAAAGAACATGTGGAAAGCGTTTCATGGGGTGTCCTCCGCCGACAGACTACGCCCGTTATGAAGAAAAGAAAAGCGAAGCCGTCAGGCTTCGCTTACGCGGCTATTTTCTGGATGCGCTTGCGATCTCGATCAGCCTCGGCGATGCGGAGCAGTCGTTCCGAATCCCTGATCCTGGCTTTGATAGTCTGTACCTCAACGACATATTTTGCCCGGGCATTTGCGGGCATCGTCTGTTTCCGCCGACGCATGAGAATTTGCGTGACCGTATGGAGACGGGCATTTTCCTGATCAAGTTTCGTTTGGATCGTTTCAATGGCACGTTCCTGCACGGATGCGACCTCGCGCGCTCGATCGATAGATCGTTGTGCCTTTCGTTCTTCCGTCCATGTTGCTTCGTACGCAGTTGTTCCAGAGGGGATCGCTGGCTGAAGTTCTGGCGGGCCGAATAACCGTATTTTCAAGGAAGTCCATCCAGAGCGCATGCGGTCAAAGAGACCGGGTAACGATTCTGGTCGTTTCCGCGAGCTCTTTATGGATATTTCAGGAACGCCAGGCGATTTCTTCGTTGCCATCTCTCGATCTGGCATCAATGCGAGGGCCTCCTGCTGCGCCTTCAGAAATTCATATTCCTCCTGCAGCTTTGGGTCGAATTCCGTAAGCGAATCCATTTGGTCGCGCAGATTTCCTAGCCCGCGTTCTACCCGGGCGCGCGCCTCTACCACGTCTCCCGTTGCTCTCACTGTCGTTTCCGCGAACTTCCGCGCGTCTTCGTCGCGCCGGTGCTTCCTTTCTCGCGCAGACAAAGACGGTCGCGTTTCAGCGTAGGTTTTTGATGCCGTACGTTTCGTTGCGTGGCTTACGTCTGATGCTGCTTCCCTTGGATTTTGAAAATATTCTCCGCGTCGGTTCATAAAAACATTCACGTTTGTCACATGATACCGGTCCTCGCGCGAAACCACAAACCAAAATAGCCTAAATGCAAAACCACCGTCCTTGCGGGCGGTGGTTCTTGATGTTTTCAACTGAGTTCCGAGCCATCGGAACATTGTCACCTGTGTGATTACAACGTCTACCTGCCTTCCATACCTCGCATATACTCAATGCAGGTGAGGGAAGGGCTTAGATCGATCAAACGAATTTGATCTCGACCTAGGATCGTGGTCCGTTAAAAACGGACAAAGTCCCTAGAAAGGAGGTGATCCATCCACAGCTTCCGCTACGGATGCCTTGTTACGACTTAGCCCCTATCATCGATTTCGCCTTCCGCCGCCTAACGGCGACGTTCGGGCGCCTCCGACTCTCTTGGCTTGACGGGCGGTGAGTACAAGACCCGAGAACGTATTCACGGCCGCGTAGCTGATCGGCCGTTACTAGCGATTCCAGCTTCACGAGGGCGAATTGCAGCCCTCGATCCGAACTGAGACTGGCTTTGATGGGATTCGCTCCACCTTGCGGTTTGGCAGCCCATTGTACCAGCCATTGTAGCACGTGTGTAGCCCTGGACGTAAGGGCCATGCTGATTTGACGTCATCCTCACCTTCCTCCCTCTTGCGAGGGCAGTCTCGTGCGACACATATAACGCACGACAAGGGTTGCGCTCGTTACCCCACTTAAGGGAACAGCTCACGCCACGAGCTGACGACAACCATGCAGCACCTAGACAGCACCTTCGAAAGCGACCACCGTTTCTGGCGGTTTGCAGCTGCCTTTCAAGCCCAGGTAAGGTTCTACGCTTACCGTCGAATTAAACCACATGCTCCACCGCTTGTGCGGGTCCCCGTCTATTCCTTTGAGTTTTAGCCTTGCGGCCGTACTCCCCAGGCGGAATGCTTAACGCGTTAGCTTGGTTCAGCGACACCAGGAGGGTCGATACTCCTAATATCTAGCATTCATCGTTTAGGGCGTGGACTACTGGGGTATCTAATCCCATTCGCTACCCACGCTTTCGTCCCTCAGCGTCAGAATCGTTCCAGCACACTGCCTTCGCCTTTGGTGTTCTTACTGATATTAACGCATTTTACCGCTACACCAGTAATTCCATGTGCCTCTCCCGATCTCTAGCCTTCCAGTATCACACGCAGCCTCTGGGTTGAGCCCAAAGATTTGACGCATGACTAAAAAAGCCGCCTACGGACCCTTTACGCCCAATGATTCCGGATAACGCTCGAGGTCTCTGTATTACCGCTGCTGCTGGCACAGAGTTAGCAACCTCTTATTCTTTGGGTACCGTCATTTGTTCGTCCCCAATAAAAGCCATTTACACCCCGAAGGGCTTCATCTGGCACGCGGCGTCGCTCCTTCAGACTTTCGTCCATTGAGGAATATTCTTGACTGCAGCCACCCGTAGGTGTCTGGGCAGTGTCTCAGTCCCAGTGAGGGGGGCCACGCTCTTACGCCCCCTACTCGTCATAGCCTTGGTAGGCCGTTACCCTACCAACTAGCTGATAAGACATAGGCCAATCTCGAAGCGCCGAAGCTTTACAAGGGAATGTCATATGACCCCCCTTGTCCATCGCGTATTAGCCCCAGTTTCCCGGGGTTGTTCACGACTTCGAGGAATGTTACCAATGTGTTCCGCTCCCGTCTGCCACTTTCCAACCTTTGATGTAATCTCAGTTGGCTCGTTCGACTTGCATGCCTTAGACACGCCGCCAGCGTTCATCCTGAGCCAGGATCAAACTCTTAGTAGAACACCCCACTCCGTTCCTTGCGGAACTTCGTTAGGGGTATCTGATATTTGATATAGACGTTGCAATCACACAGAAGACAATTCTTCCCTGTGAGTACAGGTTCCTGTTCATTTTGGCTCGGTTCAGTTGTGAACGATCAAGTGGCCGCATTTTATATGAGCCTGAAAACCCTGTCAAGAGGGAGGTTGGGGATGTCCTGGGGAAGAAAAGACAGTCGGTATTACGGGCTTCTAGAGACGGATGAGATCCTCGTGTCTCGGACCCGCCGAATACCATTGCCGAGCCGATGAAGCGTATCAATGATTTTGACCCGTCCGCCAAGGATGTGTATTCTATCTATGAACGAGTGGTGGCCGGAGGTCGACGGATGCGCGCTCTTCCTTACAACAACAATCAGATACTGATATGGCTGAATTTGACCAAGAGTTCGTCGAGTACGTCATCCGCGCGATCGTGAATCACCCGGACGACGTGAAAACTGACCGGATTATCGACGAGCGTGGCGTGCTCATCACGCTGCACGTGAATCCGGAAGACATGGGGTACGTGATTGGACGCCAGGGCCAGACGGCTCGCGCGGTTCGCACGCTCCTCAAGATCGTTGGCGCAAAGTCCAACGCCCGCGTCAACCTGAAGATCTATGAGCCGGAAGGCTCGCGTCGCGCGCACATGGGCGAGGACCGTCCGGCATTCTCCGACGACACCGCGTCGGTCGACGACCTCGGAATCTAGCTTGCAAAGAGCCCTGTTTTAGCGGGGCTCTTTGATTTGGTCGAACGCGACGCAAAAAAAAGATCCCGGGCCTGCCAGCCGGTGGGCGGGCGAGGCCGGGAGTCAGGGGATCGGGACCGCGATCTGCACGATCGGGTTCAAGGTCAGGGGGAGGTCTTCGGTCACCACGTAGTTGGCCTGCGCGGCCATGGAGGCGGCGACCCCGCTGTCGAACAGGTAGGTGACGCCGCCGGGGCCGACCGCGAGGATCCACGCGGTGCCGTCCCCGGTGGTGTCCTGGATCACGCTCGGCACCAGGTCGATGCCCACGTGGTCGCTCGCCGCCCATTCGAGCGTGCCGGTCACGACGAGCCCCCAGTTGCCGTGCTCGGGCGATACCTCGAGGGTGAGCTGGGGGATGAGCGCGAGGTTGCCGCCGATCTCGACGAGCGCGCTCGGGCCGAAGTACAGATATTCGCCAAGCCATCCTTCGCCGGCCGTGTCGACGACCCCGATGGCGCCGAAGGTCATGGAGAGGGGAACCTCAGCGTGGGCCGAGGCGATGGTTGCGAACAGAAACGCGATGAGCATGTGGGTCTCCTGGTCCGCCGCGTGCGTCGCGGTCGGACGCGCATCCTTACAAAAAAGCTCCGGCGCGTCAAGGCCGGAAGCAGGGGGAACTACGGAAGGATTCCGACGTCGGCGAGGGCGAGGTAGGTCAGGTAGGCGACGCCCAGACATTCGAGGATGGAGTATACCAGCCTTCGCGCGCGGGACGGTTCCCGCACGATCTCCGCAGGGATGAGCTTGAGCGTGATCGTGAGGGTCGCGTTCACAGTCGTGACGATTATGGCGGCGATTGCGGCCGTCAGCGACCCGATGTCCTGTCTGATCGCGAGGACCGCGAAGGCGGGGACCGCGATGAGCAGCACGAGGAGCTGGACGACGTACGCTGTGCCGAGGAACGTGATGATCCCCATCATGCGGACGATGCCGAACCGATCTTCCATCTCGTTCAGCTTCTCCTTGATTTCCCCACCCCCGTTCATTCCGATGAACGGGCGCATGATCCATTCCGATGGGTGGATTGTCGTGAGGATCGCCGCGAGGAGCGCAAGTACCATGAGAAGAATTGCCATCCGATCTCCAGTTCCGCGCTTGATTGGCGGACCGCGTACGATAACAAAAAAAGCCCGGGATGTCAATCCCGGAAGGGGGGCCCCAGATTCCGTGCAGTCAAAGCAAGAGGGGACGGTCGCGGGGCTTGTACATC
>MGFA01000013.1:0-1893 GCA_001791645.1 Candidatus Uhrbacteria bacterium RIFOXYB12_FULL_58_10
AGGACACCATCGCGTCCACCGTCTCCTTGTCGATGACCGGCCGCGGTTCCTTCGGTTCGGGGACGGGCTTCGGCTTGGGCTTTGCCTTCGGCGCGACCTTCTGCTTTGGCTTCGACTTTGCCTTCGGCTTGGGCTTCGGGTCTGGAACCGGCTCCTGGTCCTCCTTCGCCGGCGTGGGCTCCTCAGCCACTGGCTCGGACCCATCCTTTTCTTCGGGCACGTCCGGCATGTCGATGCCGGCCGAACGCGCAAGAATCTCGATCGCCTGCTGCTCCGTAATCGGGATTCTCGGCGGTGCGTCCCAAAAGTGCTCGGACGGCGCGCGGAAGCTCTTGGCGAAGACCGCGACGAGCGCCGCGGCCACCAAGAGCCAAAACGCCTGTTCGCGGGTCATCGTCCACCTCCTTGCTTTCGTTCGATCGGTTCGTTTCCTTTCTGCTCCGCCCCCGCGTGCGCCCCCGTCGGAAGCACGATCGTGTAAATCGAAAGCTCTCTGTCAAGTCCGGGAATCTGGCTCCTCATGTCGAGCATGCGGATGTACTGATCGTTGGCGCCATTTTCCTGCCAGGCCGCGACAAGCGACTTACCGTCCGGTCGAGTACTTGCCGATTCGAATTGCCCCGTTAGAAACGCGATCACCTGCGCGTCGGAAAGGGGCTTTGCGTTCCCATCACGGTAGATGCCTTGCGAACGCAGGTAAAGATGCGCGTCTGGATCGCGGGACATGCCGCGCGACTCGCGAAAGCGGTTCACGACCCAGTCCCAGTCCTTGAAGCTCTGCTGCTTCTGGGCGAGCTGCACTTCCTGTTCGGCGATCTCTGCCTTGATCCTCGCTTCCTTTTTTTTGTGCTCCGACTCCATGCGCCGAAATGTCTCGTCGTTCTCGACGGCCAGTACCGCGACTTCCGATTGGAGCTCGACCTTTCTGGCCTCGAGTGCCTCCACCTCGTGTTCTACCGTGACCTTGCTTCTCACTAGCACCACGAGAAGGATGCCAATGAAGCAGGTCATGATGTCCGCGGCCGCGATGAGCGAGGCCGTCGAACCGTGCCGTCGGCGCTCAGCCATGGTCGGCGCCCCTCTTGGAACGCTTGTTCCAAATGAGCAAGAAGGCGACCAGCGCGGCCATCACGAGGCCATGCGCGGTCGTGACGAACGCGAGCATGAGTCCGCTCATGTCCGTGCTCTCCTTCTGGAACACCATCAGGTAGTTGGTAAACCCAACCGCAGTCCCGAGGAAGCCGAAAGAGGTGCACATGGATGCGCACTGCTCGGCGCGATCCTCCTCTCCCGAAAGCGCGAACCACACGCCGAGCACGCCCGCCCCGGTCGTGAAGAACGGAATGGGCCCCTGTGCGGGAAGCGAGGAGAGAAATGGAAAGATGACGGGAATCACGAACACGTTGAGAACGTACGTGACTCCCAAAAGGCCGAGGATACCGGCCCAGAGCGGCAATTTGGTAACACGCATGTCCACGAATTCTCCGGTAGGAAAGAACGAGGAGATTAGCCTAGCGGAATAAGGGGGGAGTGTCAATGATTGAACCTTTTCGTGGATATGCTAGAGTTCCTACATGAAATTCTTCGTACTTGGGAACAATCGGGAGCTGTCCGTGGCGGAAATTGAGGCCGTGACCGGCGTGCATGAATTCGCGTCGCGCGAGGGCGACGTACTTTTGCTTGAAACGGACCAAACCGGCCCGCAGCTGCAAGACCGGCTGGCCGGAACCATCAAGGTTGGATCCGTGGTGGGCGAACTCAACAAGTGGGACAAGGAGGCGTGCGCGGACCTGATCGGCGCGATGATCGACCCAGAGCTGCCGCGCGTGGAATTCGGGGTGAGCGTGTACGATGCCGGCAATGCGCACCGCGCGAAGGAGCTGCGCAAGGAGT
>MGFA01000013.1:1934-9196 GCA_001791645.1 Candidatus Uhrbacteria bacterium RIFOXYB12_FULL_58_10
TGGTGACGTCAAGGGAGAAGACACTGTCGGCCGTAGTGGTTGCCACCAACAAGCTGCTCGAGCGCGGCGGCGAGTTCGTGCTCGTTGTCACGAAGGAATCGATTCTCATCGGTCAAACCGAGGCCGTGCAGGACTTCGGGGCCTGGGGCAAACGCGACTTCGGCCGCCCGGCGCGCGACGCGCAAAGCGGCATGTTGCCGCCGAAGCTTGCGCGCATGATGGTGAATCTTTCGGGCGCGGACCCCATTCACAGCACGCTGCTCGACCCGTTTTGCGGATCCGGCACCGTGCTCATGGAGGCAATTCTCCTCGGATTTACAAAAGTGATTGGAAGCGACATCTCGGAAAAGGCAATGGAGGATACCAAGGCGAACCTCGACTGGCTCGCGGCCCAAGGTGGCGCCATGCCGCCCATCGAACTCTCGGTCTCGCCCGCACAAACCCTGGTGCTCTCGGAACCGGTTGACGCGATCGTGACCGAAACGTATCTCGGCCCGGCCTTGCACGGACGCGAGCATCCGGACTTTCTCAAACGAAATCTCGCTTCCCTCGCGACGCTTTACCGCGACGCGTTCGGCGCGCTCGCGAACCTCGTAAAGCCGGGCAGCACGGCCGTGGTCGCGTTCCCGGTGTTCCAATCAAAGACGGGCGAACAGGAGGTTGCTACGCGCAGCATGCTGGAATCACTCGGCTGGAAAGTTGAGCGAAGATTGCGCTACGAACGCGCCGGCCAGCACGTGGAGCGCGAAATCTTCGTCATGAGGCGCGGGTAACCATCGCAAAAAAAACAGATGGCGGAGGATCTCTTCCTTGACATTCATGGTATTTCCTGTACTCTCTACGTCCGGAGGACCACATGCCCGATCATCAGACGCGAGACCGTCAAACGACCGCGACGGATCTTCCTGGAGACGCGGTGCGCGAGGGCAACGGGACCTACGCGCCGCTCCACGACGGGGCGGCGTACGCGGAAATCCCGGATCCTTCCGGTCGCACCGAGGCGATTCCCGTTCTCCTGACCATCCGCGAGCGGACGGTCGAAGACGACATCGCGGAATGGGTCCGGACGCAAGGAGAAGTTCCCGGGTTCGCCAGGCAAACGCTTCGGGAAGCGTGCGAACGCGAAAAACGAGCGGTCCCACCGGAGCTGCTCGACGACCGGTAGGCAACGCGCCTACCGGATTTTTATTTCCTCAGTTGTCACGCGCACGCCTTCGAATGACCCGCGGCGGGGGCACTACCGGCATTTCACTCGGAACGTCCACCTTCGGTTCCCTGGCAAGCAAGTCGAACAATTTCCCCACATCTCCAGAAGCCAGACTCCTGATTTTCCGAAGAAGCTTGTTCCGCTTTCGTTGGTCCACATGCCCATCACGTTCGAGCGCGATCAATTCGTTGAAACCGATCGCGTCCATTTCAAACACCACTGTATCGGTCCCTTGAACTTTTTCGACCGCTTTTTCAACTAATTTGTCCTGATATTCAGCCGTGTACCCGATTCTGGAAAGTGTCTTCAGCTGAATGTCCAGAGTTCCCCATGGCGCGGACATAATGACAATGTCAGGTCCTCCCTTCAAGTCCTGGCTGACCGTCGAATGCTCGACCAAAACGAGATGATCGATCCCTTGCTCGCGCAACAACTTTCGCATCCACCAGATCAGAAGGTTTTCCGCGCGGATGCCTCTGTCCTCGATTTGAAACGAAAGCCTCAGGAGGTCTGCCTGCAATTTGTTCAACGTACGCTCGCGCGACGCGTCGTCCGGGTCTCGAAGCGCCGTCCGATATTCCAAATCAATGGTGTTCGCGGCAAGCGAATCTGGTCCGAAATATTTGTCTGTAAATCCACCCTGTTTGAATACCTTGGCAAAATGCTCGGTCGCCATTCGTTCATGCTCGAACAGGCCAAGACCTTTTTCTTTCACGATAGCGGCAACGCCAGAGGCGATTTCTTCCCGCGTGAGCGACCGAGGCTTCCTTCCTTTCTTATCAGCCCGAAGCGACAGCTCCCGAAGACACAAGCCGAGTTCGTTGTTCGCGTCGTCATGAAATGAAATGCCAACGAGCGCATCAAGAAGCCCGGATTCTTCTTCTTTTGCAAGCGCCCGGATCGCTTCCGCCTTCTGGCGCAAGTCTTCGGATTTTATTCCGGCGCCCCTTCCGAGAAAACGGCTTCTCATCTCATTGACGGCCTTCGCATATCTCGCCTGGTCACCGCGCGAAGTTCCAAATACGCCACCCATTGTCTCTCGTGATGCTCTTTGCATATAGACAGAGTATACGAGAATCCCTGCAAGAAATCCAGTGTCCGGCGGGATGAAACTTTCTATTGACATGCGCGCGATGTTCTGCTAAAGGTGTCCTGCACCTTCACAAGAAGCAAGGAGAAGGACGTGTCAACAAAACGTCTTGTCCAACTTCCGAACGGCGAATTCGTCGTCGCAAACGAACTCGGGCAACGGGTCTACAAGACATTCATGGTGGTGAGCGCATCCTTCCGGTGCGACAAGGGCTGCCCGTGCTGCACGGCACAGATCACCACGTGGCCGAAGGGAGAGGACTGCTGGGAACGCATGGACGACTGCCTCGCGCGCTGCGAGCAGGCGGGAATCACGTTCGAATACGTCACCATGTCGGGCAACGGCGAGCCGTCGATGTACCCCGCGGACGTCCTTCGCGGGCTGAAGGAAACGTTCGACCGCTACGATCACCTCTTCGAATACCGACGGTTCCAAACCGGCGGGAATATCCTTTGGGAACCGGAGGTGTGGAACATCTTCGGCCCCACGTACGTCTTCGAGACCACGCGCATGAGCCTCGACGACGCGGAGGACATGGAAATCCTCCGTTATCGCCGAAACTACACCGAGTCCCCGCTCTTCCCCCGCTCCCGCGTCGTGTTCAACCACACGCTGCTGCGGCGCAACGAGCACCGGCTGCTCGCGGACATCGAGGGATACGTGAGGCGATTCGGCAACGTGCTGGCAGCGGTCAACCTCAAGATCTTGAATCCCAACACGTTCGACCCGAACGTTCTCAGCAGCCGACAGTCGCAATGGATCCTCAAACATGGACTCGGCAAGAACGACGGCCAAAGGATCGTCGAACTCATGGACGCGCACTTCCCGCGCGTGAACGACTACAACCCGTTCTACGACCGGTACGAATGGATGCATCCGAGCGGGATCAAGATCACGCTCTACGCGCGCCTGGCATCGTACGGGCTGCCGAACATCGTGTTCTACCAGGGCAAGCTGGTGGACTACGGGCTGAAGCCGCAGCGCCTCGAGCTGCCGGAAGGCACCGACATCCTGGCGCTCTGGCGGGCCGCGGGGGAGCAATCCCATGTACGCGCCTGACGTTCCGATCATCCGCAGGGACGGACATCGATGGATGGAGAGCTTTCTCGTCATCCTCGATCGTCGCGGCTGCCCGAAGGCCTGCCCATACTGCACGGCCGAAATCACGGACTGGCCGAAAGGAGACGACCGGCTGGAACGCCTGCCCCCCATGCTCGATGAGCTCCATGAGGCCGGAACGCGGTTCGAATGGCTGACCATTTCGGGAAACGGCGAGCCGTCGTTGTACCCTGTGGGCGTCTTGCGGCAACTGAGGGAGTCGCTCGACGCGCATCCGGAACTGTTCGTGGATCGCCGGTTCCAGTCGAGCGGCGAGCTGTTCTTCCGACCAGACGCGTTTGAAATCTTTCACGACTACGTGATGGAATTGACGCGCGTCCACGTGGATCCTGACGAAGACATGCGGATCCTCCGCTACCGCCGCGATCACACGAAGACGGAAACGTACGCCGGCGCCCAAATCGGGCTCAACCACGTCCTCCTGCGTTCCACCTTCGGAACGCTTCTCGACGACCTCGAGCGGTACCGGGACGAAATTGGCGGGCGGCTCCAGTCGCTCACGCTCAAGATCCTGAACGTCGACACGCGGGCCGACGAGCGGACGCGCACCGGCCGCGTCCAAAGCGAGCAGTCGCGATGGATCCAGGAGCACGCGCTCCTCGGCGAAGACGCCGACCGAGTGATCGAACGCGTCTCCACGCGGTTCGCGGTCAAGAGAGAATACGATCCGGTCCTCGACCGCGTTGTCTGGGACCTGGGAAACGAGGTGCCACTCATCCTGGTCACGAAACGCGAACGCTATGGCCGGCTCCATGTAGTCTTTCACGAAGGACGCCTGATCGACTACGCCCTGCGCGAAATCCCAATCAACGACCTACGCTAAAGCGACCCTCCCGGGCCGCTCTTTTAATCCATCACGTCCCCACGCGGAAATGACAGGTATCGCCGTCTTGCATGACGTATTCCTTTCCTTCGATGCGGAGCTTTCCCGCGTCGCGAGCCCCGGATTCCCCGAGTTCCACGAAGTCCTTCCAGTTGACGACCTCCGCACGGATGAACGCCTTCTCAAAGTCGGTGTGAATGACGCCGGCGGCCTGCGGGGCCTTCATACCCTTCGAAATGGTCCAGGCGCGCGTTTCCTTTTCGCCGGACGTGAAGTACGTGATCAGGTCAAGCGATTCGTAACATTTGTGAATCACGCGGTCGAGGCCGGATTCTGACAGGCCGAGCTCCATAAGGAACGCGGCTTGGTCCTCCCTTGGCATTTCCATGATCTCGGATTCGATCTTCACGCTGATCGGAAGCGCCAGGCGGTCGGGACCGAGCGGAGAAACCCATCGAGGGTCAGCGGACGCGTCCTCATCGACGTTTACCACGTACAACATGGGCTTGCGCGTGAGAAGCGACAAGCTCTTCACCGCAACCTCTTCGTCCTCGCTCAGCTCGATCGCGTTCGTCAACTTTCCAGCCTCGAGCGCGACCAGAAATTTTCCGAGCGCGGACGCCTCGGCCTCGAGTTCCTTGGTCTTCCCCGCCTTCATCTTCCCACCGACCGCGTCGAGGCGCTTCTGCACGGTCTCAATGTCCGCGAACGCGAGTTCCATCTCGATAACCTCGACGTCGCGCGCCGAATCGACCGTGCCCGACACGTGGATGACGTTCGGATCCTGAAATCCGCGGACGACATGTAGGATCATGTCCGTTTCGCGGATGTTCGCGAGAAACTTGTTGCCGAGTCCCTCGCCCTTGTGCGCACCCTCCACGATGCCGGCAATGTCCACGAACTCAATGGCCGTCGGTATCATTTTTTCCGAATTTGACGCGGACGAAAGCTGGCGCAGGCGGACGTCCGGCACCTCCACCACGCCCACGTTCGGCTCAATGGTGCAGAACGGAAAATTCGCGCAGTCAACCTGCTTTTTTGTGAGCGTCTGAAAGAGGGTGGACTTGCCGACGTTCGGAAGCCCAACGATTCCAACTTGCAACATAGTGGCGCGAGTATAACGAAAACGATCGGAAAAGAAAAGAGACGTCGGTCAGGACGTCTGAGGGAACTGCCGCCTGATCGCCGCGGTCCCGGCGTTGATGCGCTCGGTCGCGGCGGCGACGACTTCGAGGAGCTTTGGGATGGCGACCGCCTCGATCCGCGGCAGGAGGGCGTCGATGCGCCTCTGCAGCTTGGCGTTGGCATCCGCTCCGAAGGGGTTGGTGCAGTCCGCGCCCGGGTAGACCACCGCGAAGGAGGCAGTGGCGAGACGCGGATCCGGCGTGATCCCGTAATCGCCGAGCAGCGCGACCATGCGATCGCGCTCCTCCGAGCCGTCGTCGGTGAGCTGCATGTTGGCGGAGAGGACCACGAATGTCTCGACTTTGAGCTGTGACGCCCCGCAACACGGGCACCCCACGCGAATGAACAGGAAGCCAGGGACGATCGCCTCGGCGTGGCCGACGATCTTGCCGGGGTCGCTCTGGGCGATGTCGTTGGCGAGAAGTTGGACGAGCTCGTCGTCATCCTCTGGGTAGACGCCGTAGGCCGCGTTGAGCGCGGCGAGGGCGTTCTCCATTGGGGTGAAGAGCCGGCGTCGCAGGATCGTCACCGAATTGCCGTCGGGACCATCGCCGTACAGGCCATCCTCGGGCGCGCCGAGGACGAGGGTGTATGTGCCGTCCATGAGTTCTCTGGCATTGCCGATCCACTGTTCGATGATGGACAGCTGACGGCGCTCGAGTGGCGGATCGGCGGTGATGGTGACCGGAATATCCTTGCTCTGGTACACGAGGACCGTGAGAGAAAATGTTCGCATCTGTGACTCCGTGCCTAGGATGGGTTCCAAAGGCCAGCCGAACGTAACAAAATCGCGCCGCGAAGTCAAGGGAAAGGCCGGGGGAACTCTATCCTCCTACGCGTCCCCGGGATCATGATTACCCCAGACCGCTTCCGGGACATCCGGCCGGTCTTTCTCGTTGCCGTTGGGCTGCGCGCCGAACTGACCGATGGCGGCATCCATGGCTTCCGCGCACAGCCGCATGCGCACGGCCTCCTCGGCGCACTTGCCGCGCATGATGCGCATCTCCATGATCTCCGCGCGCGACTGGACGGACTGAATGATGGCGCGAAAACGCCTCAAGTACAGGGCACGGAACGGATTGCGGTCACCGATGACCCCAAGGAACACGCGAACGAGCGACGCATCGCGAACGATCACGACCGGCAGGCGCGAAACTGGCAGCCGTCCTTCCTGACACGTCTCACCCCTCTCCAGAGCAAAACGAAACGCTCGGCTGAGACCAGACGGAAAATCGCACGGCTCCAGCTTACAGAACCCGAGACGCACGAGCCCGATCGTTCCGTCCACGGACATCATACAGAGAATGGACGCGTACAACTCACGGATCGCATCGAACATGCGTTCCTCGGTGGGAATCGATTCGATCGAATCGATCAGCGCGCGTAGCAAATCGTCCATCGGACGAACGAGCGCCCGGACCAGCTCTTCCGTAACCTCCGGCTCGGCGCCTCCAGGAGACGCCACGAGACGGGTACCGAACCGCGCGGTCCGGTTCATCTCATACGCCCCGACCGCGAGACGGGCCGCTACGACAGGATCCACGGCCAAGGAAAGCTCGCGGATCGCCTCTGGCGAACATTTGGGATCGGTCTCGAACCGCACGGATACCTTTCCCGCGTGGTTCCGTCGCACGCGCACGGTAACCGCAAAGAACGCGTCGGCAGAACTCATCTCTTGCATGGCTCCCTCCTTGCAATGCCCCGTTACGCTAGCGCGAATCCACGCCGACGTCAATCCGTCTTGACCGCCCATTGCCAATACGATATCCTTTTCGCACCAAAGTGCACGGGCCCTTAGCTCAGCTGGTAGAGCGCTTCCATGGCATGGAAGAGGTCAA
>MGFA01000014.1:0-41367 GCA_001791645.1 Candidatus Uhrbacteria bacterium RIFOXYB12_FULL_58_10
CCTCCGAGGGCCTACATCGTCGGCGGGTATGTGCGCGACATTTATTTGGGATTGCAACCCAAGGACGCGGACGTGGAGGTGTACGGGGTCGCGCCAGCCGAACTTATTTCGCTGTTAACAAAGATGTTCGGCGAGATCAATGACGTAGGGCAGGCATTTGGCATTATCAAGGTCCCGATAGGCGACGGCCTTGAGCTCGACGTGTCCGTTCCGAGGCGCGAATCGAAGGCGGGGAAGGGGCATAAGGGATTTCTGATCGATTCCGATCCGTCGCTCGGCATTAAGGAAGCCGCCTGCCGTCGTGACTTCACGGTAAACGCGATGGCCATGGATCCGATCACAGGGGTGGTTTTTGATCCCTTCGGAGGCATGGAGGATCTTCGATCAAAGACATTGCGCGTGACTGACTCGGAGAAGTTCGCAGACGATCCGTTGCGCGTGTTACGCGCGGCACAGTTCCTCGCGCGTCTTGAATTTACGGCGGAGGAGAAAAGCTTCGAGATTATGAAAGGGGTGGTGGAACGCGGCGAAATGGACGAGCTTCCCAAGGAGCGAATCGGGGGCGAACTTGAAAAGCTTCTCCTGAAGTCCAAGCGGCCATCGGTGGGCTTCGAGTTCATGCGTGTCGTCGGTATGACGGAGCGCAAGTTTCCAGAACTTCATGCGCTCATCGGCGTGCCGCAGGAACCCGAATGGCATCCAGAAGGCGACGTATGGACGCACACGATGATGGTCATTGACGCGGGCGCGAAGATTGCCAATGATTCGGCGCGCGGATTTTCGGATGACGAAAGGCTCCAGGTGATGCTCGGGGCACTTGGGCATGACTTGGGCAAGCCGTCAACGACCACCGTGGAGGACGGTCGCATCCGTTCCAAGGGACACGAGCCGGCCGGGGAAGCGCCAGTCCGCGAATTGTTTTCCCGCCTCGTGTTCAAAGGACACCAGGGCGCGTTGGACGCGACGGTCGCGATCGCCCGCGAGCACCTTCAGCCGGGAGAATTACATCGTTCGTTTATCGCGGGAAAATTGACCGAGGCGCAGTACGCGAACGCGATTCGAAAACTTTTGAAGAGAATCAGTCCGGTTTCTTGGCGCGTTCTGATCGCCGCGAGCGAAGCGGATTCCCGCGGGCGGCTCCTGCCCGGGGTTGATACCGTCGCATACGAGCCCGGCGTTCGTTTCGCCGAGATGATCGCAAAATACGGCATCGACAAGGCGGCGAAGGAGGCCCTGCTCCAGGGCAGGGACCTGATCGCCGAATTTCAACTCAACCCACGAAATAATAATACCGGACGGTTCTTTGGAGAGGTTCTTAGGGCCGTCGAGGCGGAGCGTGACGAGGGGGCGGTAACGACGCGAGAGCAGGCCCTCCAGTTTGTCCGTCCGATGGTTGAACAATATCAAGCCGAACAATCGAAAGCGCGTTAATATGAAAAAAACCGTTCTCATCATTCCGCCGAACGACGCGGAAGCGGTTCTCATTTATGAGCTCGCGAAGGCCATGGGGATCCAGGTCATTCGTTCCGCGCAGCCACACGGGGCCACGCTCGACCGCGAGCTTGATATCGTGCCGCTAGTGCGCGATGGCGGATGGAAGCGCGTCGTGATCGTGGAAATGCCCGGGCCGGAGGTCGAGGCGCGCCTGCGCGCGCTCGGCGTTGAGGTCGTGATTCTCGACCATCATCATTACACCGATCTCAACCGGGCACATGACGCGAAGGGACGGCCGCTGCCAAGCTCGCTCGAGCAGTTTCTGAGGCTGTTCCGCGTCACGGACGCGAGGCTCAGGGTGATGGGATACGCGCCGAAGATCGCTCTGGGGATTGGGGTGATGGATCGGGGATTTTTCTGGGCGCTTCGGGAAGAAGGGTACCGACCAAAGGAAATCGAACGCGTGCTCGCCCTGCGTCGCGACCTGCTTGCGCGACACGGCCTGTTGCGCGACGAGGAGAAACAGATGACAGCCGCGCGCAAGGCGTGGAACGCACGGACCGAGTGGAATGGGTATCAAATCGTCATGAATGGCACCGCGACCGGCGTGCGCGAGGGCGTATCGTTCATGGTCGCGCTCGAGGTCAAAAGGCCGACGCCGATCATTTTTGTCGAGAAAAAGCGCGGATTTTTATACGTGCAGGAATCCGATCGAGCCATGGACCTATTTCGCGCGTTCGGCGGATTTACGTTCGGGCTCGATCGCAATTGGGGATACAGAAATGTTCCCGGGAGAAATCGGGTGACGCTCGATGACATAAAGCGCGTGATTACGAAGTGCGATTAAAGTGGTATCAACTTCCTTAAAATATGTCCACGATCCAACGGCTTCTATCATTCTTCGCAATGCTTTTATTCGCGGCCGGATGCTTCGCGGCGGCTTATTTTGCACGCTCCAGCGGTAACAAGGCGGCAGGTACGTCGCTCATGCGGCTGCGTGAGGCACTTGGTGTTTCCGAAGGCTCCGGACTTCGGAATGGCCGAATGTTTTTTGTCGAAACGGTGACTTCTTACACGCGTCTCATTAATTCTTTGCTCGTGACATTTACCAGAACACCGCACTTGCGACTACGATTGAAGATCGCGAAGGGTGCTCTCCCTGTCGCTTCGTTCGGTCCACGTGTGCGCGGGGCACGCGCGCTGGCCGGATTTTTCCGTGCGTTTGGCCTCGCCCGCCCGCGCGTTTTGATCGGCGATACGGAATTTGATCGCAGGTTCAACTTGTTCGTTGCCATAGGAGGTTCTGAGGAGGCGAAAAAGATATTCAATGCCGCGGCGCGCGCCGCGTTGCTCCTGGCGAAGAAAGCCGGAGCAAATGGCAGATATGTTTTTCGTGAAAATGAGATCGCGTATGACGCGCCTGGCCTTCCCGTTGGCGAGCCTGACGTTTGCGCCGCGATTGCGGTCGTCGAAGCCATGGAGCGTTTGGCCGATGGCGCCGAGTCGTAGGTTGGACTATGGAGGCGAACGTTTGTTTTTGCTTAAGTTTCCTGGCCAAGAATAACCACGACCACGGCGCGGTCGTCCCTTTTTTTCCGATTTCCGGAGGACGCTTCGGCGGCCTCGGCGATCTGACGGGCGATTTCGCGCGCCGACATCTTCTTGAGAAGCGATTCTCGAACGATCGTTTCGATTTCTTTTTCCGTAAGGACGTCCGTGATTCCATCGGAACAGATGACAAGCGTATCTCCAGTTCGCGCTTTGACGGAGCGCACCGTCGGGCTGGTCGTGGCGCCAGTGTCCATCGAATTCAAGAGGTAGCTGCTCATGTGGTACAGAAGCTGGGTGGCCGTTCGGTTATGACGCGAACTGAGCCGATTCTCGGTTTCCCGCAGACATCTTTTCAAGGAGGTCAGGTCTCTTGAGAAACGGTTCCACGGGACGATCGCGGCGTTAATTGCCGACTCAAGCGTTGCACGATCCTTCAGGACGGGGTGTTCCGGGACATCCTCTCCTCGTTTCGTTGATTGGTCGATGGCACGTCCGATGGCTTCCGGAAGAATTCCAGATGAAACCAAGAGTTCTACGAATCCATCGTCCGTGGTCAGCCGTTCAAGGACGCCGGAATCCTGTCGGATCAGATACCCTCGGCTGTCGCCGACATGCGCGATCGCGAGCTCGACCGTTCCGTCGGTGGACGCTTCGGCGGCGACGGCGGTGAGCGTGGTACCCATCCCGGCAAATTTTGGATCCGTTTTTTGAGCGTGCATCGCGTTTGCGCACACGTCAACGGATTCCTGCAATTTTTCTGCCATGCCCCTTTTTTTCGACCGGGCGAACGTGCTGTCGAGCGTGGTGCATGCGAGGCGGCTCGCCACGTCGCCGTGCGGCATTCCGCCCATGCCGTCTGCCACGGCAAACAGCCCGTGTTCCTGGTCGTCCACGACCGTATCCTCGCACCGAGACATCACTTCCTTTCCGATGAGCGCGGAACCGCTGTCGACAACCAGGACTTTTCGTTCTGTTTCTGGGGAAAAACCATGTTCGGCTGAATGGACCATAGAGCATAAGTATACCACTGTCGTCCTTGACGATCGTAGGTATTTGTGTTACAAAAACAGCCTTGTTTCATGGTGGTTTTTTGTTTTTTACGAAGGTTTTCGTGAAAAAAGAAAGACCGGCATTCCCACAAGCAAGCGACACCTACGTTCCGGTCTTTCGTGGGTGCAAGAGGCATTGATGTACATTTCACGTGAAATCATCGGTCTTTCGTTGGCCAGCGTTCTCGCATTCGGATCCGGGTGTGCCAGTGGAAAGGTCGCCCTCGACAAGGGCGGATGCGATACCGGGTCGGGTCTCATCGAGATCTGCAACGGTGTCGACGACGACTGCGACGGCCTGGTGGACGCAGCCGACCCCGACGTCGCGGACGTCGAGATCTGGTACACGGACGGCGACTCAGACGGGTACGTGGACGGCACCTCGCCGTCGGAAAGCGGCGCCCGCGCGATGGCGTTCTGTTCCTGGGATGTCCCCGAGTACGGGGCCTCCCAGACGTTCGGCGACTGCGATGACTCCGACCCCGCGGTCAACCCCGATGCCACCGACGTGTGCGACGGCATCGACAACAACTGTGACGCGGTCATCGATGGCGACGGCGTCTGTGACGGCACCGACGGCGACGGCGACGGATGGGCCGAGGCCGACGGCGACTGCGACGACGACAACTCCGAGGTCCACCCGGGCGCGACGGAGTCCTGCAACGGCATGGACGACGACTGCGACGGCACGACCGACGAGGACGGCGCCCGCTGGTACGCCGACATGGACAACGACGGTTATGGTGGCACGGAGCTCGGCTACACGGGCTGCGCGCAGCCCGACGGCGCGGTCGCCATCAACAGCGACTGCAACGACGGCGACGCGAACGTGCATCCGGATGCAACCGAGGTGTGCGACGGCATCGACAACGACTGTGACGAACTGGCGGACGATGACGACCCGGCGGTTGACATCTCCACTGGGGAAGAGTGGTATGCCGACGCCGATTCCGACGGCTATGGAACCGATTCCATGACCGAAATGGCCTGCCAGGCTCCCACCGGGTATGTGGGCAACGACAGCGACTGCGACGACGGCGACGCGGCCATCAACCCGGCCGTACGCGAGGTCTGCGGCGACAGCGTGGACAACGACTGCGACGGCACCACTGACGTGCCGGACACGCTCTACGCCGACGTCGACGGCGATGGCTATGGCGATGACGCCGACACCACCGCATCCTGCGTGGACGTGGCCGGGTACGTCACCTTGGGCGACGACTGCGACGATCTGGACGCCACGGTCTACCCGGGCGCGAGCGAGACGGTCGGCGACGAGGTCGACCAGAACTGCGACGGCGGCGAGACCTGTTTCGCCGACGCCGACGACGACCGCTACGCCGCCGGCTCCGGGGCCACCGTGGCCTCGGCCGACGCGGACTGCTCCGACCCGGGCGAGGCCTCGGCCTCGGCATCGGGCGGCGACTGCGACGACGCGGACAGCTCGGTCCACCCGGGCGCCACGGAGATCTGCGACGTGGTCGACAACGACTGCGACGGCACGGTCGACGAAGGGTTCGACGCCGACGTCGACGGGCACTACGCCGCCGCCGAATGTTCCTACGGCGACGACTGCGACGATCTGGACGCCACGGTCTACCCGGGCGCGAGCGAGACGGTCGGCGACGAGGTCGACCAGAACTGCGATGGCGGCGAGACCTGTTACGCCGACGCCGACGACGACCGCTACGCCGCCGGCTCAGGGGCCACCGTGGCCTCGGCCGACGCGGACTGCTCCGACCCGGGCGAGGCCTCGGCCTCGGCATCGGGCGGCGACTGCGACGACGCGGACAGCTCGGTCCACCCGGGCGCCACTGAGCAGTGCAATGGCACGGACGACGACTGCGACGGGTCCGTCCCCGCGGACGAGACCGACGCCGACGGCGACGGATACGTCGGATGCGAGGGTGACTGCGACGAGTCCGACGCGTCAGTCAGCCCCGCGGGCACGGAGACCTGCGACGGCGTGGACGAAGACTGCGACGGGTCGATCGACGAGGGATTCACCCTCGTGACCTACTACCCCGACGGCGATGCGGATGCCTACGGCGATTCCGCCGCGGGAACCACGGCGTGCGCGCCTCCCTCCGGGTACGTGACGGCCGGCGGCGACTGCGACGACGCGGACGCCTCGCTCAACCTCGACGACGCGGACGGCGACGGGTACGACACCTGCGACGACGACTGCGACGACGCGGAGGCAGCCGCCTACCCGGGTGCCCACGAGGTCGCGATCGTCTCCTCGGCGGTCGACGACCTGTGCTCCGACGGCGTCGACAACGACTGCGACGGCGACCCCGACGCGGCGGACTGGGACTGCCAGGACGACGACGGCGATGGGACCGAGAACGGCGTCGACGTCCTGGTCGCCTACGATGGCGACACGGACGGCGACGACGACACGCTCTGCGTGATCGCGGTCGGCGAGGCCATGCCCTCGCCCTGGGACGGGTACGACGCGATCGTGCAGGGCGAGGCCTGGGGTGGTTTCTCCGCCCTGGACTCAGCCTTCACCGTGAGCGTCGAGGCCTACGCTGATTCCGACGGCGACGGCACCGACGAGGTCCGCGCCTGGTGCGTGGACTTCACAGACCCGACCTACGCCCCGTCGTACACGGCCGCGTGGAGCTGGCGCCTTGTCTCGGCGGTAGCGGAGGACGAATCCTCCACGGCGCCGAGCACTTGCACGGCCGCGTCGTCCTCGACCACGTGGCAGCGCCTCGATCTCGAGGAGTTCTGTGACGCGACCGGTGACAAATGGTGTCGCGTCGGATACACGGATGTCGACGGCTGTGGGGACAGCATCTCCTCCGGCCTCGTACGGGTCGACTTCGACGCCACCGCCGACTCGATCGCGCCCCACTAGGACGCGATCTCCGGCAGCCCCCCTGGGCCGCCGGTTTTTTGTTATACTGCCCGGACATGACCCGCCTCCAACGCCTCAATCGAAACCCACGCCTGCTGTTCTGGACGAAGGTCTGCATCAACTTCAAGACGCTCAACGCCATCATCACGCTGTTCTATTTGCACCGCGGCCTGTCCATCGCGCAGATCGTCTGGCTTTCCGGGCTGTTCGGCGCGGTTTCGCTGTTCGCGGAGATCCCAAGCGGATACATGGCCGACCATCTCGGGCGCAAGCGCACCATGCTGCTTGGCGTCGCATTCATGCTCGCGTCCACCGCCATCCACTGGTTCGCTACTGACTTCTTCTGGTTCGCGGTCTCATTCGTGTTCTTGTCTTTTTCCTTTTCTTGTTTTTCCGGAACGGAAGAGGCGCTTCTCTACGATACGCTGAAGGAAACCGGACATGAGAAAAAAATGCTTCGGTTCAACAGCCGTCTGTTGTCCGCGCAGAATTTGGCAAAAATCTTTTTGCCGTCCGTCGGCGCGATTATCGCGATGGATCTGTCGGAGACGCGCTTCCAGTGGCTCATCGCGGTCGACGCGGTCGGCCTCGTCGCGGCGCTCGCGTTGCTGATGCTGATCGTGGAGCCGAGGCACGAGGCGGAAGTGGAGGCTCTGGAGAAGGGGATTTTTCGAGAAAGCGTGGAGACAATCGTCCGGCGGCCGGCGCTGTTCGTCGCGTCGATGAACAAGATCCTTCCGTTCGTCTCGACCATTCTCGTATGGCGCGTGTACCAGCCTTACTTTCTCGAACGGGGGATCCCCGTGTTATGGCTCGGGCTGTTTTACGTGATCATCCATTCGGTCATGTTCTCCCTGAAGTGGGCGTCGGAGGCTATTGAGAAGCGGTTTGGCGCGCGGCGGGTGCTCGACGCGACCGTCGTGCTGATGGCTGCGTTCATCATCGTCGCCGCGTTCGTCCGGTCCGGGCCGCTTCTGTTCGCGGCAGTGGGCCTGTACTTCGTTTCTCATAATATCCGCGAGCCGATGTATGCGCATTGGATCAACGCGCGCATCCGTTCCCGCAGCCGCGCCACCACGCTTTCGAACCTCGCGGTATTCAGAAGCGCGCTTGACGTCCCGGTGATGTACGCGGGAGGCCTCCTCGCCGCCGTCGACACGCGCCTCGCCTTCGCGCTCGCGGCCGGGCTCTGCATTTCCGCGCTAGTCTTTTTTCGCGTGAGAGGGGAGGATGTTGACGATAGATGAGCGAACGTCATCACCGCGTAATCCTTTGGAGAGCCTTGAAATAGTTCCGATAGGAGTCCGCCGTGCCCTTGTCGTGCGTAAGAAAGATCCTCTGCGGCTCCTCCCATAGCACGTTTGCCACGTAGTCGCCGAATATCCATACGACCATCGGGCTTTCGAACTCCGGCGGGAGATAACTGATCGTTGTAGCGGGCAGCTTGGTGGCCGCGCTTCCGCGAATGCTTTCGTTCGCGAGCATGTGGATATTTATCCCGAGTTGCTTGCGTCTCCGCGTAAACGTCTCATAGTATTTCGGATGCGTCCGCAGAATCGTGCCGGTCGCGGCGATGAGATACAGGTCCTTTCGGGTCGCGAGCACAAGCTCGCAGAGCTCCGTGATTCCCTCGTCGCCGTTGAGCGTCTCGGTCGTGCGATTCCAGAGTTCGTCAAAATACGTCGTGAACCCGTCGAATATCTCTTTTTGATCGAGGGTGATGACGGCCGGTTCGTCGCCATACACAAGGAGCAGGGCCTTGTCCCGATAGAGGTTTACCTGGTGCGGGGCGAGCTCTGTCTTGCGCAGGGACCTAATCTCGCTGAGCGACAGGTCAGCATCGCCCTCGTCGATGAATCGTTGTCGGATCTCCTGGTAGCCCCCCTTGTAACTGAGCATTTGGACTCGCACCCCCTTCCCGATGCGCTTGCGATGGAATTCGTCGAAGAACGACTTCCATGGTTCCTGCGCGGCCGTGCCCACGTTCGCGCCGAGTACGCGGTACGTCTCCCCGGGTTTCAGCTCGTCAAGCATGTCCCAGAGCGCTCCGGTGAGCGCATCCTTGCCGTAGGCGATCCGAACGTCCTGGTTCCACAGCTCGTCAAAATACTGCTTGAACCCGCGATACAGTTCCTTGCTTTCAAACACGATGACGGTCGGTTCCTCGCCGTAGATGGGGATGAATACCTTCTCGTTGTAGAGGATCGTGCTCATCGGCCCCATGCTCGTGCGGGGAAGGGGGCGGACCTCGCTGATCCGTCCCTCCGGGTCTCCGGCCCGTCGGAATCGCTCCAGGATCCGCGCCGTGTCCTGCCGGTAGCTCAGGAGTTTGCATCCGACGCCCTTTTTCACACGATAGGCGTGGTATTCGTCAAACATTTTTTCGATTCCGGGTTCGTCCAGGCCGACGTTCGAGCCGATGGAGTAATATTCCTGTCCCGGGGCGAGATCGTCCACGACGGAATAGAATGCGCGTTTCAGGGCGTCGACCCCGCGCTCGACCCGCACCTGCTGGTTCCACAGCAGCTCGAAGTAATTTTTGTATGCCTCGACGAGGTGGGGATTTTTAATCTCGATGACCGTGATGGGATCCTCGTAGAAGTGAAAGGCGACGCTCCGGTCGGTGAAGACCACGCCGGCGGAAGGCGTCATGTCGTACGGAAGCACGCGAAATTCAAACGAGGAGTGCTCGCGCGCGCGTTGGTACGTGTCATCGCTGTACTGCTGCGGCTGGTACATGAGTACCTTGGCGCCGCCGCGCTTCCCGATGGCCGCGAAGTATTTTTTTAGCGCGCGTTCGCCCATGGCCGCCTCGAATTTCGGACCGCCCGAACCCATGACATAAATGGACTCGCCGGGCCTGAGCGATTCGGCATTCTTGATGTTGAACGATCGCATGCCATCCGCCCCCTCGTACACCGTGATCTCCTGGTCGACGACCTTCTTCTTATCTCGGAGCATCTCGACGACCCGTTGCGCGGTAAGCTCGGCCTCGTGGATTCCATCGAGGAGGTGGATGGGGTCCGTGGGAGAGAACAGCGCGACCGATCCGGTCGTCGATTTCGTGAGGAGTCGTCGATCCGCGAGCGCCTCGAGCGCCTGGTACACGAGGTTGCGATGAAGTCCGGTTTGTTTGATCACCTACCCGGCCCTTGTTTTCCCCAAATCCTGCAGGGCAAGATAAACTGACGCTTCGTTTTGACATGAGCGAATATCAGGACCAGGCGAGCGTCTTCGTAACCACCTCGGTCGGCTACCTCGTGACCCTGGACGACGGAACCATGCTTCCGCCCGGAATCGCACATGGTCTCGCGGTCCTCGTCCCGGTGCGGAACGGCTGGGGATGCATGGGGGAGATCGGGGTCACGACCGGCTTCAGCGATCTGCGCCCCGCGGTCCAGCTGATCGCGGGTCCGAGCAAGAGGATCGCTCCCGACTTCGCGCTTGAGGCGTCGGTTCTCTACAAGTTCGTTCCGGCCTATGACGGGGCCGCGTCCCCCACGCACGTCCTGGGCGGCTCCGTCGCCACGGTCTTCCCGATCGCGATCGGAAGCGTCTCTTTCCCCACGGGCATCGGCGTCAATCTCGCGACGGGCGACGCCGTACTCGCCGTCAACATCAAGCTCTCCGTCCGTATGCCCTGATCGTGTCGCACGGGCACGTTTCCGCAGGTCTCTCGCCGAGGCCTGTTTTTCTTGCCGTGATGCCAGTCACGCGCTACACTTGCCTGCGTTATGCGACCATTTTTGATCGGGCTCGCCGGACATTCCGGGGCCGGGAAATCGACGCTCGCGGAGCACCTCGAACGACAGGGAGGGGTCAAGCGGTTTCGGTTCGACGCATATTACAAGGATCGTTCCGAGTGCCCGACGCTCGACGGTCGGCCGCATTGGGATTTGCCAGAAAGCCTGCATCTTGCCGAGGCGGCGGCCGCGCTTCGCGAGCTGAAGGAGGGAAATGACATTTTGTTACCCGTGTATTCGCGCAAGGAGGATCGCCGGACGGGCTCCGTCCTGTTTCGTCCTGCGCCCGTGCTGTTCGTGGAGGGCCTTATGTTGTTTTCGACCGATGAGATTCGCCGCACGCTTGATCTCAAGCTTTGGCTCGAGGTACCGGAGGAAGTCGCGCTCGCGCGACGGCTTGAACGACAGCCGAATTATGACGTCGAATATCACCGTCGCGTGGCCCTTCCGGCCGCGAGGCAGTTCGTGGTGCCATATCGCGAATCCGCGCATGCGGTCATCGACGGAACGCGATCCATTGCCGAGGTCGCGAACGAAACGGACCGCATCATTCGGAAATACATGGGGGCATAACTCAAAAGTCATATTTAGCATTTGATCTTTGGTTATTAAGCTTTCGAATTTTAGCGATTTCGCGTAAACTGTCTCCAGTATGTGGAGGACATTTGCTGCCCATGAGCGGAAACCGACCGAGTTTTTGGACGACGCGCTCACACGCGTCGAGTTTGACCGTTCCTTGCGCGCGCGTGCGGACGCAACGTTGGTCGCGGAAGCGGCGTCAGAACCGCTCGTGGCAGAGGCCATGCGTACGCCACAAACCCCTCCCCATCACGCGGAAGGACCATTTCTCGACGACCACCTGCGATTGGCGCTCCAAACGCTTTACGCGGTTTTCGACGGGGCACTGCGTCTCGTTGGCATCGAGGAGTTTGCCCGCCTGAAAGGGTTTGGTGGGGAGGTGGAGGAAATTGAGGAAACGATCAAGGAGAATGCGGCGCTTTATGAGACGTTCGTGTTGTGCCATGACGTTGCCAAGTGGCCGCTCGTGTATTTTGATGCCCCGGAGGGAAGCCGCGGGCGTTCGGAAGGATTCGTTGAGGCTCCGCGAGCGCATCGCGATGACGCGGGATCAGCGGAACGCGCGAAGGCACGTTCGGCATTTTTAAAACTTTACGACGCCTTCGTCGCGCAACGCAAAGGCCTTTCCCGCACGGAAGCGCAGACGGAATTTTATCTGACCTACGGCATCGAGGCCCATTACGCGGGGCATGGCCGGGCCTTTCACGCGCCGGCGTATCGCGCCCTGCTCGAGCGCGTCGCGTCGCGTCGTTCGCTTCCGCCGCGCGACATCGACCTGCTCGAAACGCTCATCGCGCACCATCTCGACCCGCTGGACGACTTCGCCTCTCCAAATCCGAGCGTCGTGCTCCGGTACCACGCGATCGCGGCCAAGCACGGATATGACGCGGACGACTTCATCGACCTGTTGCAGGGGTGCCTCTTCCTTGATACGGTCTGCGGGAGTCGCCGGCAGACGGTCGGCGCGACCCAGCACGAGGCGGATTCGCTCGTGAATTTCTTGCGCTCGGAGCATGATTTTGCCCCCTGGCGCCGCGCGGAAAAGGAACGGTATCGGGAGGAACTTCGAAAGCGCGAGCGAAACGCGGGATTTCGCGCGGTTGGGCTCGACGGCGTGGCGCTCATGAACCTGCTCGGGATGGATCCTGGCCCGGCGTTCGGAGAGACTCTTCGCCACATTCACGAGGCGGTCGTCGCGGGCGAGCCGTTGCCACGGTTCGGAAAGAAGATTGACGCGGAGCTGGAAAAGCGGATCGCCGGATATTTTGGGCAGACGTTTCAAAAGGGTGATTAAGCCTCACGGCCTCAACGAACATGATCGCGAAAGTGACCGGACAAGTGATCCACCATGGCGTCGGATTCGTGATAGTCGATTGCGGCGACCTCGGATACAAGGTGGCGTTGCCGGAGGACGTGGCCCATGGCCAAACGGGCGGGGTAACATTTTTTACGCACGAGGCGATTCGCGACGATCAACGCGAGCTATTCGGGTTTCTCACGGTGGACGCGCTCGAGTTGTTCTGGCGCCTGACATCCGTGTCCGGCGTGGGTCCGCGTAGCGGACAAAAGATCGTCTTCGCGGCTCCGGTCGCGCGGGTGAAGGAGAACATCATGAAGGGAAACGTCGCCTTTCTCACCAATGTTCCCGGCATCGGAAAAAAGACCGCGCAAAAGATCATCCTGGAATTGAAAGGGACGCTTGCGGAAGAACCGTCCTCGTCGGCGAGCGTGGACGCGGATGCGCTCGAGGCGCTCGTCGGTCTTGGGTACCAGCGCAAGCAGGCCGAGGACGTGCTCGCGATGATTGACGCGGACTCCAGCGAGGAACGCGTTACCAAGGCGTTGAGGATGATGGGACGTTAGCTGACACATGTGATTCACGAGGCAAACAATCGTGACATTTGGAACGGATTCGTTCGCGAGCACGCCTCGCGGTCGGGTGCGTTTTTGCAGTCCTGGGAGTGGGGCGAGTTCCAGCGGGCGGCCGGCCATCGCGTGCGCCGCGTGGTCGCTTCCGACGACCGCGGACCCTCGGTCGCCGCGCAGTTCGTCGAGAACGCGCTCCCGTTCGGGCCGCGTTACCTCTATTGTCCGCGCGGACCGGTCTCACGGCCAGACGCGAGTGATCTGCTTTCAACGCTGCTTTCCGCGGTCGCGGGGAAAAGCGGCGCCCTGTTCATTCGGTTCGAGCCCGAGGCGGATTTTCAATTTCAATCGTCTCATTTCAAACTCGTTCGCTCCGTCTCTCCTGCGAACACGTTCATAACCGATCTTTCGCTCACCTTCGACGATTTGTCCAGAAACCTGCACGCGAAGACGCGCTATAACGTCGGTCTCGCGGAACGAAAGGGAGTCACGGCGGACCTTTCGTCCGACGCATTCGGCGAGGCGTGGAAACTGTTCGAGGCCACGGCCTTGCGCGGACAGTTTCGCCTGCATCCGCGCCGCTATTACGAGCGCATGCTTTCTGCGCTCTCGAGCGACACCTGCCGCGCGTTCCTCGCGGTCGCGCGCCTCAATGGAACGATGATCGCGGCGAATATCATGATCGACCACGGTGGGACGCGCACCTACCTGCACGGCGCGAGCGCGAACGTGCACCGCGATGCCATGGCCCCGTACCTGCTGCACTGGTCGCTCGTCAACGAGGCAAAGCACCGCGGCATGCACTGGTACGACTGGTGGGGCGTGGCGCCGGAAGGATCCACCGACGCGCACCCGTGGGCCGGCATCACCCGCTTCAAGCTCGGCTTCGGCGGCACGCGCCTCAACTTTCCCGGGACGCTCGACTTCGTCGCGCGTCCGACCCTGTACGCGCTGTATTCATTTCTCCGTAGAAGTCGAAGGAACCGCTGATCCTACAGCAGGTTTAATGTCGAACCTTCCTTGGTTCATGAACATAGTCATTGATGGAGGTATCGTCCATTCCAATTCCGTATCAGTTACCTTGAAAAATTTCTTAATGAAAAGGGCAAGCCCTCCTATGCCATCGTTTGTATGGGGTTTTCCGTGGATGTATCCCATTTGAATCGCATGGAGCATGTCCATTTTTTCATTCTCTGTAAGTGGTCCGAGCTTATCAGGCGACGTTAATAGAGACGGATGCGTTGATTCAGGTGTTCTTTCCCAGGAGCGTTCTTGGCCATCGTTCACGTATTTCCAAATTTCCCACATGTCGATGATGGGGACAAATTCTTCCTGATCCCCGTGTTTCCTTGTTTCGCCCACTGTCCAAGGAGTTTTTCCTTCGATAATCGTTTTGTTCATTTTTCGATACAGGTCAACATATTCATCGACGGTAATTTCCGTACTTTTCAGTTTTCCATATTGAAAATCAGTTTGCAGCGCGACAATTTTTCCACGAAGGTAGTCCAAGTAATCCCTCGTGTGAGGATTTTTGAATGTTTCCTCTGCCCGCCAACCCTCACCGATTCCGAACATCGCCCGGAATTCGTCGATCGCCAGATGAAGGACGCCAAAGGCAAGCTCGTCGTGCAAAATCTCCTTCATACGTCGAGGCTCAATCGCGTCGCAAAAATGATCAAAGAAATTAAAGGCCGCCTTTGCGCCTCCGGGTAGCGACAATAAGGCGAGTAGTACGCGATCAGGTTCTTTGGCCTCGGAGATGAGGTCATGCACAAAGTGTTCTTCTACAGTGTTCATTCCATTCCGAAAAGATCTGAGTAAAAATTCCGCGATAAAATTCGGCCGATCTGGTTCAAGCGCTACGTCGGTCACGTCCATAAAAGTTATCGTGGCCAATTTTGCGGCCTCGTTAAAGTATGCGCGTTTTGTCCATCCGCCTTGCTCACGTAATGAGTCGAGGACGCCTTTCGAGATCGGCCTGTGATCGTGGAGATATCCGCGAATAAACTCTAGGCCAGGGTGATCGACCGGGTCGGTGACGTTGAGCCCTAACCTGATGCTCGGGGCGAACGGTTCGAGCGAGAGGGCGTCGCGAGCGATGATTCGCGCGATGTTTCCGTAGCCAAGGTCCTCGCGCGTTTCGTCGAGGAGTGGGATGCGGTCATAGAGGGGGTACATGACATCGTTTGTCCGTTCTCGGAAGCGCGCCCGCGTCTTTTCTGGATTGGTTAGGTCGAGTTCTTTGCCGTCTTTTCGATAAATATCTTGCAGGAGCTCGGCCACCACCGTGTCTCCGAACGACGTGAGCGACATGGAGCTGATGTATTCTGCGATCTTGAGCGGATGGTCACGGTCATCGAGGTGACGGCGAAGTTCTTTGCGGATCTCCTCGATGTTTGCCTCGCGGAAGCGTTCGAGCTGCTCGCGCACTTGGGCATCCACCGCCAGCGGCACGTACGGCACCAGGAGCATCGCAAGCATGGATGCCTTGTTCTCGAGGGTCTTTTCTTCGCGCACGCGCGTGGCCATCGCGGACGCCATGGCCTCGAGCGCTTCTTGGCTCATGACTCCAGCGTAGGGCGTCACGTTCTCGTCCATTGCGAGAAGCTGGTTCATCATGGTTACGATGGCCATGTCGTGAAGCTCCGGCGTGACCTCGTCGACGATTCGCCGCGTATTTGACAATGCCTTTTGCAGGAACGATCCGAAATACGGCGAGCGTCCACCGTCCTCTGGGTTCACGCCGAGAATCTCCACGAACATCTCGGGGTCTTTCTGTTTGATCGTGTCGAGCGCCTGGAACACCTCCATCATTCGATGCGGTTCCTCCAGCCCGAAGTGGAATTGCTCGAAGTCGCGTGGATCTGGATCCTCGTAGTAGAAGTCTTTGATCTCAATCCACCCAGCCAGGATCTTTGCCGCGGCGGCGAGCTGGTCGTCATCCGTTTGGTGCGCGATGGCTTCAAGCTCGTACGCAAGGCGGCGCGTGGTGTCGCGACTTACGGAGTACACGTCAATGCCACTCTTTTTTTCAACCGAGCGCCTTGCCAATATCTTGTCGCGCCAATAGGTCTTGATCGATGTGTCGCCAAAGCGAAACGGGTCGGCCACGCTCACGGTTTTCGGAAGTTCCGGGGGGAATTCGAGCGTCCAATTTTTTGTTCCAACGCGGTTGTCAATTTCTTTTAAAAGCCCGATCACTGTTTTGCGCGAAGGAGTGATCGAAACGCCGTGCACCTTTTTAGATCCCGAGAGGTCTCCATTCTCAAGTTTGCACGCCACGTCCGCACGCTTTCCATAGCCCAAAAGGGAAAGGCGGTGTATCGATGCGTACATGTCAGATGCCAGTGATGCGGTATGCTCAACAAGCTCCAGCGCCTCGTTGCGGTGTGACTCGAATGCCTCGTCGTCTAGCGCTGCAAGTTTAATGAGTTGTTCTCCAAGTGCGCCCTCGTTGCATTCGAGGAAAGTTTTCTCAATTGCATCTGTCGCTCGGACCCACTGCTCGTACGCGATAGATTGAGGCGTCTGTTCGTCCTGGAAAACTGAAAACATGCTTTCCGCGTCAAGAAAGGCGTTTTCTGTGGCTTGTCTTAGCTCGTCGAGGCTTATGGGAATCCTCAATTCTCGCGTATCCTCGAGTGAGCGCATTTCCTCCGCGAGGCTGGATTCAATTTTATCCGCATATACTGGTCGTTCTCCCATAATTTGGTCTAAGTGAATACGCCATCAGGATATCATTTCGCGACCCGATTGGTAACAGCCTTCTCGCCCCTTCTGCCTTTTTTCCATGCGTTGACGCGGCGGGGCGGATCGAGTACGCTTTTGGCGGTCCATACGCGCCCGTAGCTCAGCTGGATAGAGCACTTCCCTCCGAAGGAAGGGGTCAGACGTTCGAATCGTCTCGGGCGCACCAAAAAAGATCCTCGCGCGAGGATCTTTTTTGTTGTTTATTATTTTGTCACGACTCCCTTGCCCGCGGCCTCCTCGTCCTCCGGGAGCTCGGTGGTGAGTATGTCGATGCCGTTTGAAACCTGATCCTTGGTGAACGTGTCCTTCGCCTCGACGGCGATGGCGTTGGTGAGCTTATAGAACGCGCCGACGTCGCTTTCTTCCGGAGTCACGGCAACGCCGAAGGTCGCTTCCGCGCCTGGGATCGAAATGGGCAGGGACGGCACGCTCCAGGTGACGATGCGGGTCGTTTCGTCGAAGGAGACCGTGCCAATCTCAGCCGTTGTTTTTCCGGTCCATGCGACTTTTGGCGGGAGGTTCGTGGTCATGCGAAGTCCTTCGAGCAGGTGAAACGAGTTGGCCACGCGCCAGACCACGCGGTACGTGGTCGTTTGGCCGACCACTGGGGGCAGGGGACCGGTGCCGATTGCCTCGCCGTCCGCGGTGTAGTACTCGGCATGCGCCGAGGATTGGAAGTCGGAGTTGACGAGGGCGGTGATCGGCGAGGCGTCGATGGTGCGCGGGCTTTCGATCGCGCCGATTTGGTCGAGCGTGGCGGAAAGTGAGAAGACGACCGCGTTTGACGTTCCCGCGCGAAGGTCTGAGACGATCGGCAGGGAGAGGTCGATGACCCCGGAATCGCTCGGCGAGAATTCCTTGAACGCCGGAACGGCGGTGTCATCCCACGTGAGCGTATTGCCCGAGCGCACGGCTCCTCCGATGTTCGCTCGCGCCCAGTCGATTGGCAGCGTCGCCGCGTCGCCTGAGAGCACCAGGACGAAGGCGAGTCCGCGTATCGTCTCATTCCCGTTATTCGCATAGTCGATCGACGCGCGAAGCGTATCGCCTGGATCCACGGTTTGGTCCGAGGATTTTCCGTTCACGACAAGGCCGAACGCCACGTCTCCGCCAACCACGTCGGTGGTTGTCGTCGCTTCTGTTTGCGGAAATTCCATGCGTTGTTCGTTCACGAACGCGACGCGCGCGCCAACGGACCGCTCTCCTTCCGCCGACGACGTATAACGTCCATTTACGGTGATCGCCTTCAGTTCCCCCGGGGCAAGCGAATTGAACGTCCATGCGTTCGTTCCCGTTTCGTCCGTGGTGGGCTCCGCGCCAGTGATCGTGAATTCTTCGGGTGCCATGAGGCTGACGAGCACGTTTGTCGCCTCGTCCGCGCTCGTGTTTTGGACGTTCACCACGTACGCGACTTCGTCGCCTGGCAGCGCCTTCTCGGGGCCGGAGATCGTGGCGTCGAGCACGGAGTCCTCAATGTTCACGGAAACGGTCTCAATGCTCTGGAAGTCGGAGGAGAAGTTGCCAGGTCGGTAGGTGAATAGCGTTTGGATCGTCTGCGTGCTTGGTACTTCGGATCGGAACACACCGCCTATGGTGATCGAACCGTCCGAGCCGCGCGCGAGGGAACCGATGGTCCACGTGAGGGTCGTTTCATCCGTGGGCGCTGGGTTCGTCGAGGTGAGGACAAAGTCCGCGGGCAGGCTGAGCGTTGCTTCGAGCGATGCGATCGGAGCGTTTCCGCCGTTCTCGTAGCGGAACGTGTAAAACGCCTCCTGTCCGGACCGAACCCCGTCGGCCGCGTCGGAACTCGTTTCAAGCGGACGGCTCGGTCCGATGCCTCCTCGGCTCCACACGAAAAAACCGCCCCAGGCAACGACGCTCAGGATCCCGAGCGCGAGGATCGTCCGCACGAGGAATCGGGTCAGGCGCGACCCCTCGCGCGTTTCCAGCCTGGTCATGTCCGGGATTTCCCCGTCATGCCCCGCGTAAATCGCGCGCAGTTCCTCTTTGATTTGCTCGTTGGTTTTTCGTTTCATAGCTCGCTTTCAAACAAGGCGCCCACGAACGCGTCCGCGGCGTTTCCAAAGGTAACGTCCCCGATGTCATGGGAGGACCACAGCGTCGCGAGCGAGTCCGGAACGTTCATGGATACGTGCGTGGTTCGATCCGTGACGCCGGACTGCTTTTGAATGGTGAGCGAGTATTCCTTGGTCGATGGAAGGCCGAGCGTCCGTTTGGCAAACGCCATGAACGTGTCAGTTTTCTCGGCCTTGAGCATCAGGGGAAGCCGATACGTGAACGAGTAGGTGGACGTTGTTCCGGGCTTCGTTTGGATCCAGTTTCCAAACACGGTTTTTCCGAACTCGTCGTATACCGCGGTTTGCGTTTCGGCGTCCACGTCGAGCGAGTCCATGGGATAGAGCAGGTCGTCGTCGATGATCCAGTCGTCCGGCGCGATCTCGAACAGCGACGGGTCGGGAATCGTGAAACCGCTCGCGGAGAGCAGGGTGGATCCCTTCGGCACGTAGAGGCGCGCGTAGTTCACGTTGTTGACCCCGCTGAACGCGGCGCCGGGTTCCCCGAGGTGCGTGCGCGTGACCGTGACCGTGTTGGTAATGCCGCCTTGGTCGTCCGCGTTTACCACGAGCTCGACGTGCTCGCGAATAACGCCGTCGGTCTTTCCGCCGCCGAGGTTCGTGTTCACGAGCATCAGGTAGTCGCCGTCGGTTGTCTTGATCTCGCCGCCCCATCCGAGGTCGCGCACGGAGCGTTCAAGCTCGTCGTTCGTGAAATAGATTTGCACGTCGCGCGACCGCAAACCGCGGTCTGCGCGGTCGAGTACCGCGAGGAAGTCGTCGGAGTTGCCGCTCATCACGCGGTCGAGCAAAATCGGTGCGAGGTCGCCAATGAATGCCTTTGGCTTGTTTTCGTCGCGGTCATATTCGAGTTCCACTATCTTTTGCGTTTCCGAGAGAAAGTTTTCGGAGGTAATGGTGCGCCCGTACTCGGGCATGTCCACCGGACCGAGGAATCCGATCAGGTTTGCGACGTACGTCGCATTGACGGCGACCACGCCATCCACGCTTCCGCCGCCCGCGTCCTCGTAGAAGTCCATGATCTGGCGCGCGGTCGTTGGAAAGTCCGGGAACCAGTTGGCATCCTGGAATTCCCAGCGCGCGCTCAACAGTTGGAGCGGTTCCGGTGCGGCCACGTTGTGACGGAGCGAGCCTTGCAGGTCGTAGGTTCCTCCGCCTGGCACGTTCATGCCCGTGATCACGCCGTCTTTCACGTCGAGCTCCGCGAACGATCCCATAAAGCCACCGGTCGCGCGGATTTCCGTGTTGTTTTGAAACACGAGCAGATAGCGCTTGGATCCGTCCGCCCCGAGCACGGTTTGTGCCATCTCAGAAAAGCCGAGAAACTCGTCGATCGTCGCGACGAGGGTCGGCAGGCGGTCGGCAAGCTCGGCGAACGTTGCGCGTTGCGCCTCGGGGACGTCATTTGCGTTTACGTCGGCAATGAGCTCGGAGGCACGACGGAGTTCCGGCAGGGCAGAGGAGACGTACGCGGTGAGCAGGCGCAGGCGCGACACGGGCGTCGGGTTGAGCTCATCTCGCGCGGCGAGAACGCCTTGCGCGATGCGCTCGCCCGCGGCGGACATGGACGCGCCGGCCTCGAGGAGCTTGGTCCCGGCACGATAGGTGGCTCCGGTCGCCGGGACGGCCGAGAGGAGCAGGGAGGTGATGGAACCGAGATCCTTCACGGATCGCTGCGCGCGGGAAAACGCGTCGCCCGCGCCGCCGAAGGAGTCCGACGCGGCGGCCGCGTCGCGCACCAGCACGGCATCCGCGCCCGCCCTCAGCTGGGTGAGAGCCGAGGCCGACGCGGTTTCAAGCCCGGATTTCGTTTCCCAAAGTCCGCTCACGAAGTTCATCGCGTGGATCGGAAGCACGAACACGAAGGACGCGAGCACGAACACCCCGATGGCGCGGTGCCACCCATGCGGAAGAAAGCTGAACGAAAGCCTCTCTGTCGCGGAGTCGCCCAGGCGCCTGGCGAACGCGTTCCATCGTTCGGTCGCGTTTGGCGCGGCCTCGATCGCGGTTTCCGTGATGGTCATTTCCGAAAACGTGAGGACAACGTCCTTGTCTTCGTCCGCTTCGGTTTCGACGCGTCCGTCGGCATGATACGTCGGTTCGTCGTCCGGCAATTCAAAGTACGTCGCGAAGTTTTCTGGCACCTGCGGCGGGATGAACGGAGCCGGGGCAAATTGCGCGCGAATCGCTTCCGGGTGGTCGGTGAACATCTCCTCTTGGCCCATCGGCCCGTTGGTTTCTCGTTTCACGAACCGGATCTCTACATCCTCCAAAATTTGCCCGATGGTATCGGTCGGCGAAAGCAGAAGGTCCTCCGCGGGGTTCATGTGTTCCGCGTCGGTGAGCGAAAGAAAAAATCGTTCCGGCAGGAGCAGGTTTGGCGCGGGAAGTCGTTCCTCGTCAAGCCATTCGCGCGGCACGGGAAGATGCGCGTTCAAATGAATGATGTACGGCGAGAGCGACAGCGTATCCGCGACGCGAACGACCGGCTTCCCCGGAGCGCGGTTCGCGAAGGCTACGCCATGAAACCGCATTTCGGTCGGGACTGAGTGATCGAAAAGCTGCGTGATCGCGCGCGCGGCGCGGCGTCGGCGCAGAGCTTCCTTCAACCGGTCCTTATTCAGTTTTGCGGTGAGCGAGACGCTCATAGATAGCTCTGGTTTGCGCGGTCATCGCGCTCCAAGAGTAATGTGTCACGCGTTCGCGTCCCTTCGCGATCAGATCGTTTCTCAGGGGCTCGTCAACAAGGGCCCGTTCCATGACCGCGACCATGTCCTCGATGTCATCCGGGGAAAAGTAGAGCGCCGCGTCGCCGAGAATTTCCGGGAGCGACGTGGCGCGCGCGGCCGCGACCGGAACGCCGGCCGCCATTGCCTCGAGCGGCGGGAGGCCGAATCCCTCGGAGCGGGAAGGGAACAGGTACAAGGTGGCGTTGCCATACAGCTTCGCGAGATCCGCGTCACTCGGATTCATGACGAACCGGACGTTTTCGCCTGGAACCTCGGTTTCATCGAGCTCCTTCTTCAGTCGTCTGTAAAAGAGGTCATCCCGTCCGGCGAGCACCAGATCGACTTCCGGATGCAGGCGGACGAAGAACGAGAAGGCCTGCAGGAGCAACTCCAGATTTTTGTGCGGATATGCGTTGCCGACGTAGAGAAAATATTTCTTGCCGCCCTTTTTCTCCCCCGGCTCATTTTTCGAACCTTCGAGTTTCGTCACGCCCTCGTAGACCACGCAAATTTTCTTGGTGGAGACGTTTGGAAAAAATCGTTGGAGCGACATCTTGGTATACTCGGACACCGCGACGATGCCTCGTGAGCGATGGACCGCGTTTTGAAGCGACACGCGGTAGCCGAGGCGCTTTAGCCAGTAGATTGCGGGATGCCGCGTGGTCGCTTTCGCGCTTCGGGGCTGCTCGAGCAGGATCAGGTCGTGGATGGTAACGAGAAACGGGGTGCGCAGAAGGAGCGGGACGTTCCAGTGCGGAAAGTGAACGAGGTCGAGGCGTTCGCGGTCGATGAGTCGCGGCATGAGGAGCTGTTCTTTCGCCGTGTACCAGTGTGCGTCCGCGAGGCGCTTTTCGAAGTTCGGCGCGGTCAGCTTGCACGCGTCAAAATTTTCCGGCTTGAGAAATAAAACGTAGCGGTTCTCCCGGTCTTGCGTCTGCAACTCGGTGACGAGTTGTTCCACGTACCTTCCGAGACCGCCACCCCCCACCGCCGGGCCGTACAACCGTGCGTCTATCCCGATCCTCATGCGCTCATTTTACCAAAAAAACAGCCGATTGTCCCCGGGTTATCCACACGGATCAATCAGAAAATTTTTTCCTGCTCGAAAATGGCGAGCGTCTGCTTGGCGGCCCGGTTCCATGAGAAACGGACGGCGCGTTCGAGACCCATTCGTTTGAGGCGCTCCTGAAGCATTGGAGCGGACAAAAGTTGTTCAAGCGCGAGCGTGATTTCGTCTGTGCGAAACGGGTTTACGAGAATGGCCGCGTCGCCCGTGAGCTCGGGAATGGAGGAAGTATGGCTCGAAATGACCGGCAATCCGGAGGCCATGGCCTCGAGCACCGGGAGCCCGAACCCTTCGTACGCGGATGGCCACGTGAAAACGGTCGCGGCGCGGTAGATGGCCGGAAGGTCCCCGCGCGGGACGTAGCCGAGATGGTGGGTCCAGGAAGAGGCGGCATGGAGCCTGTTGCGGATCGGCCCGCTTTTCCATCCCCAGCCGCCAACAAGGACGAGACGCAGGTCGTCGCCGGACGCGCGCCGGTACGCTTCGACCGCGTCAATGAGCGCAACGACGTTTTTGCGCGGCTCCAGCGTGCCGACGAACAGGGCAAATCGTTTGGGCAGTCTGTGCTTTCCGCGGACGCCGTGGTCCTGTGCCGTGAAGATCGGTGAGAACATGGGGTCAACGCCGTGCGGGACCACATGCACCCGCCCTTCCAAAATTTGAAAATGCCGGACCACGTCTTCCTTTGTCGCGGTCGATGGCACGATAACGGCCGCTGCGTTCGCGACCAGCCGATCTGGCCGGATTTCGCGATGCCAGAGCCGCATTTTCCGGGAGAAATACTCCGGGAAGTGAATCCAGGAAAGGTCGTGGAGCGAGAGCGCGTACGGGATGTCGGGGGAGATGGTCGTGTAGTTCAGGTTCGGAAGCCAGACAAGGTCGGGCCTGGTCGCGGCAAGGCGGTCGATGCGCGGCCATCCTGCCGCGTACGTGGTTAGTTTCAACAGGCGATTCGGCACCGCGAGGTGCGTCGTCTCGACCGGCGGGCGGCGGAGTCCTGAGGAAAACAGCTCGAAGGAATGGCGCGAGGCAATATCGAAAAGGGCGCGAAGGAGCGCGCTCGTGTACTCCCCCACGCCCGTTTTGTGTCGATCCGACAAATGTCGGACGTCGACGAGGATCTGCATAGAAAATTTAAAGATACAAGAAACAAAAACTAGATTTTGTTTCTTGTATCTTCTAATTTTTCTTCATACGCTCGTTCCACGAGCTCTTGCATTTCCCGCTTGAACCGTTCGCGTCCGAACCGCTCGGCATGCGCGCGGATGGCCGTCGGGTCGTACGCGGCATCGTTGAACCGGATCAGATGGTCGGCCAGCTCTTCCCAGGACTGCTCGTCAAACAGTTCGCCCGTGACGCCGTCGATGACCGTTTCTGTCGCGCCGCCGCGACGATACGCGACGACCGGCCGGCCCGCGGACATGGATTCGACGGCCGTGATGCCGAAGTCTTCCTCGTGCGGGTGGATGAACGCCTTGGCGTCCGCGAAAAGCGCGGGCAGGTCCTCGTCGGGAACGCGTCCCAGGAATTCGACGTTGCTGCGCGCCATTTTTTTGAGGTCCTTCATGACCGGCCCGGTTCCGAAGATCTTGAGCTTGAATCCGGTGCGATTGCACGCCTCGATAACGAGGTCGAACCGCTTGTACGCGACCAGACGTCCGCCCGTGAGGAAATAGGTTTTGGGCGCGTCGGACACGGAGAAGCGGTGCGTGTCCACCGGCGGGTGCACGACGGCGCTGTCGCGGCCGTAGTATTTTTCAATGCGGTCCTTTACGGTGCGCGAGTTGGCGACGAACGCGTCCACGCGGTCCGCGGCCTGGCGGTCCCAAACGCGGAGCATCGACAAAAACGGCGGGAGCAGGGATTTCACCACGCGCGGGATGCGCAGCTCCTCCACGTAGGACAGCGTGTCCGTCCAAAGGAATCGCGTCGGCGTGTGACAGTAGCAAACGTGCAGGGCGCCCGGCCGCGTAATTACGCCCTTTGCGAATGCGCTTGTGGAGGACACCACCACGTCGTATTCCGACAGGTCGTAGTGTTCCGTGGCGGTCGGCATGAGCGTGAGATACCACTGGAACTTCGACTGGATGAGCGGCGCGCGCTGTAAAAAAGATGTCCGCACGTCCTTCCCCTTGAATTGGGGCAAGCGATCCGGATCAAAGAACAGGGTGTAGGTCGGCGCCTCGGGCCAGATCTCCTGGAGCACCGAAAGCACCTTTTCCGCCCCGCCATCCTGCTTCAGATAGTCGTGTACGAGCGCGAGTTTCATGCGTCAGCACTCTAGCAAACCTTGACATTTAGGGCAAAATATGAAAAAATCTCGACGCATTTTCCAATAGAAGCGGAGGGTTGTCATGGCACATCATGGCACGGATGTTGAAAGGGTCGATCGGATCATGGGCACGATGTTCGTCTCGCTGGCAGAGTACGTCAGGGTCTTCCGAATCGGAACCATCGGCTTTGACGACTTGGAAGTTCTGGCGACTGTCCCATGGGGAGAAGACACACTGCGCGCGGAGGCAGAACATGGAGGGCTGCTGTACCCACACGTTCGGAAGCACAACATCGGCGCTTTGTTGAAAAGCGGCGCCGACGGGTCCATCCCCGTTCGTGTTCCTCGGTTTCATTTTGGTTCCTCCGGACTCGAGAATCTGCACAACTGGCCGGGTTGGTTGCCAACCGGCTGGCGGATCGTCCGGACGCGCGTCGAACTTGGTCTTCCCAACGACATGATCATCCAGGACCGCGTGATACTGCCGACGCATCAGCGCGCGTGCAGGCTCGAGACCGCCGAGATGGCCGTTCTCATGGCACACCGCGGCGTCCAGGTGCTCGCCGACGGCGCGGCATGGTCCCGTGACCTGGTCCCGTGCGGATGTCGCGCACTCACCGGGCCTTATCGGAAGGACGGGCTCGACATGCGCTTTGGTCGGGATACGGACGAGCATCGGCTGGGCGGAGGCTTGCTACTCTCGCGGCTGCCTGAAACGTAAAAGCTCGGGACATGCCCGGGCTCTTTTCTTTAGTACGTCTTTCCCCGAAACGCGACGAGCGGCGTCTTGAGGAGAATCACCAGGTCATGCCAGGGGCTCCAGTGCTCGATGTAGTAGGTATCGAGACGAACTTCCTCCTCGAATTCGAGATCCGCACGGCCGCTGATCTGCGTCGGGCCCGTGATGCCGGGCCTGATGGTGAGAACCTTGCGGTGGTGCGGCTCATACTGCGCGACCTCCTCGGGAAGATGCGGCCGCGGGCCGACCAGGGACATGCGGCCGAGGAGCACGAGGAACAGCTCCGGGAGCTCGTCCATGTGAAACTTGCGAATGACCTTTCCAACGCGTGTGACGCGCGGGTCGTCCTTCAGCTTGAACAGCGGGGAACCGTCGCGAATGTTTCCGTGCTTCTTGATGAACTCCGGATCAAAGCGGAACGCGTGCGCGTTGCGCACCATGGATCGAAACTTGAAGTAATGAAACGGCTTTCCGCCCTGTCCCACGCGCAGCGTCTTTTTACCTCCAGGGTCGCGCGAGAACAGGACGCGTCCCGGCTCCTCGACGAAGAGGGCGACGGACACCGTGAGCATGATTGGCGACGTAACCACGATGAGCGCGAGTGAGCCTGCCACGTCGAACAGCCGTTTGTAGATCGCGCCCCATCCGTCGAGCGGGGTCTTTTGCACCTCGATCACCGGGATGCCGGCGAAGGTATGGACGACCGTGCGTCCGATTGCCGCCGAGAACAGGTCCGCGGTGTAGCGAAATCCGATCTGGTGCGTATCCGTGAAGGAGAGCAGTTCGAGCGCCGCGTCGCGGCTCGCCTCGGGGTCCGCGAGCATGATTTCGTCAACTCCGCCCTTTTCATGCGCGGCAAGGATTCGTTCCGAAGCGGCGGCATCCAATCGGTCAAACCGTTCAATCACGCAGAATCCGAGGCGCGGGTATGCGGAAAAAAAGTCGAGCAGCGCGCGGGCGGTCCGGTGGCTTCCGATGACGACCACGTGGCGCGTTCCAATGCCCCAGGAGAGCAGCGTCCTCTGCAGCATGCGGATGGCGAGCCGACCGAGGGAGACGAACGCGATGGCAAGCACCCAGGCCGCCACGGCGATGAAACGCGATTCGAACAGGACGCGCGAGAAAAAGAGAATGGCGAACACCGCGGCCATGGACGTGCTCGCCGCGAGGAATACGCGCGTGAGCTCCGAGGCGATGCGTCGCGGATGGGTCGCGTACAGGCCGGAGAGCGCGAACACGGCGATCCAGACGAGCGCGACCGGGAGAATGACCGCCGTGTATCGCTCAACGGTCAGATTGAACGCGACCGGACGCCAGGCCGTGAAGAACGGGTGGAAGCGAACGTAGAACGCCGCGATTCCCGCGGCGACGAGCGCCAGGTAATCGAGCGGAACGAGCGCGAGCGTAAAGGCGAGTTCGGATCGTTTCATATCGTTGTCATCCTAACAAACCCCTTGACTTTTCTCAATGGATCCGGTATCATCGCCTGGTCTTCGGAGTGCCGGATGGCTACTCCGGCGTTACGTCGGAGAGGAAAGTCCGAACACCCTCCGCGTCGCAAGGCGCGGTGCGTCGAGCCTCGGCTCGATGGGAAGCCGTTAACGACGGCCGGGTATAAGAATCGGGAGTCGAGGCATTGGAGAAATCTATGCTCTGGTTCCGGACTCAAAGCCCAGGGAAAGTACCACAGAGACAATACTATCCCACGTCGCTCCTTTGGAGCGATGTTTGGGAGAAAGGTGAAAAGTACGTCGAGGTTCGCGTCCTGCCATTCGGCAGGACGGTGGCCACGGCGTTCGTCTCCCGGTAACGGGATGACGTGGCAAACCCTTCCCGGTGCAAGAACAAGTTTGGTAGTTCGCTAGAGCTCCGGCGCAAGTCGGAGACAAGAGAGATTGCCATCTCCTCCGCGCAAGCGGGGCAGACAAAATTCGGCTTACAGACACTTCCGAAGACACAAAAGCGCCCCGCGAAAGCGAGGTGCTTTTGTTAATACCTGCTTAAGCAATGTTGACAGTTGGAATATCGTAGTTTTAAGGAATATGTCCATTTGGCGACAGTCTCAGAAAGCGTGTCAGTTTCTTCGCGCGTGAGTTCGCGACAGGCATCCATGGCGCAAAATTTCAGTTTGTAGCAATAATGGGTCGTATGTTCAATATCCTCCAACCATTTTCTATGTCCGAACGCTCATCCGTTCTCGCGATTGTCGCGACAGGAGTGCTACTTGGCGTGCTTTTCTACGCGCTGATAGTGGACGCGGACGGACTGGGGATCAACCTGGTCCTTGTGCAGATGGTGTTTGTCGTTGCTGTGACTGTACTGGCTAGGCGGACCGGCCATGCGTTCCGACGGGTCGCGTGGGTCGCGGCCGCATTCTCGCTCATGTTCGCCGCGACGTTCGCGCTGTACGCGTCGCCGCTCGGGCACGCGGTCGCGGGCGTCGGGTTTCTTGTCTCCCAGGCCGTGTTCGTGCTGTACGTTATCGGCCACCACGCGGACTTCCACCACCCGCTCCAGTTTCTCTACTCCGCGTTCCTCGTGATCCCTATCCGAGCGATGACCCGCGTTTCCATTTTTTGCCACGTGCTGCCGCAGGGCAGCCGTCTGCCATCGAGCGCGAGCCCGATCTTCATCGGGCTCGGGATTCTCATTCCGCTGCTTATTGTCTTCGAGGCCCTGTTCGCTTCCGCGGATCCGCTGTTCGAGCAATATATTTCTGGAATGTTCGACGTGATTTCGCTCCCGAGCTGGATCAGCCACATGTTCGGGACCGCGTTCTGGTCCGTCGCGTTCGTCGCCGTGCTCGGGCTTTCGTTTTGGAGGCGCGTCGCGTTCAAGCCGCACATGCGTCCGGACCAGAGCGGACATACGGAAAGCGTCGTGGTGCTCGGCGGTGTCATCATCCTGTTTGCCACATTCCTAATAGTCCAGGCATCCTACCTGTTCGGTGGGGAAGCCGCATTCCAGGCCACGGACTATACATTTTCAGAGTACGCACGCCGCGGGTTCGACGAGCTCGTCGCGGTGGCGACTATCGTGATTCTCCTGTTTTTGTCGCTCCGCTTCTTCCATGGCGACCGAGCCACCCATGTCCTGCGTGCGCTCCACGGCGTACTCTTCGGTGAGACACTGCTGGTCCTCATCTCCGCGATAGTTCGCATGAACCTGTACGTGGATGCGTACGGCTACACAACCGCGCGCCTGTTTACTTACTGGTTCCTCGCGGTCGTCGCGGCACTCCTGGCGCTTGCCTTCATCCATCTCATTCGCGACATCGCGCAGCCGAGGTTCGTTCGGCAGGGACTTGTCCTCGTCGGTGTTTTCGCGCTTACGTTTGTCCTCTCGGCCCCGGACGCGATGTCCTTCCGTCTGAACACCGACCGGATCCTCACGCAAGGAAGCGTGAACCAGATCGATGTCTATAACGCGTCCGCCGAGGCGTATGACATGCTCGTGCGCCTCGAGCAGGATGGGGTGGCGATCGAGGACGGCGACGTGAACGCGTCGCCTTTCGACCTACCGTTCGGCTCCTACTACCATCGTGGCAACTGGCGTACCTGGAACTGGGCGAAGTCCCGCATCGACCCCGCGCAACCGTTCCCTTGGTTAGGCTGCGTGACGGAAGCGTGTCTCAAAATCCAGTCCGATCAGTAAGGTGTTTCTTTTGCAGGGATCTCTTTAGTGGGTGGCGCTCGACGCGCTGTTGACCCTCGGCATCGCGACGTCGCTCGCCTTCGCCGCGGTGTTCAATGTCCTGATTCCGTCGCTCGCCGGAGTGTTGAACACGTTGTCGCTTTCGGACGGAATCTGGTCGTTCGCGGACTCGTACCTGCCATCGCGGCTTGACAGCGGGCCAAACGCGCTCTCTGCCGCGCTCATCATGTTCGTGAGCGCCGAGGTGTCCATACGGATCAGCCGTTATCAGATTCGCGTGGGCACCGCGACCGGCCATGCTAGCGTGGTGGCCGACGGAGAGGAAACACGAAGCGACGGGAAGATCGAGGCCCTTGCTGGCACGGGGTTGCTTCTGCAGCTCGCGACCGGCCTCGGCTGGCTCGAGTACCTGTTCGGCCTTGCCATGGCGTACGTCATGCTGCGGACCGCGTACGAGATTTTCGAAAGCGGCCGCGATGCGTTGTTCAGCCGCTCGCTCGGAGATTCGGTCGAGGACGGCATCAGGTCGGTCGTCGATGCGACGCCAGGCATCGAATGCCTCCGCTCGATCCTGACGTACCGTCGCGGCAACTGCCGTGTGGCAGACGTCGAGGTGCAAAGCCCACTTGGTAGCCAGCCGCGCGGACACATCGAACGGTATATCTCTGAACAGATCCGTCGGATCCTCGAGGAATCGGGGGACGGCGGACGGGAGATTGCCGTGAATGTGCGCGCCGTTCCTCCAGACGAGGTTCAGACCCGATGGGGATACCTTGCTCGCATTGAAAGTGGTGTGTTGCGCGTGATTGGTGACCCGTGCGTTGCCACGCATCTGGTGGTGTGCGATGTCGTCAACGGGGCGATCAAAAGCTACCACAACGTGCCCGTGGACGCCGATTCCCTTGCTGGTGTCATCACCAAGAAGCGCGTGGCCATTGTCCACGTGTTTCAGGAGTGTTCTGGCGATTGGACGTATGGTCAGGCAGAGGTTCGCCTTGTCCCGTCCGGCGATCCGCGTCTGCTCGGCATCCCGCTAGAGTAGTCTCTCCGCGCTTCCGAAGCGCGGTTTTTTCTTACGAGACCAAGAAAAAAAGCCCGACGCGTTGTCGGGCCGAGGTGAGTATCAGTCGTTCTTTTTTGCGGGGAGAAGCGGCCGTGTGCCGAGGCCGGCGATGGCCTTCGGCGCCAGCGGTCCGCGCGTTCCGACGGCCGCGACGGAATCCATCACGGTCTTGACGTTCTGTCCCGCGTATCGAGAGCCGGCCTGCCGGGATCGCATGTTGGTCGTGAACCGGTCGATCTGCCCGGTGTGCTTCGCGAGCGTGGCAAGCAGCACGTCAACGACCCGGCGGTGATCGTTGAGCGGGACGATGCGGTCATTCCCGATGAGCGATTCCCACCAGGCGAGGATCGGCCCGGGGGAGTAGGAGCCGGTCTCGCACAGCACGGCCCACAGGTTCATGCGGCGGAGCAGCTGCCGCGCGAGATCCTTGGTCGCGCGTGTCTCTCCTTCCACGGGCCTTCCGAACACGGCGCGGACCTGCGTTTCGTTGAGAGCGTCGCGCCCGGCTTCGTCCGTGATGAAGAAGGCGTGCACGTTGACCGCGCTTGAGGTGTCCACGTCGCGCACGAGCTTGTACAGCACGAGCTCGTGCGACTCGCATCCGTCGCGCTCCGTGCCGCCTCCTCCGATGCGGAACGCCCCGAGCATCGGGTCGAGCTCGGGTCCGCGTCCGAAGCGGGCGACCTGGAGAGGGTATTCGTCGCCTGCCGCGTCGGCATGCGCGATGAACAGGATTTCGAGATCGTCGCTGTCGAGGTAGGCGCACGCCTCGTGGTAGAGGAGCGGCAACCGCTTGAAGATCTCCCCGGGCCAGGCGTGCATGGAGCCGGTGACGTCCATGACCACGATCATCACGTTCGATGCCGTGCTCCTCATGCTTCCGCCTGCGCCGGGAACCGGCATCCCGACCGCGGCCGCCGACGGCAGCTTGCGCGTGGGCGGAGGGGTCGGGTCGATGACGCGCGCGCGAACCGACGCGGCGGGTTTCGACGCCGCCGGGGGTTCGTATGCGCGCACGGCCCTGCGGAACGGGTCGTCCGGAAGCCGGATGCTTTCCTTGACCGTATCGTTACGATGCCAGCCGAATCCTCCACTCATGGTTTCCTCCCGGTGCGAAGCGCGAAGGCTTCGCGTGTTGATGTCCGGCCGAAGGCGGCCAGACGAAGGGTTGTGATCTCATGGTTGAGCCCGCGCGCATCCTGCGGACGGGCGAGCGGGTCGTGCCGAAGCATGCGGCGGATCATCGCGGCGAGCTCCGGATTCATGTCCGGCGGGGTGGCGCGGCTGTGCAGGTTTCCGCCGGCCATCGCGAGCGCGGTCGCGCCGAGCGCGTAGATATCGGACGCCGGAATGGGAGGCTTCCCTTCAACGAGTTCCGGCGCGACGAAAAGCGGCGTTCCTCCCTTGGCCTTGGTGAGCGCGTCCGGGCGTCCCACGAACAGGCCGAAGTCCACGAGTACCGCGTCGTGATGCTCGATGTCGAGGATCACGTTCGCGGGCTTTACGTCGCCGTGCACGACCCCGTGGTAGTGCAGGTACGACAGCGCGTCGAGCAGCCGCTGGAGGATCCAGCACATGTGTTCGTCCGCGACGTGCCCGCGCCGTTCGATGACGGACTGGAGCTCTTCGCCGGCGATGAAGGACATCACCATGATCTGCCCGGCGTCCGGGAGCTCCATGTAGTCCTTGAGCGTCGGGAGCGACGAGTGCCTGATGTCCCAGAGCAGCCTTGCTTCCTCGCGGAACAGGCGCATGAATTCCGGGTCGCCGGTCTTTTCCTGCTTCACGCAGACCGGCACGCCGAGCGTCGCGTGTTCCGCGTAGAAGGTGCGTCCGAACGACCCTTCCGAGATCTGACGGATGACCCGATATGGTCCGAGCCTCATGGCGTCACCTCGCGTGGGATGGATGGAAACAGGTCGAGGATCGCGTTTGCGAGCACGAGGATGTCCCCGTCCGACGCCCCGATCGCGGTCCTGCGGCGGTTCACGTAGCGCGTGACGGACCCGTTGCCGTCCGATGTCACGCGCGCCTCGAGCGTTGAGACAAGTTCGTCCGAGGTCGACTGATGGCGGGCGACTTCCGAGGTGCGCGCCGGATCGATGCCGCGTTCGGCGAGCATGGACGGGCGCTCGGGCGAGTCGACCACGACCACGTGGTTGTTCACGCGCCCGGCAAGGCCCATTTCCACGAGCGTCGCGCACTCGATGAGCACGATCCCGCGAAAGCCCGCGAGCCGCTCGCGTTCCAGGCGGAACACGTGCGGCGCGGTCAGCCCCTCGATCGCCCGTCGCGTCTCCATCGGACAGTCCGGATGGAACAGCTTCGCGGACATGGCCGTTCGATCGATCAGCCCGTCCGCGCCGCGCACCTCGGCTCCGAGCCGCGCGACGATCTCGTCGCGGAGCCGGTCGGCCCCTGGCGTGCGTTCCGCGTACAGGTCCCGCAGGATCGCGTCGTACGACACGTGCGCGCAGGGAACGCCGAGCGTCGGCAGCCGCGTTGCAAGCCGTGCGCCCACGAAGGATTTTCCGCTCGCGATCGGTCCGGTCACCCCGACCGTGTATTGGCCGAGGATGCGTTCCTCGAGAGCCTGCTTTGTCTGGAGCGGGACGAATCTCGATACGTCGATCCCATGCGACACGAATGCCTTGACGGATGTCGAGGACACGTCGCGCAGCGCGTCGGTCGTGGGAATGTATTGGAACCGCTTGCCGATGCCCGATAGCACGAGTTCGTGCAGGCGGCTTTGTTCCCGTTCCGTCTCTCCCTCGGCTTCCGAGCGCATGCCGCGCACGATCACGTCGCATCCTTCGCGAAGAAAGACGTCCGCAAGCAGGATCCCGGGCGCCACGATCACGCGGACATTGTCGCGTCCGAGCCGCGTGACCGCGTTTGAGAGAAGTTGCACGCGTTCGTGCGTCGAGAACAGGTATCGCCCTGTTTTCATGTCGTTGTCGAGCAGGGCAACGACCATCTCGTCGAACCGGGCCCGCGCCTCGCGGATGAGCGCAAGATGCCCGAACGTGACGGGGTCCGCGGAAAGGGGAAGGAGGGCTCGCATGGCTTGACTCCGAAGTTGTAAGGAACTACGCTCAGTGTACGCACGACACGAAGATTCGTACTGAATTTTTTAAACGGCCCGCAAAAAGAGCGTTTCTGCTAAGGAATATGACTCATTTCTGACGAAAAAAATCGTCGTCCATATGCCAACATCGCTCATAAAGCTTCTTGAGAACCTCGGCTTGTCAAAGCGCGAGGCCGACGTGTACCTCGCCTCGCTGCGGCTCGGGGAGTCCGCGGCGCAGGATATCGCGCACGCGACTGGGCTCACCCGTACCACGGTCGCGAGCGTCCTCGACCGCCTCGCGTCCCAAGGATTTGTCAGCGTGCACCGCAAGGCAGGGAAGCGTCTCTATTGGATCGAGGATCCGCACATCCTAGTTGAGCACGAGCGCGCGCGCCTCACCGTGGTCGAGGAACTCGCCGGGCGTCTCCATAGCGAATACCACCGGGCCGACAAAAAGCCGGATGCCGAGGTCACCGATGCCAGCGAGGCGATCGTGAACATGATGGTGCGCGTGATCGACGAGCTCCCGGACGGCGCGGAAATCCGCACCATCGAGTCGCCGAATGCGAAGCATTACCAGGCGGTCATGTCCGACGAGCTGTTCCTTGCACTCACAAAGCGCAAGGCCGCAAAGGGGATCCGCACACGCTCCCTCGTCCCCGCCGGCTCCCAGTCCGCCATCCGGCCGTCGGCGTTGCAGAAGGGAATCGAGGTCCGCGGGCTTCCGCCAGGGATTTTGTTCGAATCATCGCTCTGGCTGTTCGGTTCCTCCCTCGTCCTGTTTTCCGGGACGCACACGTTTGCCGTGCGGGTGAACCACAGACATATGAACGAGGGAATTGGCTCGATATTCGAATATCTCTGGGACCAGTCACAGGTGCACGCACAGACCGTGCGTTGACATGGGAGCATTGTTCTGATAGCATCTCCCCTCATTCGGCCCGCTTTGGGTCGGGTGTACCCTGCCATAGGCATTCATTGTTCAAAGGGGATTCGAGATGGAATACGATGACGCAGCGGTCGAAAAGCTCATCGAGGGTGACAAGATTCGTCGCGCAGCGCGCGCGTGCGTGCGCGAGCTGCGCGCGACTCCCTGGCTCGTCTACGCGGTGACCACGGGCGCGTGCGGGGAGCTGGTCCCCATGCTCTGGCAGCCCACGGGCGCGAGCGGAAACGTTCTCGGCACTCGGTTCACCTACGCCGAGCAGGAGACGGCTGAGTTCTTGGGCTTCGAGCCTGAGGGGTTTGTTTCCGAGTCCACAGCGTGTCACCTCGCGGCCGCGGCCTACTATCAGGGTCGCAAGCTCGCGGCAAAGCGCGGGCTGAACGAGAACGACGTCATGGGCGTGGGCATGACCGCCGCGGTCACCACGGGTCGCGAGCGTCGCGGCTCGGACCAGGTGATCATCGCCATCAGGACGCTTCACGGTTTCTGGACCGTGGCAGCGCTTCTGAACAAGCCGGCGTGCGCCGCCGACGCCGAGGAGCATCGCGTCGAGCAGGGCAACCTGGCGGATCTCATGGTCCTCGACACGATCCTCGCGACGGCTGGCGTGAACCAGGTAGGGATCCCCGTGAATCGGATCGCAAGGTGTGATGAGCTCATGGCAGGAGGGACGCTTTCCCCGCAGTGCGAGCCTTACCTCGACGGCTCGAATCGCCCGGTCTACGGCCAGGTCATCATGCCGGACGGTACCATGCTCGACCCGTCTGTGCTCGAACCGGCGCGGTGGATCCTGTTCCCGGGCAGCTTCAACCCGGTGACCTACGCGCACGACGAGATCGCGCGCGCCATCGAGGTCGCCACGGGCAAGCGGGTCATGTTCCAGATCACCCGCGCGCACCCGAACAAGATGGTCACCGACGGTGACATGGTCGCCCGCGCGCAGCAGCTGCGCTATCGTTGGCCGGTCATTCTTCTCGAGGGCGACGGCCTGTACGTGGAAAAGGCGCGCCGATTTCCCGGCATGGAAATGCTGGTGGGCGCGGACGCCGTGTTAGAGATGCTGAACGAAAGGCACTATGGCGGCCGCATCGGGCTCGAGGCCGCGCTCGAGGAGATGCTCCGGCTCGGCACCGGCTTCCATGTGAACGGTCGCCTTTGCGCGGACGGCACGTACCGCGAGTGCGACCAGCTTCCGATGCCGCCGCGCTATGCGGGAATGCTGCACCCGTTCTCGCGCCGCCTCGACGTGAGCTCTTCCACGCGTCGCCTCGCCGGCGCCACGGTCTGAACGCAAAGCCGACCCACCTGGGCCGGCATTTTTCTTTTAGAGCTTTGCGCCGATGACTTTGCGGACGTGCCGAATCTTGTGTTCCGCGACTTCGTTGGCGCGCGCGGCGCCATCGTCGAGGATACGCTTGAGTTCGGTCTCGTCGGCGAGCAGAAGCGAAAGTTTGGCCTGGAGCGGGGTGAGGTATTCTACGATCGCCTCCGCGAGGTCTTTTTTGAACTCGCCATAGCCCTTGCCGAGGTACGCGATTTCAATGGCTTCGATCGGCCGGCCGGTCACCGCGGAAAAGATGGTGAGCAGGTTGGTAATGGCCGGGCGGTTGCGGTCCGTGCGGATCTCGGTGCTTGAGTCCGTCACCGCGGTCATGATTTTTTTGCGGACGACGTCCGGCTCGTCGGTGAGTGAGATGTAGTTCTTCGCGCTCGTCGCTGACTTGGACATTTTTTTCGTCGCGTCGTCGAGGCCCATGATGCGCGCGCCGTCCTTGCGGATCTGCGGCTCTGGGATCAGGAACGTGTCGCCGAACTGCTTGTTAAATCGCTCCGCGAGGTCGCGCGCGAGTTCCACATGCTGCTTTTGGTCCTCGCCGACCGGAACGATCTCGGTGTTATAAAGAAGAATGTCCGCGGCCATGAGAATCGGGTAGGTGAACAGACCGACCGACACGGACTCGCCCTTGCCGACCGCTTTGTCCTTGTACTGGATCATGCGTTCCACCTCGCCCATGCGCGCCACGCACTGGAGCACCCATGCGAGCTCGGTATGCGCCGGCACGCGTGACTGCTGGAACAGGGTGGTGCGATTCGGGTTGATCCCGCACGCCAGGTAGGTCGCGGCCGCGAACAGGATGTTGCGGCGGAGATCCTCTGGCTTCTGCGGCACCGTGATGGCGTGGTAGTCCGCGATGAACATGGTGAGCTTCGTTTCCGTCTGAAGCTTCACCGCCGGCTCAATGGCCCCGATGTAGTTGCCCAGGTGCAAAAACCCGGACGGCTGGATGGCGGTAAGCGCTTTCTTCATACGCGGCTAATCATAGGCGAATCCAGGGTTTTTGTCCAAGACTAAATCATGCCGAATCATCCGATTTGTACTCCTATGGGAAGCGGGACAGATATCCGAGGAAGTCGTGATAATCTTCCCGGTTCAATTCGGACGCAGGGGGAATTTTTACTACTTTTCCGACCGTGTCTTCGGTGAGGGCCATCTCTTTTTCCCACGGATATTCTCCGTTGACGACAATCCCGTTCGTTTCTGGCGTGAGATCAAGCTCGCCATCAGCCATGTCCAAGCGCGTCTGGACGAGGAATCCGTTACGGAACGGATAGACGGTTCCGAACTGAGTATCGCATTCTTCGCGAAAATTGCGTTTTCCTGCTTTGAGTATTGCCTGAATTTCCGGCGTGGAGTGGCCGGTCCACCCGGCTCGCATGCGGTACATCTCGGCCTCTTGGTAGCTGTCATGGTAACCGACGGATCTGGGCGGACCTGCCTCAACGGAAAATTCTTGGATTCCCGTTGCGCCGTTATTGTCGATCACGTACACGACGGCGGCGCCGTTCAGTTCGCGGATCTCGGGCGTAAAGTCTATGCCGATAGGCATCCACGAGTTGATGACGAGGTCGTGGCGGCTGCGTTCCGTGAGAAGCGTTTGTTCGATTTTCTTCGTGATCGCATCAATTCGTCCGTTCGCGTCTCGACGGAAATGTAAATTCGCCGCTTCAATTGGGTAGTCACTCTCATTTGAAAATGAAATGAAACGATGGAATTTGCTCGAGGAGCCGTCTTCGTCGTTTTCGATCCAATCGGGCGCATCGATTTGAAAGTCTTTCTTGAGTATTCCTAGCAGCTTCTGGACGCCTTCCCGGTCCATCAGGCGTGCCGCGCGCTTCGCACAGGCATGATCCAGGACGATTTTCAGATCGGCCTCCCGCTTTCGTTCCCATGAGATGGCTTCCATCCGACGGGCCAGCAATGGGCGGATGATTGGGTGGTCCGCGTACTCGGAAGCGACAAACTCGTCGGAGAATTTTTCAACGAACCTGAGCGCCGGGTCGTCGGCATAGGATTCCTTCGCGCGTGAAACGGTGGCAAGGTGGGCGTCCACGACGACGAATTCGATGGCGATGCCGTTTTCGCGCGCCAGATCCGTCATCAGTCGGCCGAGCGCGCCGTTTGCTCCGCCCACGTCGACGACGCGAATCGGTTCGTCCGGCTCGGCATGGCCCTTGGCCACCCGTTCCACATGCATCTGCCTTGCGAGCGCGAGCAGCCGGCCGATTTCCTGCTTCCGGGGAATGAATTGGATGGGAAATTTCTCACACAGTTCACGGAGGCTCCCAATTTCCTCGATCCGATGGAAATTGACGGTGTAATCTCGGCGACTGCTCACGTCCCTAACGCGTTCGCGGACCTCCCGCAATGCGGCCTTGATTCGCTCGTATTCGATTTCAAATTCCTTGTCCGATATGTCGTCGGACCGGTCCTCGAGGTCCTGGGCCAGTCGTTCGAGCTCGGAGATTCTCCCTTGTTCCGCGTCCCATCGTTTGAGCCAGTCCTCGGAGTACGACCGTTCCAATTTCCAACGAGATCGTTTGTTAGCGAGATGATAGTCCCTTGATTCTTCCAGCTTTCCGTCCGGAAGTTCGTACGCCAGGATCCGTTTGAGTTCAGGGCTTCTTTTCATAGGTCGTTCGATGATTCAGGGCCACGGTTACGACGAGGCGGCGCAGGGAGTCGATTTCCTTCGCGAGTTCTTGCATCCGTTTTTTTCGAGAAGATTGTCGTGGGGAAGGGGTCGGTTCTGGTTGCGTTGCCATAATGTTTTTTGTGTTAGCGGATTCGGCCTATGTCCATGACGCGACGATTTCGATGATCCGGTCAAACCACTCCTGACACCCGTCGAGGTTCGTTTTCGTGAGCGCGTCCGTTCCGGCGATCGCGTCGACGCTTCCGAAGTCCGGGGTCTCGGCGATGCGTCTCGCCATGTCACGCCTGGAAGGATCGGACAGGCCCTCGCGAACCGTCCCCATGAAGGCATCGATAATCCTGGAACGGTCGAGCGGCCCTCCCCGAAGCTCGCCGATGGCGTCGGCCAGCGGCTTGATGTGCGCGGCGAGCAGGAGGATCTGTCGGTCGACGCGGACGTTCTGCTCCCGTTCCCATTCGGCGCGTGTCACCCTGTCCGTGACCCAATTCGGCGCGTTCGCCTCGTCATTCAGATACGCGTCATTCAGCTGGTATCCGTTGTCAAAGTCGCAGATCTCCGCGGCGAGGGTCACGTCCTGCTTGATGTTGAGAAGTGCGCCTTGGTTGAGCCTGTTCTCAATGAGAATCGCGGCCTGTTTGCCGAGCATGACGACGTATTCTTGCAGGAATTCCTCCCGCGACAGATCGCGTCCGACCTCTTCGGAAAAAATGCGCGCGGACGCGTCGACGATTGTCGCGAGCTTTTCCGTTCGTTCCGGTGAGCCCGGTTCTTGCATCACGCGCTCGAGGTCGTCCACGCGCCAGACGTTTCGAAACGCGCGCACGTTCTCGCCGAGAATCGCGGACGCGTACCCAGCGGACAGTTCATCCGCGGACTGTATCGCGTCATACTCCTCCGCGTCGATTTCGTCTCGGCGCGATTCAACGAATGCTCCGAGCGTCTGTCCTCCCGCGTCATTCGGATCGTCGTTGTCGGGAAGGGGAAGACCGTTGCGTTCGCAGAAGGAACGCGTGAACTTGATCGTGGCGAGGATCCTCGGCATCCGCAGCCTGTAGCTCGCGAACTCCTCGGACTTCCTCGCCTCGTGCAGCAGATCCTCGTAGAACGCGCCGCCCTTGAAGCGGAGGATCCGCTTGCCGAACGCGTCCATTCGAAACAGCGGTGCCATCCCGCGCTGGCCGAGCGGGTACGACACGGCCCCGGCCATGCGGTCGTTCGCGAAGTTCGCGCCCACGCCCTTCCACTGCACGAACCGGTACGCCACGCCGTCGACCGTCACCGGCCGTTCCACGAACGCCGCCTTTCCCATCGTCGGTATTTCCCGGATCGTGATCGCTGTCCCGTCCATCCCATCGCCGCGCGCGATTACCGGCCGCAGCAGTTCCGCGGGAACCGACGGCTCGGCGCCAGTCGTCGAAAAATCACCGTCCGTCAGCGCCCGCCCCGTCTCGGCCCACACGAGGTCACGCATCTCGCCGACCATCTCGTTTTGCGTGGGGCAGCCGTTCATGTGCCCGCCTGGCGGATGGCCGCAATACGTGCAGGATTGTCGCTCCGATTCCTTCATACCCGAACAATTTATATCGATGGGACCCTTTTGTCCAAAACCCCCCGGTCGTATTCACGACCGGGGGGTTTGTCCACGGGTCCTTATCCCCACCATGACGTTAGCTAGGATGGGACTACATACTGACGGAGATTACGTTACTCTGCCTTGCGTTTGATCTCATACCTTTTCTCAAAAGACCACTCATCGCGGTGTTCGAAAATGGCAAGATTGGTATCCGGTATCTTGATGTAACTATCCGAACCGTTCACCCTAATTTTATCTTCTTCTCTGCTCGCACTACTGAGCACTGACCAGAGGTTCGTTGCGGCTTCATTTAGATTCTTTTCGGCCACCCTTATGCTGCTTGGCTCTTGCGTTGGTTGACCGCCAGCACCTTCTACCCATTTCCCGTCATTTGAGTATTTGTTCGGGTCCTTCATTAGCGTCGCGAACCGGCGAAGTTTATTTTCGTAGTCCTTAAGCAACCTGTCGATTTCAATAGAGAGACGTTCTGGGGTCAACATTGCGGTCTTTTCTGCGTCAAGCTCCTGAAGCAGTTCACCGATCGCATCGACCGTCACATTCCGTGACCCCCCCATGTCCGTTCCTGTTTCTCGGTTCCTCATATAAGCGTGGTTGTTTATGCCGCTAATTTCCTAGCGATGAATTATAAACGTATTTGGTTCCTTTTGCACGCTTTTCCGGAGGTCCGCTGTCCGGTGTCTCGTTCATAATGATATGGCCAGCTCAACGCCGCGCCGTTTCGGGCGGAATGTGAGCGGAGTACATCGGGTTGGCAATGGCGTCAGTGCATTACGATCCTCGCGACTCTGCGGAAATAGTAGCACGGATATCGGGGAGGGGGGCAAATGGACTGTGTATAACCGAATCCCCCGGCCGCGATTGCGGCCGGGGGATTGTGAGATTATAGATGGCTTCAAAACGCGTCGTTGTCGACTTCCGCAAGTTTCAGCGCGCCATGCAGCGTTCCAGGCCCCAGCTCGCTGAGCGTAGGAACGATCGTCGTGATCGTTCGTCTGCCGTCCTTGCGTTGCAGCTTCACGTGGCTGCCTTTTTGGTTGATGACAACAAAGCCGAATCCGGAGATCGTGTCAGACATGCGTGATCTGCATCGTGGTCACGATCGGACGCGAACGGGAAAGGAACAGGCAGTGCTTTGGCTGGTCTTCGAGGAAGAGCTCGACCGTCTTCCGTAGGCTTTTTTTTCGTTCGATTACACCTCGATGATCACCGGCACTACCATCGGGCGGCGCTCGGTCTTCGCGAAGAGGAAGTTGCCCACCTCATCGCGAATTTTGTCGCGGAGTTCGCCCGGGTCCGCGCTGTCGG
>MGFA01000014.1:41489-42944 GCA_001791645.1 Candidatus Uhrbacteria bacterium RIFOXYB12_FULL_58_10
CGAGCCCGTCGACGAACACGTGCTCCGCCGGAATCTTTTCCTTGGTGAGGCGTCCGCCATCCTTCCAGAATTCCATGATCTGCCCGTTGTCCGTCACGAACACGTTTTCTTCCTTCCAGCCCATCGAGTACGCGACCGAGGCGTTCTCGCGGAGCATGAAGTGGTTGCCCTCTATCGGGACGTAGTATCTCGGCTTGAACAGCGCGAGCATCAGCTTGATGTCCTCCTTGAAGGCGTGCCCGCCGGCGTGCACGTCCATGATGTCCTTGTGGATCACCTTGGCGCGCTTGCGGTAGAAGATGTCCTTCAGGCGCTGCACCGCGTTCTCGTTGCCCGGGATCACCGAGGAGGAGAACACGACCGTGTCGGTCGGGTCGATGCGGATGGCGCGGTGTTCGTCGGACGCGATGCGGTTGAGCGCGGCGTTTTTTTCGCCCTGCGCGCCGGTACACACGACCACGATCTTGTTTTGCGGCACCGTGTCAATTTGCTCCATGGTGATGAGCGTGGACGTCGACACCTTGATGAAGCCGAGCTCCTTGGCGATCTCGACGTTGGTCTTCATGGAAAAGCCGTCGAGCACCACCTTTTTTCCGAGACGCTCCGAGATCTCGATGATCTGCTTCACGCGGGAGAGCAGGGAGGCGAACGTTCCGAAGATGATGCGGCCCGGAGCCTTCTCGATGATGCGCTCCAGCTCCTCGCCGATCACCTTTTCCGAAACCTGGTGGCCGGGGTTCATGGAGTTGGTGGAGTCGCCCATGAGACAGAGCACGCCCTTTTTGCCGAGCTCGGCAATGCGCTGGAAGTCGGCATGCTGCGTGCCGGTCGGGTGGAAGTCGAACTTCCAGTCGCCCGTGTGGCACACCGTGCCGACCGGAGTCTCTACCACGATGCCGGCCGAATCCGGAATGTTGTGGTTGATGTGAAAGAAGGAAACCTTGAATTGGCCGAGCTGGAGCGTGTCGTCGACCTTGGTGACCTTCACGTTCAGCGGCCGCGTCTGGAAGTCCGTTTGGCGGCGCTTGATGATGGCGGCCGAAACCGGCAACGCGAAGATCGGCGGGTTCCCAATGTAGGGAACCGTGTGCGGGATCGCGCCGATGTGGTCGTAGTGGCCGTGCGTGATAATGATGCCGCGCACGTTCTTTTCCTTGCCCTTCAGGTACGACATGTTCGGGATGATGTAGTCCACCCCAGGCATTTCCTCGTTCGGGAACTCAAGTCCCATGTCGATGATGACGATGTCGTTCTTGTACTCGAGCAGCGTGCAGTTGCGGCCGACTTCCTCGCATCCGCCGAGCACGATGACGCGCAGCTTGTCACCCGCCGGAGCCGGCGGAACCGTCACGGATTTTGTCGTGGTCGGAGATCCCGAGCCCGTCGAAGGACGTCGAAAGACCTTTCCGCGGAATTTGTCGAAGCCTTGCCGAGCGGCGGGCGCAGCGCCGCGTG
>MGFA01000014.1:42952-57952 GCA_001791645.1 Candidatus Uhrbacteria bacterium RIFOXYB12_FULL_58_10
TATTCAGGACGCGACAGGTCGTGTCCTTGAAAAAATCACCTGGTGCGGATGGAGGGACTCGAACCCTCAAGCCATTGCTGGCACAGGCTTCTGAGACCTGCGCGTATACCAGTTCCGCCACATCCGCGTGGGCTCGGCCTCGTCATCTGGCGACCTTTCGTTTCACGACTCTGGTCCGCACTCACCGTACCATCCAGGTACGGCTCGTTTGCGGTCCTCGCCGTTCAACGAAATCTCATCCAGATGACGAGGTCTCGCTCGAGACTTGTCTGATGCTATCTGAGGGCCTTCTTCGTCTTTATGTACCACTCGGTTATCTTCGCGAACCGATCCGACGGCGAGACGACGCGCGTGATGTCAACGTTCTTGATTTTGTTGCTGATCGCATACGCGTAGGTCGACTGATAGAGGAACACCGCCGGGACGTCCGCCGCGATCAGGTCTTGGAAATCTCGGTATGTTTTGGCCCGTTCTTCCTGGTCGGTCGTGATTCTGGCCGTTTCAAGCAGCGTATCCGCGTTGCGGTTCGCGTAGAGGGCCAAGTTTAGCCCGCCCGCCTTCGTTTGTGAAGAGTGCCAGAACGGGTACGGGTCCGGGTCGATCCCGAGCAGGGTACCGGTCAAAAGGACCTGATAATCCTTCGGTTGGATCACGGAGTCGAAGAAGCTCGAGCTCTCGACTGGTCGCACCTCCGCCTTGATGCCGACGGCGGCCAACTGGGTTACGATCAGTTCTGCCGCGCGAACGAACTCGGGGCTCTGCACCGTGGTGATGGTGACCATGAGCTCGTTTGGCGTTTCGTCCGTCGGCGCCTTTTTGAGCGATCGGATCGTTTCGCCTTCCGTAAGTTTGTATCCGGCGGATTCGAGCGTCTCGTTCGCGGCCGCGACGTCATAGGCGATTTTTGCCACCTCCGCATGTTCGCCGAGCATTTCCGGGAGGATCGGCGCGTCAATGGCACGTCCGTTTCCGCCGAGCGCCTCCTTCACGACGGCCTGCTTGTCGATGGCCTCCGCGAAGGCAGTGCGCACGGCCTTGTCCTTAAGTGGTCCGTACGTCGTTTGGTTGAAGTAAAGGGCGACCTCGCGCGGAATATTCGGGTGTAGGAGCGCCACCGAGCGGACGCGTTCGACCTCTTCCTCGAGATCGGCGGGAACGAAGCTCACCCCTTCGGCATTTTTGTTTTCAAGCGCATGGACGGCCTCTTGCGCGCTGGCGTAAAACTTGAAAGTGATTCGTTCGATGTGCGCGGCTTCCCCGTAATAGGACGCATTCCGTTCGAGGGTATAGGAGAGAATGTTTCCCGATTTGTCCTTGGCGAATTCCGCGAAGCGGTACGGGCCGCTTCCGACCGGCTCCAGGTTGCGCGAGGCCAGCGGCGCGTTGCGCGGCGTGATTGCTCCCCAAACGCTCGATGGCAGGATGCCGACCGTGAGCGTGGAAAGGAAGGGCGCGAACGGCTGCTCGAGCGTGAACGCGACCGTCTTTTCGTCTACCTGCGACACGGCAACGCCCTGGAAGCTGACTGCGAGCGGGGAGCGGTATTGCGGGTTCTGAATCGCCTCAATGGTGAAGATCACATCCGCGGCGCGCACGTTTTCTCCATTGTGGAACTTCGCGTCGTCGCGGATCGCGACCGTGTATGTTTTTTCATCTTCCGATACCTGGACGTCGGACGCGAGATCGTTCACGAGCCCCCGTTCCGGGTCCCACTTGAGAAGGCCGGAGTACACAAGCCGCGTCAGGTCCGCGTCCACGTCCGAGGCGGCCGCGTAGAGCGGATTCACGAATTGCGGCTCGCCGATCAACGCCTCGGTGTATTCGCCGCCGACCGCCGGAATGTCGACCTGGTGGGCGACGACGTACCAGGAGAGGAGGGAAGCAAGGGAGGCAAAAATGGCGAGGGAAGCGAACAGGAGAACCTTGTGTTCGCCCGCCGTGAGAACACGCGGGAGTTGCTTCCACTGTTGCCACGATGGCATCCCTTCGTTTTTCGTCACAGTCAAAACCTGCCGGAGCGTCAGGTCCTTCGGATGATGGCCTGTCTTTCCGGCAAATTTCGAAAACAACGTTTTGAGCGGATTGGTCACAACTTAGACCAGGGCATTGGCGAGCGAAACGCCGAAAAAGAGAATGGCGAGTACGATCGTCGCCTGGAATAGACGCTTTTCAACGCCCCGCTTGGTGCGGTAGACGTTGCCTTCCCCGCCGAATGAGGAACCGAGACCGGTTCCGCGCGCCTGAAGCAAAATGGATGCGACGAGCAAGGCGGCGAGGACGACCTGAACAATGGAAAGGATGTTGTTGAGATTCATACGTGTTGCCAAGAAACTAGCAGAAACTATCTTTTCCGTCAATGCACCTACCTATGATATACTTTTTTCGTGAATATGGCCATTCCTCTTGAAGACCACGCGATTCATTCGCGTCGAAACGCCGTCGCCGCCGTGGTGACCGTGCTTGTGCTTACCCTCCTCTCCGGCTTTGCCTGGCGCGTTTACCACTATGCATCGCTCATCCAGTCGGGAGAGCTTACCGAGGCGGACCTCGTATTTACGCAGCGGTACACCGCAAGCGAGGCAATCGCGAGCGCGCCGATCTCGGAAGGGGAGTTCGACGTAGTGACGTCCGACGATCCTTCCCTCGGTTCGGAAAACGCCGCGTTGACCATCGTCGAGTTCGCGGATTTCGGTTGCCCGTACTCGCGCGAGGAGAGTTTCGTCGTTCGTTCGATGGCCGCGTTGTTCGGCGACCGCGTGCGAATCGTCTATAGGGACTTTCCGATCCTCGAGCTTCACCCAGAGGCACTCGCCGCTTCCGAGGCTGCCGAGTGCGCGGCAGAACAAGGTCGATTTTGGGAGTACCACGACAAGCTGTACGCCAACCAAACCGACCATTCGGACGACGCGCTCATTCGCTACGCGACGGAGCTGAACCTGAACGCGGGCGAGTTTAAGCGGTGCCTTTCGAGCAATCGCAACCTGCGTGAGATCGACGAGGATTACGCCGACGGCGTGGAGGCAGGGGTGCGCGGCACGCCCACTTTCTTCTTCAATGGCATTCGCATTCCCGGCGCCATTCCGGAGGACACCTTCATGAAACTGATCGAACGGTTTACCGTTTCGTCTTAACGACTCATTTATGCGGCTCGCGCGATCGTTCGTTCTTGTCCTGCTTTCCTTCGTATTTGTATTCGGTCATGCGTTGCCCGTGCTTGCCGGGGCATGCTTTTGCAATATCGAGGGAGCGGGCGCGACCCAGAATGGCAATCCGGTCGATGCCGCCGCCTGTCAAACGTCTTGCGACGGGGTGGAGAAATCCGTCGGATATTTGTACGCGCTCGACGTGACTCAGTATCCGAGCTCGTTGTTGCAATGTTTTTCGAAGAAGGAGCTGTGCGATTCGGCCGGCGGGAAGTTCGATAGCAAGCAGCCTGCGGAATGCCCGCCGGGGTGGCATTATTGCTACCCGGTCGACACGGAAAAATATACGCTTCAGATTTCCATCCCAAGCCAGAGCGGAGGGGAAGTGACGCAGGTTTCCAACTACGGTGAGTACGTAGGGGCGATATATAAGTACCTGCTTGGCTTCGCCGTGACCACTGCCATTGTGTTCGTGATGGTCGGCGGCATTCGCTATGTTGTCGGCGCGTCCACCGGCGAAATTGGCAAGGCCAAGGACATGATCGTAAAGGCGGTGAGCGGGCTTGTGCTGCTCCTGTTCGCCTACGTCATCCTCTATACCGTGAACCCGGAGCTCATCAGGCTTCAGGTTCCCAAGCTGCCGATGATTCGCCAGGTGCTTCTTTTGGAGGGGGGTGAGGATTGCAAGAGCCTCAAGGATAAGGGGTATACAGTCGATGACGCGAACGCGGTGAAGGGAAATTATGCAAAGTTTCTTTGTGGGACGGTCGCGGCTGTGACCAAAGACCCTGCTGGGTCCGTGATCCCAGAAGGCAAAACGTGCGTATATAACGCTTGTGCGGCGCCGGATCCGACCTGCGGCGAAGCCCCGTCCGATAACCATGCAAACGCCCTGTGCGTGTCGGCTGGAAATGATTATCGTTGCGTACAGTGTGGGCAGATAACACCAGGGAACTCTTGTAACATCGCGCCCTCGGCAGGGCTGTGCTCGTCGTTGGATCCGGCGGATTCGTTCGTGAACACGGGCGCGGCCAATCCGCCGTACGACAGGCTGAACCTGTGCGGGTTTACGCATTCGCCGTCGATGGTTTCCACGGCCACCGGGGTCACGGCAGCGACAGCCGCGGCCTTGGTCGGAGGTGGAGCGATTACCGCCATTTACGGAGCGGCCGTTTCCGCCGACGCGATCACTGGAACGTGCGCCTACATGTCCCTCAATTGCAACGAAGTGACGGCTTGCGAATCCTATGACGGCATGAAGGCTTACAATTCCATCGTCACGAACGGGCAGGAGCTCGACGACCTGAACTATTCCTCGCTCGGAACGCCGAGCATTGTGGAGATTTGTTCCCAGGATCCGTGCCAGATCGGGAAGAAGACTGGAAAAACCTGCACGTTCGTCGAAGGAAAAGTGAAGAGCGACTGCGTGAGTAAATAAGCTCGTTCTCCGTTCGCCCTTGACCCCTCGCGAACGAGATGGTAGCATCGCAAGCACTTTGATCACGCTTGCGATGTTTTCTTATGCCACAGGAGTTCATCTCCGTTCGCGGGGCGAGGGTTCACAATTTGAAAAACATTTCCGTCGACATTCCGAAGAACAAGCTTGTCGTCGTGACCGGTCTTTCCGGCTCCGGAAAGTCGTCCCTTGCCTTTGATACCATCTATGCCGAAGGGCAGCGGCGTTACATGGAGTCTCTTTCCTCTTACGCGCGACAATTTTTAGAGCTTCAAGACAAGCCTGACGTCGATGAGATTCTCGGGCTTTCGCCGACCATTGCCATTGACCAGAAGTCGTCGTCGCACAATCCTCGTTCTACCGTCGGCACGGTGACGGAGATCTATGATTATTTGCGCGTGTTATTCGCGCGCGCCGGCGTGCCGCACTGCCCCAAGTGCGGGGACCCCGTGAAGGAACAGACGCTCGAGCAGATCGTGTCGCGCATCGCGGAATTTTCGAAGGGCGCGTCCGCGGTGCTGTTGCTCGCGCCGGTGGTGCAGGAGCAGAAGGGCGAACACAAGAGCGTGTTGGTCGCCGCGCAGAACGGCGGGTTTGCGCGGGTGCGTTTCGACGGCCTGATCATGGACGCGGACGAGGCGATTACCATGAAGAAGGACAAGAAGAAGGAGCATACGGTCGAGGTAGTGGTGGCTAAGACCGCGGAGGATTTGGTCGCGAATGCCGCCGGCTTGTCGCGCTTGAAAGACCTGGCGAAGAAGGCACTTGATTACGGAAACGGCCTCCTGATCGCAATCAACGACGACAACGGCGACGAGATGTTATTTTCTCAGTCGTTCAGCTGCGCCCGCTGCGGTTCTAACCTGCCAAAGCCGGAGCCGCGTTTGTTTTCCTTTAACTCGCCGTTCGGCGCCTGTCCGGGGTGCACGGGGCTTGGCGTAAAGCTCGTGCTTGAGCCCGAGCTCGTGATTCCGAACAAGCGCCTGACCTTCGCGGAAGGCGCCGTGCGCCCGTGGACGCGCATCGCCGGCAACCAGACCAGTTACTTGCGCCTGCTCGAGGCCGTCGGCAAAAAGCAGAAGTTTTCCATTCATGTTCCGGTCGAAAAGATCGCGAAGGACAAGCTTGAGCTGGTTTTCAATGGCACGGGTGACACGACGTATTCGTTCGAAGGGCAGGAGGTGGCGTTCCCGGGAGTCCTCGCGCAGCTCGAGGCCAAGTACAAGGAAACGGATTCCGAATATGTGCGGCATGAGCTCGAGGGGTATATGCGCACCATGCTGTGTCCGGCGTGCGACGGGAAGCGCCTGCGTCCGGAGGTGCTCGCGATCAAGATTGGCGACAAGAACGTTTCTGACGTCGTGAACATGCCCATCGAGGACGTGCACGCGTTTTTCAAGCCGTACGTGGCAAAGTCGGGCGGGGTAAAGATGGCGAAAGGGGCGAAGGGAGGAGGCACGGCGTTCGGAGACCTGTCGACAGAGGCGGGCATGGTCGTGGAGCGCGTGGCAAAGGAAGTCGTGTCGCGTTTGTCGCACCTACTCGACGTCGGCGTGGGCTATCTCACGCTTGACCGCGCGGCCATGACGCTCTCCGGCGGCGAGGCGCAGCGCGTGCGGCTCGCGTCCCAGCTCGGGTCCTCGCTCTCCGGCGTGATTTATATTTTGGACGAACCGTCCATCGGCCTGCATCCGCGTGACAACGACCGCCTCATCGACACGATGAAGCGTCTGCGCGACGTGGGCAACTCGGTGATCGTGGTCGAGCATGACCAGGCCGTCATCGAGGCCGCGGACTATGTGTTCGACGTAGGGCCGGGTGCCGGCGAATACGGCGGCGAGATCATCGCCGAAGGCACGCCGAAGGAAATCGTGAAGGACAAGGATTCTTTGACTGGAGCGTATCTCTCGGGCAAAAAGGAAATCCCGATGCCGAAGTCGTACCGCAAGGGGAATGGGAAGAAGCTGACCGTGGTCGGCGCGTCGGCATTCAACCTGAAGAACGTGGACGTGGACATCCCGCTTGGCAAGCTCGTGTGCGTGACCGGCGTTTCCGGTTCCGGCAAGTCGACCCTCATTCTCGACATCATCGGCAAGGCGCTGTCACGTCACTTTTATCGCGCCAAGCTGTACCCGGGCGCGCACAAGGCCATCAAGGGACTCGAACACATCGACAAGGTGGTCGCCATCGACCAGTCGCCGATCGGCCGTACGCCAAGGTCAAACCCGGCGACGTATACTGGCGTGTTTACCGCGGTACGCGATCTGTTCACGAACGTTCCCGAGGCCAAGATGCGCAACTTTGACGCGGGCAAGTTTTCCTTTAACGTAAAGGGTGGCGGCCGCTGCGAGCCGTGCGCCGGGGAAGGGGTGCGCCGCATTGAGATGCAGTTCATGCCCGACGTGTACGTGGAATGTCCCGAGTGCCATGGAACGCGTTACGTCGTCGAGGTACTCGACGTCCATTACAAGGACAAGAACATTTCGGAGATCCTGAATATGACGGTCGAGGAGGCACGTAGGTTCTTCGCGGACCAGCCGATGATCTTCGACAAGCTGAACATTTTGCACGAGGTGGGGCTTGGCTACATTCGTCTCGGACAGAGCGCGACGACGCTCTCCGGCGGCGAGGCGCAGCGCGTGAAGCTCGCGACGGAATTGAGTCGACGTGCGACCGGCAAGACGCTGTACATTCTTGACGAGCCGACCACGGGTCTGCACTTCGAGGACATCAAGCGTTTGCTCGGCGTGCTCCAGCTGCTCGTTGAAAAGGGGAACTCGGTGCTCATCATCGAGCACAATCTCGACGTTATCAAGACCGCGGACTGGATCATCGACATGGGCCCCGAGGGCGGCATGAAGGGCGGCTACGTGGTCGCGGAGGGAACCCCGAAGGACATCGTGAAGGTGAAAACGTCCCTCACGGGGCAGTATTTGAAGAAGATTTTGTAGCGGATGGCTTAACAAAGCCAATTATCCATGGTCTGGGATTGACAAAACCCCCGATTTTTGGTATCATCCTCCCTCATGATCTGGTTCCAGGTCTGGGGATAAACAATCATTATTATCCATTTTATGACGAAGAAACTTGTTTTCTCCGTCATCGCTCTGGCGATGGCGGTTTCTCCGTTCCTGTCGGTCAACGCCGACAACGGAAACTGGGACGCTGCCATTTCCGCGGCGGCCTGGAATTATGGCGATTACCGCGTCGAGCGGATCGCCTTCGCTTCCGACGCGGTCGGTCCCATCAGCCTTGGCGATTTCGCCTTGGTCGCGGAGCCGGTTGATTCGTGCAAGCCGAACGACTGCGGCGTGTACGACGTGTACATGCTCAAAGACGGCATGAAGCGCCTTCTCACGAACGTTCCCGCCGAGGCGTTTGACGCGCAGCGGTTTTCCATCAATGACGGCAGGTTCGTGTTCGTGTCCCAGATTGACTGGAAGGGCGATCACTACGCCGTGACTGAGCTTGATTCGGACGGCAATGCCGGCCAAATCGTGGACGACGTGTTTTTCTCAGGCGTGGAGGACATCAGCGTGATTATCGACGGCTACGACACGTATTTTACCGTTGCCCATGACTACACAGGCAAGACGTCTGTGAACCAAGCCGGAGTGTATTTGTACGACGCGGCCGAGGGCGATGCCGACATTATCGGCAAGCACTATGAGCTGCGTAACGAGCAGCTGCTCGATGCCGCGGACGGAGTTGCGCTCATCAAGATGGAATTCGATTCCGGCAATAAGCAGCTTTGGCTCGGCGACACGCATAACTACAACAACCTCGGCATGACACGCGAGGCCATCTCCGGAACGTGGATTGATCCGGACGCCGACATCTTTGCCGGCCACTTCGTGAACGATAACACGGTAGAGTTCTTCATGAACTACGTCCGTTACACCTACGACATCGACAGCGAGACGCTGACCGCCTTTGACGGCGAGTACCTCAACTGGTATCGCGACGCGGCCGATTCGTACCAGGTGAACGGCGGCCTCATGGCATGGGTTGATCCGTCCGACACCCTGTATCTTTCCGTCGACGGCATTGCCGAGGAAATCGATACCGCGAAGGACGGCCAGTTCCTGCTCGAGGACGGGCGCCTTTTCTATGCGTCCGGATTGGAAGGGAAGATGTATGACGTCGATTCCGGCAAAACGACCTCTCTCCCGTTCGCGGTCACGGACTCGGACGGCGATGAGGTCGTGGTCGGCCTCGACGCCGGCGGCAACGTGCAGTATCTCGACATGGCAACCGACCGTTCCTATGAGCTTGGCTTCGGCTCCGCTCCGGTCCTGTCCGATGACATGCACGTATACTGGATGGGCATGGACGGCTCGATTTACGAGGGGACCGTGTCCCTTCCGTCGGCCAAGTCCGTTGGCGACGTCCGCGCGGTGAAGGTTTTGGGCGATAACACGGTGTATCTCATCGTGGATGGGGAAAGGCTCGCCGTTCCAAGCGAGAAGACCTACTTTACCTGGTTTTCCTCGTGGAACGACGTGGACACGGTTTCCGCCTCGACGCTTAGCGCATACGAGGACGGTGGCACGGCCACCTTTGCCCCGGGAACGAAGGTGAAGCTCGCGTATGATCCCAAGGTGTATGTCGTCGGCGACGACGGCAAGCTTCATTGGCTCATGACTGAGACGGTCGCCTATTCGATCTTCGGGTCGACTTGGAACAAGGGGATCGTATCGATCACCCAGCAGGACCTCGTCACCAACCCGCTCGGCGCCTCGGTTTCCACCGAGCGCGACCTGCAGTCGGCATAAGAGAAAAATAAAACGCCCTCACGTGAAAACGGGAGGGCGTTTTGGTATCATGGGAGCCTATGAGAATGCCTGTCATCGGTTTGTCGTTTATGTTCGTTTTCGCGGGGGCGAGCGTGATTGCTTGGTGTTTTTGGCCCCGGCTTCCGGATGGTCTCTCTCGACGAACCATTAGGATCGGCGATCGTGAGATCGGATTGCTTGTCTATCGGCTGCCATCCTCCTTGCGCGAATACGCGCTTGTCGGAGATCCATCGCGTCCGAAGTCCGTTCGCGCGTGGCGCGAGGAGCTTGGGGCCGACGTTGTGTTCAACGGCTCATATTTTATGGAAGACGGAACGCCGGCCGGGTACTGGAAGACCGGGAAGGGAACAAGCGTCGTTCCGTGGCCGTCGCCTGTGGAGCAGGCCGATCCGTATGGATACACGTTCGCGCTGTCCATCATGAATGGCGGATTGGAAACAAGATATCTTCCATGGGACCCGATCACGGAGCCCGTCGGCGAGACGCTCCTTTCGTTTCCGACCCTTGTGGCAAATGGGATGGCGATGGTTGAGTCTGATTCCGGGCAGCTCGCCCGCAGAACGGCCGTGGCGGAAGATGCGGATGGGACGGATTACCTGATCGTGACGGAACGGGGGACCATGTCGCTTTTTGAATTGTCCCAATGGCTCGCGAGTCAGCCGGAGCGTTTCGTAATCGCCGGCAACCTCGATGGTGGTCCCTCAGCCGGTGTTTCAATCGAAAACAACAGACAGGACATCGAGGTCCTGTCCGCGTCGGTTCCGAACGTTGTCGTTATTTTTTCCAGACTTCCTTGAGCTTACGGCGCCATCCGGATCGCTTGCTCGTAATGAACGAAAGTTTCGCTCGGCGAACCTTGGCCGTTTTGACGATTTCAACTTTCGCGATGACCGGGGAGGCGAGGGGATAGATCTTTTCCACTCCGATTCCTCCGCTCACCTTGCGAATGGTCATGGTTTTCGACGGGCCTGATCCGCGGATGCCGAGGATGAGACCCTCGAAGATCTGCACGCGGACGCGTTTTTCGCCCTTCGGCGTCACATCCTCGATGCGTTCGTGCACGCGCACGGTCATGCCGGGACGCAGCTCTTCCTGCTTGGCCTCAACGGCCTGGACGGCTTCTTCCGTCGGTGCTTCCGGCGTGGTTTCAACCGGGGCTTCCGCCTGCGTATCCTTCGTTTCTTCGTCGGACATACGTTTCAATAACTTCACCGTGCCAGAGGAGCCCATCCCTTGGGATCAGGACTCGTTCGCAGGCTGCTAAAAGTGTGGGAATGATAACGGAAGGTAGGTTTTTGGTCAAGTGGCGGCATTCCGTCGCTGGTCGACGAAATCACGTACCCTTTCGAACGCCTCTTGGCGGGTTAGCATCGTGGTATCGATCACTAAGTCGTAGTTCGATCGGTCTAAGTAGTCGATATCGTAGTACTTTCGATAGCGGTTCTGGTCTTGTTGCGTGCGTTTTGCGAGCGCTCGTTTCAAGTCTTCGGCGGAGGCGTATATTCTTTCGTCTTCCCGCTCGCTCTTCGGGACATGAAAGATACGCGTTGCGGCAACGTCCGGATCAGCGTCAAGAAACACTTTGATCGAGTGCGGGATGAAGTGCCATGAAGTGCGTCCCTCGGCAATGAACGATTCGCCGGACTGGCCAAGTCTACGTTGGTACTCGTCAACTTCAGTGTCTGTAAACGATTCGGTTTCGCCGAGCACGTTCAGTTCGTCGATGGTCATCCCGCGATCAAGCGCCATTTTGCCGCGCATGGCACCGACCGAAAACCACGGAATTTTGTAATGTTCCGAGAGCATCGATGCTATGGTGGACTTTCCAGATCCTGGCATGCCGGTGATGCTAATGATCATACGCGCGGTAGGTTGGCGAGGATCTGCATGAGCGGCTCTGGTAGAGGTACCTCGAATGTTTTTCGCGACTGGTCGGGTAGGGTCATGGATAGTCGTTTCGCATGTAGGAAAAGGCGGTCCATTTTGATCGGGCGAATGTTTACGATTTTGGTGTGGTACAGCATGTCGCCGACGACCGGATGGCCGATCGCCTTGAAGTGCGTGCGGATTTGGTGCGTGCGCCCCGTGTGAATTTTTACGTCCACGAGCGTCGCCGTCTTGAAGCGATCGACAACCTCATATTCGGTACTCGCTTCCTTTCCTTCCTGTCCTTCCGGACGGCTCACCATGCGGCCGAGCGTTTTTGACCGCGCGATTTTAAAATCGATGGTGCCAAGGTCTTTCGCCATGCGGCCGTACACGAGTGCGACGTATTCCTTTTCTACTTTGCGTTCGGCGAACTGGCGTTTCAGGTCCTCGAACGTCGCATTGTTTTTTGCGATGACCATGACGCCGGAAACAGCCTTGTCCAGACGGTGGACGATGCCGGGCCTCAGCTTGCTTTCTCCGACTTTCTTGAGCGCAGGACGCGATGGGACGAGCGACCCGATGACGCTCGTGCGCTTGTCCGTCTCGTTCATGGGGTGCACGATAATTCCCGCGGGCTTGTCGATCACGAGAACGTCGTCGTCCTCGTAGATGACGGGAATGTCAACCGTAAGTGCCTTTTTTTTCGTCGGCTTCGAAAGGGGAGGATGCACGACAACATCACCCTCGCGAACGAGGGTGTGTGCCGTCGCGGCCTTGCCGCCTATGGTTACGGCGCCGGATTTGATGAGCTTCTGAATTTGAGCCCGGGACGTCGCGAGTTTTTTTGTGAGGAAGATGTCAAGTCGTTCCATAGGCGCCTTAGCCTCCGAATAAGGTGAGGCCGCGGTAGAAGAATCCATAGAGCAAAATGAGGACGATGCCGCCAATGAACAGGCCCATGGATCCGAGCTCGAACTCGTGGCTGTGCTTTTTCTTTCCCAGGCGGAACATGAAGAGTCCAAGGAGAACGAGAATGATTCCGAGAAGAAGAAAAGGCATAGCGTGTTGTGGTAGGCCCGGATGGATTCGAACCATCGACCACCGAGGTATAAGCTCGGCGCTCTAACCAGCTGAGCTACGGGCCTGCGGATTTATTGGTTAACATGCCTGCCGGTCAGGCGGGAATAGTATCATCATACCATGAAACGTGCTACCCTTCTCGTATTATGGAATCTGAACTTGGGTTATTCGCGTGGCTGATCGCGCTTATCTGGTTTCTCGTCTATTGGGTGCTTGGCGGGGTCTTTTTTTCCGTGATGGCCCTGCTTAGGCTTGTTACGATCCGAAAAGTTCGGTTTAGTTGCTTGTTTACGATTCTCGCGCTCGGATGCGCGTCCGGAGCCGCGTGGGGAGGCATTCGGCTGGCGGACGAGGCGGTAAGCCATTGCCTTGTCGATTCGGAGACCAAAGCCGAGGCGATCACGGCGATTTTTGGCTGCGGATTTGTCGGAATCTTTAGCGCGTTCCTGCTCGGTCTCATCGTGCTGGTTTCTATCGGGTCGATTCTGCTTAGGATTTCCACGACAGAAACGAGGCCCTGGATCAACCTCGATGAGGCGGAAGAGAAGCACGATTGACACGGGTTCGGTCGTCTTGTACATTGTGCCCACGATTTAGGGGCGGCTAGCTCAGTTGGTTAGAGCGTCACATTGACATTGTGAAGGTCAGAGGTTCGAATCCTCTGCCGCCCACCAAAACGCGCCGACATTCGTCGGCGCGTTTTAATGTGGATAATTTTCTGTTATACTCACCTCAGTGATTTTCAAACCATTGCCTGTTTTTATGAGACGTTTTTTTGCAATGATTGCCGTCTGCGTCCTTCTTGCGCCGGTTCTGGGATCCATTCCGGCTAACGCGTCCGGACTGGCGACCTTTGGTCTAGCTCTTTCATCCTCCTCGGTCGCAACTGGAGAAGATTTTACGGCAAAGGTGTGGGTGAACCCGAACGGCGAGGCGATCGATACGATTCGCGTGCATCTTTCGTTCGATCCCGCGGTCGTCGAGGCAACCTGGTTTGATATCGGAACGGCGTTCCCGTCCTTGTCGCCGGCATATACCATTGACAATGACGCTGGGTCCGTTGACGTCGGCGCGTTCAAGTATGGCGACCGCGTCACGGACAGCACCGTCGCCATGACCGTTACGTTCAAGGGCAAGGCAGCCGGCTCGACCGCAATCACCATTGAGGACGACTCGCGGCTTATCGACGACGGCGTTGAGATGATCGACGCTGCCGGAACGACGGAGGCTGGCGTAAAGACCGTGACGGTGGGAGAAGGGATCACGACGACTGACAAGTCGCTTGAGGAAACGGCGCTTATCTACTTTGGCGCGTTTGCCGGACGCATGCCTTCCTCCTCCGTGGATTGGGAGGCACTCCACTGCATGGCATATGACACCTGCTACCCGGCGGACATCGCCGACCGCGACGTCGCGCATGAGGCACAGTCGCTCGTTGTCTTCGGGGCGAAGTACGCGCATATTCCGTCTACGCCCGCGGATTGGCGCGCTCTGCATGCCATTGCGTACACGGATATCTTTTACGACTGGTCCGCGATTGACGCCGCGAACGGATCCTAGGGTATGAGTAAGAAGCGAATCATTTCTTTTGCGGTCACGGCGCTCGTATTTGCATTGCCGTTCCATTCGCTTTTGGCCGCATCGAGCGCGAGTTATGAAATTGATCCGGCGGACGATGCCTTTTCAAGCGGCGCAACGATCACTTCCGGGAGTTTTGAGATCACCGGGTCGCTTGGCAACGCCGGAGGGCTCACAACCTCTGCCGGCTATGCGCTTGAGTCATCCTTGCAGTCGGGTGCGAGTTGCGGCGACGGGTTTGTCGATCCCGGAGAAGATTGCGATTCCGGCGATTTGGACGGCGGCACGTGTTCCACAGAGGGTTTTGATAGCGGGACGCTTGCCTGCGGTTCTTCCTGTTCTTATGATACGTCCTCCTGTGAGAATGATGATGGCGGCGGAGGCGGAGGCGGAGGCGGCGGAGGCGGAGGCGGAAGTACGAGCACGTCTACCACGCCGACGCTCAGCGACGAGCTGTCCGAGGAGGGGATGATAAGTTTTGATGGGACCATCCTCCTTTATGGAGGAATGGCGAGCGGTTATTCCGTCGAGGTCAACGGAGATTCTTCCGGCGTATCATATCCGACGTCCACGTCATGGCAGGCGAACGTGTCGTTATTGCTCGGAATGAATTATCTCTATGTCGTTGCCGTCTCATCCGGCGGTGCGGAGTCCAACGCGCTGCTCGTGGTCGTTTCGTATAACCTGATCGGGGACGTAAACGATGACTTCGTCGTTGACGACTATGACCTTTCGTTATTGGTTAGGTCATGGGGAAGGGACTCTGACGCCGCGGATTTCAACCAGGACAACATCGTGGATGATTATGACTTTTCGATGTTCGTATCGCGTTGGTCCGAGCAAGGATAGGATATGAAACGTCTCGGCATATTTGCATTCGTCGCCTTCCTGCTCATGCCGTCGCTCGCGCGCGCAGCCGGGACTGCGACGTTTTCGTTGGCCACCGCGTCGCCAGTCGTTGAGGCGGGCGAACGATTTCTCGTGGAGGTTTGGGTGAATCCCGGAGAAGAGGACCTTGATACGGTTCGTGCGTACCTTTCGTTTCCGAATGATCGACTGCGGGTCGTCGGCGTGGAGG